>NZ_JANUES010000002.1:0-690862 GCF_024809075.1 Aeromonas sp. BIGb0445
CGACAATGTCGGCGGCACCGTGACCGAAGACGTGGTGGCGAGCCTGAACGGCAACGTGCTGGGCAACGACCTCTCTGGCGCAGACACCCCGGCGGTGTTCGTGGGCTGGAGTGCGACCGGGCATAACAACAGTGCGGCAGTCACCGCGCTGACGACCTACGGCAACTTCGTGCAAAACGGCGATGGCAGCTGGACCTATGCGCTGGACAACAGCCGTCCGGCGACCCAGGCACTGACATCGGCCTTCAACCAGGGCTATGACGTCTGGTACACCATGAAGGATGCCGATGGCGATGAGGCAATCGCCAAGCTGACCATCACCATCCAGGGTGCGAATGACAGCGCCAGCGTGGTGACGGTGGCGGCGATGGGTCCGGACCACCTGGTCTACGAGGCGGGTCTCAGCCCGAACGGCTCGAATGCGGCGGCCAACAGCGAGACGGCGACAGGCAGCTTCACGGTGGCGGCATCGGACGGGATTTTGAACGTGGTGATAGGGGGCACGACCTATACCTTTGCCCAGATGCAGGCCTTCAACGGCAGCCAGACCATCAACACCGGGGAGGGGGTACTGACCCTGCTGAGTTACAGCGGGACAGCGACCAGTGGGACGGTGAACTACAGCTACACCCTGAGCGCGACCATCGACAACGACAATAAGGCGGGGGCTACGCTGACCGAGTTTGATGACAGCGTGACCATCGCGGTGAACGGGGTGACTGGCACCAGTGGCAGCGACCAGCTCATCGTGCGCATCGTGGATGATGTGCCGGTTCAACCGGTAGAGCTGAATACCCGGGTAGAAGAGTTTTCTAACCCTGGTACCAATCTGATGATCATATTGGATACCTCGGGCAGTATGGACTTCGATGCAGAGGCACCTGGATTTGCTACCCGGATGGCCGTTGCCAGGGCTTCCATCCTGCAACTGATCAGCGACTATGACGATCTGGGCAATGTGATGGTGCGTCTGGTGGGGTTTGCCAGCACGGCGACCACCAACTTCCTCGGCTCGGGGGATATCTGGTTGACGGCAGCTCAGGCACTGGATGTTATCGATGACATTACCGATACCTTGGGTAACGGCGGCACTGATTATGACGATGCTTTGATCAAGGCGATGGCGGCATATGATTCGGCAGGGAAGATCATCGGCGGACAGAGCGTGCTCTATTTCCTCTCCGATGGTGAGCCTACCGAAAGCACCAGCTGGCCCGGTGTGGTCGGTACGGGAAACAACGGTATCAATGCGGCTGAACAGACTGCTTGGCAGAATTTCCTGACCAACAATGATGTCAAGGCCTATGCCTTGGGGATGGGGGGCGGGGCGACGGCGCCAGCATTGGAGCCTATCTCTTACAACGGCGCTACGGGAACAGATCAGCCTGCCATCATAGTGACGGACCTGAGTCAGTTGGCCAGCACCCTCTCGGGGACTGTGCAGGTGCCAACCACAGGCAACCTGCTGATCGATGCTGGGGTGGCCTTTGGTGCGGACGGTCCTGCCGCCTTGCCCATTACCAGTATTTCCCACGATGCCGATGGTAACCCGGCGACACCGGACGTTATCTACACCACGGCTTATTCCGGCTATAACGCTACTACCCATGTGCTGACTATTCCGACTCATGGGGGGGGCACTCTCTCGGTCAATTTGTTGACCGGGGCTTACAGTTACAGCCTGTCGCTGGATGTGGCCAATGACTACACCGAAACCTTCCGTTACACCATCAGTGATGCCGATGGGGATGTGAAGACAGGGGTGTTGAATATGATCACCACGGATTCCAGTGAGGTCACCGTCTATGACAACAGCAATGAGGCGCTGGTGTATCAGATCATGGTGCCTGGGGTGACGACCCCTACAACCTTGGCGGATTTCCAGACGACGACCAATGGGAGCGGTACAGGATATAACCCCTGGATATATGACACGTCTGGCACCGGTACCAGCGTGATCGATTTGGGGTCAAGCACTATCGCTACGGCGGTTGCAGGTAATGGAGACAAGTGGGTCGTCAGTACCTTGAACAGCACAACACTGGATGGCAGCGTGAGCAGTGGCGTATTGCAACTGGTCGACACGAATGATGATGGTGCGGGGGCTGCGCAGCTTATTACCCCCGAGTTTGTGACTAATTCGACACTGGCGACAACACTGAGCTTCCAGTACGACAGAGCCAATGTGAATGGCAGCGATACGGTGACTTGGAATCTGTACAAGTTTGATGGTTCGAACTGGACCCAGCTCTCCGGGACTGGCTTGAGTGGTACTCTATCCAGCGATCCTGGTGCAATGACCACGATCACGACGACAACACTGGATGCAAACACTCGTTATCGGGTCTATTTCTCGGTCAATGATGGTTCTGGAAACAGTGATTCCACCTTGCAACTGGACAATATCAGGCTCAACATCACAGCCGCTGCCACCGCCGCCATTGCCATCATGGCTGCTCAGGGCAATGTGCTGACCGATCCCAACCACAACCCGTACAGCAGCGATCCCTGGGGGGCGGTGGATGCGCTGGGCAGCGAGCACGCAGTGCTCAAGATCTGGAATGGCAGCAGTTATACCTCTGTTACCACCAGTCAGACGGTTGCCGGGCTCTATGGTTCCCTCGAGATCCACAGTGATGGTGCCTACACCTACACTCCCAACTCGAACCTGAGTAATGTCGGTCAATCTGATGTCTTCACCTATCAGGTCATGCAAAGCGATGGTGATCAGGACACCGCCCAGCTGACCATCAACATTGGAGCCACAGCTGCCGCTGTGCCGACTCCGATAGAAGGCACCGGTGCTGATAACAACCTTAACGGAACGGCAGGCGATGATGTGCTGTTGGGTTATGGTGGTAATGACACCATTCATGGCAATGGGGGTCATGACCACATAGAAGGGGGCGCTGGGAACGATACTCTGTATGGTGATGCAGGCAATGATGCCCTGTTGGGAGGGGTGGGTACCGATATCCTGGATGGCGGCATCGGCAACGATACGCTGATCGGTGGCCTGGGTGCAGATACCCTGACCGGTGGCGCCGGGCACGATACCTTCAAGTGGCTGGCTGGCGAGGCCGATGGCAGTATCGACAAGATAGCCGACTTCACCCTTGGGTTGAGTGGCAGCAATGCCAACAGCGATGTGCTGGACTTGTCCCAGTTGCTGGTCGATGTGCCTGCCAGCGCCAACAACAGTGTCTTGGCCGGTACGCTCAACAGTTATCTGACCTTTGATACGGCCAATAACACGCTGACCATAGACACCAATGGTGGTACTGCAGGCGGGGATCAGTTGACTGTGCTCTTCCAGAATGCACCTAGCTTCTCTTCTGGTTCCAACCAGGACATCATCAAGCAACTGCTCGATGATGGTAACCTCAAGGTGGATCCACATCCGTAGACAGCATGTACAGAGGGCGGGCTTGCCTGCCCTCTGTTGCTGACACGGGAAGGACGTTAAGATAGGCAACATTGACGTAGTGAGGAAGATATGGGGCCCTTTAACTGGATTGACATTGATGGCATTCGCTATAGCTGGGACGGGCAGGACAATATTGTCTGCTCCGGCCGCTTTGCCTATCAGACCCAGCTCGATGGCAGCAGCCTGACCGGGCTTGAAATAGAGAACGAAGATGGTGAGGCCGCCGGGGTATTGAACGTCGACTTTGCCGCTATGCAACTCTCCTTCGTCCCCTATGTCGGTGTTGAATCCCCCCACATGGTGCTGCTCTGCGGCGATGGGCAACGTCAGCAAGAGTGCTCGTTGCAGAGTATCACGGCTCCCCTGCATGATTTATTGGCCAGTCCCGATACGCAAGGATGGGACGCTTGGAGCGATCCCATTGCCGCTGTGGAGGTGACGTCACCTGTTGAGGGACACATTCTGTCGTGGGACTCATTCCACTTCGATGAGGCCGACAGGCTGCCGGAACTGGCCGCCACACCGAATCTCTCTCAACCGCCAGCACAGGCGATCAACGAGATCAGCATTAGTCTGGACATGAGCAATCACGTGCTGGACTTTATCCCCCCCAGTCACGATATATGAATCTGCATCTGGCCCGTGCATAATGCCGCCATCATTCTGATTGAGGTGTTATCTATGTGGCGTTCCATCCTTTCCCTGTGTCTGATTTGCACCAGTGCAACCACCATGGCTATCGAGGTGCCTCAAGCCCCGCATCTGTTGGTGAGCGGCAATGCCGAGCAGAAGGTGGAGCCCGACATGCTGACCCTGCGTGTGGCCGTGACGGCGTTGGAGAAGAAGGGCATTGATGCCAAGCAGCAGGTCGACAAACGGGTTGCGGCCTTCTTTGGTCAACTCGAGGGGTTGGGCATCAAACGCAGCGATGTGGAGGCGGGCAATCTGGTGATCTCCCCCGAATATCAGTATCCGCAAAACCGTAAACCCGAATTGACCGGTTATCGTGCTCAGCGCCAGCTGGCAGTCAAACTCTATCAACTCGACAAGCTCAGCCAGCTGATGGACACCGCCCTCAAATCCGGGCTCGAGTCCGTTTCCCAGATTGAGTTTGGTTTGAAAGATCCCCAGGCTGCTCGCGAGCAGGCCAGAGTCAGCGCGGTACAAGATGCCAGAGCCAAGGCGCAATCCCTGGCCAAGGCATTTGGGGTGACTCTGGGCAAGGTATACAGCATCGAGTATCGCAATGCCGCGCACATGCCGGTCTATGGCCGAGGGATGAAGATGGCCGCGATGGCGGCGGCGCCCGAGGCGGATGCCAGCTATGAGCAGCAGGAGATCAGCATCACGGACAATGTCGAGGCGGTGTTCCTGATCGATTGAGTCGGATCATCTCGCACAGCATATAAAAAGGGCTCCTATAGGAGCCCTTTTTGATGATGACGATGTGCGATCAGTGCAGGATCCGGGCCCGCAACGTGCCGTTGATCTCTTTGAGCTTGGCGAGGGCTTTCTCACTGTGCTCAGTCTCTACGTCGATCACCACATAACCGATCTCGCTGCTGGTTTGCAGGTACTGACCGGCGATGTTGATCCCCTCTTCGGCGAAGATCTGGTTGATCTGGTTCATGACACCAGGCTGGTTGCGGTGAATATGCAACAAGCGGCTGGAGCCCTTGTGACCAGGCAGGGAGACTTCCGGGAAGTTGACCGCGGACAGGGTGGAGCCATTGTCCGAGTACTTGACCAGCTTGCTGGCTACTTCCAGGCCGATGTTCTCCTGGGCTTCCTGGGTCGAGCCACCGATGTGCGGGGTGAGCAGCACATTGTCCAGGCCGCGCAGCGGAGTGAGGAACTCTTCATCGTTGGACTTGGGTTCGCTTGGGAAGACGTCGATGGCGGCGCCACTCAGGTGACCGCTCTTGATCACGTCGGCCAGGGCATCGATATCGACCACAGTGCCACGGGATGCGTTGATCAGGATGGCGCCTGGTTTCATCATGCGCAGTTGCTCGGCGCCGATCAGATCCTGAGTGGAGGCCGTCTCTGGCACATGCAGGCTGATGACATCGGACATGTTGAGCAACTCGGCCATGCTCGGTACCTGGATGGCGTTACCCAGGGAGAGTTTGTTCTCGATGTCGTAGTAATAGACCTTGAGGCCAATACTCTCGGCGATGATGCCAAGCTGGGTGCCGATGTGGCCATAACCTATGATACCGAGTTTCTTGCCACGCGCTTCTACCGAGCGGTTGGCCAGCTTTTCCCACACACCCCGATGGCATTTGGCATTTTTCTCGGGAATACCGCGCAACAACAGCAGTATCTCACCCAATACCAGCTCGGCGACCGAACGGGTGTTGGAGAAAGGCGCGTTGAAGACGGGAATGCCGCGTAGCTCGGCGGCTTTCAGATCCACCTGGTTGGTGCCGATGCAGAAGCAGCCGATGGCAAACAGCTTCTGGGCCGCGTCCAGCACCTTGTCGGTGAGTTGGGTACGTGAGCGCAGACCGACGAAGTGGACATCACGGATCCGTTCGATCAGATCCTCTTCGCTCAGGGAGGTTTTCAGGTAATCCACATTGGTGTAACCGGCGGCCCGGAAGGTTTCTACCGTGTTGGGATGTACCCCCTCCAGCAGCAGTACCTTGATCTTATCCTTGTCGAGCGAAAACTTGACGGTCATGGCGATCCCTCTAAATCAGTGCAGCTATGGTGTGTGAAGAAAACCGTAAAGTAGCAAAAACAACAGGCAGAGGGAATATTTGTGACGAAAGTCAAATTCTTTGAAGTTATCAACGATAGTTGCAAACGGTTGGCGGCAAGGGACTGACAGATAATAAAAAACGGCGCCATCAGGCGCCGCTATCAATGTCACTACCCGATTATTGGGTGATGACGCCGTCCGGTGTACCTATCAGTACTACGTCCGCACCACGGTGCGCGAACAGTCCGTTGGTGACGACGCCGACGATGGCATTGAGCTGGTTTTCCAGCCCCTTGGCATCCGTGATGGCCATACCCTTGACGTCCAGTATGTCATTGCCGTTATCGGTGATGACACCGCTACGCCAGACTGGGTTGCCACCGAGTTTGCGGATCTCGCGGGCCACGTACTCGCGCGCCATGGGGATCACCTCGACCGGCAGCGGGAATTGCCCCAGCACATCCACTGTCTTGGTGTTGTCGATGATGCAGATGAACTTGTCCGCCACGGCGGCGACGATCTTTTCCCGGGTGAGGGCAGCGCCACCGCCCTTGATCATGTCGCGGCTGCCATTGATCTCGTCGGCGCCATCTACATAGACGGAGAGGGCATCGATGTCATTGAGGTCAAACACCTCAATGCCAAGGCCCTTGAGACGCTCGGTGGAGGCCACGGAGCTGGATACGGCCCCCTTGATCTCACCCTTCATGGTCGCCAGGGCGTCGATAAAGTGATTGACGGTGGAGCCGGTGCCTACGCCGACTATGGTGCCGGGCACTACGTATTTGAGCGCAGCCCAGCCGGCCGCCTTCTTCATGTCATCTTGAGTCATGGTAGATCCTTAGGGGAAAAAGCGGGCGCATTATAGCCAAGAGTACTCTCGGGGGCGACCGTGGCGCTCACGTTATGAGGATAAAAAGCCCAAGATGTAAATCGTTTGCTTGTTTGTTGGGCAGACGGCCGCCGATGCCGCCGACAAAGGCGGAGTGGCGAGTTGTTTGTCACTCAACCGACTCGCCAGACTCATGTCGAGTGGCGCCCGATGGCATCATTGCAGCAGGCGCCCTCAGCTTCGCGCGAAGCACCAGCGCCTGCTCGGGGTCAGGATCTCCGGCAGCGGCACGTCCCAACTCTCGCAGGGAATGGTGTCGACTCGCTGGCAGTCATGGGCAATACCCAGCGGCTTGGGCCCCAGTCGGTGCTGCTGCCAGGCGGTCAGGGTGCGATCGTAATACCCGCCCCCCATACCGAGCCGGTTGCCAGTCTCGTCGAAGGCAACCAGCGGCGTGCAGATAAGGTCCAGATTGGTGTGGGGCAAGACCTGCAACACATCGAGCTCGGGCTCGGCGATGCCAAAACGGTTCTGGGTCATGGGGCTGGTCGCCGTATAGCGCAAGAACAGGAGATGGCCCGGGTTGAAGGGGTGCAGCACCGGCAGATAGACCTCCTTGTGCTGTGCCCAGAGCCAGTGAATGAGCGGCAGGGTACTGAGCTCGCCGTCGTTGGCAAGGTAGAGGGCGATGCGCTTGGCGGTCAGCATGTCCGGATGCTGCTGGCACTGAGCCAGCAACTGCTGCGCCGCGACCTGTTGCTCGGTCTGGCTCAGGGCGCGTCTGCGCTGGCGGATGAGTTGGCGCAGGGATTGTCTGTCCGACATGGGAGGCTCCGGGTTGGATTGCGTGCCTCTACCTTAACAAGGGGAGCGCACAGGGCAAACGGCCTGGGATAAAAAAGCCGGGCACTGGGCCCGGCTTGGCAGGGATTGTCGGATCTCAATCCCGGCGCAGTTGATGCTTGATAACGATGGCGACCAGGGCCGAGAGCGCCAGCGCCATGGGATAAAAACTCATGCTCACCACCGAGAGGGGGGAGAGGGCAAACACTGAGCCGAGCAGCAGGGCCTGGGCTCCCCAGGGGATGAGACCCTGCACCACGCAGGAGAAGATATCCAGCATGGAGGCGGCCCGACGTGGGGTGACCCCATGCTGTTCGGCCAGGTCCCGGGAGACCTTGGCGGCCACTATGATGGCGACGGTGTTGTTGGCGGTGCACAGGTTCGTGAGGCCCACCACCCCGGCGATGCCGAGCTCTGCGGCTTTCTCGTTCTGCTCGCCATCATGCTGGCGGGTGAAACGACGGATGAGGGCGCCGATGCGATCGCCAATCCAGGCCAATCCTCCCTGGCGCTCCATCAGGGCGCCGAGACCACCGATCAGCATGGAGAGCAGGAAGATCTCCTGCATGCCGGTGAAGCCCTGATAGATATCCTTGCTAAATTGGCCGAGGGAGTAACCCCCGAACAGCCCCACCATACCGGCGGCCAATATGCCCAGACCAAGCACCACGAACACATTCACCCCGGCCAGTGCCAGCCCCAGGATCAGCAGGTAAGGCATCACCTTGAACAAGTCCGGGCTGCCATGGGGGGCCGGTGCGTCGCCCACATTGCCCAGGGTGAGGTAGATCAGGATCACCAGCACGGCGGCGGGGGCGGCAATCTTGAAATTCTCGCGAAACTTGTCTTTCATCTCGCAGCCCTGGCTGCGGGTCGCGGCTATGGTGGTGTCCGAGATGATGGAGAGGTTATCGCCGAACATGGCTCCCGAGAGTATGGTACCCGCCATCAGCACGGGATCGATGCCGGCGGCCTGGGCGACGCCGAGGGCCACAGGTGCGACTGCCCCTATGGTGCCCATGGAGGTACCCATGGCGGTGGCAATAAAGGCGCAGATGAGAAACAGACCCGGCAGCAGGCACCAGCCGGGGATCAGTGACAGACCGAGGGAGACGGTGGCGTCCACCCCCCCCGTGGCCTTGGCCACGGTGGCAAAGGCCCCCGCCAGCAGATAGATCAGGCACATCGCCATGATGTTGCTGTCACCAATTCCCTTGAAGAAGGTTTCAAGATTCTGGTTGAAGCTCTCCTTGCCGAGCAGCAGGGCCAGGATCACCGCAGGTAGTACGGCAACAGGGGCAGGCAGCTGATAGAAGGCGAACTCGACCCCTTGCAGAGTGAGCCAGGTGCCGGTGCCAATGAAGATGGCCAGGAACAACAGTAGAGGAAGCAGGGCGGTGGAGTTAGGGACTCGTTGGTGCATGAGGGCCTCGGATGCGTGGAACATGACTCCTGTCATATGAACCGCATTGGGCGGCTGGCATCCTGCCACTCTGGCCCCATACCCTAGTGATTTGCCTCTCACGGGTCAAGATAGCCGTCCAGATGGATAAATATTAATGCATGTTGATTCTGACATATTGGATTATGTCGTTATATATTCTGATATTTGAAAATTATCCGTTTATATAGCGGTGCTAAGCCGGGAGGCTCACGGGGCTTTTCAAAGGACGTCAGGGCTGGTAGAACTGTCCCTTTCCAAAAAACATGACAACAGATGAGAGGGTGGAGATGGACAATCCGATCCGTGTGGCCGTGATGGGCTGTAATGGTCGTATGGGCAAGGTGCTGCTGGAGGCCATCGCCAATGCTGAGGGGGTGGTCGTTGGCGCCGCACTGGAGCGACCGGGCTCTGTCGTGGTCGGTCTGGACGCGGGCGAACTCAATGGGCTGGGCCACCTGGGGGTGGCTATCAGCGACAGCCTGGACAAGGTACGGGATGAGTTCGATCTCATCATCGATTTCACTCGCCCCGAAGTGACCCTGGCCAATCTGGCCTTCGCCCGCGCCCATGGCAAGGCCATGGTGATAGGCACCACCGGTTTTGACGAGGCAGGCAAGCAGGCTCTGCATGAGGCGGCCCAGCACATAGGCATCGTCTTCGCTTCCAACTATTCGGTCGGTGTCAATCTGGTGTTCAAGCTGCTGGAGCAGGCCGCCAAGGTGATGGGAGACTACACCGACATCGAGATCATCGAAGGGCATCACAGACACAAGGTGGACGCGCCGTCCGGTACCGCGCTCTCCATGGGGGAAGTGGTGGCCAAGACCCTCGGACGTGACTTGAAAGAGTGCGCCGTCTATGGCCGCGAAGGGATCACCGGTGAGCGGGATCGCAACACCATCGGCTTCGCCACCATTCGTGCCGGGGATCTGGTCGGGGAGCACACCGTCATGTTCGCCGACATTGGCGAGCGGGTCGAGATCAGCCACAAGGCGTCGAGCCGACTCACCTTCGCCAACGGTGCGGTACGCGCCGCCGCCTGGCTAAGCAGGCAGCCAATGGGCCTGTATGACATGCAGGACGTACTCAACCTGAAGTGAAGCAGATGACCCCGGGCGACCGGGGTTTTTTATGTGTGTTAAATAGGGCTTATGCTCTTTTTTTTCAACCAAGCGTCCATAACACTCACTCTTTCCCAATACCCCCGATGATGGGGGCATGAGTTGTCACCGGAGGGTGAACGGCAAGTCCCTGTTTTTGGCCCTTGCTACGATTTTCTCACACGACCTTAAAAAGCGTAAAAATTCAATGAAAGAAAAACGTTTTCCTTTGGTTTCATAAAAACAAGTACTGAAAAATATGCTTTTATCGTGATTGAGATATTTTTTTTAATTTACCAACTATCTGTTTTTGTTTGGTTAAATGTTGAATTGTGTCACCAGGGTGACTCAGGTGGGCAGTTTTGAACGCGTATCGGGATTTTCTTTTGTCGGCGGGGGTTGTAAATAGTAAAACTGCATAGATAATGGGTAATATTGCTTTTTTATTGAATTTAGATGCATTTATTTTGTTGAAAGACATTGAAATGACATCATTTTTGAGTAGAATGCGCCCAATTTGCCAGAAATCTGCCGGTTCAGCCCCCTGTTTCACACAAGGTTCTGAGCCGCGACACCCAGGTAAATTGCTGAATTTAAAGCTAAATAACTGGAGGTTGTCTTGAATCACACTGCATTGCTAGTGCTGGAAGATGGAACTGTGTTCAAAGGCGTGTCGATAGGCGCCGAGGGATGTTCTGTTGGTGAGGTTGTTTTTAACACGTCGATGACGGGTTACCAGGAAATCCTTACCGACCCCTCATATTCCCGTCAGATAGTCACCCTCACTTATCCACATATAGGCAACACCGGCACCAACAACGAAGATGAAGAGTCCGATCGGATCCATGCTCAGGGCCTGATCATCCGTGACCTTCCGATCCTTGCCTCCAATTTCCGCAATCAG
The DNA here is from genome assembly GCF_024809075.1 of Aeromonas sp. BIGb0445. Lineage (NCBI taxonomy): Bacteria > Pseudomonadati > Pseudomonadota > Gammaproteobacteria > Aeromonadales > Aeromonadaceae > Aeromonas > Aeromonas sp. BIGb0445. The sequence goes on from NZ_JANUES010000002.1 coordinate 11,258, forward strand.
CAATCTCTCTCCGATTACCTCAAGTCCCAAAACATCGTCGGCATTGCCGAGATAGATACCCGCAAACTGACTCGCATCCTGCGTGAAAAAGGCGCCCAGGCCGGTTGCATCCTGGCGGGCAAGCAGGTTGATGAGGCATATGCGCTGAGCCAAGCGCGCGCCTTCCCCGGCCTCAAGGGGATGGACCTGGCCAAAGAAGTGACCGTAAATGAGTCCTACACCTGGTCCGAAGGGAGCTGGCAGCTGGGCAAGGGTCATGTCACCCCGAGCGAAAGCGACTTCAAATATCACGTGGTCGCCTACGATTTTGGCGTCAAGCGCAACATCTTGCGCATGTTGGTGGACCGTGGCTGCCGCCTGACCGTGGTACCGGCCAAGACCCCGGCCGCCGAGGTGCTGGCCATGAACCCCGATGGCATCTTCCTCTCCAACGGCCCCGGTGACCCCGAGCCGTGCGACTACGCCATCGCGGCCATCAAGGCCTTCCTCGAGACCAACACCCCGGTGTTTGGCATCTGCCTGGGTCACCAGCTGCTGGGCCTGGCTTCCGGTGCCAAGACGGCGAAGATGAAGTTCGGCCACCACGGTGCCAACCACCCGGTCAAGAGTCTGGATGACAATACCGTGATGATCACCGCCCAGAACCACGGTTTTGCGGTGGATGAGACCTCGCTGCCCGATTGCCTGCGTGCCACCCACGTCTCCCTGTTCGACGGCTCCTTGCAAGGCATCCATCGTACCGACCGTCCGGCCTTCAGCTTCCAGGGTCACCCCGAGGCGAGCCCGGGTCCCCACGACTGTGCCGGTCTGTTCGACCACTTTATTGAATTGATCAAGCAGTATCGCGCTTAAGAGGAAAAGAGAAGCCATGCCAAAACGTAACGACCTACAGAGCATCCTGATCCTCGGCGCCGGCCCCATCGTCATCGGTCAGGCCTGCGAATTTGACTACTCCGGCGCCCAGGCTTGCAAAGCCCTGCGCGAGGAGGGATACCGCGTCATCCTGGTGAACTCCAACCCGGCCACCATCATGACCGACCCCGAGATGGCCGATGCCACCTACATCGAACCCATCACCTGGGAAGTGGTGCGCGAGATCATCAAGAAAGAGCGCCCGGACGCCATCCTGCCCACCATGGGTGGCCAGACTGCACTGAACTGTGCGCTGGATCTGGAGAAGCACGGGGTGCTGGCCGAGTTCGGGGTCGAGATGATCGGCGCCACCGCCGATGCCATCGACAAGGCCGAAGATCGCCGCCGCTTCGACATCGCCATGAAGAGCATTGGTCTCGAATGTCCCCGTGCGGGCATCGCCCACAACATGGAAGAGGCCTGGGGCGTGCAGCAGATGGTTGGCTTCCCCTGCATCATCCGTCCCTCCTTCACCATGGGTGGCTCCGGTGGCGGCATCGCCTACAACACCGAAGAGTTCGTCGAGATCTGTGAGCGCGGTCTGGACTTGTCGCCGACCAAGGAGCTGCTCATCGATGAGTCGCTGATTGGCTGGAAAGAGTACGAGATGGAAGTGGTGCGGGATCGCAACGACAACTGCATCATCGTCTGCGCCATCGAAAACTTCGACCCCATGGGTATCCACACCGGTGACTCCATCACGGTCGCGCCAGCCCAGACGCTGACCGACAAGGAGTATCAACTGATGCGCAACGCCTCCATGGCGGTGCTGCGCGAGATCGGTGTCGAGACCGGTGGCTCCAACGTCCAGTTCGGCATCAACCCGAAAGATGGCCGCATGGTCATCATCGAGATGAACCCGCGGGTCTCCCGCTCCTCCGCGCTGGCCTCCAAGGCGACCGGTTTCCCCATCGCCAAGATCGCCGCCAAGCTCGCTATCGGTTACACCCTGGACGAGCTGATGAACGACATCACCGGCGGCCGGACACCGGCCTCCTTCGAGCCGGCCATCGACTACGTGGTCACCAAGATACCGCGCTTCAACTTCGAAAAATTTGCCGGCGCCAACGACCGTCTCACCACCCAGATGAAATCCGTGGGTGAAGTGATGGCGATTGGCCGCAACTTCCAGGAGTCCCTGCACAAGGCGCTGCGCAGCCTCGAAACCGGCAAAACCGGCTTCGACCCCATGGTTGACCTCAATGCCCCGGACTCCCTGACCCGCATCCGTCACGAGCTGCAAGAGGCGGGCTGCGACCGCATCTGGTACATCGCCGATGCGTTCCGCGCCGGTCTCTCCATGGACGGCATCTTCAAGCTGACCAAGATTGACCCCTGGTTCCTGGTTCAGATTGAAGATCTGGTCAAGCTGGAGGAGGAGGTGAAAGAGCGCGGCATGGCCGGTCTGGATGCCGACTTCCTGCGCGCCTTGAAGCGCAAGGGCTTCGCCGATGCCCGTCTGGCCAAGTTGCTGGGTGTGGCCGAGGGCGAGGTGCGCAAATTGCGCGCCCGTCACAACATCTTCCCGGTCTACAAGCGGGTTGATACCTGCGCCGCCGAGTTCGCCACCGACACCGCCTACATGTACTCGAGCTATGACGAGGAGTGCGAAGCGGCGCCGAGCAATCGTGACAAGATCATGATCATCGGCGGTGGCCCGAACCGCATCGGTCAGGGCATCGAGTTTGACTATTGCTGCGTGCACGCGGCCCTGGCCCTGCGTGAAGATGGTTACGAAACCATCATGGTCAACTGCAACCCCGAGACCGTCTCCACCGATTACGACACCTCCGACCGCCTCTACTTCGAGCCGGTGACCCTGGAAGACGTGCTGGAAATCGTGCGCGTCGAGAACCCGAAAGGCGTCATCGTGCAGTACGGTGGTCAGACGCCGCTCAAGCTTGCCCGTGCCCTGGAAGCCAACGGCGTGCCCATCATCGGCACCAGCCCGGACGCCATCGACCGCGCCGAAGACCGCGAGCGTTTCCAGACTGCCGTCGAACGCCTGGGCCTCAAGCAGCCGGAAAACGGCACCGTCACTGCCCTGGAGCAGGCGGTACTGACCGCCGAGCGGATCGGTTATCCCCTGGTGGTGCGCCCCTCTTACGTGCTGGGCGGCCGTGCCATGGAGATCGTCTATGACGAAATCGACCTGCGTCGCTACTTCGCCGAGGCGGTGAGCGTCTCCAACGAATCGCCGGTCCTACTGGACAGATTCCTCGATGATGCCACCGAAGTGGACGTGGACGCCATCTGTGACGGCGTCGATGTGGTCATTGGCGGCATCATGGAGCACATCGAGCAGGCGGGTATCCACTCCGGTGACTCCGGCTGCTCCCTGCCGCCCTATACCTTGTCCAAGAAGATCCAGGACGAGATGCGCGAGCAGGTACGCAAGCTGGCGCTGGAGCTTGGCGTGGTCGGCCTGATGAACGTGCAGTTCGCGGTGAAAGATGATGAGATCTACCTCATCGAGGTGAACCCGCGCGCCGCCCGTACCGTGCCCTTCGTCTCCAAGGCAACCGGTGCGCCGCTCGCCAAGATCGCCGCCCGCGTCATGGCCGGGCAATCGCTGCAGAGCCAAGGTTTCACCAGCGAGATCATCCCGCCTTACTACTCGGTGAAAGAGGTGGTACTGCCCTTCGCCAAGTTCCCGGGCGTGGATCCGCTGCTGGGGCCTGAGATGCGTTCCACCGGTGAGGTGATGGGGGTGGGCAACAGCTTCGCCGAGGCGTATGCCAAGGCTCAGCTGGGAGCCAGCCATGCCGTGCCCAAAGAGGGCCGTGCGCTCTTGTCAGTGCGTCATAGCGACAAGGCACGGGTCGTTGATCTCGCCGCCAAGCTGCTGGAACTGGGTTATGAACTCGATGCCACCCATGGCACCGCAGTGGCCCTGGGCGAGGCGAGCATCAACCCGCGCCTGGTCAACAAGGTGCACGAGGGGCGCCCGCACATTCTGGATCGCATCAAGAACGGTGAGTACACCTACATCGTCAACACCGCCGAAGGGCGGGTGGCTATCCAGGACTCCAAGCAACTGCGCCGTGGCGCCCTGCAGCACAAGGTGGCGTACACCACTACCCTGAACGCAGGTTTCGCGACGTGCATGGCCATCAGCGTCGATGCCACTGCCAACGTGAACTCGGTGCAGGAGCTGCACGAGAGAGTTAAAAACCGCTAATGGTCGAGGGGATGACTCCCCGGCCAGTTGAGGGTCAGTGCGAATGAGTAATGACAAACCCCGCCAGTGATGGCGGGGTTTTTGTTTTGATGGCGAACAGGAACTGCGGGCAAGTTCAAAGGTTGTCGTGGCGAAGGGGACAAAAGGCACACCCTGGTGCTGTAGTGATTATTTACACCCTTAATTCATCATTAAACAGATTATCATTGCGCATCCTTGACTTAATGCTTGTATCTTCGCAATCACTCACCCCGATAGCCTCTATATACTGGTCCCTCATCACATAAGGTCGTCTGCGCCTGCAACAGCGGGGTGCGAGAGGATCAGGGCCCGCTGCCAACCCGGCAGCGCAGGCCGGCCCCTCTTATCAAGAGGGACCACAGGAAACCGGCTGTGGGGTTACCACCCCAGCAACCGTCAGGGCCAGCGTTACCGCGCCAGCCTGCTTCCCCCTCCTTACTCCGCCTGCTTGCCTGCCCAGTCGCGTCGTTGCTTACCGTCATCGCCCGCAACGGCGTCGTGCCTCAAGGACATTAGCCAAGGGAATCTGAATATGAGCTTCGATCATCGCAAATACCGTCCGGCCCCCGTGATCGCGCTGGCGGACAGGCAGTGGCCCAACCGGGTGCTGGCGCAGGCCCCGACCTGGTGCGCCGTGGACTTGCGCGACGGCAATCAGGCGCTGGTCGAGCCCATGACGGTGGCCCAGAAGCTGCAGATGTGGGCGCTGATGACTCATGTCGGTTTCAAGCATATCGAGGTGGGGTTCCCGGCTGCCTCCCAGCCCGATTTCGACTTCGTGCGCGAGCTAATTGAACGCAACCTCATTCCGGAGGATGTCACCATTCAGGTGCTGGTGCAGGCCCGGGAAGATCTGATTATTCGCACCTTCGAGGCGCTCAAGGGGGCCAAGCGTGCCATCGTCCACGTCTACAACTCGGTCAACCCGACCCAGCGCAACTATGTGTTCAACTCAGGGAAGGAGGGGGTCAAGGCCATCGCCGTGCAGGGGGCGCGTTGGGTACGTGACCATGCGGCGCGCAACCCCGGCACCGAGTGGAGCTTCCAGTATTCCCCCGAGAGCTTCAGCAGCACCGAGGTGGAATTTGCGGTGGAGGTGTGTGATGCGGTGATCGACGAGTGGCGCCCCGCCGCTCGCCCCATGATCCTCAATCTGCCCGCCACGGTGGAGGTGAGTACCCCCAATGTGTTTGCGGATCAGGTGGAGTGGTTCTGCCGCCACCTCAAGGCGCGCTCCGAGGTGAGCATCTCCATTCACACCCACAACGACCGAGGTTGCGGGGTCGCTGCCGCCGAGCTGGCGGTGCTGGCGGGGGCCGATCGCATCGAGGGCACCCTGCTTGGCAACGGCGAGCGCACCGGCAACATGGACATAGTCACCATGGCCATGAACCTCTACAGCCAGGGCATAGATCCCGAGCTGGACTTGTCGGACATGGATGCCATAGTCGCGACCGTGGGCGCTTGCACCCAGATAGCCTTGCACCCGCGCCACCCCTATGCCGGCGAGCTGGTCTACACCGCATTTTCCGGCAGCCATCAGGATGCCATTCGCAAATCCTTGGCGGCCGAGAAACCCGATGCTTATTGGGATGTGGCTTATCTGCCCATCGATCCCGCCGATCTGGGCCGCAGCTACGAGGCGGTGATCCGCATCAACAGCCAGTCCGGCAAGGGGGGCGTCACCTATCTGCTGGAGCGCGACCTTGGCCTGCAACTGCCGCGCTGGCTGCAAATCGACTTCAGCCGCAGGGTCCAGGCCCAGGCCGAGGCGAGCAGCAGCGAGATCAGCCCCGAGCAGATCCGCGCTCTGTTCGAGCAGCACTACCTCGAGCCGCTGCACGGCTATCGGGTCGGCCGCTTCCAGCTTGGCCACGACAGTCAGGAGAGCCTGCGCCTCGAGTTGCAGACCCCGAACGGCGCACTGCAACTCGAGGGTGAAGGGGAGGGGGCCATCACGGCGCTGGTCAACGGCTGGGAGCGAGAAACCGGGATGCATATCGACGTGCTCGACTATTCGGAACATGCGCTCTCCGCCGGTACGGAGTCGCGCGCCGTCGCCTATGTGCTGCTCAGCGTCGATGGCGCCCGTATGTGCGGGGTAGCCATTGGTCGCGACGTGGTTCACGCCTCCTTGCAGGCGGTGATCAATGGCGCCGCCCAGATCAATATCGAGGCTCAGGCCCAGCGTCAACGGGCCTGATCTTGAGCCTATTGCCACAGAAAACGCCACCTCAGGGTGGCGTTTTCCATATAAAAAGGCAGGCACTGATCAAGGGGCAACTTGACTCGCGGCTGGTCAACATGCGGGTGCCATGAGCGAGTCGGCAGAGGCGTAAAGGAGCAAGGCTTTAGCCCAGCGAGTCAATCCACTACAATGGGCGCCTGCTTGCGTTCGGGGATCGCTGACTACCACAGCCCCGCGCGCGTGACTCTCGTGTGCCATAGGCCCCGCGCCTGGCCCCCTGCATCGGATGCCTTGATGATATTCTCCTCGACCTTTTCCCTCTTTGCGACGCGGTTCACCGGGTTGCCAATGGTGGCGGCCCTGCTGCTGGCTGGGTGTGCCAGCGAGCCGACTGCCCCTGCGCAGGATGCTGCCGCCATCGCCAAGCTGCCCGCGTCCATGCAACCGCAAAAGCCTGCCGACATGAAAACCCGGATCGTCCGCTTCTTGCCCAAACAGGTGCAAGACAAACCGGGCTGGGCCAATGATGTGGTGACGGCGCTCAGCACCCAAGGCCTGACGGTGAGTGATCACAACGTGTGCACCGTGCTGGCGGTAGCCGAGCAGGAGGCCACGTATCAGGCCGATCCCGTGGTACCCGGTCTTGGCAAGATTGCCTGGAAGGAGATCTACGCCCGATCTGGTCGCCTGCATATCCCAGATTTTGTGGTGCGTACCGCCCTTGGCATCCAGTCCCCCACTGGCAAGTCCTATGCCGAGCGGCTCGACAAGGCGCGTACCGAGCAGGAGCTGAGTCTCATCTTCGAGGACATGATAGGCATGGCCCCCATGGGCAAGCGGCTCTTTGGCAACCTCAACCCGGTGCACACTGCAGGTCCCATGCAGGTGAGCATCGCCTTTGCAGAGGCCAACGCCCGTGGCTATCCCTATCCCATCAAGGACTCCATCCGCCACGAGGTGTTCAGCCGCCGGGGCGGTATCTGGTTCGGCACCAAGCACCTGTTTGGCTATCCCGCCGACTACCCGGATACCCTCTATCGCTTCGCCGACTTCAATGCCGGCTGGTATGCGAGCCGCAACGCCGCCTTCCAGGCCGCGGTGAGCCGGGTCAGCGGCAAGCCCCTGGCCCTGGACGGGGATCTCGTCCGTTATGATTCCGACCAGCCCGGCAAGACGGAGCTCGCGGTGCACAGCATCGCCAGCCGCGTCAACATGAGCAAGCAGGCCATCCACCAGAGCCTGCTCAAGGGAGACAGCGCCGACTTTGCCCAGACCGACCTCTACCATCGCGTCCTTACCCTGGCCGACAAGCAGGCGGGTACGCGCCAACCCCGCGCCATCCTGCCCGGCATTCAACTCAAAAGCCCCAAGATCACCCGCAACCTCACCACCGCCTGGTTTGCCAAGCGGGTGGATGACAGGGAGCAAGCCTGCGTGAGGAAGATGGCGACCATTCGCTGACAGCCATAGACAAGGGCGGCAAGTGGCCGCCCTTGTCTATGGGGGAGCGCTGCATGGGCCTGGACAGCTCAGGCAGTGGCGAGATGTTCGATAGACATCTCCCCCATGCATGGCCAGCATTTAGCGCGTCACAATCGCCCTGCATTTGGGAAAATGGCTGCATCCCCAGAACGGACTTCCCTGATTGTCCCCCTTGCGCGCCGTGCGCAACACCATGGCACCGCCGCAGCGGGGGCAGGGGGGCGGGACAGCGGATGCCTCCGTTTGCTTGAATGGCGGGGAATATCCGGTTTGGCTGAGCGGGGTGATGATGCTGACCTCCGGCTTGTCCGGGGCTGCGCGATGGCGTGCTTTGAGCTGGGCCACATGCTGCCGATGGGTCTGCCTGTTGGCTGCCAGCCGTCCTTGCTGGATGGTCTCAACCACTCGGGTGACTTCGGCAGCGGTCAATACCTGTGTGGTTTTTCCCTTGATATAGCGGATCAGCCCACGGTTCATCACATTGTCCGGCATGGGAGTCTTGAAGGTGCAGTCGCCAATGAAGCAGATCACCGAGTGAAGCTGATGATCCGCCAGCCCCAGCAGGGATTTCAGGGTCATCATATGCAGGTGGTTCTGGTGCAGGGGATTTTGGAAGCGATGCTTGCGGCGATAGATCTGCTGGGTCCAGCTTTTATGGGCCGGATTGCCGAATATCCAGCCCTTCATGTTCTTGGTCTCAATCACGAATATCCCGAAGCGGGAGACGATCACATGGTCTATCTGGGTGCTGCCCTGCGGAATGGGCAGGGTCACATCCTTGAGCAGGTGATACTCCCGCTGGTCGAGAAAGAGCCGGATGCTGAGGTTGATAACCCACTCCCCGATCATGCCCTTGAACCAGGGGGTGTTGATCAGAATGGCAATCAGCAGCAGGGGTAGCAGATAGCCGAGCGGAGATAGTAAAGGAGCAATAAGGGTGGTGAAGTCCATTTCACTGAGCCTCTATGGAGTCTTGCTTAAGGTGTAGGCCTCGACAGGGAGCAGGTTGCTGCACCTGGGGGACTGAGTCCTGGCCGGTTTAGACCCGCAACAGACCGCGAAAGCCCCTGGCGGCGTAGTAGGACTGGGCGCCGTTGTGGTAGAGGAACACGCTGTCGTAGCGGCGATCGCAGAACAGGGCGCCGCCGAGCGTCCTGATTTTCTCGGGGGTCAGTATCCAGCTCGATGTCTTGGCATCGAAGCAGCCTAGGGTCTGCAGCGCCCGATATTCGGCCTCCGTCAGCAGTGTGATGCCCATCTTGGCGGCCAGCTCGGTCGCGCTGCCTGCTGGCTTGTTCTCCTTTCTCGACGCCAGAGCCGCGCCGTCATAGCAGAGGCTCCTGCGTCCACTTGGGCTCTCGACGCTGCAGTCACAGAACAGCAGCTGCCCGGTCTGCCTATCCTGGCCGATGACATCGGGCTCACCGCCGCTGCTCTCCATCTCGTGGAGCGAGCGCAATGACTGGGGATGGGCATCGAGCCTGACGCGCACCTGTGACCAGGTTATCCCCTCGTGGCGCTGCCTGTGCTGTTCGAAGCGGGCTTGCAAGGTGGCGAGCAAGTCATCAATCTGCAGGTTCGTCACTGTCATCATGCAACCTCGTTCTCGTTTGGATTTGCGCCGTTAGAAACTCATCGCCAGGCCAATGGCATAACCATTGGTGTTGTTGCCGAACATCAAGCGGTACATGAGGCGGGTACGGGTGACCCACACCGGGTATTTGCTCGAATCGAGCTCGAGGCCAACCCCGACGGAGTTGAGGGCGTTGAAACCGAGCAGGCCCCGTTGATCTCCCAGGTATTCGGTACGGGCCCCTTCCAGCACGTAGCGTAGCGGCCGATCGAGCAGGGTCCAATCGAGCAGGGGCGCGCGGCGGCGCAAATAGATGCCAAAGTTCTCGGCATTCGCCTCGCCCTTCACACTGGGACTGGTGCCAATGGTGCTCTGCAGATGGAGGTAGGAGTAGCGAAATTCGGCGTCTATGTCCTGGGTATCGGAGAACAGCTCGTAATCGAGCATGAGGGAGCCGCCGAGTCCGAACACATTGAGCTGGCCGTTATCGAGGAAATCGAGGCTCTTGCCGGTCTGGCGATCGAGATACCAGTTACCTATCTGGATATCGCTGGCCACAGTGCCAAGGGAAAAGTTGGCGATGGGACGCAGTACCCAATTCGGGGCGACGGCGAAGTCCCAGCCGATGCCGCCGGTGGCGGTCAGGCTGTTCCATTTGGCGGGGATGGTTCGGCTCTCTTCGCCCTGGCTTATCACAAATTTGGGATCGTAGCGGCTATAGCCCAGGTTGCCCTCCAGATAGATGGGGACCTCCTTGCTCATGGTGGCGCCGCCGCCAACCTGGCTCATGGTCAATGCCGCCTGTTGACCGCTGCCCCCCGAGATATCCAGGTTGCTGGAGGTAATATCGGGTATCACGTTGAAGGTCATCAACGAGACCACGGCGTTGGCCCGCTCCTGCACGCGGGCATCGACGGCGCCGTCGGCGGCCATGGCCGGAGAGGCAGTCGCAAGGCAGGCCAACAGCAACAAGGGTTGCTGCCTCGATGCAGCGCTCGCGGCGGGGGCGGGAGACCGTGTTGGCTTGCCCTGGCCAAGCAACGGTGTGTGCGCGCTGTGCATCGCTGTTATCTCCATGGCAACTCCCTGTGGCCTCATGCCCATGTGAGCACTAGAGATGATTCTACCTGAGGATGGCGCGGCGTCCATTGCCCTGAGCCAGGCACCTCGCATCAGGCAGGCGCATCACCAGGGGGACGCAGGCGGTTCTGCCTGCCATGGCTCCTCTCTGATCCCTGGCTTGCCCCTTATCATGGCGCGACATGAGGGAGTTTTAGGTCGGAGAGATTATTTGAGACGCATTGGCGCCGAAAATTTGTTACACTCCGCGCCCGCCATTTTCCGGCTCGCCTGCAGACCCTGCCAGGCCAGGCCGATCCCTGGCATCCGTTGTCACCCCGGTCGGGTCGCAGCCAATCACAGCTTTGCTGGAACACAGGAAACCCATGATGAAATTTGAATCATTCGATTTTGCCCCCGAGATTTTGCGCGCCGTCTCGGAGTGCGGTTATCAGGAGATGACCCCTGTGCAGCAACAGGCGATCCCGACGATCCGCCGTGGCCAGGATGTACTGGCCAGTGCCCAGACCGGCACCGGCAAGACCGCCGCCTTCGCACTGCCTATCTTGCAGCGCCTCATTGATAACCCGGCGCCGCTCGCACCTTCCAACGCCCGTGTGTTGATCCTGACCCCGACCCGCGAACTGGCGGCTCAGGTGGCTGACAACATCAAGGAGTTTGGCAAGTATCTGGAGCTGAGCGTGCAGGTGATCTGCGGCGGCGGCAAGCAGGACGTACAGGCGCGTCGCCTCAAGGCCGGCGCCCACATCATAGTGGCGACCCCGGGCCGCCTGCTCGAGCACCTGAACGCGTGCAACCTCAGCCTCTCCAACGTTGAGTGCCTGGTGCTGGACGAAGCGGATCGCATCCTCGACATGGGCTTCAGTGCCGAGGTGCAAAAAATTCTGCTGGCGGTCAACAAGGATCGCCAGAGCCTGCTCTTCTCCGCGACCTTCTCCGATGGCGTCAAGAAGCTGGCCAATGTGATGCTCAACAAGCCGCAGATAGTCAGCGTCAACAAGCAGAACTCCACCGCCGATACCGTGACCCATACCGTCTATCCGGTCGAGCAGAAGCGCAAACGCGAGCTGCTTTCCGAGCTTATCGGCAAGCAGAACTGGCCACAGGTGCTGGTGTTTGCCAGTACCCGCGAGAGCTGCGACGAGCTGGTGGCCGAGCTGAATCTGGATGGGATCAAGTCTGCCGTGGTCCATGGCGAGAAGGCCCAGGGCAGCCGTCGTCGCGCCTTGCGCGAATTCATCGAAGGCAAGGTACGGGTACTGGTCTCCACCGAAGTGGCGGCCCGTGGTCTGGATATCCCGAACCTGGAATACGTGGTCAACTATGACCTGCCCTTCCTGGCCGAGGACTATGTCCACCGTATCGGTCGTACCGGCCGCGCCGGCAAGAGCGGCATGGCCATCTCCTTCGTCAGTCGCGAGGAGGAACGTACCCTGCTCGACATCGAGGCGCTGATCGGCCAGAAGATCCGTCGCGTCATGGTGCCGGGTTACGAGGTGAGCAACCGTGACATGCTGATCAAGCAGTTGCAGGAGCGTCGCCGCTTTGGCAAGAAGCCCCAGCGTGATGACAATGCCGCCGCCCAGGTGATGGCCGAAGCCAAGCTGCAGAGCCAGCGCACTCGCCTGCGCAAGACGGCCCGCAAAGACAAATAAGCGGCCAAGTCGGCGGCTAAACCGGGCTTGTTGTGAGCCCGGCAATCTTGTTTTCAAAGGCGCCTCGGCGCCTTTTTGATGATGGTGGCGGGGCTGCAGCGCTGCAGCGCCTTCCCCAATCTGCCCAGGAGTCGTGATGAGCGATCTGAAAGTGCAAACCTATAACCAGGCCCTGCTCGAGATGGCCGGTGCCAGTCTGGCTGAACTCGTGCGCACCGGCGCCGGCCGCGCCGCCCGTACTCCCGCCCAGGAGAGCCATTTCCTGAGCCTCTGGCTGGTGGACTCCCTCAAGGAGAAACGCTTCTCCCGTCTGGTGATGGAGGATCTCAAGGGGTGGGTGCAGCAGGCGCGCACCCAAGGGGCGGGGGCCGATCTCAAGGGATTGCTCGAGCGCATCGTGCGTCATTACAGCCAGGCGGCGACGCAGGGGCTGGAAGCGCGGCTCATGGCGCTGCTGGACGACTGTGAAGAGGCGGGTTGGCTGCGGGTCACCCAGAGCGTGATCGATGGCCGGGCGAGACTCGCCAACCAGGGGCAGTCTTCAATTGTTATCTGCTCTGCCGAGCTGGCCGCTGCCTGCGCCGACGGCGAGCTGGTCAAGCCGCTCACCCTCTATGTGCGCGGTGACGAGCAAGTGCTGGCCCGTTTCGCCTATCGGCACGGTCTGCTCATTGGCCAGGGCAACAAGAAGCAGGTCAGGGTGAAGCACCACAAGGCCCATCTGCTGATGCCGGGCAACGCCCTGCCTGCCCTCGCGCTGCTGGCGCTGGAGATAGATGGCTGAGCGCGGGATGTTCCGCGGCGCAGAGTCTGCCGCCTGTCCTGTGACCGAACCCCGATCTTGCATCGGGGTTTTTCATGGCTGCAATGCCCGCTTTCCCCATTGCCCCCCTGGCGTGACGTCTGCCACTGGGGTGGCAAGGATCATCAACCCCTCGTGACGATCGCCAGCCTGCTGCTCGCGGGCCTTTGACCGCTACCCAAGACGCTCTTTGCCGGACATCCTGGGTCATCAACCAAGCCTCCTTCGGCCCTCCATCTGGGGGGAATCGCTGGCGCCCCCCATACGGAGGGGCTGCCCCCATATGGCGGTAGGTGCCTGCTTTTCATCTGTTTTAGGGTGGCTGAGCCCCTTCGAGGGCATGGATGCAAACCACATATTCTAAGGAGAGACGATGAAAGCAACACCGATAGCCCTGTTACTGGCAGGCCTGCTGGGTTCCCCCCTCTGCGCCGCGGGTCTGGATGCCAGACTGACCCTGCAAGAGGGCGCGAGTGAGGATGTGCGGGTGCAAGTGACCCTGACCAACAACGGCAACAAGCCGATTGATTTGCTCAAGTGGCAACTGCCGGGCGCAGGGGATGCCCCCTTGTTCGTGGTCGAGCGGGATGGCCAGTCCGTGGCCTATCAGGGGGCCCTGATCAAGCGCGGTCTGCCGAGTCATCGGGACTATCAGCGCCTGAGCGCCGGGGAGAGCCTGACCCTGGAGGCGGAAGTGTCCGGTCTCTATGACATGAGTGCCCAGGGGGAGTACAGCATCAGCTACCGCCTGCCCAAGGTATCTGATGAAGCTGGCGCCAAGCGGAACGCCCAGCCCAGTGCCAAGGCACCCCCCCAGGCCAGCGAATCCAACACCGTCAGCCTCTGGCTAGATGGGGTCGCGAGTGATGAGCGTGTATTGGCCAAGGCCGCCGCGGTTGAACCGGCCGCCGCCGGGGGATCGGTGAGTTTCACCGGTCGCTGCACCAACAGCCAGAAGAGCCAGATAGTCTCGGCCCTGGATGCCGCCGGAGTCATGGCGGGGGATTCCCTCAGCTATCTGGCGGTGGACAAGCCCAGTGGTCAACGCTATCGCAGCTGGTTCGGCGCCTATGACGCGAGCCGCTGGAACCAGGCCGAGGGTCACTTCAGCAAGGTGAGGAAAGCCATCGAAGAGAAACCGCTGACCTTCGATTGCGGCTGCAAGGAGAGCTATTTTGCTTATGTCTATGCAGATCAGCCCTACAAGATCTATCTGTGCAAGAGTTTCTGGACCGCGGCCAACACGGGCACGGATTCCCGTGGCGGCACCATCATCCATGAGCTGACCCACTTCAATGTGGTGGCAGGCACGGACGATCTGGGTTACGGTCAAGGCAATGCCCGCAACCTGGCGAGCACGGATCCGGTGAAGGCGCTCAACAACGCCGACAACCACGAATACTTTGCCGAGAACACCCCGAGCGAAAACTGAGTCGACAGGGGGCCTTGGCCCCCTTTTTGATGGAGGCAACATGATGTCACTCTTGCTCGGCGGCGTCCTTGGCCTGAGCGCCTTGCAGTGCGAGCTTAACGTCAAGGCCCAGAGCCGGGTCGACGAACCCTTAAGCCTGGCCATGGCGCTCAGCAACCAGGGGGAGGATACCCTGGAGGTGTTGAGCTGGTTTACCCCCTTCGAAGGCTGGTTTGCCGATGCCATCGACCTGACCCTGAACGAGCAGCCCATTCCCTATCAGGGACCACTCGCCAAACGGGGTGCCCCCGGGGCTGATGATCGCCTGATAGTGGGCCCCAAACAGCGCATCAAGGCCGAGGCAGAATTGACTCAGGTCTATGACTTGAGCCAACCCGGCCACTATCGACTCAGTTATCGCCCCGCGCCGGTGCGAGATGAGCAGGGAGTCACGCCTGAGTGCCCGCCAGTCAGCTTCGAGCGCCTGCCAGTAGACAACCCGCCAGCTGCCCAGACCCAGTGATGGGGGCTGTGAACAGACCATCCCTCTTCCCGACGTGAAGTAAACAAGCCGCAAGGAGTGCATCAGTGCAGATAGACAATCTGCCATTCGGCCTGACCGATTGGCATCAAGTGCCAGAGACCCTTCATCCCGGGGAGCAGGGCGAGGCCCGCTGGCGCACCCGCCAATTCGGGCCGCTGCGGGTGCGCATGGTGGAGTACAGCCCCGGCTATGTCGCCGATCACTGGTGTAGCAAGGGCCATATCCTGCTCTGCCTGGAGGGTGAACTGCATACCGAGCTGGCCGACGGCCGTAACTTCGTGCTGACCCCGGGGGTCAGCTATCAGGTGGCCGACGGGGCCGAACCGCATCGCTCTACCAGCCCCCTTGGTGCCACGCTGTTTATCGTCGACTGACGCGGCATGACGCTCTTCATTGCATAAAATCGGGGCCAGATTGGCCCCGACTTCCGTTTGGTGGGCTCACCTCAAAGGCCAGCTCCCGTCCCCCTATCTTCTCATCGCCTCAGCCATTGCCCAGCAAGCCAACTTCCCGGGCCGCCACCGCCAGGTAGTGGCGAGAGACAGCCCGTTCGCGCCAGCAGGCGTGAACCAGCTTGATGCAGTGATCGTCATTGCTATTGATGGCCAGAGCCACCACCTGCTGCCAGTGAATATCCCCCGGCGCAGGCCAGTGAGGCCCGTTGAGCGAAGGGGCGCCGACCGTCACATAGGCGGCGGCCACTCCTTGCCAGAGGAGCCGGATAAACTCACCGCGCAGCGGCTCACCGAGCTGCGCACTGATGATGGTGGCCGCCCGGGTGCCGGTCACCAGATGCAATACGGTAAAATCCCGGGTCTGCCAGTAGAGCGCCAGGGCCAGCTCGGCCAGGATGCGCAGTAGGTCCCCGGGGCCGCACTTTCCCTCGGTCAGTGGCGGGACACCCGTCAGGTCGCGGGGCAAGGTCTGCACAAAGGCGGGGCTCTCGGCGAGTTGGCGAAGGCGGGCGGTGATCCAGCCCTGATCACTGTGCCAGCCGCCCAATGCCTCATGGAGACGCGCCAGCAGAGCGGGGAGATCCGGGCATGGGGCTCCCAACCCTTGAGGCAGGTGCAGCGGTTTGCAATGCCAGGCTGCCAGTGCCGCAGCCTGTTCGCCCTGATGGCCGTTTTCGATGGCACAGGCGAGGCGGATCATAGGATGAAAGGCGCCACTGGCCGGAGATATCCCCTGAGCCACTATCTGGGTAAACAGGGGCTGCCAGCCCTCTCTGGCAACCTTGCTTGAAAAGTCGGCCCTAAGCTGGCTGAAGCGAGCCTCCGGATCCTGCCCCTCATCCGTGAGCCCGCTCCCAGGACTCGCGGGCAGGGCCTTGTCGCGCTGCCAGTATGCGAAGAAGTCGTTAAGGCGCGCCTCATCTGCCCCCATTTCAGCCAGGGCATGGAGCGCCATGGGACAGTGATTGGTGGTGCCTCGGCCATTGAGGGCGAACTGCTGGTTGGCATCGAGCAGGTTGTGCAGTGACATCATATGCGGTGACTCCTTGACGGTGATAGCTTGAATCATGCAAGTTAAAGTTAACTTTAAGTCAAGGGGCCAGGTGCAGCCTCTTGTCCAGGGGGCGCTGACTTGGATGCTGGAACATGAGGGATGCAGGAGCATGAGAGATGAGGGATGAGGGCAAGCGACAGCCACAGGGAGCGCGTTTTGTCCCAGAGCGGATATTGATTGGTGAAGCAGGGAGGTATCCATGAGCAAGGACGATATTGAACGCGGGCAGGGGCCAATCCCTTCAGCCCCCGAACAGAGCATGACGAATGGCGAGCTTGGCCATGGCTGGCTTGCCATCGGCCAACTCGCCAAGCGCGCCGGGGTCAAGGCCAGTGCCTTGCGCTTCTACGAGCAGAAAGGGCTGATCAGCAGTGCTCGCAGCCAGGGGGGGCAACGAGTCTATCCCCAGCATGTGCTGCGCCGTGTCGCCTTCATCCGCGCCGCACAAGGAGTGGGTCTTAGTCTGGAAGAGATAGGGCATGCCCTGGCCGGGCTGCCCGAGGGGCGCACACCGACCCCGGAGGATTGGTCCGCCCTTGCCCGTGACTGGCAGTTGCTGCTCGAGGCCCGCATCACGGCGCTGCAACTGATGCAGCGCAAGCTCAGCGCCTGTGTGGGCTGCGGTTGTCTCTCCCTGCGTCACTGCGCCCTCTACAACCCGCAAGATCAGGCCGCTCGTCATGGTGCCGGGGCTCGTTACCTGATGGGGGATTTTCCCCCCGATATAGATGACCAATAATGACGCCGCTGAAACGGACGATGGCGCAGGCGAATTTTCACCGTGCGGGGCTGGAGAGCGTCATCATCCAGTTGGCGGGGAAAGCGGAGGCCATACTGCCATGCCTGGCCAAGGGGGCATTCGATCTTGTTTTCCTCGATACGGATCGCAGCCAGTACCCCAGCTGGTGGCCGAGCATCAGGGCGCTACTGTCCACCCGTGGCCTGCTCGTCGTCGACAACGCCATCTCCCATCACCATGAACTTGAGGATTGGATGACGGAGGTGGCACAGGATCCCGGATTTCAGCAACTGTTGCTGCCCATTGGCAAGGGGGAGTGGCTGCTGGTCAAGAACCCGTGATGTCAGGGGGATGGGTGCCGGTTAGCAAGCGCGCAGCGTCGAACGGGGGTGAACTGGCCCTCCCCGGAAGGGCATTTATACTCATTGCTGGTTCAACAGGAGTCATCCCATGGGCGTCATTCCCTGCCTCTGGTTCGACGGCCAGGCCCAGGCCGCCGCCGAACTCTACATCAGCCTGTTTCCCGAGTCCGGGATCCTGGCCATCAACCACTATCCCGGGCAAGAGGCTGATCCGCCTCTGCCCGGTACGCATCGCCCGGCGGCCAGCGTGCTGACGGTGCATTTCCGCCTCGAGGGGAGCCACTACCTGGCCCTCAATGGTGGGCCGCAATTTCCCCACACGCCGGCCTGCTCGCTGGTGGGGTACTGTGATAACCAGCTGGAGCTGGACAAGCGCTGGCAGGTCTTGAGCGAAGGGGGGCGCGCGGATCAGTGCGGCTGGCTGCAAGACAGGTTCGGGCTCTCCTGGCAACTGGTGCCACGGCAACTGCCCCAGTGGCTCTCAGGGGATCCCGCCGCCAGTGCCCGGGTGTTTGGCGCCCTGATGAGAATGGGACGACTCGACATCGCAACCTTGCAGCGGGCCTATGAGGGAAATGCGTGAGGCTCGCTTGCCGGGGGCCCACTCATGTCGCTTGGCTAGGCGGCGGTGAGCCTTCACCCCCTCTCTGATTAATCGGATGTTATCTCACTGACACAGGAAGCAATGCCATGATGACAGAACAGCTGGATGAGGCTCGTGATCTGGTGCTGGAGCGATGGATAGCGGCCTCGCCGGAGGCGCTTTATCGCTGCTGGACCGAGTCTGAGTTGCTGATGCGCTGGTTCGCTCCCCAGCCCTGGCGCACCCTGAGCGCCGAGCTGGATGTGCGGGTTGGCGGGGCCAGTCTGGTGGTGATGGGGGGACCCAATGGTGAACAGATCCCCTGTCCCGGCATCTACCTGGCACTGGAGCCGGGGCGGCGTATCGTCTCGACCGATGCCTATGAGCGAGCGTGGCAACCGACGGCCCGTCCCTTCATGACGCTGATCTTGAGTTTTACCCCCGAGGGGGAGGGCACCCGTTATCGGGCATGGGTACGCCATTGGCGCGAGGCGGATCGCAAGGAGCATGAGGCGATGGGTTTTCACCGTGGTTGGGGCCAATGCACGGATCAGCTGGCGGAGCTGGCCGCAACGCTCTAGGGGCCATGTGATAGGACAGCGGTAAAACAAGAGGCCCCGCAGTGCGGGGCCTCTTTCTATCGGCTAGTGGCTGGCCAATCAGGCTTGATCGGCCGGGAAGCGCACACCAACCTGATGGCGTACCTGGGTGATGACCCGCGCCGTGTCGATGGAGCGCGTCACCGCAGCTTCATCCATTTGGCCTGCGGTTATCTGGGCGGCGAAGGCCGTGGCCTCATAGATCATGCTGTTGTCAGACTGGGGCAGGGTCAGGACTTCCCGCTGGCCGTCGCGGCCTATCCAGGTCAGCCCGGTGCTCTCGGAGAGGTGCTCTATGATGAAGGCGCCTTCGCTGCCCTGGATCTCGCTTGGGATGAAGGAGTCAGACACCTTGGAGTGGCTGATCACCATCTCGAAATCCGGGTAGTGCAGCAGCACTGTGCCTTGAATGTCGACCCCTGTCTCCAGCAACTGGCCACTGGCGGTGACCCGCTCTGGCGCACCAAACAGGGCGATGGCACTGGCCACGCAGTAGTAGCCAATGTCCATGATGGAGCCATTGGAGAAGGCCGGGTTGAAGGTATTGGGCTGCTCACCGGCCAGGTACTTGGGCCAACGGGAGGAGAACTGGCAATAGCTGAAGCTGGCGCGTCGCGCCTGGCCCAGACGGGGCAGTTGCTCGGCCAGCAGGCGGAAGTTTGGCAGGTAGGCGGTCTTGAAGGCTTCGAACAAGACGACGCCCCGCTCACGGGCGCACTGGTACATGGCCTCGACCTCGGCCAGGTTGGAGCCGAGTGGCTTCTCGCAGATCACATGTTTGCCCGCCGCCAGCAGTTGCAGCGTATGGGGGCAGTGCAGGGAGTTGGGGCTCGCCACGTAGACGGCATCGAAGCAGGGGCTGGCGGCAAACTCGGCCAGATCGTCGAAGCAGGCCGGATCATCATACTGGGCGGCAAAGGCTTCTGCGGTGGCGCGCTGGCGGGAGTAGACGGCAGTCAGCTGAAAAGCCTTGCTCAGCAGTGCCGCTTCGATGAATTTTTCTGTGATCCAGTTGGTTCCGATCACCGCGAGTCTGATCATGGGTTAGCTCCTTGTAACAACATGCAGGTAGCAAGAGGGGCAGGGTCGGCGCTCATCATAGCCTAACTCGCCCTCTGGCCCCACCATGGCAGTTGGCCTTCTGCAGGAAAAATTCGTCACTGATGATAAGTCGCTCAATGTTGGTCTGATACCGAGTCGCGGGAGAGGGGGATCCCATCATGCCGCAGATAAAAAAGGGACGTTGTTATTATCCGGGCATCTTTATCAGGCGAAACGATAACCGCCAGGATGAGCGGTGATATATGGATTGAATAGATCAAAAAGTGCACTAGCTAATTTATTGAGACTAATAGATGGTCCGTTAAATACAGTGCTGTTAATAATCTTGCCAATATTCATGGCGCGAATAGTCGGGGTTGGCAAGGGGGTATGATATAGTCGGCAGCTGCCGGGAATTTCCCTTCTCGGCCTATCGACACCTCCCAGCAGGACTCCCGGGCGGCGCATGCCATAAGGACATGATGACCAACAGCCTCTGCCATTCGGCAGTTGAGGAATATGGGTAAACATGTTTTATAAAGACCTCTCCATCGGCAAGAAAATTGCCCTGGTGTTTTTCGTGATCGCCATCGTCAATATGATATTCGGTCTCTTCCTTGCCAGTGAATTAAGAACGGTGCGGGAACGCGTATTGAATTTTACCGACTCAACCCTGCCGAGTGTCATCTCGGTTGAAAACCTCATGTATGACGTCTCTTATGTGCGCCGTGCCCAGTTTGCCGTGCTGATGGTGGATGATGCGGCCGATCTGCAGGCGCGGCTTGGCCGGATCCAGGTCAATATCGGCAAGGTGGATGGGGCTATGCGCGGCTATGAAGCCACGGTCGGTAGCGATAATGAGCGTCAGGTATTCAATCGTACCAAGCAGGCCTGGCTCGACTATCGACAGAGTGTGGGCGATTTTGAGCGCCAGCTCACCCAGGGCAACCGGGAACAGGCCCGCGTCCAGCTGTTCCAGACCAATGAGGGTTATAGCCGCCTGGAGCAGGAGGTGAACAACCTGATCAGCGTCAACCTGGGCTTTGTGCAGGAAAACCGGGGGGGGCTGCTCGGCAGTGTCAGCACGCTGCTCACCCTCTCCAGCGTCAGCATCGGGGCCCTGGTGCTGTTCATGATCGCCATGACCTGGTTCCTGACGCGCCAGATCTGCCGACCCCTGCAGGCCGTGGTGAGTCAGGCCAATGCCATCGCCGCCGGAGACTTGACCCACAGATTGGATCGTCAGCACATCGGCAAGGATGAGCTGGGCATGCTTGCCAAGGCCACGTTGCAGATGCAGGACAACCTGCGCCGGCTCATTGAAGAGGTGGTGGCCGCCGTCACCCAGCTGGGTACGGCCATCGAGGAGGTGAGTGCCGTCTCCGAGCAATCTTCACGGGGGATTGCCCATCAACAGCAGGAGATCACGCAAGTGGCGACCGCCATGGCGCAGATGAAGGCGACGGTGGCGGATGTGGCTGGCAATACCGAGATGGCCTCTGATTCTGCGAGCGCCGCCAACCGGCTGGCTCGTCGCGGCAACCAGGATGTGCAGGGCTCCCTGGTCGCCATCAATCAGGTGGCCGCCGAGATGGAGCAGGCCGGCATCCTGGTAACCGAGCTGGAGCGGGAGTCGGCCCAGATCAATCTGGTGGTCGATGTGATCCGTGGCATCGCCGATCAGACCAACTTGCTGGCGCTCAATGCTGCCATCGAGGCGGCGCGGGCGGGTGAGCAGGGTCGTGGCTTTGCCGTGGTGGCCGATGAGGTACGTACCCTGGCTGGCCGTACTCAGGCCTCCACCGGGGAGATCATTGCCATCATAGAGACGCTGCAGGCCCGGGCGAACCAGGCGCGCAAGGTGACAGGGCAGAGCTGTGACATGATCCGCCAGTGTGTCGGCCAGAGCGAACAGACCGGGGTGGGTATTCAGCAGATTGAAGAGGCGGTGGCCCAGATAGCCGACATGGCCATCCAGATCGCCAGTGCCTGCAGCGAACAGGATGCGGTCTCCGACGAGCTGGGGCGCAATGTCGAGCGGATAAATGAGTCTTCTCGCGAGGTTGCAACCGGTGCCGAGCACACGGCCCAAGCCTGCCTGGAGCTGAGCCAGTTGGCGGCCGGGCTCAAGCAGACCATAGGCCGCTTCCGCCTGGTCTGATGAGGTCAGTATCGGGTTGGCTCAGATTGGCCCGGTAGCTGCGCGTTAATGTCAACACCCGGCCTGGCGCCGGGTGTTTGTTTTTGGCGGGCTGCCAGGGAGGTGGTCGCGGGGCAATGTGAGCAGGCGGCAGCATGGCACATCGAGTCATCCGGGACGTCTGCCGATTTCCAGGGCTGGAAGGTCTGTATCAAGGGCTTATACGGGGCTGGGGATGGCTGCGCTGGAGAGCGGCACTACGGCCTGGATCCCTGGTTGCCTTGATAAGTAGCAGATATAAAAAAACCCGGCCTGAGCCGGGTTTAAGGTGCAAGAGTCGGAACTGGCTTATTTGGCCAGAGATTCCGGCAGATTCTCGCGGATCTTGCCGAGCATCACCTTGAGGACGCGCGGGTTGGCAACCACCATGTTGCCGGAGTTTTCGTAGTTATGACCACCCACGAAATCGGTGACGATGGCGCCAGACTCTTTGGCCAGCAGTTCACCGGCGGCACTTTCCCAAGGCTTGAGGCCGATTTCCCAGTAACCGTCGATGCGGCCAGCGGCGACATAGGCCAGATCCAGGGAAGGCGCGGCGGCGCGACGGATGTCAGCACACTCGATGAACATGCTCTGGAACATCTTCAGGTAAGGCTCGATGTGGTGTTTTTGCTTGAACGGGAAGCCGGTGGCCAGCACGGTGCCGGACAGGTCTTTAGCTTTGCCGACACGGATGCGGTAGCCGTTCAGCTGGGCGCCATTACCACGGGTAGCGGTAAAGAGTTCGTCACGGATGGGATCGTAGACGACGGCCTGTTCGGTCTTGCCCTTGACGCGCAGGGCGATGGAGACGGCAAAGTGCGGAATGCCCTTGACCAGGTTGGTCGTGCCATCCAGTGGGTCAATGATCCATTGGTAGTCCGGATTGGTACCGGCAATCTCACCAGACTCTTCAGCGATGATGCTGTGTTCTGGGTAAGATTTTTTGATGGTATGAATGATGGCCGCTTCGGCTTCACGGTCAACGTTGGTCACGAAGTCATTGCTGCCTTTCTGAGTGGCCTCGATGTTTTCGGGCTGGGAGAAGGCTTTTACTACTACTTGACCGGCGTTGCGCGCAGCGCGCACGGCGATATTCAGCATCGGATGCATAGGTTCACCACTGGATGTTAAAGAACGGGGATAAAAGGACGCAAAATTATAGCAGCATACTTTTGAACCGCAAGCTTTATCCCCCATCGAGAAGCGCTAAATATATAGCATCCATCAATGGCTGACTTTACATAACATTTTGGTCTAGTCTTGTCTCGCCAGACCCCTGGCACGTGTAATAACAAGCTCCATCACTCATAGGGATGTGTCGTATGAACTTGTCATTAGTCAGTCATAAACCGTCGTCCATGGCGGTCAATGGGTTGCTGCAGGCGTTACAGACGTCCGCCGACGTCGGCACCTATTTTAACCGCATCGTGGTGACCAGTCCGAGTCAATGGAATCCGACTCGAGATGAGGCCGCCATCTTGCTACTCGATGATGAGGTCCACTGGCCGGAATCTGCGGCGGGGGAGACTGAGACCTCGATTGGATTGCCCGTGCTGCCGCTCTGGGTGTGTACGGCTGAGGATTCGGGAGGGGCAAACACGCGCCGTGGGCCTGATGTACGGGATCCCCGCTACTACTTTGTCTCCAACGGCATTGTGATGGATGGTCACGAGTGGGAGAGCCCGACCAGCAGCCAGCTGCTGCTGGACAAACTCGCCTCGTACCTCCCACTGTTGTCACGCCTGAGCCTGCTGCGTCAGCGCAGCCAGCCGGGGACTGTTAACTAGGCCGTCAGTTGGTCGCCCTGCCACAGGGTGAGCTGTCGTTTGAGGGTGGCAATGTCGGCGCGCAAGGTGTCGCCATTGCCTCCTCCCTTCCCGAGCAAGATACAGCCCTGCACATGCACAAACAAAAAGCGCGCCAGTGCTTCCACGTCTGTATTGCCTGCCAATTCCCCATCTCGAATCGCGACCCTGAGCGCATGGGTCAGCGCCTGCTGCAACTCCTGGTGCATGGCCGCGATGCACTCATGCACCCTGGGTTCATCCATGGCTGTGCCTATCTGGGCATTTTGCAAGAAACAACCCAGGTTGCCGGGTTGAGTCAGGCGCAGTGCCAGAGCATCTAGCCAGCCATGGATGGCCGCAATCCCGCCGCGCTCGCAGAGCAAAGGGGTGAGGCGCTGGCGTGAGACCTTGTCGATGTAGTGATCCAGCGCCAGTTGAAACAGGGTGTGCTTGTCTCCGAAGCTGTTGTAGAGGCTGAAACGATTGATGCCCAAGGCATCGACCAGATCCTGGATCGAGGTTGCCTCAAAGCCTTTTTGCCAGAACAGTGTCATGGCTTGTTCCAGCTTTTCGGCTGGATCGAATGCAGTTTTTCGGGCCATAGTGTCTCCTGTTGCCACTATAACAAATTCTTGACCGTTCGTTTAGATAAGACTAGTTTCTAACTGTTCGTTTAGAAATGGAGAGCAGGATGAAAGTCTATGAATTGCGGCGAGCCCCCAATGCGCGCCGGGTGCGGATGTTTCTGGCCGAGAAAGGGGTCAACATGGCCTATGAACAGGTCGATCTGAGCGGCGGTGAGAACTTGAGTCTGGACTTTCTGGCCAAGAATCCGGCCGGGCGCATTCCGGTGCTGGCGCTGGATGACGGTAGCTATCTGAGCGAATCGGTCGCTATCTGCCGTTACTTCGAGGAGCTCTACCCCGATAACAATCTGTTTGGCGCCACTGCGCTGGAGCGGGCCCAGATAGAGATGTGGAGCCGCTTCATCGAGTTCAACCTCTGGCTGCCAGCGGGCATGGCCTTTCGCCACATCACCGGTTTTTATCAGGACAGGGAGACTTGCTTCCCCGAGTGGGGGCAGGAGTGCAAATTATTGACGAGTCAGTGGTTCGGCAAGTTGGAGGCAAGACTGCAAGAGTCTGCCTATGTTGCCGGTGATCGCTTCACTATCGCCGACATTCTTGCCATATGCGCCATAGACTTTGCCGCCAGGACGCTGGAACTGCACATAGCCGATGAGCAGACATCCCTCAAGCGTTGGTATGATGCGGTCTCAAGCAGACCCAGTGCCCAGGCCTGAGTCACTCTACCATCAGAGACGCCCGACACCCTGTGTGTTGGGCAACCAAGGAGAAGATGATGATTGATTTCTACACGGCCGCGACGCCAAACGGCTTCAAGGTCGCCATCGCCCTCGAAGAGTTGGGTCTGCCTTATAAGGTGATCCCGCTCGATTTTTCGACCCAGGAGCAGAAGAAGTCCGCGTTTCTGGCCATCAACCCCAATGGCCGCATCCCTGCCATCGTCGATCGGGACAACGATGACTTCGCCGTGTTCGAATCCGGCGCCATCCTGCTCTATCTGGCGGAAAAAACCGGCAAGCTGCTGCCGCAAGATCCCAAGCGTCGCTCCCAGGCTATCCAGTGGCTGATGTTCCAGATGGGCGGCGTCGGCCCCATGATGGGGCAGGCCAACGTCTTCTACCGCTACTTCCCCGAGAAGATCCCGGCGGCTATAGAACGGTACCAGAAGGAGGGGCGCCGTCTGTTCGAGGTGCTGGACGGACATCTTGCCCACCATGAGTACCTGGCCGACGAGTACAGCATCGCCGACATCGCCACCTGGCCCTGGGTGCGGATCTATGACTGGAGCGGCATCTCCATCGAGGGTCTGCCGCATCTGCAGGCCTGGATGGCGCGCATGGGGGCCAAACCCGCCTGCCAGAAGGGCATCACCATACCACCGCGCAACGAAAGTCCCGAGGATCAGGTCAAGCGGGCGCAGCAGATGGTGACCCGCTAGGATGATGACGATGGCCCGATGACGGGCCATCTCTTTTTATGATCGCCGCCCCATTGACTGCCCTTCACGCCTGCAGGGCCTCTCACCTGCTCACCCCTTTCCCGCTGTAAATAAGCCATTTATCAAAAATCAAGAGTCATTCTTTCCATTAGATTGTTATGTTATAACACCAATACTTTATTGATAATCATTATTGTTTGGATGGAATGGATGACAAAAATACACACCTCTGCACGATGGTGCGCGCTGGCACTGCTGGTGGGGATGAATGCCGCTCACGGCAAGCCGCTGACCATGGTCGGGCCCTGGGAGATCCACAGTGTCGACCCTGCCAGCAACGGGGTCTTCTTTACCCGCATGCAGGTGGCGGAGACCCTGGTCGAGGTCGACAGCCAGGGCAATCTGCAACCCGGGCTCGCCAGCCAGTGGTCAAGCTCCGGGGATGGTTTGCAATGGCGATTCACCCTGCGCCCCGGGGCCCGCTTTCACGATGGCAGCGAGGTGAGCGCCGAGCAGGCCGCCTTTGCCCTGCAGCAGGCCAGGCGCAAGCCCGGCGTCATGACCAGTGCCCCCATAGCGTCCATTGAGGCCCGCGAGGGGGCTCTGCTGGTCACCCTCACCGGCCCCTTCGCCCCCCTGGCCGCCGTGCTGGCTCACCCCAGCACCCAGATCCTGGCGAAGGGGGCCTATGATGCCAGGGGGGAGATGACTCAGGTCATCGGCTCAGGCCCCTATCGCATCACCCGGTTGCAGCAACCTCAGCGGATCGAAACCGAGCGCTTCGATGGCTGGCAGGGCCTCCAGCCTGCCATCTCGCAGGTGAGCTACCTGACGGTGGGCCGTGCCGAGAGCCGTACCCTGATGGCCGAGAGCGGTCAGGCAGACATCGCCTGGGGGCTGGATCCGGTCAGCATCCGCCGCTTGCAGCAGGCGCCCCGGGTCGCCATCGCCTCCGTCACCCTGCCGCGCACCATACAGCTCAAGCTCAATGGGGCCGATCCCCTTCTGAAGGATCCAGCGGTGCGCCGCGCCCTCAGTCTCGCCATCGATCGCCGTGGCATGGCGGCGGCCCTGCTGCGGGATCCCGAGATGGCGGCGACCCAGCTCTTCCCTCCCACCCTGGGGGAGTGGCATCAACCCGGGCTGACCCCGCTCGCCTATGACGTCAAGGCGGCTCAGGCGGCCTTGGCGGCGGCAGGCTGGCTGTTGGGGGCGGATGGTGTGCTGCACAAGGGGGAGGAGCGTTTCGCCCTGACCCTGCGCACCTTCCCGGATCGCCCGGAATTGCCCCTGCTGGCCACGGCACTGCAGGCGCAGTGGAAGGCGGTGGGGGTGGAGCTCAAGGTGGTGGTGGGCAACTCGAGCGAGATCCCGGCCGGTCATCAGGATGGCTCGCTCCAGCTCGGTCTCTATGCCCGCAACTATGCCCTGGTGCCGGATCCCCTGGTCACCCTGTTGGGGGATCTGGCCCCCGCCGGTGCCGACTGGGGGGTGATGAACTGGCAATCCCCGGCCCTGGAGCAAACACTGGCCCGCCTTGGCAAGGAGACCCTGCCCGCCGGGGAGGCCGCGGCACTGCGCCGTGACATCGCCACCACCCTGCAGCAGGAGTTGCCGCTTCTGCCCATCGCCTGGTACCGCCAGAGCGCGGCAGTCAGCCGTGAGCTGAAGGGCTTTGAACTGGATCCCCAGGAGCGCAGCTACCGTCTGGACAAACTGACATGGAGCGCCCAATGACAGCGATGCCCTTCTCCGCCGTCATGGGGATCCTGGGTCAGCGGCTGGTGCAGGCGCTGATGGTGGCCCTGCTGGTGGCCGGGCTCTGCTTTCTGATGGTGCAATCCCTGCCCGGGGACCTCGCCTTTCGCATCGCCGCGGGCCGCTATGGCTATGACTATGTCACCGCCGAGGCCGCCAATGCGGTGCGCAGCGAGCTGGGGCTGGCCGGTTCGGCCCTCTCCCGCTTTGGTGACTGGCTGGGAGCCCTGCTGCAGGGGGATCTCGGCAGCTCCCTGGTGACGGTGGCGCCGGTGGCGGGGGAGATTGCCCACCACCTGGGGGCCACCCTGTCCCTGGCGGTGGCCGCCGTGGCCCTGGCCCTGGTGCTGGCGCTACCGCTCGGCAGCCTGAGCGCCCTGCGCCCCGGGGGATGGTGCGATCGCCTGACCCTGGGCTGGAGCGTGCTGATGCGTGCGCTGCCTCCCTTCCTGCTCGGCCTGGTGCTCATGGTGCTGCTCTCGGTGGAGCTGGGCTGGGTCAGCGCCGCCGGTCACGGGGAGGGGAGCAACCTGCTGCTGCCCGCCCTCACCCTGGGGCTGGGGCTCTCGGGGGTACTCTCCCGGGTGGTGCGCGAGAGCGTGCTCACCGTGGTGCAGTCCGGCTATTACCGCTTCGCCCTCACCAAGGGGCTCTCGCCCGCCCGGGTCTTCAGGCGTCACGGCCTGCGCAACAGCGGGGTCAGCGTCATCGCCTACACAGGGGTTCAGCTGGTGCTGCTTATCGAAGGGGTAGTGGTGGTGGAGAGCCTGTTCGCCTGGCCCGGCATCGGCCATGCCCTGGTGCACGCCATCTTCTGGCGCGACATCCCCATGGTGCAGGGAACCGTGCTGGTGCTGGCGGCGCTGTTCGTGCTGCTCAATACCCTGACGGATCTGCTCTGTCTCGCCATCGATCCCCGCGGTCACAAGGAGTCCTGATCATGTCTTTCTCCGTCAAGGCGGGAGCAAGCCTGCTCCTGCTGGTGGTGCTGTTTGCCCTGCTGGGCCCAATGCTCTGGCCCGATCCCGCCGCCCAGGAGCTGGTGCAGTTCCTGGCCGACCCCTCCTGGCAGGAGCCGCTCGGGCGCGATCAGATGGGCCGCAGCCTGATGGCGCGGCTCGCGGCGGCGACCCGGCTCTCCCTGCTGCTGGGGATGCTGTGCGTCCTGACTGCAGCCCTGCTGGGATCCTTGCTGGGCTGGCTCTCAGCCTGGCGCGGTGGCTGGGTTGACGGCCTGCTGCGCAGCCTGGCCGACGGTGTGCTGGCCCTGCCGAGCCTGCTGCTGGTGCTGCTCTTCTCCGCCATGGCCCAGGGGGGCTTCGCCATCCTCTATCTCGGGCTGGCCATGGCCCAGTGGGTGGAGTACTACCGGGTGGTGCGGGCCCGCAGCCGGGCGCTGCTCGCCTCGCCCCAGGTGGAGGCGTCCCGGCTGCTGGGCTTTGGCAACGGCCACATAGTGCGGCGCCACCTCTGGCCCGAGCTGGCCCCCCAGTTGCTGACCATGATGGCCTTTGGCCTCGCCGGGGCCATCCTGACCCTCTCCACCCTGGGCTTCGTCGGGGTGGGCATCCAGCCACCCACCCCTGAGCTTGGCCTGATGATGACGGAGGCGCTGCCCCACTATCAGGAGGCGCCCCGCCTGCTGCTGGCTCCCATCCTGGTGATGGGAATGATGCTGCTGGCCCTGGTGCTGCTCAATCAGCAGGGCACTCTTCACACCCCATCCCCACAAGGAGTCACCCCATGACGACCATTCATATCAAGGGCCTGCAGGTGGATGACGGTCAGCAAACTCTGTTGCAGGCGCTGGATCTCACCCTGCTCCCCGGCAGTGCTTTGACCCTGATAGGGGAGAGCGGCTCGGGCAAATCCCTGCTAGCCCACGCCCTGATGGGGACCTTGCCTGCCCCCCTGCGCGGCCGGGGTGAGATGGCGATGGGCGGCCGGCGCCACAGCCTGGCGGACCCCCAGGCCCTGCGCACCCTCTGGGGGCGGGAGCTGGCCATGCTGCCCCAGGAGCCGGTGCTGGCACTGGACCCCACCATGGGGCTGCTGCCTCAGGTGGAGGAGGGCTGGCTGGCGGGAGGCAAGGAGGCGCGCTCGCGGGCGCAGGACGCCCTGGCGCGGCTCGGGCTCGCCGGGCGGGAGCGCCACTTCCCGCACCAGCTCTCCGGGGGCATGGCCCAACGCGCGGCCTTTGCCGCCGCCACCCTGGGGCAGGCCCGTTTGCTCATCGCCGACGAACCCACCAAGGGGCTCGACAGCCGGGCCAGCGCCAGGCTGCAAACATTGCTCCAGGGCTATCTGACCGAGGGGCGCCACCTGCTGACCATCACCCACGATCTCTCCCTGGCCCGGGCGCTGGGGGGCTGGGTGCTGGTGATCAAGGGGGGCGAGGTAGTGGAGCAGGGGCCCGCCGAACAGGTGCTGCACACGCCTTCCCATGCCTACAGCCGCGCCCTGCTGGCGGCAGAGCCGTCCGCCTGGCCCGAGGCGGTGCATCCCCCGACCGGCGACTGGTTGCTCAAGGGGGAGGGGCTTGCCATGGGCTACGGGGAGCAGACTCTGTTCGAGGGGCTGGATCTGCCACTGGCCCGAGGGGAGCGGCTCGCCATCATGGCGCCGAGCGGCGCGGGCAAGAGCACCCTCGGCAATGTGCTGCTGGGGTTGCAGCGCCCGCTGCGGGGGCGGGTATTGCGCCAGACGGGCATAGCACCGCACCGCTGGCAGAAGCTCTATCAGGATCCGGTGCAGGCCTTCGCCAGCCGGGTGCGCCTCGCCACCCAGTTTGACGATTTGCTGCGCCTGCACAGGCTGCCCCGCCAGCCCCTCACCGACTATCTGGCGCGGCTAGGCCTCGATGAGCGGCTGCTGAGCCGGCTGCCGAGCCAGGTGTCCGGGGGAGAGCTGCAACGGCTGTCGCTGATCCGGGCCCTGTTGCTGCGCCCCGTGCTGTTGTTTGCCGACGAGCCCAGCTCCCGGCTCGATCCCCTCAGCCAGCAGCAGACCATCGCCTGCCTGCTAGGGGCGCTGGGGGAGATAGGCTGCGCCCTGCTGCTGGTGACCCATGACGAGGCGCTGGCGGGCAAGGTCGCCAGCCGTTGCCTGCTGTTGGGGAGTGGTGAGGAGGGCGCCGCCAAGGCTGCGCTGGAACCTGCGCGGGTGTCGCGGGCCGGATGAGGTCGCCGGGGGGATTATCCTGAACGATGGACGGGGCCTCTGGGTCCCGTATTATTAGAAAAACTAAGCCAAGCCGATTACAAAGATTCGTTCGTATTTTGTGATCCGAATCACTACCATGGCGGCCATTAAAGGGAGCTGATCTGCTCCCGATCAACGCGGGTCCTCCGCGCAGTGATTACTCATCCAGATCTGACAGTGACTCCTCCCTCGCGGTGAGGAGCGCCATGCTTTTGATGTCGTGGAGCAGTTATGAATCGGCACAGCTTTTATCCCTTGTTTTTCCTGACCATTCTCATGGTCGCCGTGGGCCAGATGACCCAGACCCTCTATGTGCCCTCCATCCCGGTGATGGCGGCGGATCTGGGGGTGAGTTCGGCGTCGTTGCAGGCGGTGATGGCCTGTTATCTGATCCCCTATGGCTTGTCCCAGTTTATTTATGGCCCCCTGTCGGACAAGTGGGGCCGTCGCCCCGTGTTGCTGACGGGCATGATGGTGTTTCTGCTTGGCACCCTGGTGATCCAGCTGATCCCGAGTGCCAGCGCCCTGCTGGTGGGCAGCTTCATTCAGGGGCTGGGAACGGGGGCGGCGGGCGCCATGAGCCGGACAGTGATGCGGGATCGCTACAGCGGCGCCGAGCTCAACCGCGCCAACAGCCTGGTGAGCATGGGGGTGATCTTCTCCCCCCTGCTGGCCCCCGTGCTGGGGGGCTGGCTGACCGAATGGTTGAACTGGCGGGCCGGTTACTGGTTCCTGTTCGGTTTTGGCGCCATCAGTACTCTCGCCATTTTGATCTGGTTTGCCGAGACGCTGCCACCAGCGCGTCGTCAGCCGCTGCGGGTGCGTGCCGCCTACCGCCATGTGCTCGGCAATCCCAGGTTCCAGGGTAACCTGCTCTGCCTGATGGCGACCTTCGCAGGCCTTGCGGTGTTCGAGGCGGCGGCGGGGGTATTGCTCGGTGATGTGCTCGGCCTCAATGCCAAGACGGTGAGCGTGCTGTTCGTGCTGCCCCTGCCGGGTTATCTGTTCGGCGCCTGGCTCTCGGCTCGTCTGAGCTTCCGGCTGAGTCAGGGCAGGCTGATGCGTCTGGGCATTGTCTTCCTGGGGGTGGGGGCCCTGATCATCCTGCTGCCGGGTCTGTTTGGCATCGTCAGCGCGGCGTCCCTGGTGGGGGGCGCGGCTGTCTACTTCATCGGCAGCGGCATCCTCTATCCGACGGCGACCTCCTGCGCCATCGAGCCCTTCCCGGGTCAGGCAGGGACGGCTGGCGCCATTCTGGGGGGCATGCAGAACCTGGGCGCCGGGCTGGTCACCCTGCTGGCAGCAACCTTTCCCATGGAGGGGCAGCTGGGACTGGGGGCCATCATGACGGCGATGGTCGTGCTGGTCGCCCTGAGCTTTGCCTGGCTGCGTCACCATGATTTGCCCCGGGAACAGCTGGCCACCTGATGTCGGTCACCTGCATCCCATCATCAAGCCCGCCTCCTTTGGCGGGCTTTTTGTTTACCGGGGGGCAGGGGGATGGAGGTAGCACACCTCGCCAGCAGGCGGCATCCCGGGGCTGCGGCTATGGGGCGGGATCCGTCGTCTCCGTGACCAGGGCGAGAAAGGCGCGCATGGCGGGGGTGATGCTGTGCTGACGGGTCATGAAGAGGGTGCGCCCGACATCGAGTGGCTCGAGCAGTCGGTAGTCCAGGTCGGAAAGCTGACTGGCCGAGTGGGCGAGACCGGCGCTGACGATGGCCCAGCCCAGCTGGTGGTGGACGGCGCTGGTCAGATGGAAGAGGGAGTCGGTTTCGAGCACTATCTTCAGGCTGATGCCTGCCCGTTCGGCGGCGAGATCCAGATAGTGGCGAAATTGCATGTTCCGGCTGGGCAGTACCAGCGGTTTGTCTTGCAGGCTGGCGAGGGGGATGGGGGCCGCACTCTGCAAGGTGATGGCATCACTGCGGCTCATCAACAGCGCCATGCGGTTGTGGCCCTGGGGGTATAGGTGAAAGGCGCGCCGGTTTGGGGCGCTCAGCGACTCGTCAAAGCCCAGGCCAATGTCGCACTGGTGCAGTTCCAGTTGCGACAGCAGGGCCTCGTTGCTCAGCACCGACAGGCGGATGGCGATATCGGGATAGCGTGCCTGGTAACTGGCGATGAGCGGCATGATGTCGACATTGGACTGCGGGACTATGCCGATGCGCAGGGTGCCTGACAGCTCGCCGTGAAAGCGCCCTAGCTCCTGCTTGAGCGCCTCCTGTTCCAGCAACATACGCTCGGCATACTGGCGCACCAGCTCCCCGGCCTCGGTGAGGGCGACAAACTGACTGGTGCGCACCACGAGATCGGTGCCAACGCTCTTTTCCAGCGCCGTGATGCTGGCCGACAGGGTGGGCTGGGTGATGTGGCACGCCTTGGCTGCCTTGGCGAAGTGCTGGTGATGGGCCAGCTCATGAAAGTAGTGCAGCTGCTTGATGTTCATCATGCTCTTGCAGGGGCTGGGGGAGGTAAGTGCCAACACTAATCAATTGAAAATCACTCTTCAATAGAATAGTTCTATCAACATATAGATTTAATTCATTGGTTTTACAGCAGTTGCCTCTCTAAACTTGAATGCAGTTTGTATTTTTAGGCCACTCATTCATGCCTGCGCACCGTCCCGTTGCCGCCGCTGTCAATTCGCACCCCCTGCCTGCGCTGGATCATCTGGTGGAGGAGGTGGCCGTCTCCATCAACATCAATGGCATCAATCATGCGGTCATGATGGCGACCCCGGACGATCTCGACGATTTCGCCATTGGTTTCCTGTTCTGCGAGTCGATCATCGCGCACAACCACGATGTGCATGATATCCGGGTGACCCCTGCTGAGCTGGGCTTCGTGCTGGATGTGACCATCGCCAATCGTTGCCTGGCGCGGCTGCAGCAGCGTCGGCGCAGGCTGACCGGGGCAACCGGCTGTGGCATCTGCGGGGTGGAGGCGGTCGAGCAGGCATTCCCCGAGCTGCGCCCCCTGCCACTCACGCCTCCCCTTGATGCGGGATTATTGGCCGGGTTGAGACCACAGATTGCCCAGTGGCAGCTCAAGGCGCAGCAGTATGGAGCCATCCATGCGGCCCTGGCGCTGGACGAGCAGGGCCAGATCCTCCATTGCCGGGAGGATATCGGTCGGCACAATGCCCTCGACAAGCTGATCGGCCTGTTGCTGCGCCAGCAGCTTGCCTGCGACACCCTGGTGGTGACCAGCCGCTGTGGCAGCGAGCTTATTCAAAAAGCCGTGCTGTTTGGCGCTCGCCATCTCGTCTGCCTCGCCTCCCCCAGCCAACTGGCGGTGAGGCTGGCCCTCAAATACAACCTCAATGTCGTCCATATTCCCAAGATCGATGCGCCTGTGTGCTATTCCAGCCATCACCCGTCGAGTCCCATCGGAGAGTCTCATGAGCCATATTGAAAAGCCTGCCAAAGCCGGCGGATTTTCGTCCCTGCAATCCACCATGAAGCAGGTGCTGCGCAGCCAGAAAACCAAGCAGAACATCAAGAATCTGCTGCGGGTCAACCAGACCGATGGCTTCGACTGCCCGGGCTGCGCCTGGGGGGACAACGACCACGGTGCCTTCCAGTTCTGCGAGAACGGCGCCAAGGCGGTGGCCTGGGAGTCGACGGGCAAGACGGTGGGCGCGGACTTTTTTGCCAGCCATTCGGTGCGCCAGCTCGCCAATCAGAGCGACTACTGGCTGGAGTATCAGGGGCGTCTGACCGAGCCGATGCGCTACAACCCCGCAACCGATCACTACGAGCCGGTCAGTTGGGATGATGCGTTTGCACTGATTGCCGAGAAACTGACAGGGCTGGATAGCCCGGATCGGGTCGAGTTCTATACCTCGGGCCGTGCCAGCAACGAAGCCTCCTACCTCTATCAGCTGTTTGGCCGCCTGTTTGGCACCAACAACTTCCCTGACTGCTCCAACATGTGTCACGAGGCGAGCGGGGTGGCGCTGACTCAGGCGGTGGGCATTGGCAAGGGGACAGTGGTGCTGGATGACTTTGACCGCGCCGGCGCCATCTTCGTCTATGGCCAGAACCCGGGCACCAACCACCCGCGCATGATGAATGCCCTGCGCCAGGCGGCGCGCCAGGGGTGCAAGATTGTCAGCTTCAACAATCTCAAAGAGGTGGCCCTGGAGCGATTCGCCAGCCCCCAGAGCCCGCTCGAACTGCTGACCCCGGCGGCCACCACCATCAGCCACCAGTATCTGACCCCCAGGTTGGGCGGTGACATGGCGGCCATGCGTGGCATGGCCAAGTACATCCTGGAAGAGCTGCCAGAGGCGGTGGATCGCGACTTTATCACCCGCCATACCCGGCATTTCGACGAGTATGAACAGCAGGTGCGCGCCACCGACTGGGCCGAGATAGTACAGCAGTCCGGATTGACCCAGGCCGAGATAGTACAGGCCGCCCGGGTCTTTGCCGCCAGCAGCAGCGTCATCAGCTGCTGGGCCATGGGGATCACCCAGCACCTGCATTCGGTCGATACCATACGTGAGATCGTCAACCTGCACCTGCTGCGCGGCCAGTTGGGCAAGCCGGGGGCGGGGCTCTGTCCGGTGCGTGGCCACAGCAACGTGCAGGGCAACCGCACCATGGGCATCAATGAGAAACCGACAGCAGCCTTCATCGAGCGCATCGAACGCCATCTGCAGGTGAGTCTGCCCAGGGCCCCTGGCCACAATGTCTATGAGGCGCTCAAGGCGCTGCACGAGGGCAGGAGCAAGGTGCTCATCTGCCTGGGGGGCAACCTGGCGGCGGCCGCGCCCGATACGGCGTTCACCTATGCCGCCATGGGGGCCACCGAACTCAATGTGCAGATCAGCACCAAACTCAATCGCAGTCACTTGCAGGTGGGAAAAGAGGCGTTGATCCTGCCCTGCCTCGGCCGCACCGAGCTCGATATTCAGTGCACCGGCAACCAGAAAATCACGGTGGAGGATACCTTCAGCATGGTGCACGCCTCGACCGGGGCCGCGGAACCCCTGTCCGCGCTCTGCCTGTCGGAGACCGACATCGTAGCGCGCATGGCCCATGCCACTTTGGGGAGTGAGCGCGTCGACTGGTTGGCGCTGCGGGATGACTACGGCCGCATTCGCTGCCTCATCGAGCAGACCATTGCCGGCTTCAGTGACTTCAATGCCCGCATCCAGCAGCCTTGTGGCTTCCATCTGGATAACTCGGCGGCCCAGTTGCTGTGGAAAACCAGCAGCGGCAGCGCCGAGTTTCGGGCAAGCCGTTTGCCACGCTCTGTGCTGCCCGAATGCACTCGCCATGCCGAGCAGATGACGGATCAACCTGTGTTGCTGCTGCAGAGCCTGCGCTCCCACGATCAGTACAACACCACCATCTACGGCATGGATGATCGCTATCGCGGCATCAAGGGCCAGCGCAAGGTGGTGTTCATGAACCAGACGGATGCCCATCGCCTCGGTCTGGAGGAGGGCAGCAGGGTGGATATGGCCGCCATCTGCAACGATGGCCGGGAGCGCATTGTCACGGGTTTTAGCGTGGCGCTCTATGACATTCCCCAGGGCAACATTGCCGCTTACTACCCGGAAACCAACCCGCTGGTGCCCATCGACAGCGTGGGGGAGGGCTCCTTTACGCCCACTTCCAAATCCATTCCCGTGCTGGTGACCCCCTCCCAGCAAGCGGAGAATCTGCTGCAGCTCACCTAAGCCTGCCATGCCTGTGCGGCGTTATCGCCAAAGCGAGCCGCTGGGCATGGTGTGCCCGCACCGCCAGCTCGGATTGGATGGTGATGGAGGCAGGGGGGCGAGACGGCCCCCTCCGGGTGCCGACAGGTGACAAGCCCCTCAATGGGGCCCGCTGATCTGGAGGGGCGTGTTCGCAGCGACAGGCTGCGCAAAAGAGACAAAAGAAAAGGCCCGTCATCAAGATGACGGGCCTTTTGCTGTTGGTACCCCGGAGATGCCGTTGCCGGTTTGGGCCCTTGAACCGTAGGTTCAAGGCGGAGATCGAGTCTGACCGCAGGCTTCTCGGTCGAGCCGAGCATGCACAATAGCCAGAAGGCCGATCCCCTGTTTGGTTTGATTATCGGCTCGGGGACTTGAACCGGCTGACAAACACTCCAGGGAATTTTAAAACGGGTCGCGCGTTAAGGCTTTTTGGCCTCTTCGCCATTGTCACCATACTGTCCATGCTCGATCAGGGCTGCTTCTATGGTGCGTTGCAGCATCTTGATCCGCTTGTCCATGGTCTCAGAGTATTGGTGGTTCTTCTCTTTTTCAAGGCAGAGCTCATGACAGAAATTGAGCGCCGCCATGATGGCCAGCTGTTCATTGCTGGAGACCTTGGAGCGTTGACGCAGCTCGACAAGCTTGCTGGATAACTGATCGGCGGCCTGGCGCAGGGCATCCTGCTGTCCTGGGGGACAGGATACCTTGTAGGGACGTCCCAACACGACGATTTCTACGGCCTCTGTGCTCATGCCTTCCTCAATACGGCGGGGGTGATTTCCGCCTTTATCCATGTGGACAACTGGGCGGGACTATATAGCGCAGATGCAGAAGTTTCAAGGCCTTGCTGGCTCTGGGCGGGTGAGAATGCTAGGATCTTGACCATCAATTCCGGCTATTTGACTGAACTTTGAGCGGATCCCCGATGAGCAAGACAACCCCCCCCAATTATGCGGCCCTGGCCGACCTCATGGACCAGCACGAGCTGATGGCCACGGCAGTGGAGGCCCACGGCGTTATCTGTGGCCTGATCTGCGGTGGCGTTCCTCTTGATGACAAGAGCTGGTTAGCCCCTTTCAACGATCTGGTGAACGACGGTTTCGGTCTGCCGGCCCAGGTGCGCCAGGTGATGACGGAGCTCTACCAAGACGCCATCGAGGGGCTGATGGCCCAGAAAGGGGTAGAGCTGTTGCTGCCCAGTGATGATGCCCCCCTGGATGAGCGTATCGATGGGCTGGTGGATTGGTCCCAGGCCTTCCTGGCGGGCTTTGGCGTGGTGCAGCAAGAGCTCTCCAAGGCGTCCGAGGAGCTGCAGGAGATGATCCAGGACATCGCCAACATCACCCAGGTCTCGGAGGAGTTCGATCAGGAGGACGAGGAGAACGAGGTCGCCTTCCTGGTGCTCTATGAGCATGTCAAACTGGGGGTCATGATGACCTTCGAAGAGTTCGGCAAGCGTCCCGACACGCCGGATGCGCCGCCGACGCTGCATTGACCCGGGGTAGACAGCACCCACTCGACGAGGCAGCCATGGCTGCCTCGTCTGTTTGCGGGTTTGCGGGGCGGGCACCATTTTTGCCCGCCACCTCCCATCCCAGCGGGGGCAACTGTGATAGCATGGCCCCACGTTTTATCGGATTCTCTTCATCCCATGACTCACACTGATCCGACCGCACCCGCCCATTCACCTGTCCTGCAGGCCGATATCACCCTGGTTGGCGGCGGCATGAGTGGCGCCGTGCTGGCCCTCTCCCTCGCCGCACTGCGCCGCCCGGATGGCAGGCCCTTGCAGATAGTGCTGCTGGAGGCGAGCGCCCTCGCACAGGGCGCGCATCCCGGCTTCGATGCGCGCGCCATTGCGCTGGCCGCCGGTACCTGCGAGGCGCTGGCTCGCCATGGCCTCTGGGCGGGGCTGGCCCCCCATGCCACCCCCATCACCCACATCCATGTCTCGGACCGAGGCCATCTCGGCCAGACCCGCATGACGGCCGCTGAATATGATTTGCCCGCCCTGGGTCAGGTGATTGAGCTCGGCGCCGCCGGTCAGGTCCTGCAAGAAGCCATCGCGCAGACGGCCAATATTCGCATGCTCTGCCCGGTGCAGTTGACGGGGGTCACCCCAAGGGAGCACGCCGTCGAGCTGGCTCTGGCCACGGGGGAGCAGATCATCACCGCCTTGCTGGTCGCGGCCGATGGCGGCCACTCTTTCGTGCGCCAGGCCCTCAATATCCCGGTACGCCGCCATGACTACCGTCAGAGCGCCGTGATAGCCACGGTGCAAACCGCCGCGCATCCGGCCGGGCGCGCCTTCGAGCGCTTCACCGACGGCGGCCCCCTGGCGCTGCTGCCGATGCAGCAAGGGCTCAGCTCTCTGGTCTGGAGCATGCCGGGGGAGGAGGCTGACAGCATCATGGCCCTGAATGACGAGGCCTTCCTGGCCCAATTGCAGCAGGCATTTGGCTGGCGGCTTGGCCGCTTCCTGCGCACCGGGGTACGTCACTGCTACCCGCTGGCACTCACGGCAGCCGATTACCCTCTGGGGCAAAGGACCGTGCTGGTGGGCAACGCCGCCCATCTGTTGCACCCTATCGCGGGGCAGGGGTTTAACCTCGGCATGCGCGATCTCGATGCCCTCTGCGCCATCGTGGCCAGCGCCCTGGCACAGGGGGAGGACATTGGCGGTTACCCGGTGCTGAGCCGTTACTGGCAAGGGCGAAAGGGAGATCAAGAGACCACCATCTGGCTCACCTCGGCCCTGGCCCAGCTCTTTTCCAACGACCATGGCCCCCTGGTGGCCGGTCGTAATCTGGCGCTCTCTCTGATGGCGCGCGCCAGCTGCCTCAAGGGCCCTCTGGCTCGCCAGACCCTGGGCGTTATCAGCCCAGTCACTAAGGAGTAAGCCATGGAGCAGCATGACATGGTGCAACGGAACAGGGTGCAACCGAGCATGGCGCAATACGATCTGGTCATAGTGGGGGGTGGCATGGTGGGTCTGGCGCTCGCCGCGGCGCTCAAACAGAGCGCACTCAAGATAGCCATCATCGAGGGGCAACTGCCGGATCCCGCGCTGGCGGCGACGCCGGATAACAGGGTCAGCGCCCTGAGCCTCGCCAGTCAGCAGATCCTGCGCGGGGTCGGCGCCTGGCAGGGCATCACCGCACGCCGTTTGCAAGGTTACCAGCAGATGCAGGTGTGGGAGCGCGACAGCTTCGCCCGCATCGCATTCGATGCCGCCAGCCTGGGGTTGCCCTGGCTTGGTCACATCGTCGAGAACAGGGTTGTTCAATTGGCACTGCAAGAGGCCATCTCGGGGGCTGCTCATATCGACCTGCTGGCGCCGGCCCGGGCCACGAGCCTGCAACAGGGGCAAGAGCATGCCCTGCTGACGCTGGAAGATGGCCGAGTGCTGTCGGCCAAGCTGGTGGTGGCCGCCGATGGCGCTCACTCCTGGGTGCGAAAACAGGCCGATATTCCCCTGACCAGCTGGGATTATGGCCACCATGCCCTGGTCGCCACAGTGCGCACCACCGAGGAGCATGGGGCCGTGGCCCGCCAGATCTTCAGCCCCGCCGGACCGCTCGCCTTCCTGCCGCTCTGGCAGCCCACTCTCAGCTCCATCGTCTGGTCGCTGCCCGCCGATGAGGCGCTGCGGCTGCAAGGGTGCGATGAAGAGCACTTCAACCGCGCGCTCACCGCCGCCTTCGATGCGCGTCTCGGCCTGTGCCGGGTGGAGGGAGCCCGCAGTGCCATACCGCTCACCGCCCGTTACGCCCGCGACTTTGCCCGGGAGCGGCTGGTGCTGGTCGGCGATGCGGCTCACACCATACATCCGCTGGCGGGGCAGGGGGTCAATCTGGGGCTGATGGATGCCGCCGCCCTGGTGCAGACGCTGCTGACCCATGTCGCCAAGGGACGGGACATCGGTGCCCTGGCCGGGCTGCGCAGTTATGAGCGCTGGCGCAAGACGGAGGCGAGCCGGATGTTGGCCGCCATGGAGGGGTTGAAGCGGCTGTTTGGTGGCGCTCATCCCCTTAAAAAGCTGGTGCGAGGCGTGGGCTTAAGCGCCGTCGATGCCATGATCCCTGTCAAGCAGCGCCTGATCCGCAGCGCCATGGGACTGGAGGGGGAGCTGCCCCTCCTGGCCCGCACCGAGCAGCGTGGCGAGGCATTTTGGGGTATGCCGGGTGAAAAAAACTAATCCCAGGCGCCATTTTTTACAATAAAAGTAATCCGAGAGGCTGATGTGCTCGTTTATGGCATCAGCCTTTAATATGGAAAGCTGGCGAAACGTTTTCCTATAAATTGTGACGAGACGGTAAAAATCAAAATTTAACCCTGAAAACTACCGGTCAATACTGTTTTTTCCTCTGTTTTTATCATAGTGTTTGGCCGCTATCAGCATGTTGTGGATTAGTTTTTTTTAAGCGGTGCTCCATCCCGCTTGCCTTATAATCCGCGCCATTGAAGGAACCAGTCCCGCAGCGCCCATGGCGATGTCGGGAGCGAGCCCAGGCCCTGTGGCCTCCTGCTCCACCCGGGAACCGGGATGAGGCAGGCCCAGGTTTTAAGGAAAAACAGCGATGACCCAGACTACCGTATTGCACCCCAAGCACCTGGAAGCCGGCGCCAAGATGGTCGATTTTCACGGCTGGGAGATGCCCATCAACTACGGCTCTCAACTGGAAGAGCACCATGTGGTGCGCACCCAGGCGGGCATGTTCGATGTCTCTCACATGACCATCGTCGACTTGACCGGCGAGCGGGTGAAAGCCTTCCTGCAACATCTGCTGGCCAATGACGTGGCCAAACTCACCACCCCGGGCAAGGCGCTCTACAGCGGCATGCTGACCCCTGAGGGTGGGGTCATCGATGACCTCATTACCTATTATCTGGACGACAGCTTCTATCGCATGGTGGTCAACTCCGCCACCCGCGACAAGGATCTGGCCTGGATCCGCCAGCACGCCGCCGCCTTCGCGGTGACCGTTACCGAACAACCCGCCCTGGCGATGATCGCCGTGCAGGGGCCAGAGGCCAAGGCGCTGGCCGCCAAGGTATTCAATGCCGAGCAGAACGCCGCCGTCGCGGGCATGAAGCCCTTCTTCGGGGTACAAGCCGGGGATCTGTTCATCGCCACCACCGGCTATACCGGCGAAGAGGGTTACGAAATCGTGGTGCCGGAGCATCAGGCCTGTGACCTGTGGCAAGCCCTGCTCGACGCGGGCGTGGCGCCCTGCGGTCTGGGCGCCCGGGACACTCTGCGGCTTGAGGCGGGCATGAACCTCTACGGCCAGGACATGGACGAGAGCATCAGCCCCCTGGCCGCCAACATGGCCTGGACCATCGCCTGGGAGCCGAGCAGCCGTGACTTCATCGGCCGCGCGGCCCTGGAAGCCCAGAAGGCCGCCGGGGATCAGCCCAAGCTGGTGGGGCTGTTGATGGAAGAGAAAGGGGTGCTGCGCACCGGCATGCCGGTCAGCTTCACCAATGCCCAGGGCGAGTCACGCACCGGGGTGATCACCTCAGGCTCCTTCTCGCCGACCCTGGGACTCTCCATTGCCCTGGCCCGGGTGCCTCGCGACATCGGTGACGTGGCCGAAGTCGAGCTTCGCAAGAAGCTGGTGACCGTGAAGGTGACCAAGCCCGCCTTTGTACGCAACGGCCAGAAATTGGTATAACGTTTATCGTTTCAGGCTCGGGGTCCACCCCGGGTCAACCCTGTTCAATGATGCAAGTGAATAAAGGAAGCACACATGAGCCATATCCCGAGCGAACTGAAATATGCCACTTCCCACGAGTGGATCCGTGTCGAAGCCAACGGTGAGGCCGTGGTCGGTATCTCCGAGCATGCCCAGGAGCTGCTGGGTGACATGGTGTTCGTTGACTTGCCGGAAGTGGGCAAGCAGGTTGGTGCCGGTGACGACTGCGCCGTGGCTGAGTCCGTCAAGGCGGCCTCCGACATTTACAGCCCGGTGAGCGGTGAAATCATCGCCGTCAACGAAGAGCTGGAAGGGAGTCCCGAGCTGGTCAACTCCGATCCTTACGGCGCTGGCTGGTTGTTCCGTATCAAGCTGGACGACGCCGAGGAGCTGGCAAATCTGCTGGATGCCGACGGCTACCAGAACGTCGTCGACGAAGAGTAATGTCGCTCAGGCCCTGCACGCGTGCAGGGCCTTTTGCTATGAGCCCCTGCACAGCGCGGGCTTCGCCATGGGAGTGCGCCTTGCCAACTGGCGCGCATCCCAGGCCCGCCCCGCGGGATTATCCTGTGCGGGCACCTGTTTTATCCGCCGTGGGCAAGTGTCCGCGAGCCGCCGAGCGAGATCTCATCCCTTGGCAAGATCTTCTATCAGGCATATCTACTAGGAAATAGGGAAATGACCCAGTCACTGTTTGAACTCGAGCAAAAAACCAATTTTCTGCGTCGCCACATAGGCCCGGGCGAGAGCGAACTGCGCGCCCTGCTGGCCACTGTCGGTGCCGAGAGTCTGGATGACCTCATCAGCCAGACCGTGCCCGCCGCCATTCGTCGCGAGGCGCCGCTTGGCATAGGCGCGCCCATGACGGAAGTAGAGGCCCTGGCCAAGCTCAAGGGCTACGCCGCTCAGAACCGTATCGCCAAGAGCTACATCGGCATGGGTTATCACGACACCCATGTGCCCCACGTCATCTTGCGCAACGTGCTGGAAAATCCGGGTTGGTACACCGCCTATACCCCTTATCAGCCCGAGCTGGCCCAGGGCCGCCTCGAAGCCCTGCTCAATTTCCAGCAGCTGACCCTGGATTTGACCGGCATGGATCTGGCGAGCGCCTCTCTGCTCGATGAAGCCACTGCCGCCGCCGAGGCCATGGCCCTGGCCAAGCGCATGGCCAAGTCCAAGTCCAACCTCTTCTTCGTCGCCGATGACGTTCACCCCCAGGTGATCGACGTGGTGCGCGAGCGTGCCGTCCATTTCGGCTTCGAGCTGGTGGTGGCCCCGGCCGCCGACGCCGTGAGCGAAGAGGTGTTTGGTGCCCTGTTCCAGTACCCCTCGACCACGGGTGAAGTGACCGATCTGGGGCTGCTGATCAAGGCCGTGCAGG
The DNA here is from genome assembly GCF_024809075.1 of Aeromonas sp. BIGb0445. Classification (NCBI taxonomy): domain Bacteria; kingdom Pseudomonadati; phylum Pseudomonadota; class Gammaproteobacteria; order Aeromonadales; family Aeromonadaceae; genus Aeromonas; species Aeromonas sp. BIGb0445. The sequence continues at coordinate 54,692 of NZ_JANUES010000002.1, forward strand.
CCCAGAAGGGTCTGGCTTGTGTCAGTGCCGACATGCTCTCCCTGCTGCTGCTCAAGTCCCCGGGCGAACTGGGTGCCGATGTGGTGCTGGGTAGCGCCCAGCGCTTCGGTGTGCCCATGGGCTACGGTGGTCCTCACGCGGCATTTTTCGCCACCCGTGATGCCTACAAGCGCTCCATGCCGGGCCGCATCATTGGCGTCTCCAAAGACAGCCGCGGCAAGTCTGCCCTGCGCATGGCCATGCAGACCCGCGAACAACACATCCGCCGCGAGAAGGCCAACTCCAACATCTGTACCGCCCAGGTGCTGCTGGCCAACATGGCGAGCTTCTACGCCGTCTATCACGGCCCGGTTGGCCTCAAAACCATCGCCAACCGCGTGCACCGTCTGACCAGCATCCTGGCGCTGGGACTCACCGCCAAGGGGTTGACCCTCAAGCACGACAGCTGGTTCGACACCATCACACTCCTGACCGCCGACAAGGCCGCCCTGGTAGCCCGTGGCGATGCCATGAACATCAACCTGCGCGCCGACCTGGACGGCGCGGTCGGTGTCTCCCTGTCCGAGACCAGCACCCGCGAAGACGTGGCCGAGCTGTTCGAGCTCTTCCTCGGCCAGGGTCACGGTCTGGATATCGAGACCCTGGATGCCAAGGCGCAGGCTCATCAGGCCATCCCCGCCGAGCTGCTGCGCAGCGATGCCGTGCTGACCCACGAGGTGTTCAACAAGTACCACTCCGAAACCGAGATGCTGCGCTACATCCACCGTCTCGAAGCCAAGGATCTGGCCCTGAACTACGCCATGATCTCCCTGGGCTCCTGCACCATGAAGCTCAACGCCACCGCCGAGATGATCCCGGTGACCTGGCCCGAGTTTGGCAAGCTGCACCCCTTCGCCCCGCTGGCGCAGGCTAAAGGTTACCAGCTGCTGCTGGCAGACCTCGAAGAGTGGCTGGTCAAGATCACCGGCTATGATGCGGTCTGCATGCAGCCCAACTCCGGCGCTCAGGGCGAATACGCCGGTCTGTTGGCCATCAAGAAGTACCACGAGTCCCGCGGCGAAGGGCATCGCGATGTCTGCCTCATTCCGGCGTCGGCCCACGGCACCAACCCGGCCTCCGCCCAGATGGCGAGCCTCAAGGTGATCGTCACCGCCTGTGACAAGTCCGGTAACGTGGATCTTGACGACTTGCGCGCCAAGGCCGCGGAAGTCGGGGACAGACTCTCCTGCCTGATGGTCACCTATCCCTCCACCCACGGGGTGTACGAGGAGACCATCAAGGAGGTGTGCGACATCGTTCACCAGTACGGTGGTCAGGTCTACCTGGATGGCGCCAACATGAACGCCCAGGTCGGCGTGACGGCGCCAGGCTTTATCGGTGCCGATGTGTCCCACCTCAACTTGCACAAGACCTTTGCCATTCCCCATGGCGGTGGCGGTCCAGGCATGGGCCCCATCGGCGTCAAGCAGCACCTGGCCCCCTTCGTGGCCGGCCACGCCGTCATCAAGACCGACAAGAGCAGCCGCGACAATGGCGCCGTCTCTGCCGCGCCCTTTGGCTCGGCCAGCATACTGCCCATCAGCTGGATGTATATCGCCATGCTGGGTGACGAGGGGCTGAAGAAATCGACTCAGGTCGCCATCCTCAACGCCAACTACCTGGCCAAGAAACTGGGGGAAGCCTTCCCCGTGCTCTACACCGGCCGCAACAACCGCGTCGCCCACGAGTGCATCCTGGATATTCGTCCCCTCAAGGAGGCCTGTGGCATCAGCGAGATGGATGTGGCCAAGCGTCTGATGGACTACGGTTTCCACGCGCCGACCATGAGCTTCCCGGTGGCGGGAACCCTGATGGTCGAACCGACCGAATCCGAGTCCAAGGCCGAGCTGGATCGCTTCATCGAAGCCATGACCGCCATTCGCGCCGAGATGGAGAAGGTGAAGGACGGCCACTGGAGCCTGACCGACAACCCATTGGTCAATGCCCCCCACACCCAGGATGATGTCATGGACGAGCGCTGGGAGCGGGCTTATACCCGCGCCGAGGCGGTATTCCCGTCCAGCGCGGTGCGCGCCGCCAAGCTGTGGCCCTCGGTCAACCGCATCGATGACGTCTACGGCGATCGCAACCTGTTCTGCTCCTGCATCCCGACCGAGGATTACGTCGAGTAATCGCGGCGCCGTGAAGGGCTGACAATCAATAAGCTCAAGGCCACCCCCTGCGGGTGGCCTTGTTGTTTGTAGAGGAGTGCGTTGGCACAAATAATCGAAGCTTTGTATCTGCAGAGGTTGGAAATAGGGCGATTTATCGTATAAGAGTCTCGTAAGATACCTTCCTATAGAACTAGGTTTTGGTCGCATACCTCCATCGGCCATTTATCCCTTAATCAAACAAGATCTATTCCATCGCCATGATCAAACGTACTTTCCAAGACATTGATGAAGAACACCTAGTTGATGCCGACAAGCAGCATTTCCTTATGCAGCTAGGCTGGTCTAACGGCGTAACTTGGGAAGAGTTGTTGCGCTCAAAACGTATTCTGCTTATTTCCGAAGCGGGGGCTGGTAAGACCTACGAGTGCCGTGATCAGGCTTGCCGCCTAGCTGCTGCTGGTGAAGCCGCATTTTTTGTTGAGCTAGCCAGTTTGGCATCAAATGATCTTCGGGATCTGCTGGGCTATGAAGATGAAACACGTCTGGATATGTGGTTAGCATCGCAGTCTGGAGTCGCTACTTTTTTTTTGGATTCTTATGATGAGCTTCAACTTACCCGAGGTTCTTTCGAACAAGCGCTAAATCGTTTTGTAAAAGGTATTTACAATCAATTGGGGAGAGTGCGAGTGGTAGTAACTACTCGTCCAATCCCATTTGATGCACAGCTCGTTCACAGCACGCTGCCCATTCCACTACAGACCAAGTCTCAATCGAAAGAAGCACAGGAAGAAGAGTTCGCCAGAGTGGCATTGCGTAAAAATCTCACAACGCCAACCAGCAAATCGGAAAAGGATACTGTTCCTGATTGGCGAACCGTGGCTCTGATGCCACTATCCGATCTGCAGATTGTCGAGTTTGCAGGCATGCAAGGGGTCAAAAATGCTGATGAGTTGCTGAGGGATATAAAGAGACGCCACGCTCATGAGTTTGCCAGACGTCCTCAGGATCTCATCGAGCTTTGTGCCGATTGGCATGCACAACAGAATATTCGTACCCACTGCGAACAAGTTGAAGCCAATATCCGCATCAAGCTCAAACCTCGGGATAGAGAAGATAGAAGTGAGCTTACCGAACTCTCAATAGATAAGGCAATCGAGGGGGCGAGCAGGCTTGCATTGGCGATGTGGCTGACCCGCCGTTTGACAATTCGCCACAGTGCCAAAGCGGATAATGTTCAGCGGGATGAAGCAGCGCTGGATCCAGCAATTATCTTGTCGGATTGGACGCAAGATGAGCGGAAAACTCTGCTAGAGCGACCGCTATTTGGTTTTGCCTCATATGGTCGCGTGCGTTTCCACCATCGATCGGTTTCAGAGTTTCTTGCTGCTAAGAGGTTGCAAGCTATGAGAGATCGTGGGATGTCATTGCGGGCTCTCAAGCGACTGCTATTTACTGAAACCAAGGGAAAAACTATCGTCTTTCCTTCGAAGAGGGCTATTTCGGGTTGGCTAGCTCTCTTTAATAACGATATTTTTCAGGCGGTTCGTGAAAATGAACCGGAACTTCTACTTGATGAAGGCGACCCCGCATCACTGACCCTCAACCAGCGCAAACAGGCGCTCAGGGCTTATGTTGAGCGTTATGGGAAAGGTGGCTGGCGCGGTTTGCAGACCCCTTATATTCAAATTGAGCGTTTTTCCGACCCGGAATTGGCTGATGAAGTCAGTCAGCTTTGGGAGCAAGGAGTCGAAAACCCTGAGGTTCGCCGTACTCTACTGGATTTAATTGAACAAGGTTCTATCAGTGGATGTGCTGATATTGCGTACTGTATTGCCTGTAAATCCACAGCTCGGGATATTGAGCGAATTGTTGCCATTCAAGTGCTGGTTGCGATTAATGATCCCAGATTGCCAGACATTGCGACTGCCATGGTTTCCCAGCATCCACAGTGGCCCGACAAAGTTGTACGTGAAGTTGTCATAGATCTGTTTCCAGACCATCTATCCGCATCACAACTTTGTCAGATACTTGGTTGGTTGCAGTGGAAAAAACGGACAGTCAGTAGCCTTAGCTGGCGATTGCCGTCACTTATTAATAATGAGCGACTTGAATTGCCACAGTTAGAGGTGTTGCGGGATGGACTGGTTGTGCTCATCTCAAATGGACTGAAATGGCGACAAGATAAGTGGCCACACATGGTCTCTTCTCACCAACATCTGAGCAGTGCTCTTGCTGCAATCTGTGTTCGCGGGCTCGATCTCAACCGAGATAACCAGTGGTTCCACGCCAGTGTACTTGCGTTACGCTTGCATCAGCAGGAATACGATGATGGTAAGAGTCATAACGCCTTGACTGAGAAATTAAGTGAGTTTGATGCTCAGAGTAATAAGCTCATTTTTTTGGCAATGGATACCTTGGTACAATCCCTTCATTTGTTCGAAGACTCATGGAAACGATTGGTCGAAACTATTCCATATGATTCTCCCATTAAGTTCACAGTTGAACGGGATCGTGCTTGGGTTATTAATGATCTAAAGGATAAAAACAACTCTTTTATTGAACGCCAAATGCTACTGCAAATCGCATTTTATTATTTGCAAGAGCCAGTGGTAAGCCTGAAACCACTAATTACAGATCAACCGAGCCTGCTTGCTTTTATTGAAGATAAAATTAAACCTTCTGATTTTGTAAAAGAGCAGGAAAAGTGGGCAGCCCAAGAGGCCGAGCAGCGTCAAAAAATAGAGAGGAAAGAGGCGAAGAATCGAGCTAGTTGGATAATGTTATGGCGTGAGATTATAGAACATCCAGATATCGTATTTTCAGCAGAACGTGGTGAAAATACGGCATGGAATCTATTCAGAGTGATGTGTAATGCCTACGATGATAGTGATTCGTCTGGCTGGAATCGTCAATTCATTGAGTCCACATTTGGTAAAGAGGCAGCAGATCGCTTGCGTAGTGTATTGATGACGTGTTGGCGTAAACATCACCCCACACTGACATGTGAAAGGCCAGAAGACCAGCGAAATACATATCTGGAGATATGGCGGCTAGGTTTGGCTGGCGTGTATGCAGAGGCAGAGGATCCCAGCTGGGTGAATAGGTTGACATCTGAAGAGGCGATGCTGGCTGCTCGATATTCTCTGGTTGAACTTAATGGATTGCCAAAATGGATTGAGGGGTTGGCCGCGCATTACCCATTAGCTGTTGAAGGAGTATTGGGCAAAGAGCTTGCTGGGGTGCTCGATACAACACCACATGAGAATATTAATTCAATGATATTGCAGCGGATCCGCTATGCGCCTGAACCTGTGGCTATATTATTTCTTCCGCGTCTTGTCACATGGCTGATTGAGACTGATGTTAAGGTGGAGGATGAATCAGGTCTATCGGGATTAACACTGCGTCTGTCTCAGGTAATTGAACTGATTTCGAAATATGGAGATGATGAACAGAGAACGCAGTTACGTGTTGCTGCCCAGAGAATGTTAAATAAAAAGCTTGCTGAACCACTGATGCTGGTTTGGTTACCGACCTTAATCCAGATAAATCCTGAGTTAGGCCTTGATGCGCTTGAAAATAGACTAAAGGACGTTGAGCCAGCAGCTAGAAGCAAGGCTGTTACATGGTTTAGTGCTCTTTTTAATGAGCGCCGTGATGGATTAATTCTAAGACATGAATCCTTCACGTCACAGCAATTGCTCCGGCTTTTACGTTTGGCTTATCAGCATGTCAGGCCAGAAGATGATGCCGAACATGAAGGTAGTTTTACGCCAGATGTACGGGATGATGCTGAACATGCCCGTAATGCTGTCGTAAGAGCTCTGTTCGATGCAAAAGGCGAGGAAGGATGGAAAGCAAAGTTGGCAATGGCAAGCGACCCACTCTTCAGCCATATCAAGGATCGTATTTTGGCGGTGGCTCAAGAGGCATTAGCTCAGGAAGCTGACTCAGTCTTATTAAATGAGCAAGAATGTGTTGAGCTTGAAAAAAAAGGTGAAGCACCACTCACAACAAACTCAGCTATGTTTGCTTTGCTACGTGACCGTTTGGTCGACCTTGATGAACTGCTAAAAAGTGATGTTTCGCCACAAGAAGCATGGGCGAAAATTGATCAAGAGCGAATCATGCGCCGCGAGATCGCGCGCGAGTTACAGCATGCAGCCAATGGCATCTATAAGGTGGATCAAGAGTCAGTGACCGCTGATGAAAAGGAGACCGATATTCGCCTTCGTTCGACGGCGTCTGAATATGAGACAGTAATTGAGTTGAAACTTGGCGATAATCGCTCGGCTCGAGACCTGCGTGACACGATCGAATCTCAATTGGTAAAGAAATACTTGTCGCTTGAAACTCGCCGATCCGGTGCATTACTTATCACCTTGTCCAAGGTGCGGGACTGGGATCATCCTGATAGCGGGGAAAGAATCGGCTTAGAAGGGCTCAAGGAGCTGTTGGATGATGAAGCCAGGCGTGTAGAGCGGGAGATGGGAGGTGCAGTTTCATTGACCATACATGTGCTGGATCTCAGGCCGAGGTTGCTGACAGAAAAGCAGTCTCGGTCTAGGGTGATGAAGAAAAAATAAAGTTATGTGTAAGACGGTCAGTATTTCGAGCTCTATTTATCTAGGTTGCAGCGAGAAATACTTTCCAGCCAGTTATTTTGGCTGGGGCTTTTCATTACAAGACTCCATGGTATTAGCTTTTGGGCAATTAGCAGGATGATGAGGGTAATGATTGTCTCAGTCGCGGCAGGCCGCCTTGATGACGACGATATCTATCTTGCCCATCAGCATCCTGGCCTCGAAGGCGCATCTGGCGGCAGTATCCGGTTGTGCTTTCTACCCGGGCCATGACCGTCTCTTCGTCGTGGGTTAGAGTCAAACCAGGGGCGGCCGGGTGGCAGCCATTCATGGAGGCAGGGGGATGAAGATGCAACAACATGGCCTGACCCTGGGGCTGGCCCGGGTGAATGATGTCTCTTTTATTTCAATCAAGGCGGTCGGCAAGCTCAGCCATGAGGATTATCTTGCCATCACTCCCATGCTGGAGGCGGCGCTGAGCCGGGTCGAGGGCCGAGGGGTGAGGGTGCTGCTCGATGCCCGCGAGCTGGAAGGCTGGGAGCTGCGCGCCGCCTGGGACGATTTCACTCTCGGGCTCAAGCATGGCAGCGAGTTTGGCAAGATAGCCCTCTATGGTCAGCAGGGCTGGCAGACCCTCGCTGCCAGGGTCGGCAACTGGTTTCTCTCGGGGGAGGTGAAGGCGTTCGACGATGAAGCTGCGGCCATCGATTGGTTGACCGAGTGACAGCGTTACGCAGGGTGGCTCTCTTGCCGGGCATGATGCCAGGAATGGGACTGGGCATGATAGGCTCAAACCCACGGGATCATCTTGCCACGGCGGCCAATGCCGCGTTATCGCCCTTATCCAGAGGCCATCCCCCAAGAGGAGCATGTAATGGACAGTACCCAACGATTTTCGGTCCGGGTTGAGGCCTATGTGAAATACCGCCCTGGCTACCCGGCGGCCATGCTGGATTTTCTCATCCAGGAGCTTGCCATGGGGCCAGATGCAGTGGTGGCCGATATCGGGGCGGGTACCGGCATATTGACGGCGCAGCTCGCGCCTCGGGTGAGCCGGGTCTGGGCCCTGGAACCCAATGCGGAGATGCGCGCTGCCGCCGAGGCGCTGCTGGCCGGGGCCAGCAATATCCGCTGGCAGGCGGGGAGCGCGGAGGCAACCGGTCTGGCCGATGCCACTCTAGATCTGGTGACGGTCGCTCAGGCCTTCCACTGGTTTGACCGAGCCGCCTTCAAAGCCGAGTGTCGCCGAGTGTTGAAGTCAGGTGGCCGGGTCGCCCTCATCTGGAATGACAGGCTGACCGACACCCCGTTTCTCAAGGCCTATGAGGCGGGGCTGCGTGCCTATTCCGGTGACTATGAGGAGGTCAATCATCGCAACCTTGGCGAGGCCGACTTCGACGCCTTCTTCGAGGGAGAGTACCGGCTGGAGTGTTTCGACAACTGCCAGATGTTCGATCTTGATGGTGTGTTGGGGCGGCTCAACTCCTCCTCTTACGCTCCCGCCATCGGGACGCCAGCCTATGAGGCGCTGACGGCGCTGATCCGGCACGAGTTTGCCCACCACGCCATCGAGGGTCAGATAGCCTTTAACTATCGCACCCTGGTCTATAGCGGCCGGGTCTGAGCATCGACCAGGGTCCCCGGCTTGCTTGCCAGACGCCATCATGAAAAAGCCCTCGCCGTGGCGGGGGCTTTTGCTATCTATCAATCAAGCACGGCAGGGGGGGATTGCTGGCGCCGCCGAGGATCAGATCTTGTCGATGCCGAGCAGTGCCTTGGCCTTGGCCAGGGTATCGACGGACTCTTGATGGCGACCGGCCTTGTGCAGGGTTTCGCCTTCGGCTCTGAGGGTCTTGACCTCGGCGAGCTGCTCGGCGCTGAGTGCCGGGCCTGTCGCGAGGGCATCGTCTATCTGTTTCATGTCGACCGGGCAGTGGAACGCCAGGGCAGGGGTGCTAAACAGCAGGGCAATCAGCCAATATGCAGGTTTCATGGGGTAGCTCCTTGTTGGTCACTAGCAGTATATAAGCCATGGCTCTTTCACGGGGTGATTGCCCATCCCTGCGATGCGCCCAGTAAAAAGCCCTCGCCATGACTGGCGAGGGCGTTGTTATCTGGCGATGAGGCAAATTGCGGCGGGTTAGAGCACCATGGCGGCGACCCAGCCAAACAGGATCAGCGGGATATTGTAGTGAATGAAGGTCGGCACCACTGAGTCCCAGATATGGTCGTGCTGGCCGTCGGCGTTCAGGCCAGAGGTGGGCCCCAGGGTGGAGTCCGAGGCGGGGGATCCCGCATCACCCAGGGCGCCGGCTGTGCCGATCAGGGCGATGGTCGCCATGGGGGAGAAGCCAAGCTGCAGACAGAGCGGCACATAGATGGTCGCAATGATGGGCACGGTGGAGAAGGAGGAGCCGATGCCCATGGTGATGAGCAGGCCGACCAGCAGCATCAGGAAGGCGGCGATGCCCTTGTGATGGCCAATCAGGCTGGAGACGGATTGCACCAGACTCTCGACCCCCTGGGTCTCTTTCATCACGGCGGCGAAACCGGCGGCGGAGATCATGATGAAGCCGATGAGGGACATCATGCGCACCCCCTGGGTGAAGGCATCCTGGCTCTCGCGAAACTTGATGACGCCACCACAGGTGAAGATGATGAAACCGGCAAGGGCACCGAGCACAATGCTGTCGGTGTAAAGCTGCAGGCCCAGCGCCACGGCGATGGCGACCAGCGCGACCCAGATGTGGGTCAGGTTCAGCTCGACGGATTCGGGCTCGGCGGCCAGGATCTTGGCCAGATCATATTCGCGGGGCTTGCGGTAGCTGATAAAGACGGCAACCAGCAGCCCAAGGAACATGCCAAATACCGGCAGGGCCATGGCCTGGGGGATCTGGCTGTTGACCAGGGTCACCCCATTATCGATGAGGTTCTTGGCCAGGATGTTGTTGAGGAAGATACCGCCAAAGCCGACCGGCAGCAGCATATAGGTTGCGGTCAGGCCGAAGGTGATGACGCAGGCGACCTGACGCCTGTCCATCTTCATCTGGGCCATCACGTGCAAGAGCGGCGGTATCAGTATGGGAATGAAGGCGATGTGGACCGGGATCAGGTTCTGGGAGGAGATGGCGACCGCCAGCACGGAGGTGAGCAGCAGGGTCTTGACCCAGAGCATCCGTGACGCACTCGCGTCCTTGCCGAGTTGGTTTATCACCTTGCGGGCCAGCAGATCCGTGATGCCGGAGCGGGAGATGGCGACCGCGAAGGCCCCCAGCATGGCGTAGGAGAGGGCTATCTCTGCACCGCCACCCAGGCCGCCACTGAAGGCGCTGAGGGTATCGGTGAGGGAGAGGCCGCCAACCAGGCCGCCGACGATGGCGCTGACCGACAATGAGACGACCACATTGATCCGCAGCAGGCTGAGCACCAGCATCAGCGAGACTGCGATAACAACAGGATTCATGCGACTTCCTTATAATATTGTGTTGTTGTCTGGCGTGTGAAAGGGCGTTAGTTTGCGAAAAACGGGCCAAAAGTCGAGTAAAAATTCAGAAAAATGACTCAATCAGTCATTTAAGCTGACTGATATCAAAGAAGGGCTGCCGTGGCAGCCCTTCTCGCAAGGCAACAGGTGGTTACTGTTCGGAGGCCGCGTCTTGCGGCGTTGCCTCAGCGTCAGCCCCGTCGGTTTCCAGCAGGGGCCAACCCCCCAGCGCCTTCCAGCGATTGACGATATGACAAAACAGCTCGGTGGTGCGCTGGGTGTCATAGAGGGCCGAGTGCGCCTCTTTGTTATCGAAGGGGATACGGGCGCTCTGGCACGCCTTGGCCAAGACCGTCTGCCCCAGGGCCAGGCCAGACAGCGCGGCGGTGTCGAAGGTGGCAAAGGGGTGGAAGGGATTGCGCTTGAGGCCGGCACGTTCGGCGGCGGCCATGACGAAGCCGTGATCGAAGGGGGCATTGTGGGCCACGACGATGGCGCGGTTGCAGTCCTGCTCCTTCATGCCCTTGCGGATCCCCTTGAAGATCTCGGTGAGCGCTTCCTTCTCGTCTACGGCGCCGCGCAGCGGGTTGTAGGGATCGATGCCGGTAAAGTCGAGGGCGGCTTTCTCCAGGTTGGCGCCTTCGAAGGGGGCAACGTGGAAGTGAAAGACCTGATCGGGCACCAGCCAGCCCGCCTCATCCATCTTGAGGGTGTAGGCGGCGATTTCGAGCAGGGCATCAGTCTTGGCATTGAATCCAGCGGTTTCAACATCGATGACGACGGGGTAAAAGCCACGGAAGCGGCCTTTGAGAGTGTTAACGGCGTCGGTCATGGGATCTCGGTCGGCTTGAAGTGAGGCGGCATTATGGCAAATCAGCCTTCATTTGTCGCGCCCGGGTGACAGGCCGCCGGGTTGCGTATGCGGTAGACCCAGCCCCGTGTTTTATCGCGCCCGGGTGACAACCTACCTGGATTGCCTACGTGGCAGACCCAGCCTCTTATTTTGTGCCGCGCCTGGGTGGCAGACGGTCAAGGGTGCCTATACCCCAGGCCCGGCCCTCTGGTCTCGAGCGGCAAAGAATTGCCGCCTGCTCCCTAAAGCTTGCCCGGCTCATGCCGATACAGCCTTGAGACAGATGAAAAACGCCCCTGTGATAGGGGCGTGGACCAGGCAGAGGAGAGGCGAGTGAAGGGGTGGACCTTGGGATTGATCAGCATGTCGGTGAGCATGCACTTGCAGGCGGGGGTGGCCGAATTTGGCGCCGGCCTGGATCAATCCGTCTGGCGCCTGACGGCAGACAGCCAGGTCGAGTGTCGCCTCGAACATCCCATCCCGAGCTGGGGCACTGGGGCCTTCGTGAGCCGGGCCGGGCGCAAGATCAACCTCGATTTCGAACTCAAGGGGCTGCGTCAGCAGGCGCAGACCCAGACGGTGAGCCTGGGCAGCATGCCCCCCAACTGGCGTCCGGGTCTCGCCGGGCGGGATATCAGCCAGATCCGCTTCTTCAAGCAGTTTGACGGCCTGGTCGATGGCCAGACCGCCTGGACCATGCTCGATGAACTCGAGAGTGGCCGCATGCCCACCTTCCAGTACCGGGACTGGTATCGCCAGAACCGGGCGGTGCGGGTGTCGCTCTCCAACGTCAACTTTCGGGTCAAGTATCAGGCCTTCATGGATTGCCTGAATGGTCTCTTGCCTTACAGCTTCAATGACATCGCCTTCAGCGTGCTCACCTATGACAAGAACCGCGACAGCCTGTCGGCTTCCTCCAAGCGACGACTCGCCATGATCAGCGAATTCATCAAGGCGGACAGCAGCATCGACGTGGTGGTGATCGACGCCTACAGCGACAGCTATGGCGGGCGCTGGCCCAACCAGAAGCTCTCCGAGAAGCGGGCCGATGCCATCAAGAAGGTGTTCCTCGATTTGGGGATAGAGGAGGGCAAGATCTCGGTGGAGGGCCATGGGGAGAAACAGCATGTCGCCTCCAACGAGACCGAAGAGGGACGAGCCAGGAACCGGCGGGTGGTGATCAGCATGGGACGTAGCGGAGCCATCTGATTTTTGCTAGTTTGGGACTCACGGGTGCCGGATAAGGGATGCTGGCGCCATGATGCGATGAGAGACAAGCCCAGATGAGAAAATTGACTGCCCTAGCGGGTTTGCTATCCAGCTTGGCGCTGAGTGGTTGCGCCAATACCCCCGACCAACACGGCCATTATGTTCAGGAGCCCACCATGAGCTGGGCCTGGAACGTCACCGCCTATGGTGGCTACCCCAACCTGATCCGTGACAACCCCTATCGCGAGCAAGCCAGCCTGAGTGAACAGGAGGGCAAAGGCATCATACTGCCGGATTCCCTGGTCGAGGCTTATCCGCTGACCCGCGCCAGTGTGGTGACCGCCCCCCTCCATGACGGCGAAGCCTATGATGATGCCGAGGTGGTGCGCCGCGTCCTGCTTGAGCAGTACCAGATCCGCGAACCCCTTGCCGATATCCGCGAGGAACCCATCCGCCTGCAACCCCTGCTGCGCTCCGGCAACCTCGCGGGCTTCGTGTGCCATGACTATCAGGCGCCTCTGCTGGTGACCACGGTCAGTACCGGCGCCTATACCCACGAGTGCCTGGTGCCGGGCTACGAGGAGTTCAGTGTCTACGTCAAAGCGGTCCGTGAGGCCGATGGCAGCGAGTTTGGCCCGATACTGGGGCTCCCTCAGGGCCGTTATACCGTGCTGACGGTGCGCAGCGACCTCGGTGAGCTGCTGGTGCCCCGCGCCTTGCCAACGGTGCCTGTCTTCCAGTTCAAAAACGGCATCTATGTGGTCAACAGCAACGAGTTGCCCTTCGTTGCCCCCAATCAGGCGGGCAAACGGCTGGTGTTCCTCGATGGTCAGCCCAGCTTGCTGTGACATCAGGGATCGCGCATCGCAGAAGGGGGAGCCAATGGCTCCCCCTTCTCATTAACGGCCCAGGCGGTGAGCACAGGGCTGGCTAGCGCCGCATGTTAGAGGCTCTCACCCAGGCCTGCGCCTGCATCCTTCTTGGCGATCAGCTCAATCTTGTAACCGTCAGGATCCTCGACGAAGGCGATGACGGTGCTGCCGCCCATCACGGGACCCGGCTCGCGGGTGATCTTGGCCCCGGCGGCGCGCAGTGCCTCGCAGGTGGCGTAGATGTCATCCGCTTCCAGGGCGATGTGACCGTAGGCCGAGCCCAGCTCATACTCGCTCACGCCCCAGTTGTAGGTCAGCTCGATGACAGCCTCATCCTTCTCATCCCCATAACCGACGAAGGCCAGGGTGTACTTGTACTGGCTATTCTCGCTCTTGCGCAGCAGGGTCATGCCCAGTACACGGGTGTAGAAGTCGATGGAGCGTTGCAGATCGCCAACGCGCAGCATGGTATGCAGGATTCTCATTGATCAGTTCTCCGGGTAGATTTTTTCTTTGTACTCACACAAGTCTTCAATGATACAGGAGCCGCAGCGCGGCTTGCGAGCGAGACAGGTGTAGCGCCCATGGAGGATCAGCCAGTGATGGACATCCAGCTTGAACTCGGCGGGGACCACCTTGAGCAGCTTCTCCTCCACCTGATCCACATTCTTGCCCGGCGCAAAACCTGTGCGATTCGACACCCGGAAAATATGGGTGTCCACGGCGATGGTCGGCCAGCCAAAGGCGGTGTTGAGCACCACATTGGCGGTCTTGCGGCCCACCCCCGGCAGAGCCTCGAGGGCCTCGCGGTTTTCGGGCACCTCACCCCCATGGCGTTCCAGCAAGATGGCGCAGGTCTTGATGACGTTCTCGGCCTTGGTATTGAACAGGCCAATGGTCTTGATGTACTGCTTGAGGCCATCGACCCCGAGCGCCAGTATGCTGGCCGGGGTATTGGCGACCGGATAGAGCTTGTCGGTCGCCTTGTTGACGCCGACATCTGTCGCCTGGGCCGAGAGCAGCACCGCGATGAGCAGCTCGAAGGGGGTGCTGTAGTTGAGCTCGGTCTTGGGTGCAGGATTGTTTTCGCGCAGTCGTGTCAGGATCTGGCGCCGCTTTTCGTTATTCATCGCTCACTCATCCGCAAATGGTACTTATAACTCGGTGGCGCGGGCGCCCGGTGCCGGTACGCTGCAGTGAGCCTTCTCTGCCACCTGCTTGCGGCCCAGCCAGTCATTGATGCCATTCTTGGCGGCGATGAGCAGCCCCAGGCCGATAAAGCCGCCGGGGGGCAAGATGGCCAGCAGCAAGGCCGAACCCGGTGCGAAGATCTCGATACGCAGGGACTTGGCCCAGTCGCCCAATAGCAGTTCGGCACCATCAAACAGGGTGCCCATGCCGATGATCTCGCGCATGGCGCCGAGCAGCAGCAGCACTAGCGTGAAACCGAGTCCCATCATCAGGCCATCCAGGGCCGCCAGCAGGGGCGGCTGCTTGGAGGCATAGGCCTCGGCACGCCCTATGATGACGCAGTTGGTGACAATCAGCGCGATGAAGATGCCAAGGGCCTGATAGAGACCGTAGGTGTAGGCGTTCATCAGCAGCTGCACGCAGGTCACCAGGGAGGCGATGATCATCACATAGATGGGGATGCGCACGTCGCGGGGCACCCAGTGGCGGACCAGAGAGACCGCCAGATTGGAGCCTATCAGCACCGCCATGGTGGCCAGTCCCAGCCCCAGGGCGTTGGTGAAGGTGGAGGAGACCGCCAGGGTCGGGCAGAGCCCCAGCACCTGAACCAGGGAGGGATTATTCTTCCACAGCCCCTGGAGCATCAGCTCCTTGACCTCAGAACCTTGATTTTCGTCGCTCATTGGCTCTCTCCGGCCCGTTCACAAGAGGGGGCATCTGCCAGCACCTCGGGATGAGTCTGTTGCAAACGCAGCAGGTTGGCAACCGCCTTGACCACGGCCCGCGGGGTGATAGTCGCGCCGGTGAAGGCATCAAAATCACCGCCATCCTTCTTGACTGCCCAGCTCTTGGCGTTATCCGTGGTCAGGCTATGACCGTTGAAGCTCAAGATCCAGTTCGATTTCTTCAGCTCAATCTTGTCCCCCAGCCCCGGGGTCTCTTTGTGAGCCAAGACTCGCACCCCGCTCACCTTGCCACTGGCGTCGGTGCCGACGATGAGGCGGATGGCACCGCTATAGCCATCGGGGGCAACTGTCTCCAGGGCATAACCGGTCACCTTGCCCGCCTGAGTCGCGGTGTAGAGCGGCATGGCCTGATCGCTGCCGAGCAGGGGGCTGGTCACTCGCTTGCAGCTGGCCACCAGATCGTTGTCGTAGCTGCCAGGAGGGAGCAGCTCATTCAAGGTGGCGAGCTTCTCCCGCTGCTGCTGGTGGGCAATCTTGTCCTGGGTGAGCAGATGGGTGGCCACGACCAGGCTGGTGCAGACCAGGGCGAACAACGCCAGGGTGACCCCATTTTTGCGCATGCTGCTCAGCATTGGGGAGCTCCTTGAATAACGGGGAAGGAGGCGCTCATTTACGGCGTTCTCCATGGGTCTTGGGACGAGTCAGACTGTCAATCTCTGTGGCCACGCAGAGGTTGGCCAGTTGATATGAGGAGGCGCTCATTTACGGCGTTCTCCATGGGTCTTGGGCCGAGTCAGGCTGTCAATCCCTGTGGTCACGCAGAGGTTGGCCAGCCGCACTGTGCAAGCTTGATATGAGGAGGCGCTCATTTACGGCGTTCTCCGTAGGTCTTGGGCCGAGTCAGGCTGTCAATCATGGGTACACAGAGGTTGGCCAGCAATACGGCGAAGGCGATGGCATCGGGATAGCCCCCGAAACGACGAATGATGTAGATCAGGATGCCGATGAGGGCGCCATAGACGAGGCGGCCCCGCGCCGTGGTGGAGGCGCTGACCGGATCGGTGGCAATGAAGAAGGCTCCCAGCATGGTGGCGCCGCTGAACAGGTGGAACATGGGGGTGCCGGTGGCATCGGGGCTGATGAGATAACCCAGGGTCGCGGCGCCAAACAGACTGGCCAGCACGGCGACCGGGATGCGCCAGGCAATTACCTTCTGTTGCAGCAGGAAGAGGCCGCCCAGCAGATAGCCCAGATTGACCCAGCTCCAGCCGATGCCGCCCCAGCCCTCGAACACCGCATGGCTCATGACCTCGCTGGCGGTCAGTCCCTGGCCGAGGCCAGTCTTGAGGGTGTCGAGGGGGGTCGCCATGGTGAGGCCGTCTATCCCCTGCTTGAGCTGGGCCATGCTGTAGCCGTCCAGACTGAAGCCGGTGAAAATAGTCGAGACGGCATCCCCAAAGCCCAGTCCGTAGGCGCGGATGCTGTCGGGGGGCAGCCAGCTGGTCATCTGCACCGGGAAGGAGACCAGCAGCAGCACATAGGCCACCATGGCCGGATTGAACAGGTTCTGCCCCAGGCCCCCATAGAGGTGTTTGGCGATGATGATGGCAAAGGCGGTCGCGACCAGGGTCATCCACCAGGGCAGCAGAGGAGGCAGCGCCAGCCCTATCAGCACGGCGGTGAGCAGGGCGCTGCCATCGAGCAAAGCGGGCTTGACGGGACGGCCACGCAGGCGCAGCACCAAGGCTTCGCAACCCAGCGCCGTGACCGCGGCCAGGGTTATCTGGATGACGCTTCCCCAGCCGAAGAACCAGATCTGGGCGGCGAGCCCGGGCAGGCAGGCCAGGATCACCAGCACCATCAGGGTCTGGGTCTGCTTGCGGTTATGGGCGAAGGGGGCACTCGCGATGTTGAACATGAGTCAGGTATCCATCTTGCTATCAGTCTGACTAGCACTGTCTGTGGTGGTGTCCCGCTCGGCCTTCTTGGCTTTGGCGCGGGCGATGGCGGCGGCAATGGCGGCTTTTTTGGGATCGGGTGCCTCGGTCGCGGGGGCGTCGTCACTCACCTGCGAGGAAGGGGTATCGACGGCTGCGTCAGGCTGCGCGGCCTCTGCCGCTTTCTTGGCCTTGGCGCGAGCGATGGCGGCGGCAATGGCCGCTTTCTTGGGATCGGGTGCCTCGGTCGCGGGGGCGTCGTCACTTACCTGTGGTGAAACGGCATCGCTGGCGCCGTCAGGTTGCGCGGCTTCTGCCGCCTTCTTGGCCTTGGCGCGGGCGATGGCGGCGGCAATGGCCGCTTTTTTGGGATCGGGTGCCTCGGTCGCGGGGGCGTTGTCATTTACCTGCGAGGAAGGGGTATCGACGGCTGCGCCAGGCTGCGCGGCCTCTGTCGCCTTCTTGGCCTTGGCGCGGGCGATGGCGGCGGCAATGGCGGCTTTTTTGGGATCGGGTGCCTCGGTCGCGGGGGGGTCGTCACTCACCTGCGAGGATGCGGTATCGACGGCTGCGCCAGGCTGAGCGGCCTCTGCCGCCTTCTTGGCCTTGGCGCGGGCGATGGCGGCGGCAATGGCGGCTTTTTTGGGATCGGGTGCCTCGGTCGCAGGGGCGTCGTCATTCACCTGCGAGGAAGGGGTATCGACGGCTGCGGCAGGCTGCGCGGTATCTGCCGCCTTCTTGGCCTTGGCGCGGGCGATGGCGGCGGCAATGGCCGCTTTTTTGGGATCGGGTGCCTCGGTCGCGGGTTCACTGTCACGGACGGCGGAGGGGGAAGCCGGCAGCTCCGCCGCCTTGGCGGCACGGCGCGCCAGTGCCTCTTGCTTGCGCGCTTCCCGGGCTGCGGCCATGGCCGTGTTATCCAGGGCGCCCTCGTTGATGGGGGCATCCTGTTTGGCCTTGATCCGCGCCAGGGCGGCGGCGACCGGGTCTTCGCCACTGGCAGCGGCCATGGCCTGACGGCGCTGCGCCGCAGCCTCTGCGTGACGGGCCTCGCGAGCGGCCTTGTCCCGCTCGAAGCGAGCCTGCTTGGCTTCGAAGCGCAAGCGGGCCCGTTCGGCCTTCTCGGCCTCTTCGCGAGCCTCGCGAATGTCATCCTTGGCAATCTTGTAGTACTGCACCAGGGGGATCTGGCTCGGGCAGACCCAGGCACAGGCGCCGCACTCGATGCAGTCGAACAGGTTGAGCTTCTCGGCCTTCTCATACTCCTTGGCACGGCTGTACCAGTAGAGCTCCTGGGGCAGCAAGGTGGCGGGGCAGACATCGGCGCAGGCGCTGCAGCGGATGCAGGACTGCTCGGGTTCGGGGGGGGGCAGCTCGACCTGGGTTGGCGCGAGCAGGCAGTTGGTGGCCTTGACCACGGGCACCATGGCATGGGGCAGGGTGAAGCCCATCATGGGGCCCCCCATGATCACCCGCTGGCCCGGCTCCGGCTGCAGCTCGAAACGCTTGAGGAGCCAGCGTACCGGGGTGCCAAGGCGCACCCAGGCATTGCCCGGCTGCTTGAAGGCCTCGCCAGTGAGGGTGACGATGCGCTCGATGAGCGGCTCGCCATCCATGACGGCGCGCTTGATGGCGAACACGGTGGCGACGTTGAGCACCATGATGCCAATATCGACCGCCCGGCCCCCCTTGGGCACCTGGCGACCGGTCAGCAGCTCTATGGTCTGCTTGGCGCCCCCGGAGGGGTACTTGGTCGGTACCTCTCGCACCAGGATGTCAGATTCGGCGTCGGCTATCTGCTGGCGCAGTGACATGGCGGCGTCCGGCTTGTTGTCTTCCACGCCGACCAGGGTGAGCTTGGGTTTGAGCAGATGCTTGAGCACCCGGATGCCGTCGAGGATCTCGTCCGCGTATTCACGCATCAGCCGGTCATCCGTGGTGATATAGGGCTCGCACTCCAGGCCGTTGATGATCAGGATCTCGGTGAGCTGGCCATGGCCATCGAGCTTGCTGTGGGTCGGGAAGACGGCGCCGCCCAGGCCCGCTATACCCGCACCTTGAATACGTTCGAGCAGGCTGACTCTGTCCAGATTCCAGTAGTCAGGTTGAGGCTGACGTTCACACCAGGCATCTTCTCCATCGGGAACAAGGGTGATGCAGAGATCGGAGAGACCGGATGGGTGCGCAACGGTGTGCTGGCCGATGGCGCTGATCACCCCGGAGCTGCTGGCGTGCACCGGCACGAAGCGGCCACGTTCGAAGGCCGTGAGAGGTTGGCCCTTCTTGACCTTATCACCGACCTTGACCAGCAAGGCGCCAGCCTGGCCCGCGTGCTGGCGCACCGGAATGATAAGCTCGGGGGGCAGCCCGGCCTGCACGACAGGGTGCTGGCTCGACTGATGCTTGTTCTCTGGGGGATGGATGCCGCCATGAAAATCCCACAGGGCCCCGGCCTTGATGCGTTCGATAACAGACTGCATGACTACTCCACCATCTTGACCGGGATAACGACGCTATTGAGATCCCACTTCCAGTTATCGACCGTGGTGGGCACGGGGATCATCTCGATGCAATCGGTGGGGCAGGGGTCGACGCAGAGGTCGCAACCCGTGCACTCGGCGGTGATGACGGTGTGCATCGCCTTGGTTGCACCGACAATGGCGTCGACCGGACATGCCTGGATGCACTTGGTGCAACCGATGCACTGATCCTCGTGAATGAAGGCGACCTTCTTGATGGGCACGGCGGCGTGATCGCCCCCCATGGCCAGGGGTTCTACCCCCATGAGATCGGCGATCTTGCGCATGGTGGCATCGCCACCCGGTACGCACTTGTTGACGGCATCGCCATTGGCGAGGGCCTCTGCGTAGGGTTTGCAGCCCGGGTAGCCGCATTGGCCACACTGGGTTTGAGGCAGCAAGGCATCGAGCTGATCGACGATGGGATCGGCTTCAACCTTGAACTTGACGGCGGCAAATCCCAGGATGAGACCGAAGGCCAGGGCCAACAGCGCCAGAACCAGGATGGCAAACAATAAGTGAGTCATAAGGCTATATCTTGATGAGGCCGGTAAAGCCCATGAAGGCAAGGGACATCAGGCCCGCGGTGATCATGGCAATGGAGACGCCGCGAAACGGTGCCGGAACATCGGCGGCCACCAGGCGCTCACGCATGGCGGCAAACAGCACCAGCACCAGGGCGAAACCGGCGGCGGCACCAAAGCCATAGATGATGCTCTGGATGAAGTTGTGGCGCTCATTGATGTTGAGCAGGGCAACCCCAAGCACGGCACAGTTGGTGGTGATGAGCGGCAAAAAGATGCCGAGCAGGCGATAGAGGGTCGGGCTGCTCTTGCGCACCACCATCTCGGTAAATTGCACCACCACAGCGATCACCAGGATAAAGGCCAGGGTGCGCAGATACCCGACCGAGAGCGGCAGCAGAATGTAATGTTCCACCAGGTAGGAGCAGGCGCTGGCCAGGGTCAGTACGAAGGTGGTCGCCAGTCCCATGCCGATGGCGGTTTCCAGCTTGCCGGAGACGCCCATGAAGGGGCAGAGGCCGAGAAATTTCACCAGCACGAAGTTGTTCACCAGCACGGTGCCAATCAGTAAAAGCAGGTACTCAGTCATCAGATTTGGATTATCCGCTGTGAAGGCGGGCGGTATTATCTGATGTTAGGGGGTCAGAAACAACCGCAAGCCCGCATGGTTATTATTGAATTCCTCCAGACGTTCCTGAAAAAGTCACTGGATGACCATGGCGCCGAGATGGGAAAGCAGAAGGGGCTGGGCAGGGCAACCGTTTATAGAGGCACTGCGCTGGGGTTGATGCTGACGCCATGGTAATGCTGTGCACTGCCGGTTCCGTGGCGCCATCAGGCAGGGAATGCACCCTGCCCGATGGCCTCACTCCGCTCAAGGCGCCGCGAAACGCGCCATCTCGGTTACGAAACTCCCTTACAAAGAGAGATTTTTGACGGTATCCGAGACCGAATTGGCATCCTTGATGATCTCTTCGATGACCTCCGAAATGATGCCTGCCTGTTCTTGACCCGCAATGGCATTGGTGGAGACCACGCCAACCGTCTGGGTGATCCGCGCGGTAATGCTGGAGTTCTGCTTGATCACCGCCCCTATCTCACTGGTGGAGGTGCTGGTTCTGGCGGCCAGTTGCCGCACTTCGTCGGCGACCACGGCAAAGCCTCGTCCCTGCTCCCCGGCGCGCGCGGCCTCTATGGCTGCATTCAGCGCCAATAGATTGGTCTGATCCGCGATGCTGCTGATGGTGGAGATGATGGCTTCGATGCTTCTCGACTGCTGGTTGAGCAGTTCAATCTGGTTGGCCACATCACTGACGGAGGCGTTGATATGATTCGATGTGGTGAGCACCTTGTCGATCACCTGCCGGCCCCTGGCGGCGCTGGCCACCGTTTCGCCCGCAATGGCGCAGGCGGTGTGGGCGGCCTCCTTGATGGAGAGGGATTTCTCTACCCGCTCGGTGATGTCACTGGCCAGCTTGATGATTTTGACCACCTTGCCTTCATGGTTGAAGATGGGGTTGTAAGTGGCCTCGAGCCAGATCTTCTGACCCTGCTTGCCAAAGCGCATAAAGAGCCCGGTTTTGATGTCCCCTGAGCCCAGATCGCGCCAGAAGTGGGGGTTTTTCTTGTAAAAATCGTCATCACAAAACTGGCGGTGTGCCTTGCCTGTCACCTCGTCCAGCCGGTATCCGAAGCAATCGAGGAAATTCTGATTGGCGGTGATGACGGTGCCATCTGGCTCAAAGTCAATGACGGCCAGGGATTTGTCCAGTGCGGCCAGCAGCGCCTGGGTACGCTCCAGTGATGATTGCTGCGCAGTGACATCCGAAGCCACCTTGGCCACCTTGCTCACCTTGCCATCGACCATGATGGGGAAATAGGTGGCTTCGAGCCAGATTGCCTTGCCTGACTTGGATTGGCGGATAAAGCGACCATTGCGAAAGGCGCCGCCGCGAAGATCTCGCCACAGGGACTCATAGTCGCGGCTCTTGACGTCATCCGGGAAACAGAGTGCGCTGTGATGCTGACCCATCACCTCATCACGATTGAAACCCACAATCTTTAAAAAGAGATCGTTGACGAAGGTGACTATCCCCTCCGGGGTAAACTGGATGTAGGGAACCTGAGACTGGATGGCCTGTTCGAAGGCCCCCAGCTCCACCACTCTTGCCGCCTGTTCACTCGCTTCCTTGCTGGTTGTGCGTTTCCAGAACATAACAGAGCTCCTCCATGAGACCCTTGAATGACAGACTGACCGTAATCTGAGTAAATTAACAATAGCATCGCTATCCCATGAACCCTACTCGAATTACGGTGAACTTTTTGTATTTTTAATTTTCAGTGCCGATTAATTTATTGGGTGAGGAGACTTGAATATCGGCTAGCCCCTGCGTGGTCGGATAATCACAGGGTGATCTCCCAGTCATGCAGGATGCAGCTATAAATACGCATCAATTGGCACCCCATTATTATGGTGCCATTCGGGATGTGATTGCAGACCTGGGGGCGAGATTATCGGCGCCAAACCTATTTACATGAGACCTATTTATATGAGGCCCATCAGATCCGCTGACCGAGCCGGCGCCGATAGTGCAGGGGAGAAGAACCCATATGGGTCGAGAAAAACCGCGAGAATACCGAGAGGGAAGAGAAACGCAGCCGTTCGCTGATATCCTGAACACTCAGGTTGGTTTCGGCCAGCCAGCGACAGGACTTATTTATTCGCACCTTTTTTAATAGCAGGCTGAGATTGGTTTCCTCCTGACCGAGGCGAATATTGATGGTCCAGCGACTCATGCCCATGACGGCACAAATATGATCCATGAAACTGGTCTCATCCTGGATATGGTCATTCTCGATGACCTCATCGAGCAGGGAATAGATCAGGGATGAAAAACCCTGTTCATGTTCCAGCGCCGCCACCTTGCGGGTGATCAGCTGGTGCTGATTCTTGTTGAGCAGGGGCAGATAGGTCTCGGCCGGGCTGGCCAGATCGGCCCCCTTGAAGTAGATGATGTTGGCCTCCTGCCCAAACTGGCAGTGGCAGCCGAAGGCATCATCGAGCCGCTTGCGCCCGCGCTCATCGCTCCCGCGCAGGGAAACGGCGCTCTTGGTGGTAGGGGCATAGAGACGGACGAGGGCCCTGAGCAGCATGAAGTTGCCGATGGCGGAGTAGTTGCGCTGCGGCATGCCTGACTCCTCGACATAGCCGATGGCGAGATGCTCCCCCTCCTTGCGCAGGACGAAGTTGTCGCAGTTGCCGATGATGACCCGGTTACGGATATAGCCGAGCACCGCCTCCTCGGCATTTTTCTGATTGAGGCAATAACCCACCAGCTCCGGAAATAGTGCGTAGGCCCCGCTGATGATCTGATCATCAGCATCGGTTTGGCGCATGCGCTCTTGCCACAGAAAATCATATGGCTCCGTCTCTTTAATAAAGCGCAGATGCTGTTTGTCCGAGATGCGGCCATCATTCTTATCCAGCTCATATTGGCTGAGTTGACACTGCGCACGGATGGCATCGATATTAACGCCATTTTCGCGCAGGAAATGCAGCGTCGATCTGGCGATAATATTGGAAACGCTCTTCCCCATATAAGTCCCTTCATGCCTGATAAGTATTATTGTGCTGGCCAGGCAGCATCCTGCTGCGCTGCGCGATTAAGGCATCTTCCCGGTGAGATAACTGCGCGTCAGATCAAATGCAGTGAAACTTAATGTCTGTTGTTGTAACCAAATGTAATGCTGTGATGGCGGTGGTGATATTGAATATCACCACCGCCATGCACAATTCCCGCTCCCGGATGCAAAGCGGGCACCCTTGTCTTCGCGCTACGCTGCGCAGGCTATTCTGGCTTGTTTGTTCACCTGAACATGGAATGAAAGGGAATCATATGAAACATAATAATAACCTCAACAGATGGAGTGGGGTTGCCATTGCCATCGCAGTGGCCCTGGTGGCGCAAGGATGTAATGACAACAGCTCCAGCGCCAAGACAGAGGTCAACAAGGATAACGCCTATTACCGCAATCTCGCCGAGGGGATGGTGCAGAAGATGACCCCCGAGGAGCGGCTGGGAATGCTGGTGGGGCCTGGCTATGTGTTTGCCAATGGCGCCTTCGTGGCCAACAAGGATGCCTTGAATAACCTCAAGAGCGATGTGCCCGGCAGCGTGGGCTACATCAACGGGGTTTACAACGCCGAGTCGGGTCTGGACATCGCGGCCAGCAAGCTGGCGGATGGGCCTGCCGGGGTGCGCATCACGCCGACCCGAGACGGAGAAGCGGGCACCTTTTATGGCACCGCCTTCCCGGTGGGGACCCTGCTGGCCTCGACCTGGGATGCGGCCCTGGTCAAGCAGGTGGGGGCCGCCATCGGCAACGAGATCAAGGAGTACGGGCTGGATGTCTGGCTCGCACCCGGCATGAACATCCAGCGCGACCCGCTCAACGGTCGCAACTTCGAATACTTCTCCGAGGATCCGCTGGTGTCGGGAGTGATGGGGGCCGCCGAGGTGGCGGGGGCGCAGGCCCAGGGGGTGGGAACCACCATCAAGCACTTCATCGCCAACAATGCCGAGACCTCGCGCTCCATCGTGGACAACATCATCTCCCCAAGAGCCATCCGGGAGATCTATCTGCGGGGCTTCCAATACGCGGAGGAGCACGCCAACCCCTGGGCGGTGATGACCGCCATGAACAAGGTCAACGGCACCTACACCGGGCAGTGGGCCGATCTCAACACCGCTGTGCTGCGGGGCGAATGGGGCTTCGAGGGCTTCGTCATGAGCGACTGGTGGTCGGGGGACGGCAGCTATGCCGCGATGATCAAGTCGGGCAACGACCTGATTGAACCGGGTGGACCGGCTTTGCCATACGGTTACGGGGATGCCCTGACCGGCCTGCAGGAGGCCTATGCCGCCGGGGATCTGAGCGCCGACACCATAGCGCAGGGGGCGGTGCGGATCCTGACCCAGGTGCTGAAGATGCCATCGAACCAGGGCTATGTGGCTGGCAATGCGCCGGATCTCGACGGCCATGCTCGCCTCTCCCGGCAGGCGGCCAGCGACGGCATGGTGCTGCTGAAAAACAGCCAGGCCAGTCTGCCATTGACCAAGGGCAGCAAGGTCGCCTCCTTCGGGATCACCCAGATCAACACGCTGAAAGGTGGGGCCGGCAGCGGTGATGTGAACGCGGCCCATACCGTCAATATGGTGGACGGGCTGGCGCAGCAGTTCGTCGTCGATGCCGGGCTGAAGGAGTTCTATCGCAGCTTCTTCGAGGCGAACAAGACATCGAGCGACTTCGGTGGCATCTCCACCGTGGTGAGCTGCCCGGAGCCGGCGCTGAGCCCGAGCGACATCGGCGCCTACGCCGCCAGCAATGACGTCGCCGTCATCACCCTGGGCCGCAACTCCATGCAAGGGGTGGATCGCCAGAACCTGAAGGGCGACTACCAGCTGTCGGATGTGGAGCAGAGCCTGATCGACGACGTCGCGGCCGCCTTCCACGGCCAGGGCAAGAAGGTGGTGGTGGTGCTCAACATCAGTGGCGTCATGGACACCAGCGCCTGGCAGGATAAGGTAGACGGCATACTGCTGGCCTACATGCCGGGGCAGGAAGCGGGCAATGCGGTGGCCGACTTGCTGTCGGGGGCCGTCAACCCTAGCGGCAAGCTGACCCAGACCTTCCCCCTCAGCTACACAGATGTGCCCTCGTCCAAGGGCTTCCCAGGTACCGACACTGACGGTGATGGCACCATAGATACTCACTACTACAACGAAGGCATCTATGTCGGCTATCGCTACTATGCGACCTTCGGCAAGGGGGTGAGCTATCCCTTTGGCTATGGACTCTCCTACACCAGCTTCGACTACAAGAACACGGCGATCACGGCCAACAGCCTCACCGAGCAAGGGGGCAAGCTGAGCCTGACGACGACGGTGTACAACAGTGGCGATCTGCCGGGCAAGGAGGCCGCCCAGGTCTATGTGGCCGCGCCGGCGGGTACCCTCGGCAAGCCGGCCATCGAGCTCAAGGCATTCGCCAAGACCGGCCTGCTGGCGGCGGGGGCAAGCGAGACGCTGAGCTTCGAGATCCCGGCCACTTGGCTGGCCAGCTTCGACAACCTCAACAGCGAGTGGGTCATCGAGCCCGGCACCTACAAGCTGTATGTGGCCCCGTCCAGCGAGGTGTCGGCCATAGAGCCGCTGACCTTCACCCTGGCCAGCAGGCTGGTGGTCAGCAAGACCACGCCCGGCGCCCTGGCGCTGCCGGCCGGGGTCACCGAGGCCGCTTTCGAAACCCAGTATTGAGGGGAGTAGCAAGGGGGAGCCTTGGCTCCCCCTTTTCATTCCAGTTTGCCGGCTCAGGCGCCGACGTTGGCACCTGAGCCTGTCTATTTCTGCTGCTGAAGGGTCGTGATCTGCTTGTTCAGGGCCTCCATGTCGCTCTGATGGCGGCGGGTCAGGGACTGTATCTCGGCGGCGGAGCGTGGCTCACCGGTCTGGGATGTCGTGGCCCCGTTGAACCTGGCGATCTCACCTTTCATCTTCTGCTGTTTGGCCTCCATCTCGGCGCGCAGGGTCGCAATCTGGCGCTGCTTCTGGCTGTCGGCCAGATTTTTTTCTATCTCCTGGGTCTGCTTGCTGGCCTCTGCCACCGCCTCGATCGGTGGGGTGTAGACGCGCAAGTCCATGGGTTTGGCGTCACCGCTGCAGGGGATGTCGCTGAAGCTGACGCGGCCGTTGACGGTGCATTGATAGACGGCGGCCTGGGTAACCAGCGGGGCAGTGAGGATCAGGCTGGTGAGGCAGATGGCCAGAATGCGTGACATGGACTCCTCCTTGAATGCGGTGCCTGCACAACCAAGCCTGGGCAGGTGACTTGCCGGTTGCATCGGGTATCTGAAACAGTAGTCGCTGCGGCGAGCTGCTTCATGACAGATTGCCACAGTTTATGAAGGTGTTCTGGCGTTGCCAGCCGGTTTGCCTGTGCGGTGGCTCTCATACAGCCCATCACTTCAAGGTGCTCCAGGGTAGTTACGGGGCTATGTGGGAAAAAACAGTACAAAATCCAATCGAAGTGCTAGTCCATCCACCGTTACATTCGGGCTATCGGCCCGGTCGCGCGGCCCTGCGCCATATTGTACCTATTGCTTGCCCCAGCCCGTGAGCCGGTGCTGATAGAGGTGCATTGCATGGGGGGCGCGTTGATTACATTCCCAGCGGGGCGCACCCCAAGGTGACGTTGCGAGATAGGGCTATCCGGGATGAGTTCAACAGTCGCAATATAGCGAAATGGGGTCGCCAACATGGGCTGCCCTAAACCCATGCGGTAGTGGCGGAGCAGTGGCAATTGATCGGGCTCCGGTATCAGCCTGGATTGTTTGGATAGCAAGAGTGGTGCTGCTCATATCGAGTAAAACCCCGCCATGGCGGGGTTTTACTTTAAATAACCAGAGAGTCTTTATATCAGGCGTTGGCAGGGATGGTGCATGTAGCGAGGAATTGGCCGGAAGGTTGCTTTTGGTAAACAATGCGCCCACCTCGGCTATATATTTCCTCAACTATCTTAGTCCACTCGTCGCCATATTTATGTGTCACCGTCTTCTCCAGTGGATCATGAATGACCAGAGACGGAGGGATTTCGAAGCCACTGCAGAGAATTGGCTTGATGCTATCAAGCTCTTCGAAATCACTAACAGAGATATCGCGAGCATCAATCGTAAATGTCAGTGAGCCGCCGTTTTTAATGAAACTTTGAAACTCTTGAGTTGTTGAGTCTATGATTGCCATCTCATCTCCTTAAAACATCAAGTCACAGTCATTTAAAATACTGCATAACAATATGCAGGAGCAAAAAAATACCCAGACGAGGGTCCTGTGTCAACCCTTTAATTGATGCCTAAATGTCGCGAAGTTATATTAATGTTTTTGAAAATTAAAATTAAAATTAAAATTAAAATTAAACTTTAAATTTGTAATTAATATGTGTGAAGAACGTGTAATTAATGGCGTGGCACCTACTGAAATAGCAACCTTATTATACTTCTGTATTTCTAACCCATCATAAACCCTGTCATGGAGGCCCTCTGGTTCGCTGCGGATGACGTAACCAATCGAGGAGTCTTTATGTTGCCTGATATCTATTCTGCTACCACGGCTACCACCAGGACCAAAATAAGGCTGGTGACTATCAGGGAGTGATGTGGTGGTTGCATGAGGGGATGGGTGGCGATAGGCCCGAAGGCTTGCCATCTAGCCGGTGCTATCACTGGGCCTGCTGTTGATTCACCGGCCTTTTACCCCTCTCTAAACGGCTTTCGCACTGGGTCGTTTCCAGGTCGCTGAGGTTGATACACCCAATTGGGTTGAGGGTGTTGTCTTGCACCAACGGATTTTTCATTTTTCGCGGCGGGCGACGGCACTTTGCCGGTTTTCCAGGCAGTTCAACACATCAGAGCACCATAACGGGCCACAATGAGGTATCTTATGCCCCGATTTCATTCATTTAACGGTGTCGAGACCCAACATGATTATAAAACCCAAGGTTCGCGGCTTTATCTGTACCACCACTCACCCGGTCGGTTGTGAAGCCAACGTTCGTCGCCAGATTGCCTACACGAAAGCCAATGGCACCATTGCCAATGGCCCCAAGAAGGTGCTGGTGATCGGCGCCTCCACCGGTTACGGCCTGGCCTCGCGCATTGCCACTGCCTTTGGCTCCGACGCCGCGACCATAGGTGTCTTCTTCGAAAAGCCAAGCTCCGAGACCAAGACGGGTTCTGCCGGCTGGTACAACTCCGCCGCCTTCGACAAGGCTGCCAAAGAGGCCGGTCTCTACGCCAAGAGCATCAACGGCGATGCCTTCTCCCATGAGTGCCGTGCCAAGGTGATCGAGCTTATCAAGGCCGATCTGGGTCAAATCGACTTGGTGGTCTACTCCCTGGCCTCGCCGGTACGCAAGATGCCGGACACCGGTGAAGTGGTGCGCTCTGCCTTGAAGCCTATCGGCGAGACCTATACCACCACCGCCATCGATACCAACAAGGATCAGATCATCACCGCCACCGTCGAGCCGGCGAACGAGGAAGAGATCCAGAGCACCATCACCGTCATGGGCGGTCAGGATTGGGAGCTGTGGATGGCGGCCCTGCGTGATGCAGACGTGCTGGCCGATGGCGCCAAGTCGGTGGCCTACTCCTACATCGGCACCGATCTCACCTGGCCAATCTATTGGCATGGCACTCTGGGGCGCGCCAAGGAAGATTTGGACCGCGCCGCGACCGCCATCCGTGGCTCCCTGGCGGCCAAGGGCGGCACCGCCCACGTGGCCGTGCTCAAATCCGTGGTCACCCAGGCCTCCAGCGCCATTCCGGTGATGCCGCTCTATATCTCCATGGCCTTCAAGATCATGAAAGAGAAGGGCATCCACGAAGGCTGCATGGAGCAGGTGGACAGATTGATGCGCACCCGTCTCTACACCGGCGATCTGGCCCTGGATGACAAGGCCCGCATCCGCATGGATGACTGGGAGCTGCGTGAAGACGTGCAACAGACCTGCCGGGATCTGTGGCCTTCCATCACCACCGAGAATCTCTCCGAGTTGACCGACTACACCGGCTACAAGCAGGAGTTCCTGCGCCTGTTCGGCTTCGGTCTGGACGAGGTGGATTACGACGCGGATGTGGATCCGGACGTGAAGTTCGACGTTATCGAGCTGTAATCTCGCCTGAGTTCCCGCCATGAAAAGGGCCCTGTCTGCTACAGACAGGGCCCTTTGCTATGAACGGCTCATGGGGCCGATAGGCGGGCCTCACCCGGCCCATTGCATCCATGAAAGAGGCTCCCGTGGGAGCCTCTTTTCTACATGTCAATCAGCGACTTACTGCTTGTAACCCTTCAAGAAACGGGCGAGGCGACCAATGGCCTCTTCCAGCTCCTCTTCCCGTGGCAGGAAGGCCAGGCGGAAGTGATCCGGGGCAGGCCAGTTGAAGCCGGTCCCCTGCACCAGCAGCAGCTTCTCTTGCTGCAGCAGGTCGAACACCATCTTCTGATCGTCGCGAATGTCGTACACCTTGGGGTCGAGGCGCGGGAACAGGTAGAGCGCCCCCTTGGGTTTGACGCAGGAGACCCCGGGGATGTCGTTGATCAGTTCCCAGGCTTTGTCTCGCTGGCGACGCAGCCGCCCGCCCGGCAGGATCAGCTCATTGATGCTCTGGTAGCCACCGAGCGCCGCCTGGATGGCATGCTGCATGGGCACGTTGGAGCACAGGCGCATGGAGGCCAGCATCTCCAGCCCCTCTATGTAGCCCTTGGCACGGCCCTTGGGGCCGGTGAGGACCATCCAGCCCTGGCGGAAACCGCAGGCGCGGTAGGCCTTGGAGAGGCCATTGAAGGTCACCACCATCACATCGTCGCACTGGGTGCAGACGCTGGTATGGGAGATGTCGTCGTAGAGGATCTTGTCGTAGATCTCGTCGGCGAAGATGATGAGGTTGTGTTGACGGGCTATCTCGATCAACTCCAACTGGAATTCGCTGCCGTAGACGGCGCCGGTCGGGTTGTTGGGGTTGATCAGCACCAGGCCGCGGGTGCGCGGGGTGATGCGAGCGCGGATGTCATCGAGATCCGGATACCAGTCGGCCCCTTCATCACAGCGGTAGTGCACCGCATGGCCGCCGGAGAGAGTGATGGCGGCGGTCCACAGCGGATAGTCGGGGGAGGGCACCAGCATCTCGTCGCCGTTGTTGAGCAGCGCCTGCATGGCCATGACGATGAGTTCGCTCGCACCGTTACCGATGTAGATGTCATCGATATCGATCTTGCGCATCCCTTTTTGCTGGTAGTACTGCATCACCGCTTTGCGGGCGGAGAAGAGTCCCTTGGAGTCGCAGTAGCCCTGGCTCTGGGGCATGTTGAGGATCACATCCTTGATGAGTTCCTCCGGGGCCTCGAAACCGAAGGGGGCCAGGTTGCCGATGTTGAGCTTGATGATGCGGTGGCCTTCGTCTTCGAGACGGCGAGCCTCTTTATGCACAGGGCCGCGAATGTCGTAACAGACATCGTCGAGCTTGTGCGACTTGTCGATGGTGAGCATAGTGACTGAAATCCCCTGGAGCGCGTTGGCGAAAAGGCATGCTTAGAATCAAATTTCTTTGTCCCTATTCTTCACAGAATTGAATGCCAGAACAATCCTCTTTTTAGAATAATTCCCTGTTTATGACCGCTAAAACAGGGTTGCCAAGTTGTTATTTTTAGTGTTTTCGTTTGCTGATGATGCGGATTTCCAGTGAAAGATGGGGTGGTAGTGGTATATCAACCCTTACTGTATTGAATTACCACCCGCTTGTGGCACGATTAGCTTGCGTAAAAAAGTATCGTTTGGGGGCCTGGTTGGCCGCAGAGTGGGTCGGTGTTCAGGTCAGTGCGGCGAAGTGCCCACCGATGGCACCATTGAGGAGAATAAGATGACAGCGGACATGCAACCCCAGTTACCCGAGCCAGGCCGTTATCGTCACTTCAAGGGCGGCTACTATCGGGTGCTCACCCTGGCTTGGCACAGCGAGACCCGGGAGCAGCTGGTGATCTATCAATCCGAGCAGGATGGCGTGGTGTACGCTCGCCCCCTCGCCATGTTCATGGGGAGCGCCGAGGATCAAGGACAGGCCGTGAGCCGATTCGCCAGGGTGGCGAGTCAAGCCGGGGAATGATCGGCCATGAACATGAAAAAGGCGCCTCGGGGCGCCTTTTTGGTATTTCTATGGGTTTACTGATCGAGGCCCAGATTGGCTCTGGCATAGGCTTCGAAATCGGTGCAGCCACCGATGTGCTGCTCGTCCAGGAAGATTTGCGGCACTGTGGTGACGGGTTTACCCGCCTTGGCGGCCAAGTCATCCTTGGTGAGTCCTGCTACCTGGATATCCACGTATTTGAAGTCAAAATCATCGCGTTCCTCACGCAACTGCTCGGCCAGCATCTTGGCGCGCACGCAGTAGGGGCAACCGGGACGACCATAAATTTCTACAAACATCTTCTCTCTCCGATGATACGAGGGCGTTGATATGGGACAGGGCACAGCATAGCGGTGCCCCTGGGTCAGTCAAAGTGGAAATTGTCGATGCCTGCATTCGCCTTGTTCGATGGCACAGGCCCTGCCGGCATCGCGCCCAGTCACGGGCGATCGACGATCTGGAGCGGCTGCTGCTGGTAGATACCTTCGAGTATGCCTTTCTCAAAGACGGTCCATGGCCAGGGCGCCTTGCTGGCACGGTAGCGCTCATGGGTGGCGGGATCCTGGGAGAGGCCACGCTGGAACACCACGAACGCCTTGCGCTGTCCCCCGGCGGTATCGATGAAACCGGCCAGGTTGGAGGTGCCTGTGATGGTGCCCGTCTTGGCGTGCACCTTGTTTTTCATCATGGGGGCGGTGACGCTGCGTCGCCACGCCAGGGTGCCGTCAACCTGGGAGCTGGGCAGTAACTTGATAAAGCCCAGCTGGGCATCATTGCGCTGGATAAAGTTCAGCACAGACAGCATCTGGCGGGCACTGATGAGGTTATGGGCGGAGAGACCCGAGCCATCGGCCAGGGTGGCATTGCCCAGATCGATGCCCTGCTTGGTCAGGATGGCGCGGACCGCCATGGTGCCGCTGCGATAACTGCCCGGCTTGTTGTAGTAGTGGCGACCCACGGTCTTGAGGAAGGTATCGGCATAGGTGTTGTCGGATTTCTTCAGCATCTTGGCCAGCATCACCGGCAGCGGGGCGGAATAGTGGGTTGCCAGCGTCTCGGCACCCTCAGGCGCCTTGTGGGTCACGCGCAGCAGACCGTCATGCTTGACCCCGGCTCTGTCCATGGCCCAGCGAATGTTGTCCCAGCCCCAGGCCTCCACGTCGTGGATGGCAAAACGTAGCCCTTGAGGCTCCTTGTTCGGGGTGATACAGCCCTTGAGTTCGTAATGATTGCCCTTGGCCATGTCGACTTCCAGGGCGCAGAACTGGCGTGCCATGTCCCCATAGCTCATCACCTCCACGTTGTCGGCGCTGATGCTGATGGGTACCCCGGTGGCCACATGGCCGCTGGCGGGGCGGCCTATCTGGGTGGCGCTGACGGTGCCATAGGCACAGTTCTTGTCGATGATGACCGCAGAGACGGGGGCGGCGAAGCAGAGGGTCTGATCCCCCCAGGACCAGCCATTACCGCGTTCATAGCCGTTGTAGGCGCCGGTATTGACGTGGACATTGCCCTTGATGCGCGTGACGCCAAGCTGCTTGAAGAGGGCGAGCAGGTCCATCCGCGACAGGGTGGGATCGCCCACGAAGTTGATCCAGAGATCGCCATTGATGAGATCGCCCTGCTTAGCACCCGGCTTGACCTGGATATCGGTGGCGAAGCGAAAATCGGCGCCGAGCTCGAGTCGGGCAGCCAGGGCGGTGAGTACCTTCATGGTGGAGGCGGGGGCTATCATGTCATCGGCGTGGCGAGCGTACTCGACGCCATTGTTGCCCTGCACTATCACGGCATATTGACCGCCCTGGGGCGGGGTCAGCGGGGCAGCCAGAGCCGCCAGGGAAACGAAAGCACAAAAACCTGTCAAAAGCCGCTGCATAAAAACCTCTGTGTTAGCCGAGGGGCCGGCGGTGCGCTGTCGCCCCTCAGAATAGAAAAATCGTCTCTTTTACCCATCAGCCGGGTTCCGACCTTAGCCAAGGGTTGGCGGTGCGGCGCCTCATCATCGAGCATGGTCGCTGTCACCTGTCAGTCAGGCTGCGACGTTAGCCGAGGGTGTCGGCAGTGCGATACCGCCCCTCATAATCAAAAATCTTCTCTTTCACCTGCCAGAAGCGCCCTGACTTGCGGGCGATGACGAAATCGGGATGACGGAACTGGGCCTGTGCCGCAAGGACGCTATCCAGGGTGGCAAATTCGGGCTCCAGGCCCGGAGCGCGCCAATGATGACGCACAAAGGCCCGTTGAAACAAGCGTCGCGCCCCTGGGCTGTGGAAAGAAAAATACTCCATCAGGGTCAAACCATCCTCATCGTGATAGGTCACCTCCAGCCGCTCCCCCTGTTTGCCGCGGCCGGCAGCCAGGGTCAGCCCGGCGGCGCGGATCACCATGCAGTCCTTGAGATTGAGGGCTTCCTTAAGCTTGTCATCCGGGTCGACCAGCAGCTGATCGCAGCGCTGGCAGCGGCGGGCAGCGATGTCGTTTTCACTGCCACAGCCAGGACAAATCTTGGCGCGAAAGCGGTAGTCGCACTCTTCCCGCGCGCCATCGTCATCCTCGAAGAATCCCTGGCAGCGCCGGCCATAGTGTTCAATCACCTTGCCATCCTCATCGGTCTTGCCCCAGAAGGTGTTGGCAAAACCACAGGCCGGGCAGGGTACTTGCACGGGTTCGGTGCCGGCATGGGGCCTGGGCTCCCCCACCTCGGGGGCGAACAGGTTGAAGTTGTTGCCCGCGTAGTCGAGTACCAGGCAATCCGTCTTGCCCGGCGAGAGGCGCAGGCCACGGCCGACGATCTGCTGGTAGAGCGAGACAGACTCGGTGGGGCGCAGCATCACGATGAGATCGACATGGGGAGCATCGAAACCTGTGGTGAGCACGGAGACGTTGACCAGAAACTTGATCTCCCGCCCTTTGAAGGCGCTGATGAGGGCATCGCGCTCAGGGCCCGGGGTCTCGCCGGTGATGAGGGCGGCGTGCTGCTCCTTGGCGACGAGCAGGCCCTGGATCTCGCGGGCATGCTCGACGGTGGCGGCGAAGACCATCACCCCCTGGCGATCGACTGCGTACTCCAGCACCTGGCTGATGATGTGGGGGGTGACCCGCTGCTGGCGCTTGAGCTCGCCATTGAGGTCCGCCTCGCTGAACAGGCCATTGCCCTTGGGAATCAACTTGCTGAAGTCGTAGTGGACTATGGGGGCATCAACTAATCGGGGCGGCGTGAGATAACCGTGTTTCACCATGTAGCGCAGCGGCAGCTCGAACACGCAGTCGCCAAACAGCCGTTCGCCGTGGCTCTTCACCATGCCGTGATAATGGCGCCGGTAGATCCAGCCCAGCCCCAGTCGGTAGGGGGTGGCGGTGAGCCCGAGGATCTTGAGGGATGGATTGGCGATTTTAAGATGGTCGATCACCTGATGGTATTGGCTCTCCTCATCCAGTGAAACCCGATGGCACTCGTCGATGATGAGCAGGGAGAAGCTGCCCGTGGCAGTGATGGTGTCTACCGAGGTGGCTACCACTGGTGAAACGGGATCGAAGGCGGCCAGATTGCGTGCCACAGACTGCACAGAGCCAAACACCACCTGGGCCTTGGCCTCCTTGCGATCCAGCCCGGCGGCGAAGATATCGGCCTTGAGCCCCCAGGCCTCATATTTGCCGTGATTCTGTTCCACCAGTTCCTTGACGTGGGCCAGCACCAGCACCCGGCCACGGGCTTTGCGGGCGAGTTCTGCGATCACCAGACTCTTGCCAGCCCCGGTGGGCAGCACCACCACGGCGGGATCCGGGTGCTTGCGAAAATGCTGGATGACGGCGTTGACCGCCTCTGTCTGATAGGGCCTGAGCACGAACATGATGGGGAAGCTGACTGATAAAAAGGGCTGGCGGGCATTATAGGGAGGGGAAGGGCTGGGCACAAACGACAGCGGGCCAGTCAGACTGGCCCGCTTGGGGTGATCAATGGAAGGGGAACAGGTAGTTGAGCCAGCTACCCATGCGCATCAGAATTTTACGCATGATGGCCACATGGTGGACATGTTCGGTGTAGATGGCGGCCTGGCCACTGGAGCCGGCGATTACCTGATACTTGGCCCACTCGGGATCGGTGATCTCGAGGACGATGGGCAGGCGACCCGGCAGCTGCGCCGTGGTCTGGTCGATGAGGCCCGCCTGAGCCTGAATGTTACCCGGCGCCATGGCGGGGATCACGGACTGCACCTTGGCTTTGAAGATCTTGCCTGGGATGCCGTCCAGCACCACTTCAGCCTCGTCCCCTGCCTTCAGGCGCTGCATGCTGTTCTGCCAGAACCAGCCGACATAGGAGTTGGCATCTTCATGGATGAAGGTCATCACGGGTCGATACATGAAGGGGGCGGCGATCATGCCGGGGCGCAACGCCAGTTGCACGATATGGCCATCGCTTGGGGCATAGACCACTGTCTGCTCCAGATCGTATTTGGCGATGTTTAGCTGGGCCTTGAGGTCATCCAGCGCTGCCTTTTGTTGATCAATCTGGGCGACGATATCGTCCACGTTGGCCTGGGTGACGTCGAGATCCCGTTGTTTGCCGATGCCACGGCGCATCAGCTCCTGAGCGCGATCGCGATCCAGACTGGCGGAGCGCAGTCTGGCACTGAGGGCTCTGAGGAAATCTGTGTTGGAGGCGAGCCTGGCGGTCAGGCTGGCAACCCTCTCCTGGAATGGCTCTGCGTCGATACGAAACAGCACATCTCCTTTCTTGACCTGCTGATTCGGTTGGACTGGCACCTCGGTGACGCGGCCCTTGACCAGCGGTACCATGGGGGTGGAGACGTAATAGTTGCGTGCCAGCTCTGAATAGGGGTGGTTGTAGTTCATCAGTACGATGAGCGCCCCGATGATGAAAACCCCGCCCAGCACGGCCGTCGGCACAGTCCACTTGTTGAGGGGGATCTTGAAGAGCTTGAAGATACCGATACAGAGAGCGGTATAAGTAAGGATCAGTAGCAAGTCCATGAAATATTACCTATTTTTTGGGCTGTTCGAGCGTGGCCATACGGGCTTGCAAAGCGGCAAGCTCTTGCTTGATGGTAGAAAGATCATCTTCGTCCTGTTGCAGACGTTGACTGAACCCCCAGCCACGATCGGGGCGATAGATAGTGGCCCAGATCCACAGGAAAGGCCAAAGTACGTGCAATGTAAACAGACTGACCCAACCGGCCACGTGAATGGCATCTTGATGGGGGTGATTGCGATGTTTGGCAATTTCATACGGAATATCGTGAATGACGATAACTCCATAGAACATGACCAAGACGACGAATACCAAGATCCCCAAGGCAATGTAATCAAGCATCCTCAATTTCTCCCATATAAATTTCGAGCTGACACTTTCATCTCGTATCCGCAGTGTTCAGCGGCACATGATGACAGCATATTACCTCAGTGCAAGTGTGCAATAGAGGCGTCCATCTTCTGGTACAGCCTAGGTTCATTGGCCGGTTATTAATCACGCAAAAGAGTTTTTTTTCTGTAAAATCAAACAAGAAATTGATCCGGATCTGTGAGAAACAGGGAAATGAGGGCGCGATGAAAAAACTGTGCAACATGAGTTTGTGGTTGACCGGTCTGCTGTTGACTTGCCTGCTCTTGGCAAGAGTGGGCTGGGCGGCAGAGCCGAGGCGAGAGCCCACCGAGCAGGAGCTGGCCCGGACCCTGGTGCTGCTCCATGAACCTATCGTCATGTTTCAGGCCAAATTTGGTAGCCTGGACGGTGCGGATCGGGTGCGTCGGGTGCATGAACGCCTCGACACCATGAGTGCCGATGACTTGCAGACCCCCATTACCGTCGTCGCGAGCCAGCGGCTCGGCTATGAGACGCGGGAGTTCATGGCCAACGGCAAACGAGTCCTGGTGCTGGTGGACAAGGATCTGGACGATCTCGATGAGCTAACCCTGGATCAAGCGGCCGATCGCGTGCGGGGGCGATTGGAAGAGGTGCGACTCAAGTATCTGGAGCTGCACTCCACGTCTTATCTGCTCAAGGCTACCGGCAAGGCTGTGCTGGCCAGCCTGGTTTTCTTCGGCCTTATATGGGGCCTGCAATGGATCCATCGTCGAGTCAGAAAGTGGCTCGCCAATCGACTGTTGCTGCAAAAGGGGTTGATCCCTCACCAGTGGCGCCAGGTGGCGGGCAATGTCGAGGTGCGACTACTGGGGCTGGTGACGCTGCTGCTGGTGTTCATGGTGACCTACGGCTGGCTCACCTACGTATTGGGGCTCTTCCCTCAAACCAGGGCCTGGAGCGATCGGCTGGGCAGCTCGCTGTTTATCCTGTGCGTCGACATGCTGGAGGGCATCATGGCCGCCATGCCGGGGCTGGTGACAGTGTTGCTCATCTTCGTCATGACCCGGCTCTTCATACGTATGCTGGGCATCATCTTTGATCGCATCGAACGTGGTCAGCTACGGATGCAGGGGCTGCATGCCGAGACGGTGGGGGCGACCCGTCGCCTGCTCTCCGTGGTGATCTGGTTGTTTGCCCTGACGGTGGCCTACCCCTATCTGCCCGGCGCCAATTCGGATGCCTTCAAGGGGGTGAGTGTCTTCTTCGGCCTGATGGTGACCCTGGGCTCGGCGGGGATCATGAACCACGCCATGAGTGGTCTGGTGCTCATCTACTCGCGGGCCCTGCGTCCCGGCGATCTGGTACAGATTGGCGAGGTGGAAGGCATGGTGACCGAGCTCAGTGCCCTGTCCACCAAGCTGGTGACGCGCCAGGATCACGAGGTTACCCTGCCCAACGCCGTGGTCGTGGGCGGCAAGGTGGTCAATCTCACCCGCCTCGCCGGCGAGAAGGGAGTGGCCCTGCTCACCAAGGTGACCATCGGCTATGACACCCCCTGGCGTCAGGTGCATGCCATGCTGGAACTGGCCGCCCGGCGCTGTGAGCGGCTCAATCAGGACGAGGCCCCCCTGGTGCGTCAGCTCAATCTGCAGGATTGGTATGTGGAATACGAGCTGCAGGTGCGCATGAAGGCGGGGTTGTTGCCCGCGGTGGTCAAGACCGAGCTCCATGGCCATATCCAGGATGTGTTCAACGAGTTCGGGGTACAGATCATGTCCCCCAACTTCATTGCCCAGCCGGATCAGGCAGTGCTGGTGGCCAAGGAGCAGTGGTACCAGGCCCCGGCCGAAGCGCCCAAGGATCAGGCACCTGGCAATTGAGTCAGGGGTCTGCGTCTGATGACCTGACAAATGAAAAGGCCCGGCAGCGATGCCGGGCCTTTTGCTATTTCAGCGCGGGAGGGCGGTCAGATCTCCTTGATTTCACTGGCGGTCTCGCTCGCATCGGTTGGCCTGAACTTGACCAGGAAGGCCAGGGTCAGCAGGGCAGTAGCCACCAAGCCGATGATGGTCGAGATCTGCATCTCCATGCCAAAGCCGATGGGGGCATTGGCCAGGTAAGTGATGACCACGGCGGTCATGAACATGGCCGGTATGGTGCAAATCCAGTGCAGCTTGCCCTCCTTGGCGAGGTAGGCGGCGGCAGCCCACAGCATGATCACCGCGGTGGTCTGGTTGGCCCAGCCGAAGTAGCGCCAGATCACCCCGAACTCTGCCTTGGAGATGATGTAACCCAGCACAAACATGGGGATGGCAATCAGCAGGCGCTTGACGATGGGCTTCTGGGTCATGTTGAGGAAGTCCGCCACTATCAGGCGGGCACTGCGAAACGCGGTATCGCCGGAGGTGATGGGCAGGATCACCACGCCGAGGATGGCGAGGATGCCGCCGACGGTGCCGAGCAGGCCAGTGGAGACCTCGTGGACCACGGCAGAGGGGCCGCCATTGGCCAGGGTTGCGTTCAGGGCATCCGTGCTCTCGTAGAAGGAGAGCCCCAGGGTGCACCAGATCAGCGCGATGACACCTTCGCCTATCATGGCGCCGTAGAAGATGAAGCGACCGGACTTCTCATTTTGCATGCAGCGCGCCATCAGTGGGGACTGGGTGGCGTGGAAACCCGAGACGGCACCGCAGGCGATGGTGATGAACAGCAGCGGCCAGAGCGGCAAGTCGGTGGGGTGCAGGTTGGAGAAGTCCATCCCTGTGTTGTAGAACCCTTTGCCCGATACCATGAGGCCGATCACCAGGCCGACCGACATGAACACCAGCAGGGCGCCGAAGATGGGGTAGAAGCGACCGATGATCTTGTCGATGGGGACTATGGTCGCG
The DNA here is from genome assembly GCF_024809075.1 of Aeromonas sp. BIGb0445. NCBI lineage: Bacteria > Pseudomonadati > Pseudomonadota > Gammaproteobacteria > Aeromonadales > Aeromonadaceae > Aeromonas > Aeromonas sp. BIGb0445. The sequence goes on from NZ_JANUES010000002.1 coordinate 94,651, forward strand.
AGGATGTAGTAAGCAAAAATGGCCGCGATCCAGTAGACCATCTCGATGTGAGTCAGGCTGGAGAGCAGACCGGCCGGGCTCAGTACGAACACCACGCCGACCAGCATCAGCAAGATGACGGCAAACAGGTTCATGAAGTGCTTGGCGACCGTGCCCAGGTGCTCACCGACCACGGTCGGGACAGAGGCGCCCTTGGCGCGCACCGACAGCATGCCGGAGAAGTAGTCGTGCACCGCACCGGCGAAGATGCAGCCAAATACGATCCACAGCATGGCGACCGGGCCATAGAGGGCGCCGAGTATGGGGCCGAAGATGGGACCGACCCCGGCGATGTTGAGCAGCTGAACCAGGTAAATCTTCTTGTCGGACATGGGGACATAGTCCACCCCATCGGCCATGGTGATGGCCGGGGTTTTCAGCTCGGGTTTGGGGCCGAAAATCCGTTCGATGATTTTACCGTAAGTGAAATAGCCGGCGACGAGCAGGCCGACACAGAGGAAGAACCAGACCATTGTAACGCTCCATTGCTTGTTATTGTGGTGTGCGCTGAGGAGTCTAGGTGGCCGGGCGGTGAAACTCATGGGAAAGAACCTGAGCGGCGTCTTGGCGTCCCGAGCGGCGAAGGATTGTGATCCGGTTCACGCTTGATGCCCGATGGGCCAGGCCTGCTGGAGGCCCGGCTTGCATGGCAAGGGGCCTGGCAGGGGTCCTTGGTCAAGGCGCCCTGGCATGCTGGAGGAGGGCGGTTAGCTGAGACCGAACTGGTCTTTCAGCTCCTTGAGGTAGCGGCGGCTGATCGGCACCCGGGCGCCGCTCTGGGTGACTATCTCGGCCAGCTGGTTATCGAGCAGGGCGATTTCGAAGATGGCGGCAGGGTGGATCAGGTACTGGCGATGGCAGCGCAGCAGCGGACTCTTCTCCTCCAGGGATTTGAGGGTGAGCTGGGTGTGAAACAACTCCCCCTGACAGGCCACATGCACCCCGCCCAGATCCGAGAAGGCGTACTCCACCTGCGCCATGGGCAACAGTCTCACCCGGTTATGGAGATAGCCGGGAATATGGTGGATGGCCGGTGCCAGGGTCGCCATGGGTTGCGGCGTCATATCCTGCTTGAGCCGAGCCAGGGTCTTGTGCAGTCGGGCGGGTTCGACCGGTTTGAGCAGATAGTCGAAGGCCTGCTCTTCGAAGGCCTGAATGGCATAGTCGTCATAGGCGGTGACGAAGACGATGCGGGGCAGGGGATCGAGCATGGCGACCAGCTCCATGCCGCTGAGTTTGGGCATCTGAATATCGAGGAAGACCACGTCAGGTTTGAGGCTGTTGATCAGGCCGAGCGCCTCTATGGCGTTAGCCGCCTGCCCCAGGAGAACGATGTCATCATCCTGACCAAGCAGCAGGGCCAGCTCGTCGCGGGCATAGGGTTCATCGTCGACGATGAGAACGCGGATCATCTTCTCTCCTGGGACAAAGGGCTCTGTGTGGGACGGGTGGAGACCGGGGCGCAAGGCGGGTTCATGGGGTATCCCTGGGCAAGGTGAACGAGACCCGGGTCCAGTGCTCGGGTTCACAGTGAATGCTGATGCCATATTGCGGGCCGAAGGCGCTCTTGAGGCGCTTGTCGACAATGGAGATGCCTAACCCATCGCCATTGGCTCCCGGTTGCCAGCAACCGGCGTTGTCCTCGACGCTGATGGTCACGCACCCCTCATGCTCCTGGGCCAGCAATCGCAATCGCCCCTCGCCCAGCAGGGTGGAGATCCCATGCTTGATGGCATTCTCGATGAGGGGCTGCAGGGTGAAGCTCGGCAGACGCAGCTGGGCCAGATGCTCGGGGATCTCGTTGATGACCGTCAATCTGTCGCCGAAGCGGGCCAGCTCTATCTCCAGATAGGACTGGCAGTGCTCTTGCTCCTCTTGCAGGGTGGCCAGATCGCTCTGGCGCTTGAGGTTGTTGCGAAAGAAGCGCGACAGGTGCAATAGCAGCTCCCGGGCCCGCTCCGGGTTGCGGCGGGTGATGGCCCCTATGGTGTTGAGGGTGTTGAACAGGAAGTGGGGATTGATCTGGGCCTGTACCAACTTGAGCTCTGACTGCATCAGCAGGCGCTGTTGTTGCTCCAGTCGACCGCTGAGCAGCTGCTGGGAGAGCAGATTGGCGATCCCCTCGCCCAGGGTGTGATTGATCTTGAGAAACAATCGGGTCTTGGGCTCGTAGAGCTTGATGGTGCCAATCACCCCCATGTCCCCCTGCAGGGGGATCACCAGCACCGAGCCGAGCTCGCACTGGGGGGAGATGCTGCAGCGATAGGGTTGGCTGTTGCCATCGGCAAACAGCACCCGGTTCTCACTGATGGCCTGCTGAGTGAGGCGCGAGGTGATAGGGGTACCCGGCTTGTGGTGATCTTCCCCTATGCCGATAAACGCCAGGATCTGGTGAGTGTCCGTGATGGCCACGGCGCCGACCCCGGTCTCTTCCTTGATGATATGAGCAATCTTGTCGCTCGCTTCCACCGTGAACCCCTGGCTCATGATGCCGACGGTGCGGTTGGCGATGGTCAGCGCCTTGGCCGAGAAGACCCGGGAGAACTTCTCATACATCTGCTGTTGATCGCGGATCATGCTGATGAACAGGGCCGCGCCGCAGGAGTTGGCCAGGATCATGGGGGTGGCGATGGTGCGCACCAGCAGCAGTGCCTTATCGAAGGGGGCGGCGACCAGCAAGATGATCACCATCTGCATCACTTCGGCCACCAGAGTGACGAAGAAGGCGGTTCTGGGCTCGAACAGCGCATCGGTTCGACCCGCCCGCACCAGGCGCCAGTGCAGCAGGCCGCCGAGCAGCCCCTCGCAGGTGGTGGAGATGGCGCAGGCCAGATCGGTAAAACCGCCCATGCTGTAGCGGTGCAGGCCACCGGTCAGTCCGACCAGCAGGCCAACCAGGGGGCCGCCGAGCAGACCGCCAAGCACGGCCCCCACGGCGCGGGTGTTGGCGATGGCATCATCGATGTCCAGGCCCACATAGGTGCCCAGGATGCAGAAACCGGAAAAGAGCACATAAATGAGCACCTTGTGGGGCAGGCGCACCGAGAAATGCGTCAGCGGCCGAAACAGTGGCGTCTTGGAAAAGAGGTAGGCGATGACCAGGAAGACGCTCATCTGCTGCAGCAGTGAGAGGACCAATTGCATAAAAAACGTTCCTCATTGCTAGGGGGTCAGTGGATGACCATCCCCCCGCAACTGTGATCGGGATCTTGTTCTGTGGCGACTCTGTTGGTGCCTGGGGCGGCATTCTGCCAGAACATAAAATAAAAACTATATAAAATCAGTACGTTAAATTGATATTTGTGTAAATGAAAAACAATTGATATTCAGGAGGGGAGCATGAATGCATCCGCAGGATGTGCCACATGGAGGTGGCATGCTCCGCCCAGTCGTGAGACTGGGCGTTTTTCATCCATCCTCAGTCGACAACCGTTTTGTGGGTTTTCAGTCGATTATTCAAGTTTGTCCAATGAGTTATCCCCAGCTTCTGGGGATAACTCAAAATGCAAAGTAGTAACAAAAGCGTCGGCCCGGATTGAAGAAGTGGCGCTGGGCATCGTCCAGTTCCTCCGGTTTGAGCGAGGCGATGATAGTGCGTTCATCTTCGCGCAGATCGATGAGGGGAACCCCCTCGCTGCGCTGCCCCTTGGCATAGGGCAGGATCTTGGGCTTCAAGGGTTGGGTAGGCTCAGTGCTGACAACCAGGGCCAGGGCACCATCCGACAGCTGCACCAGAGATCCGGGGGGATAGACGCCGAGCAGTTTGATAAGCAGCTTGACCAAGGGTTGCTCGAATTTCTTCTGAGAGAGCTTGTAGAGCTGGCTGATGGCCTGATTGGGGGCGATTGGCTGACTCGTCCCCCTGGGGTGAAGCAGTTCATCAAAATAATCCACCAGACCGATGAGGCGCGCCAGTGGCGGGATCTCGCCGCCCTTGATGCCGAGGGGGAAGCCACTGCCATCGAGTCGTTCATGATGAAGATGGGCAACCTGACGGATCCTGGGTTCGAATGCCTGCCACTGATTGAGCATTTCCAGCCCGTATTGAGGGTGCATATTCAGGTAATTTTGTTCAGAACGAGTCAGTTCGCCCCGTTTCTGGCTGATCTGGCTGGGCACTCTCAGTTCGCCGATATCATGCACCAGACCCGCCAATCCCACCTCCTCGATCGCCAGGGGATCCATCTCCAGCTCGCGGGCCATCAACATGGCAATAAAGGCAATGTTGAGGCTGTGCTGTAGCAGGATGTCGCTGTGGACACTGCGGATCAGATGCAGGCCGAGGGGGCCCTGATGTTCACGCAGGCGGGCGGCCACATTGCGCACCAGCTGGGCGACATTGGCCAGCCCCTCATCGGGTTTCAAATTGAGGGCTCCGAGTGCTTCACGCAAATCCGACATGGATTGGCCAAATGCCTTGTCGGCACTGCGCAGGGATCGGCGCCAGGCTTTGTCATCGAAGAGTGCCGTCTCAGTGGCGTGACTCGGGGCAGGGGAGTGCCCGGCAGGGGGTAATTCGACGGGGTCGTCACCTTGCAGCAAGGGGGCCAGCGGCAGGTCACTCTTGTCGGTGTCTACGGTGAGCAGGGCGAGATCCAGGTGGCGTATGATATCGAGCTGCTGCTGATCTTTGATCTTGAAAGCGTTGAACAGGAAGGGGTGTTGCTGCCAGCCCACGGGCAGGTGGACATAGTGGCCGATCCGCAACTGCTCGATAGATGCCTGCATCAGTGCCATACGCAACACCTGTTCGCCAAAAAGCCTACCAACAAGCTAGCAAAATTAAGCAGATAGACAAATAAAAAAGCCCGCGCATGTGCGCGGGCTCTTGTTATCGCTCTGACTTATCAGGCTTTGGCTTTCTTCTTGCTATCAACCTTGGCGTCGACTTTGGCTTCCACCTTGGCAGCAACCCGGACTTCCTCGCTGAAAGGACGGCCGTAGTAGGTATCCATCAGTATGGCTTTGAGCTCGGTGATCAGCGGGTAGCGCGGGTTGGCGCCGGTGCACTGGTCATCGAAGGCTTCCAGGGCCAGCTGGTCAACCTTGGCCAGGAAGTCGGCTTCGTTCACACCGGCTTCACGGATGGAGGCCGGGATGCCCAGGGTGGCTTTCAACTCGTCCAGCCAGGCCAGCAGTTTCTCTATCTTGGCCGCGGTGCGGTCACTGCTGTTGGTCAGACCCAGGTGATCGGCGATTTCGGCGTAACGACGACGAGCCTGCGGACGATCGTACTGGGAGAACGCGGTCTGCTTGGTCGGGTTGTCGTTGGCGTTGTAGCGGATCACGTTGCTGATCAGCAGGGCGTTGGCCAAGCCGTGCGGGATGTGGAACTCGGCACCCAGCTTGTGCGCCATGGAGTGGCAGACACCCAGGAAGGCGTTGGCGAACGCGATACCGGCGATGGTCGCAGCATTGTGCACCTTCTCGCGGGCAACCGGGTCGTTGGCACCGTTCTGGTAGCTGGACGGCAGGTACTCTTTGAGCAGTTTCAGCGCTTGCAGCGCCTGGCCATCGGAGTACTCGTTGGCCAGTACGGAAACGTAGGCTTCCATGGCGTGAGTGACCGCATCCACACCACCGAAGGCGCACAGGGACTTGGGCATGTTCATGACCAGGTTGGCATCGACGATGGCCATGTTCGGGGTCAGCTCGTAGTCGGCCAGCGGGTACTTCATGCCGGTGGCGTCGTCGGTGACTACCGCAAACGGGGTGACTTCAGAGCCGGTACCGGAAGTGGTGGTGATACAGACCAGTTCGGCCTTCACGCCCATTTTCGGGAACTTGTAGATACGCTTGCGGATGTCCATGAAGCGCATGGCGAGATCTTCGAACGCAGTGTCCGGGTGCTCGTACATGACCCACATGATCTTGGCCGCATCCATCGGTGAACCACCACCCAGCGCCAGGATAACGTCCGGCTTGAAGGAGTTGGCCATCTCGGCGCCCTTGCGGACGATGGACAGGGTCGGGTCGGCTTCTACTTCGTAGAAGACTTCCACTTCCATGTTCAGCTTCTTGAGCAGACGAACCACGTCGTCGGCATAGCCGTTGTTGAACAGGAAACGGTCGGTGACCACCATTGCACGCTTCTTGCCTTCCAGATCACCGAGGGCGATCGGCAGGGAGCCACGACGGAAATAGATGGATTTCGGAAGTTTGTGCCACAGCATATTTTCTGCCCGTTTTGCGACTGTCTTCTTGTTGATCAGGTGCTTGGGACCGACGTTCTCGGAGATGGAGTTACCACTCCAGGAGCCGCAACCCAGGGTCAGGGAAGGAGCAAGAGCGAAGTTGTACAGGTCACCGATACCACCCTGGGTGGAGGGGGTGTTGATCAGGATACGGGCGGTCTTCATCTTGTCGCCAAAGTATCTGATGCGGTCGGCGTTGCGATCCTGGTCGGTGTACAGGCCGGAGGTGTGGCCGATACCACCGATGTTGACCATGTCACAGGCCATATCAACGGCGTCTTCGAAGTTCTTGGCACGGAACATACCCAGTGTCGGGGAGAGCTTCTCGTGAGCGAACTCATCCTCGGCGCACAGTTCCAGACCTTCACCGATGAGGATCTTGGTGGTGGCAGGCACAGTCACGCCAGCCATGGCCGCGATCTTGGTGGCCGGCTGGCCGACGATATCCGCGTTCAGAGCGCCGTTGATCAGCAGCACCTTACGTACCTTGTCAGCTTCATCTTTGGAGAGGATGTAGCCATCGTGGCTGGAGAAACGCTCTTTCACCTGGTTGTAGATGGAGTCAACCACGATGACCGCTTGCTCGGAGGCGCAGACCACACCGTTGTCGAAGGTCTTGGACATCAGGATGGAGGCGACGGCGCGCTTCACATCGGCGGTTTCGTCGATGACGATAGGCACGTTACCCGCACCGACACCGATGGCAGGCTTGCCTGAGGAGTAAGCCGCTTTCACCATGCCCGGGCCACCGGTGGCCAGGATCAGGTTGATGTCGTTGTGCTTCATCAGCGCGTTGGACAGCTCGACGGAAGGTTGATCAATCCAGCCGATGATGTCTTTCGGTGCACCGGCGGCAATGGCTGCATCCAGTACCAGCTTGGCGGCGGTATTGGTGGAGTTCTTGGCGCGGGGGTGCGGGGAGAAGATGATGGCGTTGCGAGTCTTGAGCGAGATCAGGGCTTTAAAGATCGCGGTAGCGGTCGGGTTGGTGGTCGGCACTATGCCGCAGATGATGCCTACCGGCTCGGCGATGATCATGGTGCCCATCTCGTCATCCTGACTCAGGATGCCGCAGGTCTTCTCATCTTTATACGCGTTATAGATGTATTCGGAGGCGAAGTGGTTCTTGATAACCTTGTCTTCGATGATACCCATACCGGACTCTGCCACGGCCATCTGGGCCAGGGGGATACGGGCGTTGCTGGCGGCCAGGGCGGCGGCGCGGAACACTGCATCAACTTGCTCTTGCGAGAAGCTGGCGAATTGACGCTGCGCTTCTTTGACGCGAGCAACCAGTGCATCCAGTTCAGCCAAATTGGTTACTGCCATGTTTATCTCCTGATGATTTGAAAACTGTTTAGTAAGACCTTGGCAATGCCCGGCAATTATAGACACCGTGTCAAGGAGAGCCTGACCACTATGGGGTATTTACAAGCCTTACTGAACTGCTTTCGCCATCGATTATAGGGCCGTCTCATGTCAGCAAAGCTTGATCTGGATCATGTGTAACAAAAGAACAAAAGAAATTTTATTTCAAAATACATGTTTTCAACATGTTATCGGCTTGTGGAGTTAAGCTGGCGGGGGATGAATGGGGCGTGAACGAATCTCACGCCATTTAAATCAAGCAGTTAGGACTATGACATCCCAGTGGCCCTGCTGGCCTGTGGGGAGGATGGGGGCGGCATTGTGGTAGAAGCGGCGATCATCGAGCACCAGATAGTCACCGGTTGTTAACGCTTGCTGGAAAAAGGGTTGTTCTTTTAATCCGTGGTAAAGCTGCAAGGCCCCGCCCGTGACCCCCTGGCTGCCACAGAAGAAGACGCCGATGAAGTCGAAGCCATCTTGATGCACGCCCTCGGGGGCGGGGGGAGTTGCGCTGCCGAGGGAGGCGCAGATCCGCATCTGATGCACGCCTATCTCGCGGCCGTCAGCCAGTGCCGTGTGGCGTGCGAAGGCGCTGAGCATGGCCAGGAAGGCATCATGCTGGGCAACGGCGGGCAGCAGATCGGGGTAGGTGCGGGGCACGTCGCCGAGAAACTTGTTGATGGCGGCGGCTTGGAAGAAGACGCCGTTGTCGAGGCGATGAAAGCCCTGGCCCTGTTTTTCGAAACGACCGTAGCGGCGGCGACGAAAATCACCGTCGATATAGGGATCTACCGGGAGTTGATCGAAAAACATACTCAGCCCGGCAACGAGCGTTGCTGGCAGGGTATCGAGTTGCCAATCCAGGGTGACGTCCATATCTATCATTGAAAACTCCTCTTTTTGTGAGATGAAATCTTGTTACCAAATCCGATGGCGAGATAAAACTCGAAATTATTTTACCGAAATGTTAAATCGTCACAATGTTTTTTAACAAACGATTATGTCGAAATTTGATAACACATTAGAGGAACTAACTATTGAGGGCGGGGAACGTGAGATTATTTGATTGGTGGCCGCACAAACTATGAGGTAAATTCGTGCACAATTTCTTACCTGCTGGCCCCAACGGGCGCTTATCTGTGGATGACTTGCGTGGCTGACATCGATTTTTCGTTATATCTGAAGTTCTTCATTGGCCTTATCGCCATTATCAACCCGCTGGGCCTCCTGCCTGTCTTCGTCAGCTTGACCAATCATCAGACACCGGCCGAGCGGATGAGGACCAACACCACGGCCAATATTGCCGTCATGGTGATCCTGTTGGTCTCCATGTACATGGGGCAACTGATCCTCGATGGCTTTGGCATTTCGCTGGCGTCGTTTCGCATCGCAGGGGGGTCGCTTATCACCCTGATCGCCTGGTCCATGCTGCAGGGCAAGCTGGGAGAGGTGAAACACAACAAGCAGGAGAAAGGGGAGCTGGCCGCCCGCGAGTCGATTGCCGTGGTGCCACTGGCGCTGCCGCTGATGGCGGGTCCGGGGGCCATCTCTTCGGTGATCGTCTATGCCAGTCAGAGCCATTGGCAGCAGCTGCTTGGCATGTCGCTGGTGGTGGCCATCTTCTCCTTCTGCTCCTGGCTGATTTTTCGCGCCGCCCCCTTGCTGTTCAAGTTGATGGGCAACACTGGCATCAACGTGGTGACCCGGATCATGGGCCTCATCATGATGTCCCTTGGCATCGAGATCATGGTGGCGGGCATCAAGGGAGTCTTCCCCAGCCTGATGTGAGCTGAGTCTGTTTTGTGCCAGCCGGTCCCCGTGACCGGCTTTTTATTGTTTCTTTTTCGTTAACCATTTCCTAGAATCGAGCGGCTCTGTGTATAAAAGCGCCGTTTCGGCCTATTTAAATGCTGGATAATTGCTTAAAAGCTGTTTATTTAACCAAGGATCCAGACCTGCTCTGATGATATCTATTGCATTATCAGAAATGACAGGGAATTATGCTGACTGCGTGCTCAGGCCCGCATTTATGACAAACGCATGGAATGTTCTTGTTGGAGTAAATGGAAATGACTCATAAAAAAACAATGATTAATACCCTTTTATTGGCTGCGCTATTCGGTGGAGCCACCCTGGCTCAGGCCGCCGACGTCCCCGCTGGTACCAAGCTCGCCCCCGAGCAATCCCTGGTGAAAGGCAACGGTTCAGAACCCGCCACCCTGGATCCACACAAGACCGAAGGAACGGTCGAATCCAATATTCTGCGTGACCTGTTCGAGGGTCTGGTCAGCTCAGGTCCCAAGGGTGAGACCCTGCCCGGCGTCGCCGAGTCCTGGGAAACCAAGGACAACAAACACTTCGTGTTCCACCTGCGCAAAGATGCCAAGTGGTCCAATGGCGATCCTGTCACCGCCCACGACTTCGTCTTCGCCTTCAAGCGCGCCGTGGATCCCAAGACGGGCTCTCCCTACTCCTGGTACATGGAAATTCCGACCATAGTCAACGCCAGTGCCATCATCGCCGGCAAGCAGCCTGCCGACACCCTGGGGGTCAAGGCCACGGATGACCATACCTTCGAAGTGCAGCTTGAAAAAGCCATTCCCTATTTCGTCAGCATGCTCTCTCACACCACCACTTATCCGGTACCCAAGGCGGTGATCGAGAAGTTTGGTGACAAGTGGACCCAACCGGAAAACATGGTTTCCAACGGTGCCTACAAGCTGAAGGATTGGGTGGTCAACGAGCGGGTCGATGTCGAGCGCAACCCCAACTATTGGAACAACGCCAAGACGGTGATCGAGAAGGTCACCTATCTGCCCATCCAGTCCACCAATGCCGAACTGAATCGCTACCTGGCTGGCGAAGTGGATCTCACCTACAACATGCCCATCGAGCGCTTCAAGCAGATGAAGAAGGAGCACCCGAACGAGGTGCAGGTGAGCGGCTATGTAGGCACCTATTACTACACCTTCAACACCAAGCGCAAACCCTATGACGATGTGCGAGTGCGTACCGCACTCACCTATGCCATCGATCGCAACGTGATCGCCGAGAAGGTGATGGGCAAGGGTGAGACCCCAGGTTATGCCCTGGTGCCGGACTTCGTGGACGGCTTCAAGCCGGTGGCTCCGGCCTGGTCCAAGCTGAGCCAGGCTGAGCTGGATGCCAAGGCCAAGGCGCTGCTGGCAGAGGCCGGCTACGGCCCGGGCAACCCGCTCAAGTTCGAGCTGCTCTACAACACCGATGACAACCACAAGAAGGTGGCCGTGGCCGTCGCCTCCATGTGGAAGAAGCTGGGGGTGCAGGTGAGCCTGGTGAACCAGGAGTGGAAGACTTACCTGGAAACCCTCAAGCAGGGTCAGTTTGATGTGGCTCGTCGCGGCTGGATTGCGGACTACAACGAAGCCTCCTCCATGCTGGATCTGATGCAGACCACCCACGGCAACAACGACGGCAAGTACTCCAACCCGACATTCGACAAGCTGATGGCTGAGTCCCGTGACCAGGTGGATGAGGTCTCCCGCAACAAGCTCTATGTTCAGGCCGAAGACATCCTGGCCAAGGACATGCCGATTGCGCCCATCTATCAGTACGTGACCTCCCGTATGGTGAAACCCTATGTGGGCGGCTACCCGGCCAACCCGCTGGATAACCTGTACAGCAAGGACATGTACATCATCGCTCACTGAGTACAATAAAAAAGTCGCATAACAAGCAGGCCCGCCAGACGGCGGGCCTTTAAATTAAAACCGCGACCCTTTGGAAGCAGTACAGGACAGGACATGTCTATGTTGAAATTCATCCTTAAACGTCTATTGGAAGCGATCCCGACCCTGCTGGTCTTGATCACCGTCTCCTTCTTCATGATGCGCTTCGCCCCCGGTAACCCCTTTACCAGCGAACGGGCATTGCCGCCGGAAGTCCTGGCGAATATCGAGGCCAAATATGGTCTGGATAAACCCATAGGCACCCAATACCTCACCTACCTGGGCAACCTGGTACAGGGTGATTTGGGCCCCTCGTTCAAATACAAAGACTTCAGCGTCAACGATCTGGTGAGCCAGGCGTTGCCAGTGTCCGCCAAGATAGGAGCATCGGCCTTCTTCTTTGCCGTCTTGCTGGGGGTAACGTTCGGCACCATTGCCGCCCTTAAACAGAACACCCTCATCGATTATCTGCTGATGTCGTCGGCCATGGCCGGGGTGGTGATCCCGGGCTTCGTACTGGCGCCGTTATTGGTGCTCTTCTTCAGTATCTATCTGGGCTGGTTCCCGGCCGGTGGCTGGCAGGGCGGCGGCATCCAGTTCATGGTGCTGCCGGTGTTTGGCATGATGATGTACTACATCTCCGCCATCTCGCGCATCATGCGCGGCAGCATGATAGAGACCATGAACTCCAACTTTATCCGCACCGCCCGCGCCAAGGGGCTGCCGCTGCACCACATCATTCTCAAGCACGCCCTGCGCCCGGCCATGCTGCCGGTGGTCTCCTACCTGGGCCCGGCCTTCGTCGGCATCATCACCGGATCCGTGGTCATCGAGACCATCTTCGGCCTGCCAGGCATTGGCCAGCTGTTCGTCAACGGCGCCCTTAACCGTGACTACTCCATGGTGCTCGGTCTGACCATTCTGGTCGGCGCCTTGACCATCACCTTTAACGCCGTGGTCGATATTCTCTATGCCTTCATCGATCCCAAGATCCGTTACTAAGCCGGGAGTGCATCATGGTTGTAAATAGTGAAAAGCGTGAAGTACTCGAAGCCTTCGCACAGAAAGTGGATGTGGTGGAGGGGCGTTCCCTGTGGAAAGATGCCCGTCGCCGTTTCCTGCGCAACAGAGCGGCGCTGGTGAGCCTGATCATCCTGACCATCATCGGTCTGGCGGTCATCATAGGCCCGCATCTGTCCCAATATACCTTCGACGATCCGGATTGGGGCGCCATGCAATCGGCCCCGGCTCTGGAGACGGGACACTGGTTTGGCACCGACAGCCTGGGCCGGGATCTCTTCGTGCGGACCCTGCTCGGCGGGCGTATCTCGCTGATGGTCGGCATCATGGGCGCCCTGGTGGCCGTCATCATCGGCACCCTGTATGGCGCCGCCTCCGGCTTTATCGGCGGTCGGGTCGACAGCCTGATGATGCGGGTACTGGAGATCCTCAACGCCTTCCCCTTCATGTTCTTCGTGATCATGCTGGTGACCTTCTTCGGCCGCAACCTGGCGCTCATCTTCATCGCCATCGGCGCGGTGAGCTGGCTCGACATGGCGCGGATCGTCCGCGGCCAGACCCTGAGCCTCAAGAGCAAGGAGTTCATCGAGGCGGCCCATGTCTGTGGCGTCTCCAAGTGGAAGATCATCACCCGGCACATAGTACCGAACGTGCTCGGCATAGTGGCCGTTTACGCCACCCTGCTGGTGCCTGGCATGATCATGTTTGAATCTTTCCTGAGCTTCTTAGGCCTCGGTGTGCAGGAGCCCATGACCAGTTGGGGTGCCCTGCTAGATGAAGGCTCCAAGTCGATGGAAGTGGCCCTCTGGCAACTCTTGTTCCCCGCCGGTTTCATGGTGGTGACCCTGTTTTGCTTCAACTTCCTCGGGGATGGTCTGCGTGACGCGCTCGATCCCAAGGATCGCTAAACGTGCAGCCAGGGCGTGCTAACAGGCGCCCATGGTCTGGTCATGCATCCCGAAGGATTGATAAGAGCCACGAGGTTCGATAAGGAATTTTTATGAAATTACTGGATGTAAAAGATCTGCGGGTCGAGTTCAAGACCCCGGACGGCAATGTGGTGGCGGTCAACGATCTCAACTTCTCCCTCTCGGCCGGTGAGACTCTGGGAATAGTGGGAGAATCTGGTTCAGGCAAGTCTCAGACGGCCTTCGCCATCATGGGCCTGCTCGCCAAGAACGGCATCATCACCGGCTCGGCCAAGTTCCAGGGGGAGGAGATCCTCAACCTGCCGGAGCACAAGCTCAACAAGATCCGCTCCGAGAAGATAGCGATGATCTTCCAGGATCCCATGACCTCGCTCAATCCCTACATGAAGGTGAAGGATCAGCTGATGGAAGTGCTGATACAACACAAGGGGATGAGCAAGGCTGCGGCCTTCGAGGAGTCGGTGCGCATGCTCGATGCGGTGAAGATCCCCGAGTCGCGCCAGCGGATGAACATGTATCCGCATGAGTTCTCCGGTGGCATGCGTCAGCGGGTGATGATCGCCATGGCGCTGCTCTGCCGCCCGCAACTGCTCATCGCCGATGAGCCGACCACGGCGCTGGACGTGACGGTACAGGCCCAGATCATGACCCTGATGAACGAGCTCAAGCGCGAGTTCAACACCTCCATCGTCATGATCACCCACGACTTGGGCGTGGTGGCGGGGATCTGCGACAAGGTGCTGGTGATGTATGCCGGCCGCACCATGGAGTACGGCAAGGTCAACGACATCTTCTACCGTCCTAGCCACCCCTATACCGAGGGGCTGCTGCGTGCCATTCCCCGCCTCGACACCGAGGGGGAGATCTTGCCGACCATTCCGGGCAACCCGCCCAACCTGCTGCGTCTGCCCAAAGGCTGCCCCTTCCAGGAGCGCTGCCACAGGGCCAGCGAGATCTGCGGTCAGGAGTCGCCGCTCTTGCTGCCCTTCAACGATGGCCGCGCTCGCGCGTGCCACTGGGTATCGGATGCCATGGTCAAGGGAGTGAACTAAATGGGTACTGACAAGAAACTGCTGCTGGAAGTGTCCGACCTCAAAGTCCACTTCAGCATCAAGAGTGACAAGGCCTGGCCCTGGGCCAAGCCCTCGACCCTCAAAGCGGTCGATGGGGTGACTCTGCGTCTGTATGAAGGGGAGACCCTGGGCGTAGTGGGGGAGTCCGGCTGTGGCAAGTCCACCTTTGCCCGGGCGCTGATTGGCCTGGTGCCCGCCACGGACGGCAAGGTGGTCTGGCTGGGTAACGACTTGACCAAGCTCGATCAGAAGGCCCTGCGTGAGAAGCGCAAGGAGATCCAGATGATCTTCCAGGACCCGCTCGCCTCCTTGAATCCGCGCATGACCATAGGGGATATCATCGCCGAGCCCCTTATCACCTTCTATCCCAAGCTCTCCAGGAGCGAGGTGGAGGGCAAGGTGCGCGCCATGATGACCAAGGTGGGGCTGTTGCCCAACCTGGTCAACCGCTACCCCCATGAGTTCTCCGGCGGTCAGTGTCAACGCATCGGTATCGCCCGGGCCCTGATCCTCGAACCCAAGATGATCATCTGTGACGAGCCGGTCTCGGCGCTGGATGTCTCCATCCAGGCGCAGGTGGTGAATCTGCTCAAGTCCATCCAGAAGGAGATGGGGCTGTCGCTCATCTTCATCGCCCATGACTTGTCCGTGGTGAAGCATATTTCGGATCGGGTGCTGGTGATGTATCTGGGCAATGCGGTGGAGTTGGGCAAGGGCAAGGAGATCTACGCCAATCCTCTGCACCCCTACACCAAGGCGCTGATGTCGGCGGTGCCGGTACCGGATCCTGATCTGGAGCGCAGCAAGGTGATCCAGATCCTGGAAGGGGACTTGCCGTCGCCGATGAATCCGCCGTCCGGCTGCGTGTTCCGTACCCGCTGCCCGGTGGCCGGTCCCGAGTGCGCCAAGACCCGGCCTGTGCTTGAGGGGAACTTCGACCACGCCGTCTCTTGCCTCAAGGCAGACCCGCTCTGACGTATCGCCGTCATGCAGATAACAGGGCGCCTCTGGGCGCCCTTCTTTATGGATGCCCCTGCTGCTGCGGGGGGAGGCGCTGGGTACGGGCCGATCCGCTCATCGGATTGCTATATCTTTATCAGGCACTTGGCAGCACCAGGAGGGCCTGCTAGTATCCGCGGCACAAGGGGAGTAACTTCTCGCCGGTCTGTCGTCATTACGGTGTCTTTGCAGCGCAAAGCACCCGGCACCCGGGCAGCCAAGGCTGTAAGTGAGACCTTGCCGAGAGGCAAGGTGTATCTGCTCCAAACGCGAACCCATGCCTCCGGTCATGGGTTTTGTCGTTTTTAAGGAGGACACAATGGGTGAATGGTGGATGTGGTTGGGGTTCTTCGCCCTGGTGTTGACCCTGCTCTGGGTCGATTTACGTTTCGTGGGGGGCGGCAAGTCTCATAAGGTTTCCCTCAAGGAGGCGGGAGCCTGGTCCCTGGTCTGGGTGAGCATGGCGCTGCTCTTCAACCTGGCCATCTGGTACTGGGTTGATGTGAATATGGGTCGCGAGATGGCGAACCAGAAGGGGTTGGAGTTCCTCTCCGGCTACCTCATCGAGAAGGCACTGGCGGTGGACAACGTCTTTGTCTGGCTGATGCTGTTTGGCTATTTTGCGATCCCGGCCGAGCTGCAGCGCAGGGTGCTGCTGTACGGGGTATTGGGCGCCATCGTGATGCGGGCTGGCATGGTGTTTGCGGGCAGCTGGCTCATCGAGCAGTTCCACTGGATCTTGTATCTGTTCGGCGCCTTCTTGCTGCTGACCGGTGCCAAGATGCTGTGGGCGGCCGACAAGGAGCCGGATCTTGCCAACAACCCCTTGTTGAACTGGATGCGCCGTCGCGTCAAGGTGACCGAGCAGCTGGAAGGGGAGAACTTCTTCGTCTGGCGTGATGGTGTGCGCTACGCCACGCCGCTGCTGCTGATCCTGGTGCTGGTTGAAGTGAGTGACCTCATCTTCGCGGTGGACAGCATCCCGGCCATCTTCGCGGTGACCACGGATCCCTTCATCGTGCTCACCTCCAATATCTTCGCCATCATGGGGCTGCGGGCCATGTACTTCCTGCTGGCCGGTGTGGCCGAGCGTTTCAGCCTGCTGAAATACGGCCTGGCCTTCATCCTGATGTTTATCGGAGTCAAGATGCTGCTGCTCGACATCTTCAAGATCCCGACCGGGGTAGCCCTGGGGGTGGTGGCCAGCATACTGGTGCTCAGCATGGGGCTCAGCCTCTGGCTGACGCGCAAGCAAGTCAAATCGGCGAGCTGATCCGCAGCCCTGGCGCGCGGGTATAACGGCGGCGGTGCCAGAGGATAATGAAATGAAAAGGGCTCCTAAGGGAGCCCTTTTCTATGGGCATTGATTGCCCGCTCGCGCGCCGTGCCACAGGGGCGGCAGGATTAACGCTTGATGATGCGCGGGTTGCTGTAACCCCAGACGGTGTACATGTCCGCCAGCAGGGCGCCATTGTACTCTTCCAGATCTGCCTGTTTAATCTCGTTATCCCCCTGACGGCCAAACATCACCACCTCATCACCGGGTTTGACCCCCTTGATGTCGGTCACATCGACCATGACGGTGTTCATGGAGGTCTTGCCCACCACCGGGGCCTTCTGGCCGTTGATGAGCACGGAGGCCTTGTTGCTCATGGCGCGGCGATAGCCGTCCGAGTAGCCCATCGGCAGGTTGGCCAGCACGGAGTCCCGCTTGAGGGTGAAGGTGCGATCGTAGCCGACCGTGTTGCCCGCCGGGAAGTGACTGACTGCCGCTACCTGGCTCTTGAAGGCCATGACGCGTTTGTATTCGGTGTAGGAGGGGATGGAGTCGCCATAGATGAGGCCGCCCGGGCGAACCATGTCCAGATGTGCTTCGGGCACTTCCAGGGTGGCGAAAGAGTTGGCGCAGTGCAGGGTAAGCTTGCTGCGATCCAGCTTGCCCGCCTCGATCAGCCACTGGGAATCGAGCTTGAACTGGGCCAGACCCAGCTTGACGTCCTCTTTCTCCTCCACCGGGAAGTGGGTCATGATGCCGACCGGGGTGATCCCCTTGAGGCCGAGTATGGCCAGGGCTTCACCCTTGGCATCCTGGGCGCGCAGATCCAGACCGTTACGGCTCATGCCTGCCGAGTTGAGGCCAATGTGCACCGGTATCCGGGTCTGGTGGCGCTGGGCTATCTCGCTGATGATGGTCGCGTTTTCCAGGCCGCCGACCAGCTCTTCGAGCTTGTAAGGCACCGCCTGCTCGACTTCGGCCGGGGTCGCGGCGCGGACTCGCATCAGACGACCGGTGAAGCCCTTGTCCCGTGCCACGCGGGCCTCTTCGTTGCTGGCGATGCCGATGCAGGGGATGCCGGCGGCAACCACCGAGGGCACCAGCAGATCGATGCCGTGACCATAGGCGTCGGCCTTCATGATGGCGCAGATCTGCGGGCCCTTGTCACCGAGGCGAGTCTTGAGGGTCTGCAGGTTGTGATCGAAGGCTGCCAGATCCACTTCCAGCCAGGCATTGGCGGCGCTGTATTGCTGGCCATTGCGTTGATCGTCCGCCTGGGGCAGGTAAGGGGCGGCAACGGCCTGGCCAGCCATCAGGCCGAAGATCAGGGTCGCGAGCAGGGTTTTCTTGTTCATGGGATGTCCTGTTTTGTTGAGGCGAGGCGGCTGGGCATCGAGGGGCAGATCGGGATCCGCCCCTGGATGCTACCAGTGGCTAATAAATGCCTTGTTATTGATTTTTATGTATTTAACGGGGTTTGGACCCGGATGGGAGTGTACCGTATGGTGCTCTTTGTGGCACGTCTTTAGGTCACGTTTCCCTGAGGTGATCAGAGGCTGAAGGGGAGCAAGACAGGGGACAAATGCCCGGCTGTGCCCCGTCTCGGGGCGGGAGGGGGCACAGCCGGGCGTTGAGCCATTGACGGAGCGAACCTCGCCCCTCATCAAACGGGTTGGCGAGCCTCTTTCGAGGCGGCATGGGGCGCTTGGGTCTCCTCTTCCAGACAATCCTCGGTCTTGGCGATCACGCAGGCGGCGATGGCGTTGCCGAGCACATTGGTAGCGGAGCGACCCATGTCGAGGAAGTGGTCTATGCCGAGCAGCAGCAGGACACCCGCCTCCGGGATATGGAACTGGTTGAGGGTGGCGGCAATCACTACCAGGGAGGCCCGTGGCACCCCGGCCATCCCCTTGGAGGTGACCATGAGCAGCAGCAACATGGTCACCTGCTGGGCGAAGGAGAGCTCGATGCCATAGGCCTGGGCGATGAACATGACCGCAAAGGTGCAGTACATCATGGAGCCATCCAGATTGAAGGAGTAACCCATGGGCAGCACGAAGCTGGCGATGCGCTTGTCACAGCCGAACCACTCGAGGCGTTGCAGCGTCTTGGGATAGGCCGCCTCCGAGCTGGCGGTCGAGAAGGCGAGCAGCACGGGTTCGCGGATCAGGGCCAGCAGGCGCGGGGTGCGCTGGCGCAGGAAGAGGCTGCCCATGGCGATGAGCAGCAGCCAGAGACAGGCCAGGGCCAGATAGAACTGGGCCATGAAGCTGCCATAGGTGGCGAGGATGCCGAGCCCCTCCTTGGCGACCATGGCCGAGATGGCGGCAAAGACGGCAAAGGGAGCGAAATTCATCACATAGCCGGTCACCTTGAGCATGATCTCGGCGCTGCTTGCCAGCAGCATCACCACCGGCTTGGCGGCATCACCGAGTGCGGCGGCGGCCAGACCGAAGAACAGTGAGAACACCACGATTTGCAGGATCTCGTTGTTGGCCATGGCCTCGATCAGGCTCTTGGGGATGGCATGAGCGATAAAGTCGCGCAGGCTCAGGCTGGCGGCGCTGATGCCGCTGCTGGCGGACTCGGGTGGCAGAGGCAAGGAGAGGCCGCTGCCCGGCTGCATCAGGGTGACCATGAGCAGCCCCAGGCTCAGGGAGAGCAGGGAGGCGAGCATAAACCAGCCGAGGGTCTTGGCGCCGATCCGGCCGACGGTGCGGGTATCCCCCATCTTGGCGATACCGACCACCAGGGTGGTGAACACCAGGGGGGCGATGATCATCTTGATGAGGCGCAGGAAGATGTCGGTGAGCAGGGTGACATTGTCTGCAAAAGCGGGGGCTTCGCCGGGGGCAAAGAGTCGATAACCCTGACCGGTGGCGATGCCAAGCAGCATGGCGATCAGGATGGCGAGGGTCAGCTTGTTCATTTTCATGGGGAGAGATCCGGGCAACGCAAGGAGTCGGGATGGGGTGGCGAGTGCCACGACAGCCGTGCCAGATCGCCAGAGGAGGGCGATCACGGTTTGCAGCATGCCCAAAGGCGAGCACTAACACCAGCGTCGAGTCACACTTTTCATACTGGTCTTAGGTGTATTAAGGATGTTATTTAATTGATTGTTACTATTTACTGTTGTTAATTGTTATTTTATTGAGATATTCGGCTGACAAGCTGCCATCCCCCTTGGCCTGGTGACGCAGGCGCAGGTTGAGCAGGGCAGAGATGCGATGCTCGACATGCAACTGCTCCATGAAGGTGTCTGGCTCGTACTCATCGAAACCAAACTGAGGGCGACGGGGGGTCGCGCGCACGGCATCCCGGGCAATCTCCAGACTCAATACCTCTATCCAGCCATAGCCTCTGGACAGGGCCAGTTCCCCGGCGCGTTTGAGCACGTATTTGCGCGCCGTCTCCCTGTCCACCAGATCGTTGCCGACGAACTCTATCTGCCAGCGATCCGGGCCGAGCTGGGTCTGGGAGAAGCCAGTCTGACCATTCCACATTGACTTCTCACTGTCATAGGGGGTCGCGCAGCCGCCCAAGAGCAGGGCGCAGACCAGCAGGAGAGAGGGCAGAGGAGAACGACAAGATGGCATGAGATAAACCCTGGGCAGAGACGATAGCTGATCACAACACAGGGATCGGTTTTGGGCAATCATCCACCTGGCTGGAGGAGAGCAGGGAGAGGGTCAATGCCATCCGTGATGAGGGAAAAGGGGGAGGGGAAGGATCGCGGATAAAAAAAGGCCCAATCTGCTGATTGGGCCTTTCTCGGGGAATGATGGTCGGCGTGAGAGGATTCGAACCTCCGACCCCTGACACCCCATGACAGTGCGCTACCTGGCTGCGCTACACGCCGACTGCGTCAGCTTGGCTGACGGGGGCTGAGTTTATGGAGATGGCCCCCCCCTGTCAACCAGCAAACAGCGACTTTGACGCGTTCGCCTGCTTTGCACGCAATTAACGGTTAAAGGTCAGCCGTTTGCCCAATGGCAAGCCGGTGAACTGACCGTTTTGCCGGGTGATCTGCCTGTCATCTTCATGCCAATGGGGTTGGGAGCGACAGCCTTTGAATGGCTATCGCTTCCCTCGCTGTCAGCGGTTAAAGGTCAGCCGTTTGCCCAATACCTGGTCGGTGACCTGACCGTTCTGCCAGGCAATCTGACCATTCACCAGGGTCATCTCTATGCTGCTCTGGAAGCGATAGCCGTTGAAGGGCGACCAGCCGCACAGATAGAGCAGGTTGTCGTCATTGACCACATAGGGCTTGCCCAGATCCAGCAGCACCAGGTCGGCGAAGTAGCCTTCGCGGATGTAGCCGCGATCCTGCACCTGGAAGCGCTCGGCCACCGCGTGGGAGGTCTTCTTGACGATAGTTTCCAGGGAGAAGACGCCGTTGTGGTAGAGCTCGAGCAGGGCCTGCATGGAGTGCTGCACCAGCGGGATGCCGGACGGCGCCTTGAAGTAGCTGTTCTGCTTCTCTTCCCAGGTGTGGGGGGCGTGGTCGGTGGCGATGATGTCGAGCACATCGTTGCGCACCGCATCGAGCAGCGCGTGCTGATCGGCCGCGCTCTTCACCGCCGGGTTGCACTTGATCTGGCTGCCCAGGGTGTCGTAGTCCGCCTCGTTGAAGAACAGATGATGCACACACACCTCGGCGGTGATGTTCTTGTCCTTGAGCTCCTTCAAGTCCGGGCTGGCGGTGAAGAGCGACAGCTCTTTTGCCGTGGTCAGATGCAGCACGTGCAGTTTGGCGCCGTATTTTTTCGCCAGGCCCACCGCCATGCTGGAGGATTTGTAGCAGGCATCGGCGCTGCGGATGCGACCGTGCTCGCGCATCGGCACATCCTCGCCCCACTTGGCGCGGGCCTCGTCTTCGAGCACCTTGATAGACGGCGTGTCTTCGCAGTGGGTCACTATCATCACCGGACTCTCCCGGAAGATGGCAGCCAGGGTCTCCTGGTTGTCGACCAGCATGTTGCCGGTGGAGGCGCCCATGAAGATCTTGATGCCGCAGGACTGCTTGGGATCGAGCTTCTTGATCTCTTCCAGGTTGTCGTTGGTGGCACCCAGATAGAAGCTGTAGTTGGCGGCAGAGCCTTTGGCGGCGATCTCGTACTTGGCTTCCAGGGCGTCGATGGTGGTGGTCTGGGGATTGACGTTGGGCATCTCCATGAAGCTGGTGGTGCCACCGGCCACGGCGGCGCGGGACTCGCTCGCTATGGTGCCTTTGTGGGTCAGACCCGGCTCACGAAAATGGACCTGATCGTCAATCATGCCGGGGATCAGATGGCGGCCTGCCGCATCGATCACCACGGCGTCCGGGGCATCGATCTGGGGGGCGATCTTCTTGATACGCTCGCCCTCGATCAGCACATCGGAGGCGTAGATGCGCCCTTCGTTGACCAGGGTTGCGTTCTTGATAAGCAATGTGTTCATGGCGGGTCCAGTTCCTTTGTCGGTGAGCGCGGGTCATAATAGCGCAATCTGTCCCTACTCTGTAGCAAGGCCTGAGTAATGAAGTTATTTGTAAGAGATTTGACCGTGATCGACTCCAGCTACCTGTGTGAACGCCGTGGCATGGTGGGTGAGAGCTGGCTGGTGGACGTGGAGCTGGGCGGCGAGCTCAACGAGATGAGCATGCTGCTCGATTTTGGGCGGGTGAAGAAGCTTATCAAGGCGATCATCGACCGCGAAGTGGACCACAAACTGCTGGTCCCGGCAGACAACGCCCTGGTGCGCATCGAGAGTCTGGCCGGGGGCGAGCAGTGCGTCGACTTGCTGCGCCAGGGCAGCTCCATCCACCTGCGCTGTCCGGGGGAGGCCTTTGCCTTTATCCCCGGTGCCCAGGTCGACAAGGAGTCGGTGACCCGCTACCTGCTGGCGGTACTGGCCAAGGAGCTGCCGGGCAATATCCGGGATCTGTCGCTGACCCTGCGCCACGAAGCCATTGCCGGTGCCTTCTATCACTACAGCCATGGCCTCAAGAAACACGATGGCAACTGCCAGCGCATCGCCCACGGTCATCGTTCTCCCATCGAGATAGAGGTGGAAGGGGAGCGTGATGAAGAGCTTGAACAGAATTGGGCCGAGGGGTGGGCCGATATCTACCTCGGCACCGCCGAGGACGAAGTTCCCCTGGCCGAACTGGCCCTGAGCGCCGTCGCCGCGCCACTGCTTGGCGAGCAGCACATCGGTTTCAAGTATGTGGCCCCCCAGGGGCTGTTCCAGCTCGCCATGGTCAGAAGCGAGGTGGAGATGATCGACACCGACACCACCATCGAACTGCTTGCCCACCATATTGCCCGTGAAGTGAAGAAGCAGGTGGGGGACAAGTTCGTCAAGATTGTCGCCTATGAAGGGGTGGGCAAGGGCGCCATCGCCTACGCCTGATGCGCCATGGATAAACAACAAGGCCCCGAAAGGGGCCTTGTTGTTGCTGGGGGCGCCGTCAGAGGCGATCAGGCACTGAGCCGGAACCGCTTGACCAGGCTCTCCTGCTGCTCGGCCAGGGCATCGAGTTGCTGGCTGGTCTCGGCCACCCGGGCGATGCCCTGGTAGTTGAGATCCGAGATATCCGAGATGCGATTGAGGTTGGTGGCGATGTCGGCGCTGGTCGCCTGCTGCTGCTCGGCGGCCGAGGCTATCTGGCTCGACATGTCGCTGATGAGCACCACTATCCCCTGCACCTCCTCCATGGCGTTGTTGGCCTGGAAACTCTGGCTCATGCAGCTGTCCATCTCATGGGAGCACTCCTGCATCACGGTCACCGCCTTGGCGACCCCTTGTTGCAGGTTCTCTATCATGGTCTGGATCTCGCTGGTGGATTGGGAGGTGCGGCCCGCCAGACTGCGCACCTCGTCGGCCACCACGGCGAAGCCACGGCCCTGTTCGCCGGCCCGGGCTGCCTCGATGGCGGCATTGAGCGCCAGCAGATTGGTCTGATCGGCAATGCCGCGAATGACGTCGAGAATGTTGCCAATCTGGCCGCTCATGGTGCTGACCTCGGCGATGACAGCCCCGGTCTGCTGCAACTTGCCCGCCAGCTGGTGGGTGGTGCTGATATTGCCCGCCATCACCTGGCGTCCGGTTTCGGAGGCTTTCTCCACATCCATCACCCGCTCCAGGGTCTGGTTGGCCGCCTGGGCAACCTCGCGCACCGAGGCTTCCATCTCGGTCATGGCGGCGGCGACCGAGGCGGTCTCCTGACGCTGGGTCTCCAGATCCGCACGCACCGACTCCGTGGTGTGGCGGTTGCCGTGGGCGGCATCATTGAGCTGGGTCGAGGCCTGGCTCAGCTGGGTGAGGACCTCGCTCATCTGGGCGATCAGCAGGTTGACCTGACTGCCGAGCTGACCAAATTCGTTGCGGCTCTTGAAGCCGACCCGCAGTGTCATGTCCCCCTGGGTCACGTCGGTCAGTACCCGCAGCAGCTCCTTGAGTGGGCGGCGGATGGCCCGGCCCAGGGTGAGAGCGACCAGGATGGCGACCAGGATGGCGAGCACTATGCTGACCCCCTGGGAGAGGGTGCTGCGCTGCTGTACCTGTTCCGAGGCGGCAATGCTGGCATTCATCAGTTGCTGGCTCTGGGCCGTGATGGCATCGAGCTGTTCCTGGATGGCGATGATGAGCTGGCTGGCCTGCTTGCTCTTCTCCAGCAGGGCGGCTTGTTGCGTCATCAGGGCCTGATACTGGCCGAGCAGGCCGTCGCTGGCGGTGGTGTCGCGCACGAAGGCGCGCACGTTGTGACCGACGTCGTTGTCGAAGCTGGGCAGCTCTTTTTCCAGATCGGCGATGGTGCCGTTGAAGCCGCCAATCTGCATCTTGTTGCGCTTGAGCGCCGCTTCGATGGGGCCCGTCATGCTCTGATTGAGGGCATCCATGGTGGAGAGCTCGATGGTGGAGAGCTGGGTGGTCAGCTTCTCGGAGAGCATCTTGATAAAGCTGTCCTCTTGTCCCGCCATCATGTCGCTCAGGTTTTTCTTGAACTGGGGCAGGGTGACCTGGAATTGTCCCTTGGCCTGATTGACCTTGTGCAGCTGGCTGAGCAGGGCCTGGTGTTCGGTGGGCAGGGTTTGGGTCAGCGCCTGATAGCTGGCGACCTGCTCCTTGAGGGCGTTGAGCGGTGCTTGCAGTTGGGGCTCATTGCCGGCCTGGCTGCTCAGGGCCTGGAGGCGACCCTCGACCTCGGTCTGGGCGGCCTCAAGGGCGCTGATCTCTTCGGGTAGCGCCTTGGCATCTTGCTCGGTCAGCACGTCGTTGAGCCGCTTGTTGGCGCTCAGCAGGCTGATCTGGGTCTGGCTGCTGGCCTGCACCAGGGGCATGGATTGCTGGGTGACCTGATGCAGGGCCTGGCCGAGTGCGCGCTGGCTGTGAAAGGTGAAAGCAGAACTCGCTATCATCACGGCGACCAGGATGGCAAACCCGAGATAGACCCGCTGCAAGATGGAGAGGTCAGACATACTTAGTTTCATTATTGTCCCGCTGTGATGCAAAAGTCCCTTGCCTGAATCCCCCGTCCCTTTGTTACCCTACGGACTTCGTGGTGGGCACCGGGGATCCTTACTGTTCTCGCTATCGGTATTTTTAACAATAACTGAAGGCTTTGTGACAACGGCTGTCGCAAAAATCGCCCTGTGTCACACTTGGCGAAGCCCAGTGGGATGGAATGGGCTCTTTAGAGTCTTAATTTGAATTTTTCTTTTTAACGCAAGGAGTTATCCATGGCCGATGAAACCATTTTCAGCAAAATCATCCGCAGGGAAATCCCGGCCGAGATCCTGTATCAGGACGATCTGGTCACCGCTTTTCGCGACATCTTCCCCAAGGCGCCGACGCATATCCTCATCGTTCCCAATGTGCTGATCCCGACGGTCAATGACGTCGAAGCCGAACACGAGCTGGCCCTTGGCCGCATGTTCACGGTGGCGCGCAAGCTGGCCTCTGAGGCGGGCATCGCCGAGGATGGCTATCGCCTCATCATGAACTGCAACCGCCATGGCGGGCAGGAGGTGTATCACATCCATATGCATCTGGTTGGCGGTCACTCCCTGGGCCCCTTGCTCACCCTGTGAGGATGCGGTTGACCGGGCTGCGCCCCTTGCTGCTCTGCGCCGTTTTGGGGCTGGGCGGCTGCGCCAGTTGGCAAGACCTGTTCGTCTCCTATTCGGTGCAGATGACTCCGGTGCGCAATGCCCTGCTGCAGGGCAAGGCACTCGACGCCATCGGGGAAGTGCGTGAGCTCGAACCCGGCGATGATGGCTATGTGCTCAGCCGGTTGGAGCTGGGGCGTATCGCTTCGCTCGCCAATCAGGCCCCGCAAAGCCGCAGGGCCTGGGAGGCGGCGGACCTGGCCCTCAAGGCCGACGATGAGCAGGCCCGCTTTCGGGTGAGCCAGGGGCTGGCCCAGGCCGGCAGTCTGCTGACCAACGATCAGACCCTCGGCTATCAGACGCCAGATTACGAGCGCACCATGCTGCACCACTATCTGGCGCTGGATTATCTGCAGCGCGGGGATCTGGAAGGGGCCCTGGTCGAAGTGCGCCGCGCCAATCAGGTGCAGGAGCGGGCCCTGCGCGAGCGGGGTGATGAGGTTGCCAAGGCGAAGCAAGAGGCCAGTGTGCGCCAGGCGCTGTCGCGGGCGCCGGATCTCGACCGCCTCACCGGCCAGGTCAAGAACGGCTTCCAGAATGCCTATACCTTCTATCTGTCCGGGGTGCTCTATGAGGCGAGCGGGGATCTCAACGATGCCTGGGTAGACTATGGTCGCGGCCTGGAGATAGCCCCGGATAACCCGGCCCTGCAAGGGGCCATGCTGCGTCTGGCACGGCTGCGCGGCTCGGCTGCGGAGTTGGCGGCCACCGAGCAGCGCCTCGGTCGCAAGGCTCCGCCTCTGGTGCGGGGGCAGGGTAGGGTGGTGGTGCTGTTCGAAGATGGGCTGATCCCGGCCCGCCGCGAACTCTTCCTGCCACTGCCGCTCTTTACCTCAAGGGGGGATTTTCGCACCTTTACCGTGGCCATCCCCTACTACGATAATCGCGGCGCCGAGGTGGGGCCGCTCAGTGTCGGGGTGGGCAACCAGGCAGGCAGCACGGCGCCCCTGGTGCGGCTCGAAGCCCTGGCTGCCAAGGATCTGCAGGAGCGACTGCCCGTCATGTTGAGCCGTCAGGCGCTGCGTCTGGTCGCCAAGGAGCAACTGCGCCGCAGCGCCGCCAAGGAGGGGGGCGATGTGGGCAACCTGGTGGTCGGCATCTTCAACACCTTGTCTGAGCGGGCCGACACCCGCAGCTGGCTGACCCTGCCTGCCCAGGCATCGAGTTGGGACGCGACGCTTCCCCCGGGCTCGCAGCAGTTGCAGTTAGGATCAGGCAGTGGGAGCAAGACCCTGCCCATCGAGGTGCGTGCCGGGCATACCACCCTGGTGTGGGTCAACCGGCTCGGTGCCAATCTCGTCACCCGGGTGATGATGCTCTAATCCCCCCCAGGCCGGGTGCCTGGGGGGGAGATATTCATATGAGGAGTAGAAGATGAAACGAATCGTCCTGGCTTGCGGCCTCGCCTTGGGGCTGTCGGCCTGTGCCACCAACACCAGCGGTGTTGCCCTGTCGGCGCCAAGTGGCGGCGCGGCCCAGATGCAAGTGGGTAACAGCACTCTTGACCTGCACCTGCGCGAGCTGGCCAGGCGCCAGCAAAATGGCCTGATGCAGGTCAACGTGGAGATAGTCAATGAGCGCCGTGGCGACAATCCTCTGCAATACCTGTTCTACTGGTATGATGCCAGCGGCCAGGAGGTCGCGTCTGATGGCCGCGGCTGGACGCCACTCGTGCTCCATGGCCAGCAGGTTCGGACACTGTCGGCCCTGGCGCCGACCCTGGATGTGAAGGGTTATCGGCTCTCCGTCCGTGAAGTGATTGAAGAATCGAACTGATGAGCTCCTGCCGCCGTGCGGCGGTGGCTTGAGGTGTCAGGCACCAGGGGTGCTGACACCTTGCATGTACTTAGTGATTGAGGAAACGAATCGATGAAGATGAATCATGCCTTGCTTATCCTGGGCGGCGCCCTGCTGCTGGGCGGCTGCTCCAGCACCACCGTCAGCTATGGCGATCCGACGGCCACCGAGACGGTGACCGTGGATTACGGCTCGAGCGACTTGCAAGCCATCGCCGACAAGATGGCGGATTCCATGTTGAGCTCGCCGGCGACCAGTGAAATCACGGCAGGGGGCCGCCCTGTGATGTTCATGGACTCCATCCGCAACAAGACCTCGGAGCACATCGATACCGAAGCCGTGAGCGACACCATCCGCACCAAGTTGCTGCGCTCCGGCAAGTTCCGTTTCGTCGACATGAGCAAGGTGGCGGCGGTCAAGCAGCAGCTCGAATATCAGCAGAGCAGTGGCATGGTGGATCCCGCTGCCATGGTACGGCTTGGCAAGCAGACCGGTGCCCGCTACATGGTCTATGGCAACCTCAGCAGCATCGTCAAGGACAACGGCAAGGTGAAGGATGTCTACTACCAGATGACCATGAACCTGATGGATCTGGAGAGCGGCGAGCTGGAGTGGGCCGATCAGAAAGAGATCCGCAAACAGGCGAAGACATCGACCTTTGGCTGGTAATGAACAACAGCGCCTGCTGGCGAGCCTGCCCGCTCCCTGGCGGGAGGGGCGGCTCGAACCACTGGGGCTCGGGCTGACCAATAGCAACTATCGACTGCGCCTCCCCTCGGGGCGCAGTTACTTTTTGAGGCAGGGTCACCCAGAACCGGCACGCCTTGGCATCGACAGGGCGACCGAATGGCAGCTCTATCGGGGGGCCATGGCCGCCGGGCTGGCACTGCCTTGCCATTATGGGGACCCCGATCGCGGCATACTGCTGCTCGACTGGTGCGAGGCGCCGAGCTGGGCGCAGGCTCCCCTCCCGCAGCGTCAGGCGTTGCCCGCCCTGGCTCGGCTGCTGGCTCGGCTTCATCAACTGCCGCTGCCGACCGTCAGGATGGCGGTGCGCGCCCATGCCCGGGGCTACCGCGAGGGGCTCAAGGCACCCCCTCCCTGGCTCGACAAGCTGGAGGCGCCTCTGCTCGCCAGCCGGGAGCCGGACGGTTGCTGGCTCCCTTGCCATCACGATCTCAATCCGGCTAACTTGTTGGGAGAGCGACCCTGGGTCATCGATTGGGAATATGGCGCAGCGGGTCACCCCGGTTTCGAACTGGCCAGCATAGTGCGCACCCATGGTTGGGGTCTGGAGGAGATGGCAGCGCTTGAAGACTGCTATCTTGAAGAAATTGAACGGCTTGCCCTGGGCCAGACGCCACGTCCCCTGGATTTTCAGGGGGCGGCCTTTCTGCCCTGGGTCGATTACATCGCCCTGTTGTGGGCCCTGCTCATGGCCGAGCAGGCTCCCGATGCGGCCTATGCCGAGCTGATAGCCCATCATCGCCAACGACTGGAGTAACCCATCTTGATGACACACCCTTGGCGCAAGAAAACACGAGTCTGGCTGGCGGGTCTGGCCTGCCTGCTGCTGGTCGGTTGCTCGACCCGGGTCATCTACTACTGGCTTGACGTCGGCATCGTCTGGCAGCTCGATGACTATTTTTCCCTGAGCAGCAGCCAGAAGAGGCTGCTCGATCAGGAGGTGAAGGGGTTGATGAGCTGGCACCGTCAGCATGAGTTGCCGCGCTATGCCAAGGATCTTGCCGCCCTCTCCCGGGCGGTGGCGAGTCCCATGACACCGGCTCAGGTCTCCCGACATCTGGATGTCACCCAACAGAGCCTGACCCGTACCCTGGAGAACACCATACCGCGGGCGGTGCGGCTGGCTCGCACCCTGACCGATGCCCAGGTCGATGCTTTCATGAAAGACAGGCTGGCGCGACAGCAGGAGCGGGAGCAGGATTTTGCCAAGGATCCCAAGGAGAAGGTGCTGCGCGAGTCGACCGAGAAGATGAACAAGCGATTGGTATTCTGGATAGGCGAGGTCAAACCCGCCCAGGCGCCCCTGGTGGCCCGCTGGGTTGAGTGGCAATACGAGATGATGCCGCCCTGGATTGAGTACCAGAGAGCCTGGGTCGGCGAGCTGGATCAGCTGCTCAGGCAGCGTGCCAGCCCCGACTTCGAGCAGCGGCTCACCAAGCTGCT
The DNA here is from genome assembly GCF_024809075.1 of Aeromonas sp. BIGb0445. NCBI lineage: Bacteria > Pseudomonadati > Pseudomonadota > Gammaproteobacteria > Aeromonadales > Aeromonadaceae > Aeromonas > Aeromonas sp. BIGb0445. The sequence continues at coordinate 124,395 of NZ_JANUES010000002.1, forward strand.
GGCCGAGGGGGATGGTCTGATGGACGGCCGTTTCACCGGTTATACCGAGCAGTCCCGCCAACGTACCGTCCAGTGGTTGAGTGACTTGAGTGGCTCCCTGGATCTCAAGCAGCGTGCCCACCTTTACAGCTTGCTCAAGGGTTATGCCAGCGACTTCGAACAGATGACCCAAGGTAAATAGCGCCATTTATCACAGGGTTGCTCGGGTCGGTAGGGCAAAGGCCGGTCCGTTCAGCCCTTGCTGCCGACGAGCCCCTGTGATAGCTTGCCCACAGTGGGCGCCAGCTCACACTTTTTTCGGAGCCTTATGTCGTCCCATCGTCCAAATACAGTGAAATGGATAGTGATGAGCCTGCTCATCGCCTTCATGCTGCTGTTTTCTACTCTTCGAGTGGATGGACATCTGGTGGCTGCTCCCCAGGAAACATCCCTCTCCCAGAGCGCCTTCCATGGTGCGAGCACACCTGAGGAGGGAGCCGTCAAGTTTATCGGCACCCATCAGAGCCATCTGCAGCGGCTGGAACACTCCCTGCGCAACCATGGCGACAGGCAAGATCGCGACTATCAGCTCATCCATGACTGGTCAGCTGCCGTCAGCCTGCTACTGCTGGGGGGCCTGTTGCTCTGCCTCCCGCTGCTCTATCAGAAACACAGCTTCAGAGACAAGTTCAGGGGCATACATCGCCGCTGGCTCTCCCGCCGACACCTGCAATACCGCTTCTCCCAGAGCGCCGTTCACGGCTGATCTTCGGTCACATCAGGGTAGTTTCCCTCGCTGACCGACGGGCTCGTCCATCGGACGCCAGCCCCCATTTCGATTGATTTTCTGCGTCTGCTGCGACTATCGCGGCGATCGCCATGCCTGTTTCGAATTGGATCCTTGCCATGAACAGTGTGAGAAAAAAACCGCGCCTGCTGCACAACCGCACCAGCGCCTGGCAGTACGCCTTGTTGCTGCTGATGTTATTGACCTTCGGTTTCTATTCCCTGCCCACCTTCTTCGGTGAGCAGCCTTCCCTCGGCCTGCATGGCCAGTCGAGCCTGAGTGCCAGCGATGCCAAGCTGCTGGCCACAGAGGGCATAGTGCTGCAGCAGACCATCGCCTCGGCGGACAAGCTGGAGCTGGTGTTTTCCGATCAGGGGGATCAGCAAAGAGCCAAGCAGTTGCTCGAGCAGCAGGGCCATGACAGCGCCGCCCTGACCCTGGAGTTTCATGCCAAGGCGCCGACCTGGATCAGCCAGCTCGGCGCCACCCCCATCAAGCTGGGGCTGGATTTGCGGGGTGGCTCGCAGCTGCTGATCGGGGTCGATCTGGACTTCGTGCTGGAGAATCAGACCAAGAATCTGGTGGATAACCTGCGCACCGGTCTGCGGGAAGCCCACTTGCGCGGGGGCAATGTGAGCCGGGTAGCGACCGGGGAGGTGCGCATAGTGCTGCCAGAGGGGACGGAGCAGGGCGCCTGGCTCACCCTCGTCAAGGAGAGTGGCGGTGTGCGTCAGGGCCAGTGGCTGCTGACTCGATCGGGCCAGCAGCTGACCCTCAAGATGAGCGAGGCCGAGCGCACTCTGCTCGCCAATAACGCCGTCACCCAGAACCTGTCGATCCTCAAGAAGCGCATCAATGAGCTCGGCATCGTCGAGGCCTCGGTGCAGCGCCAGGGTCAGGATGGTATCCGCATCGAGCTGCCCGGGGTCCACAACCCCCGTCAGGCCAAGGAGGTGATTGGCGCCACGGCATCCCTGGCCTTCTATCAGGCCAAGCCGGACAGCCGCTTTGTCATGACCGACAAGGAGGGACGCAGCGTCGGGCTGGATCGCAAACCGGTGTTGACCGGCGATCACATCGTCGATGCCCGTGCCAGCATGGGAGAGATGGGGCAGCCTCAGGTCGGCATAGTGCTCGATGCCCTGGGGGGCAGCAAGATGAGCCAGTTCAGTCGCCAGCATGTGGGCAGCCCCATGGCAACCGTGTTCACCGAGTACAAGACGGGCAGCAGCGGCAAGTTGCGGGCTCACAGTCAGGTGATCAACGTGGCCACCATACAGACGGCGCTCGGCAACCAGTTCCGCATCACCGGGCTTGGCAGCATGCCGGAGGCACAAGAGCTCGCCATGCTGCTGCGCGCCGGGGCCCTGACCGCGCCCCTCAAGATCCTGGAAGAGCGCAGCATAGGCCCCACTCTTGGGATGCAGAACATAGAGGCGGGCTTTAGCGCCCTGGTGTTTGGCATGGTCGGCATGATGGTGTTCATGTTGTGCTGGTATCGCAAGTTTGGCTGGGTCGCCATCACGGCGCTGTTTGGCAACCTGTTGATGCAGGTGGGCATGCTGGCGGTGTTGCCCGGCGCCGTATTGACCCTGCCCGGCATCGCCGGTCTGGTACTCACGGTCGGCATGGCGGTGGATACCCATGTGCTCATCTTCGAGCGGGTCAAGGACAGGTTGCGTGAAGGTGCCAGCCTGGCGGGAGCCATCGATTTTGGCTACCGCTCGGCCTTCAGCACCATCTTCGACGCCAACATCACCACCCTGATCAGTGCCGTGGTGCTCTACGCCATCGGCTCAGGCCCGCTGCAAGGCTTCTCCATCACCCTGATCCTGGGGCTGGTTTCCAGCATGATCACCGGTATCTGGGGCACGCGCGCCATCATCAATCCCATCTGGGGCAAGAGCAGCCAACGGCTGCAGAGGGTTTAATCATGTTTCATCGCTTCTTTTCCATGAGCCTGACCCGCTGGCGTTATCTGGGGCTGGGCCTCTCCGTGCTGCTCACCCTCGCCAGTCTCGGGCTGCTGGCCATCAACGGCCTGCAACTGGGACTGGATTTCACCGGGGGCATCTTGCTGGAGTTCAAGATCCAGACCCTCAAGGATGCCCATGAGATCAATGCCTTGCTCGGGGAGTCTCTGCGCGCCCTGGTGAGCCTGCAACCGGCCGGGGTCCCCGGTGAGTGGCTGATCAAGCTCCCCCCCGAGGGGCTGACCATGCCTGCCCAGGAGCTGGCTGATCGGCTGGCGACTCAGCTTGGCCTGCCGGTCGAACTGCTGCGCACCACCATAGTGGGCCCCCAGGTGGGCGCCGAGTTGTTCCAGCAGGGGATGATGGCGGTGCTGGTGGCCTCTATCGCCATCTCCGTCTATCTGGCGTTTCGTTTCGAATGGCGTCAGGCCGTCGGCATCTTGCTGTCGGTGCTGCATGATGCCGTGGTCGCCCTGGGGCTGCTTGCCCTGTTCCATATCGAGTTCGACCTCAACGTGATCGCCGGCCTGATGGCGGTGATCGGCTACTCCCTCAACGACAGCATCGTCATCTCGGACAGGCTGAGGGACATCTTGAGCTCCCGCACCCGGTTGGGGATGCATGAGTGCAGCGATATCGCCATCAAGGCGACCTTCAGCCGCACCATGATCACCTCGGGCACCACCCTCTTTACCGTGGGAGCCCTGCTGCTGTTTGGCGGCGATGCCCTCCATGGCTTCGCCTTCACCCTGTTCGCCGGCATTTTGACCGGTACCCTCTCCTCCATCACGGTGGCCTCCACGGTGCAGGAGCTGCTGGGGCTGAGCCCTGCGGCTTACCAGAAGAAGGAGGCATTGCCCGAGGCGGCTTGAACGAGCTGCAATCCAATGCGTACGAAAAACGGGCCTTTGGCCCGTTTTTCAATGGCAATGAGGGGCGGCCAGTCAGAAGCCCGAGCCCGGCTGCGTGAGAAAGGCGCTCTCCTCGGTCGTATTGGGGCGGCCCAGAATGGCATTGCGATGGGGGAAGCGACCGAATCTGTCCACTATCACCTGATGGCGGCGGGCAAAATCGAGGTAGCCCGCGAAGGTCGAGCCGGGCTGCTCGGCGGCCAGGGCGTCGAACAGGGCGACACTGCGCGCCTGATGTTCCCGCTGCTCCGAATGCTCGAGGGGCAGGTAGTAAAACACCCGCGCCAGGGGGGAGAGTGCCTTGTCCACCCCCAGGGACAACCCGGCCAAGGTGAGGGCCAGGGCCTTGGCGTCCTGCGCAAAAGAGCCCGGGGTGCCGCGGTGAATGTTGCGCGGCAACTGGTCCAGCAGCAGGATCAGCGCCAGCCGCCCGGTGGGCACCTCGGCCCAGTGGGCCAGGGTACCGGCGCTTGCTTGCTCGGCCAGCGCGCCAAAGCGTTGGCGGATCAGGAGGTCGGTGTCGCGGCTTTTACCCCACCAGAGCGGGGCTTGTCGCTTGGCACGGCTGGCATCGTCGGTGTCATCGCCAAACCAGAAATCGAGCAGAGGCTGCCAGGGTTGCATGGAAACTCCTTGGGCTAGAGGGGGAGTGAGTGCGGATGCAGCAAAGGACAAACGACTCAGGGGTGCTGCCGAAACGGCGGCTTCTCGTTACACTGTGCCATCTTTAGTCCGAAATAAGGAAGCCACCATGATGCCTGGAACCCGCTCGTTGGCCGAGATGGCGCAGATCACCAAGGGAGTGACAAAGAAGAGTGTCTCGCTACCGATGGATTTCCCCGCCACTGACATGAGGAATAATTGATATGGCCGGAGCCAGTCTGCTGACCCTGCTCGATGATATTGCGACCGTGCTCGATGATGTCGCCCTGATGACCAAGGTCGCCGCCAAGAAGACGGCGGGTGTGTTGGGGGACGATCTTGCCCTCAATGCCGAGCAGGTCTCTGGGGTGCGCGCCGAGCGTGAGCTGCCGGTGGTCTGGGCCGTGGCCAAGGGATCGTTTCGCAACAAGCTGATCCTGGTGCCCGCCGCCATTGCCATCAGTGCCCTGATCCCCTGGCTCATTACTCCGCTGTTGATGCTGGGGGGCGCCTATCTCTGTTTCGAGGGCGCGGAGAAGCTGGTGCACAAGTTTCTGCCCCACCAGGAGACGGCGGGTGAGGATGTGCAGGGGAGCGCCGCATCTCATCCTCCTATCGAGGACCTGGTCGGCTATGAGCAGCAGAAGGTAAAGGGGGCCATTCGAACCGACTTTATCCTCTCCGCCGAGATCATCGTCATTGCCCTTGGCACGGTGCAAGGTACCAGCCTGAGCTTGCAGATTGCCGTAGTGGCGGGGATAGCGCTCTTGATGACGGTCGGGGTCTATGGCCTGGTGGCCCTCATCGTCAAGCTCGATGACATCGGCTTGCACCTGTTGAAGAAACCGGATGGCGGCCTGTTGCGTCAGGGGTTGGGCCGCGGCTTGCTGGCGGTGGCCCCCAAGTTGATGCACCTGCTGGCGCTGGTGGGCACCATTGCCATGTTCATGGTCGGTGGCGGCATCCTGGTCCATGGCTGGCCCTTCGTGCACCACCTGGTCGAGGGGGCGGCGGCGAGCGTGCAGACCCTGCCGACGATGGGCAGCGTACTGGGTGCCCTGACGCCGACCCTGCTCAATGCCCTGATCGGTGTGCTGGCCGGTCTGGCATTGGTGGCGCTGATGAGCATGGTGAGCAGGCTCAAGCCCGCCAAATAACACCGCCAGCAAGAGAGGCGGTGGCGCTTGCCTCTCTTGCGCCTCCCCATACTCAGTCACGCCGTGATCAAACAGTACAGAGTGCGCCCCGCTGGTCGGGGCGCACTGCTTGCTGGCGTTCCCTGGCTATCAGGGGCGGGTGGCGCGCATATATGGGGGATGGTCAGGGGGCCGGGCTTCTCCTAGCATGCTGGCCAGCCTCTCGTCAGAAGAGGTTTGTCATGGATGCAGACAACGCGACACAACCAAGGAGCCTTATGAACCGCATGATCTGGCGTGATGAGCACATCTTCGCCGCCCCCGACTGCCCGGCCATTGACCAGCAGTTTGCCGACGCCGAACCGGCCCTTCATCGTCTGGAGTGCCTGATCGCCGAACTGGCCCACCGCCATGAGCCGGCCGCCCTGCGTGCGCTGCTGCGCGCCATTCGCGCGCAGACGAAAGGGCTGACTGAACTTGCCTGGAATAGCGGCGTCTATGGCTATAACCTACTCAGTCGCAACGGCCAGGACGAGGCGGCCAAGACCCTGTTATCCCGAAGTACTCGTCTCTCGTCGCGCCTGGCGCAGGTTACCAAACCGGTGACCCTGTTCTGGCTGGAGGCTGCGCCGGCGCTGGTCGAGACGTTGCTTCAGGATCCGGAACTGTTCGAGCTGGCGCACCAGGTCCGTCATCAGCGTGAGCTGCAAGATCAGCAGTTGGGTCTGGCCTGCGAACAGCTGCTGGAGGGGCTGGCGGTGGATGGCCTGCAGGCCTGGGGCGAGCTCTACGACAGCCTGGTTGCCAAGCTGATGCCGCAGATAGCGGGGGAGTGCATGGGGCTGGCCCAGGCCAGCAACCTGCTCAGTCATCCGCAGCAGGCACGGCGCAAGGCCGCCTGGTTTGGTATTCGCGCCGCCTGGGAGGAGGAACAGGAGACGGTGGCCGCCATCCTCAATGCCATCAACGGCTGGCGCCTGGAGCTCGCCCGCCAGCGGGGAGGGCAGCGCCAGCTCGATGCCCTGGATCTCTCCTGTCACCAGAGTCAGATCAGTCGCCAGACCCTGGATACCCTCTTGAGCGTGACGCGGGAGCGCCGCACCCTGGGTCAGCGCGCCCTCAAGGGCAAGGCACTGGCATTGGGATTGCGCGATTATGGTCCCTGGGATCTCTATGCACCGGCGCCGGTGAGCGAGCCCAAGCTGATCGGTTTTGAGCAGGCCATTACCCTGATTGCGGAGATCTTCGCCGAGTTTGACCCCGAGATGGGGGCCTTCGTGTTGATGATGGCCGAGCGCGGCTGGATAGATGCGGCGCCGAGCGAGCACAGACGCAGCGGGGCTTACAGCACGGAGTACGCCCATCCCGCCGAACCCAGGGTCTTCATCACCTATGAGGGGACAGTGGATAATCTGACGACCCTGGCCCATGAGCTGGGCCACGCCTGGCACAGCTGGTTGCTGCGTGACCTGCCGCTGGAGCAGCGTGACTACCCCATGACCCTGGCGGAGACGGCCTCGCTGTTTGCCGAAACCCTGGTGCGTGACGCCCTGTTCGAGCGCAGTCAGGAGGTGAGCGAGCGGCGCAACATCGCCTCGATGGACGCCGACAGTGCCGCCTCGCTGCTGGTCGATGTCCCCGCACGCTTTGAGTTCGAGTTGTCTCTGGTGGCGGCCCGCCGCGAAGGCTATGTCGGGGCCAGTCAGCTGAGGAGCCTGATGAAGTCGGCCATGGAGCAGTGGTATGGTGACAGCCTCAGTCGCCATGACGATCTGTTCTGGGCCAGCAAGGGTCATTTTTCCATTTCCGAGGTGGGTTTTTACAACTACCCCTATCTGTTTGGCTACCTGTTTGCCCTCAGTCTCTATGCCCAGAAGGTGCGGGAAGGGAGCGGCTTTGCCGAGACCTATCGCGCCCTGCTCACCGACACCGGCAGGATGAGCGCCGAAGATCTCATTGCCAAACACCTGGGGGTGGACATCCGGGAGCCCGACTTCTGGCACGAGAGCCTGAACTACGTGGAGGAGGGAGTCGAGCGCTTCGAGCGCTTGATCTGAGCCCTGCCTCCCTTGCCAACCTATGGGTGGGCTGCGCCCGCTGAAGAGGGGGCGCAGCCCTGCTTGGGTGCCCCTTCACCAGCGGATGTGTGCCCGCAACCCGCCTGAAAAGAGAGAATCGATGCGCCAAGATACCGTCTATCCCCAATGCTGGGACAATCAACACATCTATCCCGGCCTCGATAGCCTGGAACTGGAGGCCGATCTGGCCCAGGCTCGCAGCCGTCTCATCGAACTGGCTGATGTGATGGGCGAGCTGGAGACGGCGTGCGAGGAGCCGGCGGCGCGGCTGGCACTCCTGCGCAAGGTGCGCCAGCGCGCCCAGGGCATTCGCAACATCGGCTGGAATATCGCCGTGCTGGCAGCCAGTGCCGCCAGCCAGAATAGCCGGGACCCGCTGGCCAAAACCCAGGCCTCTCGCGCCCGCGCCCTCAATGCCGACTTGTTCAAGACCCTGGCGCCCATGGAGCAGTTGCTGCTCACCCTGCCGGACGTCGACTTCGAGGCGCTGATGAGAGACCCCCTGCTGGGGGAGGAGGCCTTTCGGCTACGCCACGAGCGGCGCCTGGCGGATCAACGGCTGCCGGTGGCGGCGGAGCAGCTGGTCATTGGTCTGGGCAGCGATGGCCTGCACGCCTGGGGCAACCTCTACAACGAGCTGGCGGGCCGACTGCGGCTGCGCGTCGATGACCGCGAGCTGGGACTGGCCCAGGCCAGCAACCTGCTCGGCAGCGCCGATCGCGCCGTGCGCCTGCAAGCCCAGGCGGCCATCAGTGCCGCCTGGGAGGCAGAGCAGGAGACGGTGGCCGCCATCCTCAATGCCATCAATGGCTGGCGCCTGGAGCTGGCTCGCCAGCGCGGCGCCCAAGCCGGCCGTCCTCTGGATGCCCTGGCTCTCTCCTGCCATCAGAGCCGCATCGAACCCGTGACCCTGGAGGCCATGATGAGCGCCACCTATGCGCGGCGTGAACTGGGTCAGCGCGCGCTGGGGGTGATGGGGCGTCGGCTCGGCATCAACCGGATGAGCGCTGCGGATCTGGCCGCCCCCGCACCGGCAGCTTCGGGGCCAGGCATCCCGTTTGAGCAGGCCATCGAGTGGATAGCCGAGGCCTTTGCCAGCTTCGATCCCGAGATGGGGGAGTTTGCCCGCATGATGGCCGAACGCGGCTGGATTGATGCGGCGCCGAGCCCTGGTCGCCAGAGCGGCGCCTACTGCACCAAGTTTGCCGATCCCGTCGAGCCCCGGGTCTTCCTCACCTATGAGGGCAGCATGAGAAACCTGGTGACCCTGGCCCATGAGCTGGGGCATGCATGGCACAACTGGTTGCTGCGCGACTTGCCCATGAGCCAGCGAGCCTATCCCATGACATTGGCGGAGACGGCCTCCATCTTCGCCGAGACCCTGGTGCGTGGCGCCCTGTTTGAACGCGCCGAGGCGGGGGATCGGGACGCCATCGCCTGGATGGAGGCCGACAGCGCCGCGACCTTCTTGCTCAATATCCCGGCCCGTTTCGACTTCGAGCAGGCCCTGGTGCGCGAGCGGGCCCAGGGCTATGTGGGCAGCGCCCGGCTCAAGGAACTGATGGATGAGGCGTGGGGGCGCTGGTACGAGCAGAGTCTGGGGGAGTACTTCCCGCTGTTCTGGGCCGCCAAGGGGCACTTCGCCATCCCGGGGCTGGGTTTTTACAACTACCCCTATCTGTTTGGTTACCTGTTCAGCCTGGGGGTCTATGGCCAGTTGATGGCGCGCAAGGCGCGGGGGGAGGCGGGGGTGGCGCAGGCCTATCGCGCCCTGCTGCGCGACACGGGGCGCATGAGCGCCGAGGCCCTGGTGCTGGAACATCTGGGGCTGGATATTCGCACCACCGCCTTCTGGCAGCAGAGTCTGGACAGAGTGGAGGAGGCGGTGAACCGTTTTGCCGACTTGAGTCAGGAGCTGTCCGGGGCCACCGAGGTTGCAATGTCCGGGGCGCGATAGCCTGGGAGGCCGGCTTTCAACTCATCTGCGCGGCCAGATCCTGCTGACTGGCGACGCAGTTGCGACCGCGTCGTTTGGCGAGATAGAGGGCGAGATCGGCCTGTTTGAGCAGCTCGAAGAGGCACTCCCCCTGACTGGTGGCCACCCCAATGCTGACCGTGACATGGAGTGCGCCCTGTTCGCTGGGCAGTGGTGTGGCGGCTATCTGGCTGCGCAGGTATTCGGCGCGGCCATGGGCATTGGCGATATCCTCCCCCGGCAACAAGATGGCGAACTCTTCACCGCCGATGCGGGCCAGGGTAGCGGATGGCCCCATGTGATCGGTGAACTGCCGGGCGAGGTGGCACAGCACCCTGTCGCCCACATCATGACCGTGGCGATCGTTGACCTGCTTGAAGTGATCCACATCGATGAGCAGCAGCGACCTGGATGCCGCGGGCAGCTCGCGCCATCTGGCCTCAAAGCCGCGTCGGTTGAGGAGCTGGGTCAGGACATCACGTACCGAGAGGTCGTTGAGCTTGCGGGTGTTGCGCAGCACCACCATGAACAACTGCCCCAGCTGCAGGGCGATGGTGAGCAGCCAGATCACCAGCAAGGCCAGGATGTTGTGACTCGAGGGGTAGACGAAATCCTGGGCCGGGATCGGCAGGCTCTGGGCCATCATGATCCGCTCTCCCCAGGCCAGGATGGCGGCCAGCCCCAGCAGGCAGATCAGCCAGCTCAGCGGCGTGCCCAGCTGTTGGCGCAAGGGGCGGGCCGAGTAGCAGATCATCAGGAAGCCGCTGACCCCGGAGAAGAGGGCGAGCAGCAGCAGGCGCAGGTCCATGTGCTCTGGGGCAGGTCCGGCCCAGATGAGCAGCAAGGCGCCGAACAGGGTCACCAGTGACCAGCGGCGCCAGGGGAAACGGCCTCTGTCGAAGCAGTAAGCGCGGCCCCACAACAGGGTGAAGCCGCAGAGCACCAAGACATCGGCGCCGGTGTAGGTGAGCCAGGGGGTCAGGGTGCCCCGCAGGGCAAACAGCGCCAAGGCACCGGCCCAGCACAGGGAGTAGGCGGCGCCGAGCAGGCCGGTGAGCCGCTCACTGCGCACCAGACAGGCGGTCAGGGACCAGAGGATCCCATACAGCCCCATCTGGGCCGCCAGTAGCAGATAACTCAGAGCAATGGCGTTCACAGCGACCCCATCCGTGGTCTTTTTGTGTTTGAAGAGTAGCAAGTTGTGACGGGAAGGGCGGACGCAGCTGACGATGGCCGGCGTGATCCAAAGCAAGAAAGCCGCATGTTTTGGTGGCGTGGGGCCCGCCTGCTGCGGTAGTTTCGATAGAACCGACACAGAGTCTGAGGTCTTACCATGATCATCTATCTGCATGGCTTTGATGCCACTAGCCTTGGCAATCATGAGAAAGTGCTGCAGTTGCAGTATATCGATGATGATGTGCGCTTCGTTCATTACAGCACCGTTCATCCCCGTCACGACATGAGTCACCTGCTCAAAGAGGTGAAGAAACAGCTCGACATGAGTTCGGATCCCAAGCCCCTCATCTGCGGCGTGGGCCTGGGAGGATACTGGAGCGAGCGGATCGGTTTCCTGTGTGGCATCAAGCAGGTCATCTTCAACCCCAATTTGCACCCGGAAATCAACATGGAAGGGCGCATCGACCGGCCTGAGGAGTATCAGGACATAGGCACCAAATGTGTGTCAGAATTTCGTAATAAAAACTCAGGAAATTGCCTGTGCATCCTTTCCGTCCAGGATGAAGTGGGTAATAATGCGGACATTGAGCGTGAATTGAAGAATTATTACAACATCGTGTGGGATGAGACAGAGAGCCACAAGTTCAAGAACATCTCTCATCACCTGCAGCGGATGAAGGCCTTCAAAGAGGCCTGATGCAGTCACGTCATGGAATTCAACTTCAAGGGAGCCGCCGGCTCCCTTAGCTTTAAATGAGACTGAGGAAATTCACCATGACCAATATCGTTGTCGTCGGCGGCGGGGCTGGCGGACTGGAGCTGGCGACCAGCCTGGGCCGCAAGCTGGGCAAGAAGAACAAGGCGCAGGTAACCCTGGTGGATCGCAATCGCACCCACCTGTGGAAACCCCTGTTGCACGAAGTGGCCACCGGCTCCATGGATGCGGGCATCGATGCCCTGAGCTACCAGTCCCATGCCAAGAACCACGGTTTTGACTTCCAGCTCGGCAGCCTGACCGCCATCAACCGTGATGAGAAGCGCATCGTACTGGCCCCCATCCACGATGAGGACGGCAAGCTGGTGGTGCATGAGCGTGAAGTGCCTTACGACATCCTGGTCATGGCAATAGGTTCAGTGTCCAACGACTTCAATACCAAGGGGATCCGGGAGCACTGCATTTTCCTGGACAGCCCCTCCCAGGCACACCGCTTCCACGATCAGATGATGAACCGCTTCTTGCAGTTCGCGACGGAATACAAGGAAGGGGACAAGGTCAAGATTGCCATCGTCGGTGGCGGCGCCACCGGGGTCGAACTCTCCGCCGAGCTCTACAACGCGGTGGAGCAGCTCTATGCCTATGGCTTCAAGAACCTCACCACCGACAGCCTGAAGGTGAGCCTGGTCGAAGCGGGCCCGCGCATACTGCCTGCCCTGCCAGAGCGCATCAGCGGCGCAGCCCACCAGGAGCTGGCCAAGCTGGGGGTGGATGTGCGCACCGGCACCATGATCACCGAGGCAACGGCCGAGGGGCTGCACACCAAGGATGGCGAGCTTATCGAAGCGGATCTGATGGTGTGGGCCGCTGGCATCAAGGCGCCGGACTTCATGAAGGAGATCGCCGGGCTTGAGACCAACCGCATCAACCAGCTGGTGGTGCACCAGACCCTGCAGACCACCCGTGACGAGAACATCTTCGTCATCGGCGACTGTGCGGCCTGTCCGCAGCCCGATGGCAAGTTCGTGCCGCCTCGCGCCCAGTCTGCCCACCAGATGGCAACCCAGGCCTACAAGAACATCCTGGCCAAGCTGGCAGGTGGCGAGATGAAGCCTTATCTCTACCACGATCACGGCTCCCTGGTCTCCCTGAGCCGCTTCTCCACCGTCGGCAGCCTGATGGGCAACCTGATGCGCGGCTCCATGATGGTCGAGGGCTACATCGCCCGTCTGGTGTACATCTCCCTGTACCGGATGCACCAGGTCGCCCTGCACGGTTATGTGAAGACCGGTCTCATCATGCTGGTGGGTCGCATCAACCGGGTGCTGAGACCGACCCTGAAGCTGCACTGAGTCATTGCACGTCGCCCACGGCAGTGGGCACGATTAAGAAAGGGAGAGGCCAGGCCTCTCCCTTTTTTTGTCTGTTGCTGGGGGCAGTCACCAGCAGGCTGAGGGGCAGACGCAGTCGCTGTGGTTTCATCCATATCCTTGTTGAGTCAATCTTGATGATCCGCGTGGCGCTTCGCACAACCTGTGCTGACCTCGTTGAGTTTGAGTGAGGCCAATGAGTATGCCATGAGGCATGTAAAATCATATTTTCATGGTAAATCAATGTCTTGTTCTATTCTGGCCCATTCATGATTTGCCCATGGGAAGCGGTGAGGGGTGTCGTTTTGATACCGGCCTGTTACTCTGAGGGCTCTGCGCACGGTGCGCGATCACCACGACAAGGAGATCCCATGATCCTCTCAACCACCCCCACCCTGGAAGGTAAAGCCATTCGCGAGTATCGCGGCATCGTGGTCGGCGAGGCCATCCTCGGCGCCAATGTGTTCAAGGACTTGTTTGCCGGTATTCGCGACATCATAGGCGGGCGTTCCGGCGCCTATGAGAAAGAGCTGGCCCGGGCCCGGGAGATTGCCTTCGATGAGCTCAAAGAGCGTGCCCAGGCGCTGGGCGCGAACGCCGTGGTCGGCATCGATCTCGATTATGAAGTGGTCGGTCAGAACGGCAGCATGTTGATGGTGAGCGTCAGCGGCACTGCCGTGGTGATCTGATGGGCCCCCTTTTTCCTCCCAGACTCAAGCGCGGGGAGTGCATCGGCTTCTTTTCGCCCTCCAGCGCGGCAACCGCCTGGGCGCCGGCCCGTTTCGCCCGGGCCAGAGAGTATCTTGAGGGGCAGGGTTTTGTGCTTAAGGCGGGCAGCCTGACGGGTCAGCAGGAGAGTTGGCGATCCGGCTCCATCGCGGCGAGAGCTGCCGAGCTCAATGCCCTCATTCGCGACCCGCAGGTGCGCGCAATCATGTCGGTGATCGGTGGCAGCAACTCAAACTCCCTGCTGCCCCATCTCGATTACGAGGCGCTGCGCCGGGATCCCAAGATAATCATCGGCTACTCGGATGTGACGGCGCTGCTGCTGGGCATTCAGGCCAAGACGGGGCTGGTCACCTTCTACGGTCCCGCCCTGGTCGCCTCCTTCGGGGAGTGGCCACCCCTGGTCGATGAGACGTTGGCTGCCTTCCTTGGGATCTGCGTTGGCGAGGCTTGTCCCTTGCCCTATCTCCTGCCGACCCCAACCCACTGGACCGACGAGCGGCTCGATTGGGAAAACCAGAGCCGCGCCAAGCAGTGCCAGCCAAACCGGCTGATCTCGGTGGGCGGCGGCCGGGTGCGGGGCAGGCTGATCGGCGGGAACCTCAACACCCTGGCAGGCATCTGGGGCTCCCCCTATATGCCTGCCATCGAGCAGGGGGACATCTTGTTGCTCGAAGACAGCCTCAAATCCGCCGAGACGGTGGAGCGCTCGTTTGCCCACCTCAAGCTGTGCGGGGTATTCGAGCGCATAGGTGGCCTCATTCTCGGCAAGCACGAGCTGTTCGACAGCCAGGGCAGCGGCAAGGGCCCCCTCGATATCCTGCTGGAGGTGATTGGCGAGCCGAGCTTCCCCATATTGGCTGAGTTTGATTGTGCCCATACCCACCCCATGTTGACCCTGCCCCTGGGGATCCAGGCCGAGCTGGATCTTGACCGCCAGCAGTTGCGACTGCTTGAGCCTTGGTGCTCTTGAGCGCGCTTGACCCCATGGAGAGGTGAGAAAGAGGCCGCCTGGGGCGGCCTCTTGTCTGATGCATCTCGCCCGGCCCGGTATCAAGGAGCACGGCGAGAGGGGCCCTTGGCAACGGCGCTGGCCGTCAGGGCAGGCTGTCCGGGCGGAAGCTCTCGCGGATCTGCGGCACCAGGGGCGCGGCCTTGAACCCCTTCTCTTCCCCCAATACCGGATGGAGCAGCGGCTTGTCGGCCAGCGGCGTGAGATCCCCGGCCAGCAGGGCCCGGGTCTCCTGGCCCATCTGATAGAGCTGGCGCACGGCGCCAAACTGGCGTTCGAGTTCGATGCTGCCATCATCCCGGGTGAAGGCCATCATGGGGATCTGGTAGCCGGCATCCCGGGGGGTTTGCTTGCCATGAATGCCCTCGCTGGCCGACATCAGGAAGGGCTGATGATCGCCAAAGGCGAGCACCAGATAGCGCTTGTCACTGCCATCGAGCACCTTGAGCAGGTATTCGAGGGAAGCCATGGCATCGACCACCCCCGTGTAGTAGGTATTGAGCAGTTGCCGCTGGGCCGGAGCCATGTCCGGGCAGGCCTTGTCGAGTTCCTGGGCCTGATAGCGGGCCGCATCGAAGGGGCCATGGCCCTGCATGGTGACCGCATAGGCAAACAGCGGCTGGCTGTCTTGCTCGCTGCGCCTTAGCAGGTGATCGATGAGGGCATGGTCCGAGACATAGAGTCCCTTGTGCTCCAGGCTGGTGAAACGATCGATAAACCAGCGCTCCTCATAGCCAAGGGCAGGAATGGCCTTCTCCCGCCCCCAGAATTTCTCGGTATAGGGGTGGGCGAACAGGGTGCGATAACCGCTCGCCTTGGCGGTCTGGGCCAGGCCCGGCACCTGGTCACGCAAGTAGTAGTAAGGCACTATGCCCTGCTTGAGCAGGCCGACCGGCAAACCGGTATTCATCTCGAACTCCGCCAGCACCGTCATGCCCCCCGTGGTGGGGGAGTGAATGGTTTTTTGCCACTGCTGCACGCTGGCGGGCAGGTTGAGGGTGGGGGCGGGGGCACAGATGTTGGCCTTCCAGTCGAGCCAGAGGGATTCGTATTGCAGCACGATCACCAGATCCCAGCGTGGCGCCGTCTGGTTTGGCAGCTGGCTCAGCTGCGGGGTGAGATCATTGGCCTGCAACGGATAACGGAAGATATTGCCGCTTTGCAGCATCTCGTTGACCAGGTTGAACAGGTAGAGGCCGGGGCCCGAGCGGATGATGTCCCTGTGATAGTTGACCGCCCTGTCCACGTAGCGGATGTTGGCACCGAGCAGCAGATTGCCCGCCTGGGTGGCGAACACGCACAGGGCGAAGAAGGCGACAGTGGCGGCCAGGGCGCGCAGCACCCAGCGGGACAGGGCGAAATACCAGCAGAGCCCGATCAGCGCCAGGCCTGCCAGCCAGGGCAGCACGGGATGTTGTTCGGTGAGGATCCGCGCCAGGGCCAGCAGATTGCCGAGATCGTCCCCGCCAAGGGGCACGCCGTAGATGGCAATCTTCATGAAATTGGCGAGCAGACCCACGGCACATAACAGGGTGAATATCAGCCCCATGTAGAGATTGAAACCGGCAAGGGCGCACAGCCCCCAGCCCAGCACCATGCTGCCCCATGCCAGGTAGTAGTGCTCGGGTCGAAAGCCGGACCAGAGCAGGAACTCACCGACCCTGAACACCACGAAGCCATGGAGCAACACGAAGGTGAGGTTGCCGAGCAGCAGGCAGCCGAGCAGGCGCCACCAGAGGTTCTGGCGCAGCAAGGGCAGGCAGATGCGCAAGATAGCGGCGCAGATCAGCAAGGCCAGCCCAAGGCTTATCAACAGGTAGCTGAGATTGAAGCCCTGCTCCGGCAGGGGCTGCAAGATCTGGCGAAACTCGCCGCTCTCCTCCCGGTCTGCCAGCAGCAGGCCGACCCTCAGCTGATAGTGGTTAGACAGCGCATCGTCCGGCGCCCTGAGCGTGCTGTTGATGTCGAGGGTACAGCCTTGCTTGCCACACTTTTGTCTCTTGTCGGCCCGCTGGCGCAGCTGGTCGATACGCTGGCCCTGCTCGCCGAGCAGCTCGACCAGTACCCGATCGCTGGCTTGCAACGGCTTTCTCAGTTGCCACTGGCTGTGGACCACCAGATAGAGACCGCGATTGTCACTCTTGTAGAGCAGGGAGTGGCGCACCAGGGTGGCGACCGGGTTGTCGGCCGGGCCCAGTATCAGCGGCGTGGCCGGGCTCAACAGATTGGCCGGGCCCAGCTTTGGCAGCAGCAGGGTAAACAGCAGCAGCACAAACAGCAGTGCCAGGGTCAGGGCTGGCAGCAGAGAAACCCGTAGGGAATGGCGGCCGGGGTGAGAGAGAGACATAAGGGCTCATCCTTTGAGCGTTGCGAGGCAGACTTGGCTTGTTTTAATTTTGACCCGATGGTGCTGGGCTTGTTCCAGCTTGTCAATTTAATGACAGATAAATGAATTGATGCTGAAGCCTGGATGGCGCTTGTGTGATCGGGGTCCGCTGGCGGTGGTTCTTTCTGTGATGAAAGCGGCATCATCAGATGAAGGGGCTGGCGGGCCAAGCACAGAGCTGTTTACTCTCTCAATAACGATGGGGGAGGCTGCAATGAATCCTAAGGTTGTTGGACGCCAGGCGAGATTGCTGCAGATGTTGCAGCGTGATGAAGAGATCCAGATCGGCCGTGAGCGCGATTGCCCTCTGACCCTCGCACAGTTGCAAAGCCTGCACGAGGGGCACCCCGCCGTGCTTGAGGTGTATCACAGTGGCCTCACCGCCCAGGTGTTCCACCTCAAGGTCGAGGGGCATCACTGGTGCCTCAAGCGGCGCCTTCCCGAGTCGCGAGTGGCCAACATCGATGGCCAGACCGCCTTTCTCACCGAGCTGGAGCGCAGGCGGGAGATAGAGGCCCTGCGCGAACAACACCCCACCCTCTTGCCCCATGTGGTCTGCACCAGCTTTGGATCGGCCCGGGCCGGCATACTGCTCTCCCCCTGGTTGCGTGGCGACCCTGTACAGCGCCTCAATGAGCGCAATCTGGCCCAGATGCTGGCGGTACAGGGGGAGCTGGCGCGCTGGGGATGGTTTGACTGGGATCCGAGCCCGGGCAACCTGCTCGATGATGGTCAGCAGATCAGCGTGTTCGATTTTGGCTACATGTGGCCCTTCGACCCCCGCTTCGAGTTCAACTCCAATGGCCTGTGCGATCCGGCGTTTCATGTGGTGGAAAGGCTCGAGACCCGCACCCTGTCGGGACTCTGGCTCGGGGTTGCCAATCCGTTGCCGCAATTTGCCTACTGGCGCGGCCTCACCCTGGCCTGGGCCGAGCAGGAGCTGGCGCGCCTTGGCCGGGAGGGGGCCTGCGAGCCCGTGCTCGCGCGGCTGGTGGCCCTCGGGCAGGAGTGGCGCACCGCCCTGGCAAGCGAGGAGGGGCTGGCGGCCAACTGGCTCAAGGACATGTACCGCAGCCATTGGCTGGACGTGCAAGACGACCTCAGTGGTCAGAGCTGTACCCCGCTCACCCTCAAGCGCCTCGACTGGCTGGAGCATGCCCTGGGCCACTGTTATGAGGAGCTGCTTGCCGGGGGCACTCAGGTCAGCCAGAGCCAGAGTGAGCTGCTCGCCCTGCTGGCGAGCCAGCGCGAGCAGGCCAAGGGCTGGCAGCTCACCCCTGAGCGGGTGTGAGTCACAGCGTGACACCGCCCCTCTGAGGCGCTGGCCACAAACAACAAGGGCGCCTGATGGCGCCCTTGTTGTCGTCCAGCCCGGCTGGCTCAGTCGAGCAGCTCCTGGTGCAGGCGATTCACTATCTGGTTAGCCTCGCCTTCGTTGACCAGGAAGCAGAGGTTATGGGCGCTGGCGCCGTAACAGATCATGCGGATGTTGTGATCGCGCATGGCGTCGAACACCCGGCTGCCGACCCCGGTTGCCTCGCTCATCCGGTTGCCGATGAGGGCCACCAGCGCGAGCCCCGTCTCTACCTTCACCTTGCACAGCTGACCCAGCTCGGCCAGTACCTTGTCGCCGAGCACGGGCTCACCGTTGCTCTGGCTGCCGGTGTGATCCAAGGTCAGCGACACGCTCACCTCAGAGGTGGTGATGAGATCCACCGAGATGCGGTGACGGGCGAGTATGCCGAACACCTCGGCCAGGAAGCCGTAGGCGTGGAACATGTTGAGGCTGTGCAGGGTGACCAGCACCTGCTGGCGGCGCAGGGCCACGGCGCGAAACAGCGGGCTGCTCTGGGTGCTGGCGCGGATCCAGGTGCCACCGGCCTGGGGATCCTTGCTGGAGCCGACAAACACCGGGATATCGCAGCGCACGGCGGGTTGCAGGGTGGAGGGGTGCAGCACCTTGGCGCCGAAGGTCGCCATCTCGGCCGCCTCTGAAAAACTGATTTCGGGAATGGGACGAGCGCGGGTCACCAGACGTGGATCCGTGGTGTAGATACCGGGAACATCGGTCCAGATCTCGATGGCGGCGGCGTCCAGGGCCTCGGCAAAGAGGGCGGCGCTGTAGTCGGAGCCACCCCGGCCCAGGGTGGTGGTGCGGCCATCGCCGTCGGCGCCGATAAAGCCCTGGGTGATGACGAGGGTGTCGCCGAGCAGAGGGGCCAGCGCTTGCTGGCACAGGGCGCGGCTGGCATTCAGATCCACGCTCGCCTTGCCAAAGCGGCTGTCGGTGCGCAGCAGTTGGCGCGCATCCTGCCACTGGGCCTTGACGCCGCGCTGGCACAATAGCTCGGTAAAGAGGCGGGTGGACATGAGTTCGCCACAGGCGATGAGGCGATCGGCCAGCTCGGCATCGGTGTGCTGGGTGGCTTGCAGCGCCATCTTGCGAATGTCGCCGAGCAGGCCATGGATGATGGCAGAGGCTTCGCTCGGCTGGCCGAGGTCTTGCAATATGCTCTGCTGGATATCGGCCAATTTGCCGAGTTGTGCCTCGCGCTCCCCTTCATCGAGCTCGCCCTGGGCCAGGGAGACCAGCAGGTTGGTCACGCCAGAGCTGGCGCTCAGCACCACCAGACGGGTTGCCGGGTTGGCCAGCACTATGTTGGCGCAGTTGTTCATGGCGGCGGCATTGGCGACGCTGGTTCCGCCAAACTTGGCGACATTGAAAGGGTTCATTGCATGCTCCTGTCTAAATATCGAAATCCGGATCCGTGGGGGAAATAGACAGGGGAGGGCAGAAAATGGCAGGAATAGCGAAGGATCCCGGCCAGAAGCGCTCCACCTGTAGAACCCATCCAGTACCCGACCAGAGTCTGGTGCGGGTATTGGATGAACACTACCGATGACAACCCGGGGGATTCAGCCCCCGTAGCCGACGATGAGGAGACCAGTCTCCTGCACCATCTCGGCGCTGCTCCCCCTCAATCGGCATCATAGGACGCTGGTGTCCTGCTCCGATCTACCTGGGCAACGCTCCTCTTCTGGCTCCATCCGCTGGGGATGGAGTGCAATTAGAAATAACCCGCGTTGGATTGCACTGTCAATCGAGTTTCGAAAAAAGTTCAATCTCCCATCGAAGACAGCACAAAATCAACAGCTTAAAAAATAGTCTTCGACAAAACCTTGGAGCGGCGCTGCCAGTTGTAGAGCCGCTGACGCTCCACCGGCAGGGCCTCGACCTCCAGGGGCTCGAAACCGCGCTCCCGGAACCAGTGGATGGAGCGAGTGGTCAGCACGAACAGCTGGCGTATGCCGAGCCGCTTGGCCCGCTCAGCCACCTTGGCGACCAGCTGATCCCCCCGGTTGGAGTTGCGATACTCGGGATGGATGGCGACGCAGGCCATCTCGGCCATGGCCTCTTCCATGAAGCAGTAGAGGGCGGCGCAGCCGATGATGAGGCCGTCACGCTCTATGATGGTGAACTTGTCGATCTCCATCTCCAGCTGCTCCCGGGAGCGGCGCACCAGGATCCCGTCCTCTTCCAGCGGGCGTATGAGATCCAGGATGCCGCCAATGTCCTCTATGGTGGCGGCGCGGGCCTGTTCGGCGCTCTCGCGCACTATCTGGGTGCCCAGCCCCTCGCGGCTGAACAGCTCCTGCAGCATGGCGCCATCTTCCTGGTAGCTGACCAGGTGAGAGCGGGGCACACCGCCGCGACAAGAGGCGATGGCCGCTCTCAGGTAGCGAGCCGTGCCGGACATCTCCTCACCCGCCTGCTCCAGCTCAATCAGATACTCTTCCGCCTGCTCGGGGAAGAGCTCGGAGACGGCCTGACCATGACGGTCCATGACCCCCTGGCTTGAGCTGAAACAGATCAGCTTGTCGGCCTTGAGATCCACCGCGATGCGGCGGGCCACCTCTTCGGAGGTGAGATTGAAGCTCTCGCCGGTGACCGAGCAGCCGATGGGGGAGATGAGCACCAGGTTCTGCTGATCGAGTTGGCGAACGATCCCCTCGACGTCGATGCGGCGCACCCGGCCACTGTGGTAGTAGTCGACCCCGTCATCGACTCCCAGAGGCTGGGCGGTGACGAAGTTGCCACTCACCACGCTGATCCGGGCGCCCTGCATGGGGGTATTGGCCAAGCCCATGGAGAGCTTGGCGGTAATGTCGAATTGCATACCGCCACTGACCTGCTTGATGAGGGCGAAGCTCTGATCGTCGGTGACCCTGATCCGCTTGTGGTACTGGGCGTCTATGTTGGCGCGGGCCAGGGCTTCATCGTTCTGGGGGCGGGCGCCGAACACCAGCACGAGGCGGATCCCGAGGGTCTGCAACAGGGCGATGTCACTGACAATATTGGCAAAGTTGGGATGAGCGACCGACTCGCCCCCCATCATGAGCACAAAGGTGGCGCCCCTGTGTACGTTGACATAGGGGGTGGACTGCCGAAAGGCATGGACCAGGCTGGGTTCACGTTCACGCACTCGAGATACATCCATAAAAAAACAGCAATGGGCCCAATATATGAAAATAAATTCACAAATCAAGACTAAATATTGATTTTGTGCGATTTATTGCCGATGGGGAGGCAGGGCTGATCTACCTGAGGGAGATGACAGGGGCAGGATGGGCGCCAAGGAGAGTGGCCCCCGGGAGGCGAGGGCGGTTGATCCAAACGGGCAAACTCCTTATCTTCACAGCTCTTGCCGATGTCAGGGACAGGCGGCGTGCCAGCGGCGCGAGCCTGCCTCGCTATTTAAGGATGAACAGATGGAACAGATGTTGTCAGCCGACCAGGCCCTGCCGGGTCGCGATGAAGCCATGGTGATTGGTCAGGTGCACGCGGTCAACGGTCACCCGACCCAGGGTCCCTGGCCCGAGGGCCTGGCCCGGGCCTGGTTTGGCATGGGTTGCTTCTGGGGAGTCGAGCGCCTGTTCTGGCAGCAGCCAGGCATCTATTCGAGCACGGCTGGCTATCAGGGCGGGCATACCCCCAATCCGACCTATAAAGAGGTGTGCAGCGGTCAGACTGGGCACGCCGAGACGGTGCAACTGGTGTTCGATCCGGCGCAGATAAGCTACCAGGATCTGCTGCGCCTGTTCTGGGAGCATCATGATCCGGCCCAGGGCATGCGCCAGGGCGGGGACGTGGGCAGCCAGTACAGATCCGTCATCTTCTATGCCGATGAGCAGCAAAAAGCGCTGGCCGAGGCGAGCCTGTCCGCCTATCAGGAGGCCATGGTGGCGAGCGGTGATACACGCACCATCACCACCCAGATAGTGCCGTTTGCGCCCTACTACTACGCCGAGGATTATCATCAGCAATATCTGCATAAAAATCCGGAAGGCTATTGCGGCCTCGGTGGCATAGGCGTCTGTCTGCCCCCCAGTCTGGCCCGTTAATGCCAGGTACGTTTCCCTTCGGAGCTTGTTATCAGGGGTTGCAAAAAAGTTGAAATAAAGTGGAACAAAAAAGGAACTTGCGGCCACAGGAGTAGACTAACTAGATAGCAGCCAAGGATGGCCGCGATGCCAGACACATGATGAGCCTCCCAACCATGATAGCAAGCGGGGCCGCCCTCCAGGGGGCGGCCCTTCTCATTTCCGCTTATCAATCAAAACATTGCGAGCCACTTGCCGGGTCAGTTTCCAAGATCAGAGCGCGTGAGGGAGCCAGAGCCCCCCTTTCATTTGACACCCTTTGCGGGTCGGGGTCAGTTGATGGCGCTGTCGAACAGGTTCTTGATAAGGTCAATAAATTCGTTCAAAAAAGCAAGTTGCGGCTCGGTCGGGGCCTGCAGCCAGACGGCGGAGAGCACCTCTTCCAGATCGGCGACCACCGCATCGGCCTCCTGCATCATCACGAAACGCAAGGTGGCATCGAGTTGGGGGTTTTGCTCGCACAGGGTCATCAGACTGCTGGCGACTCGCTCGCTGACCAGATCTTCTATGGTCAGGCTCCCTGGCCCCTGTTGGTGGCCCTCGAACAGGCTGAGCCGTTCAACCAGATATTCAATCAGTGCTATGTAGCCATCACTCTCAACCACCATGGGGTCTCTACCTCATCGAAAAAATCAGGGCGTATTCTAGTGGCCAGGCTCAGCTTGGCAAGCTCATCCGTGTAAGTTCAAGTGCAGGCGGTGACGGGTGAAGCTGACACCGCCCCGGCTTACCTGCTCCAATCCGTCCAGCTCAAAGCCATGGCGCAGGAACAGCGGATAGCTGAACAGGCTCGCTTCGGTGTCGATGCACGTCAGGCCCAGGGCCCTGGCCTCTTGCAGCAGGCGGCGAATGAGCAAACTGGCCAGTCCCCGTCTGCGCAGCTCCGGCGCCACATAGAGCAGGCCGAGATGGCCATCCGGGCTCAGGGTGATAAAGCCCTGCAAGGTGTCGCCCTGCTCCAGTACCCAACCGAGATGAGCCTGCAACTGGTCGGCAAAGCCGGGATGCTGGCCCCCCCGGGCCCACTGCTCGACCTGCTCCGGGCTGTAGTGCTCGGGGCCAAGTTCGCGCACAGTGCGCTCGAACAGGTCTGCGAGGCGCGGGATGTGGGCGGCGCACAGTGGCACGCAGCGCAAGGTATCACGCTCTTGGCTGCCTGATGATGGTTGCGATATCGTCATGATTTCACCGCCTGCGGTCGTTTGGCCTTGGGCAAACCCGCCACCACCCGCTCATAGGAGTGCAGGATCCAGCCCTGCCAGAGCGCGGCGTCCAGACTCTCGCTCAGGGTCACCGTATTCCAGTGCTGCTTGTTCATGTGCCAGCCGGGTTTCACTTCGGGGTGGATCTCGCGCAGCAAGAGCGCCAGCTCAGGCTCGCACTTGAGGTTGATGGTCAGCGGCTCGGCCTGCCAGTTGACCAGGGCGAACATCTTGCCGGCGATGCGATAGACCAGGAACTCCGGGCCGAAGGGGGTATCCTCCTGGGCGCCGGGCAGGCTGAGCAGAAATTCACGCAAAAGAGAGAGGGTCATGCGGGGCTCCGTGCTGGTCCGATGATGAGTGACAGCATATTCAGCGGGGCGCCCCTTCTGTTAATATGCTCGCCGAGTATATCCCTCAACCCCCCGGGAGCCCATAAGATGTTGTACCACAAGACCTTTGAGCTTGGCCCCGATCGGGATTGGGTGGTGTTCGTGCACGGCGCCGGTGGCAGCTCCAACATCTGGTTCAAGCAACTGCGCGCCTATCGGGAGCACTTCAACGTGCTGCTGCTGGATTTGCGCGGCCACGGCCAATCCCACCAGTTGCAGCAAGTGGTCAAGGGGCACTACAGCTTTCGGGCCGTGACCGAGGACATCCAGCGCCTGCTCGATCACCTGCGCATTCCCCGCGCCCATTTTGTCGGCATTTCCCTTGGCACCATCCTCATTCGCCACCTGGCCGAGCTCTGCCCCGAGCGGGTCAAGAGCATGGTGCTCGGCGGCGCCATACTGCGCCTCGACATCCGCTCCAGGGTGCTGGTGCAGCTCGGCCGGGTCGGCCAGCACATACTGCCCTACATGTGGCTCTACCGGCTGTTCGCCTTCATCATCATGCCGCGCCAGCACCATCAGGAGTCCCGCAACCTCTTCGTGCGCGAGGCGCGGAAATTGTGCCAGAAGGAGTTCAAACGCTGGTTCCGCCTCGCCGCCGAGGTCAACCCCTTGATGCGCTACTTCAAGGAGCGCGCCCTGCCGATCCCGACCCTCTATGTGATGGGGCAGGAGGATCACATGTTCCTCTCCCCGGTGCGCGAGCAGGTCGCCCGCGACCCCTACAGCCAGCTCGCCATCATCGAGAACTGCGGCCATGTCTGCAATGTTGAGCAGCCGGAGCACTTTAACCGGCAGTCGTTGGCGTTTATATCCAGCCAAACGATCGCGGCATAAGCCAATTAATGGAGAAGGTTGGGCGTAGGTTGGGTTGAGCGAAGCGAAACCCAACACGGGAAGACCTCGTTGTAACAGGATTCGATAACTGCCATCAGGCAAGAATAGATAACCGCCCCGAGTATTATCTCAACGCTGTTATGGTGATATTTATTAATCCACGACGTCCGAATATGCTCTGCCATTCTAACATAAGGCCCTACACTTGCTTACTTTTGGCATTGTTATAGCCGTCGTTTACGATAACGGACATCCATAGAAATGGAACTGTTAATATAAACAAACACAATGGAGACTTTAATTCACCAAGTACTGGGTAAAATGTTGTTCCTAAAAGACCACAAGCCAATGTTGAGCCGGTGATAACCCTATATAAGCAAGCTAAGCTAGTTCCTACATCATTCAATATGGGATAAACTGAGTGAAATAATATTTTTATCTTTTCATAATATCTTGGTGAAAAAAATCCTATATGTGAAACCAGAAAATGCGTGAGAGCCAATATAGAAAAGTAATACACAGTCGTGTGAGATGTATCTATTGCCCTCAAGTAATCTGTAATACCTATTACACCACTGCGTTCAAACGCAATCAAACAAGGGATACCTCCTAATATAAAAGATACCAATAACTCTCTTCCAAGAACTTTAATCTTCATTTGCCTTCTATCTCTGGCATATAATAATTGATAAGAAGCGCGGTGATTCTCGCCCTTTTGGATCTTGATTTGTTCGTTCTTGTCTTGCTACCAACTCTTGATATGCCATCAGATGTTTGACATGGCAGTATCTGAACATCTGATTTCTCTTTCAAGTCTTTTGGCTAAAATGTTGCCGCAACATTATTAATTAATTTGACATCCGTTTGCTCATAAGTGTGGATGGTTCATATTTCCCTGGCTGATAGTCTTCCTTAAACCTATTTTTAGGTGACTGTGGATGAGGATTTAATCAATACAACTAAAAGAGTTAAAAAACTTGAGGTAAACAAAGTTATATAGGGCCCCCATACAAGCCATCGTTTTTTATCAAATAATGATAAATAATCTGACAAAGATGGAGGCTCAATTTTTATTTTTAATCCTTCTGAAGGGGGAATAAAATCTCCACCAAGAAAAAAAGAGTTTAAGCTACTTTCTATTTCATGAGATCTAGATATAAGTTTATATTCCACAGTACGAATGCCAAATTCAAACCATGCAATCGGAATTAATATGAATGCTGATAGTAAAACAATTCCGCATGAGTTATTCTCAAATGCATACGCTATAAGTGCACTCCAAATGGCAACGCCCCACATCCTCACTTTCCATGCAGTTTCAGCATTATTATTTGCAAGACTTTGAGTCAGTTCCCAACATTTTAAAAGTACATCTTTTCTACTGTTATCATCCATGGCTAATCTTCTAAGTATGTTATAAGAGCTATGGCTTTTTCATTGCTATCAAAACCACTACTGAGTATGTTTAGTATAAGGTCTGTGAGATCATTTTCAATGAAATATACTAGTTCATTACAATCATCCGTATAATCTTTATCGGATAAAATATTATAATGGTTTAGTGACGCTCTGAGGCTTTACAAAACAGATTTTTTATATTCTGGGAGAGTGTAGCTATAGTTTGAATTAATTATCATCAATGCATGAGCTTCATTTTTAGCTCTTTCGTTAAAGAAGTAAGTTATCGCTTGCTCATATATTGAGTCGAATATTACTTTTATTTTCTTTCTCATTTCATATGATTTTTTCTGTCTATTTTCACTATCGTAATACTCATAAAAAATAATTGAAAGCGCTGCAATCATATTGTCATTGATCATATTTTTCCTTTGGATATATTATTGTATAATTTTTGAAGTAATAAACCAGCATCTATTGAGTGAGGGTCTACACCCAAGTCAACATTTAAACCCCTTACGCTAGAATCATAAAATGATTGTAATAATAAAAAGTCAGACGTTGCATCGTTAGATTCTATCATCATTTTTATACATTTAACTTTGTTAAACTCAAAGACACCTGCATTAGCTAACATAAAGATACAGTAATTCTTCATCATTGGGAAAGCATTTGCTAATGGAGAATAAAACATCCCATTGAAAATTGAAATGTCACTGTATATCTCAATGTCAGATTTTATCCTGTTTATCTCATCATCAAAGTTATCTTTTAGTCTGAATTGTTTTTTGCATTCAGACCATTCAACCTCATTCCCAGATAATAATATTCCCTGTTCAAAAATGTGATGAAGAAACAAACTTCCCATGTCGTAATATTTTTTAAATAAAGCGTAATCGTACTTAATATAATTGATAGGTAAATCAGGAAAATCATATTTTTTTAATATAGAGTCTGCTTTATCTATGTCACTTTCAATGAGTAAAATATCAAGGTCGCTATTCTTGTGTGAGTCTCTTCTTGCAACCGATCCAAAAACCACTATAAATGAATTTTTATTCACGTTTTTCCTGGTTATAAAACAGTTGTTTGGCTGGTTATTATATGGATAATTTATATGAAATAAGTAATTTCTATTTTTAATATATCAAATGATATTTAAACATCACGAAGAATTTAATCTCCTAGGCTACCCCGTTTGATCCACATTATGGATGTATGGAATAGTTCCTTATTATCCGACCACAGCTCTCACTGGTACCCATTCTTTATTCCAATGTCAGCAAACAAGATAGCTACCGCACGGATTAAGCTTCCGTTGTACTTTTTCTAACCGGATTGAAGAGGGGTAAACCATAGTCGCTCCCTGTCTGCCTTTGGTGCCCAGAGGGCCGGATGAGTAGGGTAGCAAGTGTGTATCTCGTTGTTGAGCGAAACGTTTGCCTTAGCGGGGAATTTAAGCGCATTTTTGATGGGGATCAGAAATTGGGGAGGGTGCTGGCGGTTCGGAACAAGGTACAGCAGAAAACAGGGTAGGCCGTTGGCTCAATCCCCCGTCATCTCCAGATAGCCGAGCCCTTGGGCATCCCCCTCCACGGTCACAGCCCCCTCCCAATAGTCGAAGCGGCCCGTCATGGCCTGATTGGGCTGGCGTGCCTTGATAAGGAGATTCAAATCGGCGGCTTCCAGCTGCCACTCGACGGGGTAGGACTGGCTCTTGGGGCCGCGCCAGGTCTTGCCCGGGGTGAGGACGATGGAGTCAGGCGACAGCAGCCGGCTGCTGCCGTCCCGCTCGATCAAGATGCCGTAGCGGTTCTCCGGCTTGTTTTCTGGATTGGCGCGGCCCGCTTTGGTGCGCAGGCGAGGCGCTCAGGCCGCCACTTCCCATATCCTGGGGCTGGTCGTTCAGGTGTTCGGGGTGTCGGGATAGGGCAGACCCTTACCTGTCTCAAGGTAGCGTTTGAGACTGGTTCCTATAAAGTAGGCCCATCCCTGCTGGCAGATCTCGAAGCAGGGGGAGGCGCGATAGCCGGTTTGTGCGAAGGCGAGGCGGGTGCCCCCCTGCTCTGGGCTTAGGGAGAAGCTGATGGTGGTGCCTACCCAGGCATCGGTATCCTGCATATTGGAGCTGGTGCAGCGCCACAGGACCCTGTGACTCACTCTGTCTTGTTCCATATCGAGTTCGACGCACCAACCATAGCCACTCCAGCCAAATACCCCCCTGCCAGCCACTATGCGGGCCTCAGTGGTCCACCACCCCTGGATCTGCTGCTGCTCCATCAGGGCGGCCATGACCCTCTCCAGGGGGACCTCGATCCAGAACGAATGCCGAATATCACGCATCATATCAAGCTCCTGTCATCTCTTGGATTGCATCCCGATGGGCGGGTGGTGGGTAGCCAGCTTGCTCCTCTGCAGAAGAGGGAATTAGAGGGTAGCCCCTTGTCTGGCCTGCGGCCATCAATACCCCGTCATCTCCAGATAGCCGAGCCCTTGGGCATCGCCCTCCACAGTCACAGCCCCCTCCCAGTAGTCGAAGCGGCCGGTCATGGCCTGATTGGGCTGACGCGCCTTGATAACGAGATTCAAATCGGCGGCTTCCAGCTGCCATTCGACGGGGTAGTCTTGGCCCTTGGGGCCGCGCCAGGTTTTACCCGGGGTGAGGACAATGGATTCCGGGGCGAGCAGCCGGCTGCTGCCGTCCCGTTCGATCAAGATGCCGTAGCGGTTCTCGGGCTGGTTTTCTGGATTGGCGCGGCCCGCTTTGGTGCGCAGGCGAAACAGCATCAGCTCGCGGCCATCGTTTAATTGCAGGGAGAACCAGTCCCAGCCCGATTGCCAGTCGGCCAGTACAGAGCTGCTCCATTCGTGATCGAACCAGCCTTGCCCCGTCACGATGCGCGCCTCCCCGTCGAGGGTCAAAGTGCCGGTCAGCGCCAGTCTGGGGTAGGAGTAGTAGAGGGAGGCGTTACCCGGGCTCTTTTCGCTGTAGCCCTCCTTGCCTTGCAGCACCATGGGTTTAAGGGCGTTTACTCGCAGATCCAGCTGACCAATCTTGCTATCGACCCTGAGGGTTGCCGGAAAGAGATCAGCCCCTCGGGTTGCCTTGTGGGAGCGCAGTGACCACTCCCTGAGCCAATATTCCCCCTTGCTGGCCCCCGCCAGCCCCGGCCCCTGGCGGCTGCTGCGCTCGTCCTGCAGGTGCTTGCCTGTGGCGAGATCCGTGATGGCAAACTGCGCGAGCCAGAGTTGAGGGCTGAGCCAGGGATTGCCGCTGGCCCCCTCGCTGTTGGTGGATATGCCCTGGCCAGCTACGCCGTGGCGAAACAGCGTCCATTGCAGGCCATAGTCACGCCCCTGTTCATCCTTGAGGTTGCCGGTGAGATACCACCACTCGGATCTGTAGTCCGGGTGGGCCCCGTGATCCCGGGGCAGTTGCACGATCTCCCCCGGTTTGACCTTTCGTGCGCCATCCTCTTGTGCGCCGAGCACCTCCCTTAACGGATCGGCCCGGGCGAGGCTTGGGGCCAATAATGCCAGCCAGAGCGCCATCACCGCTGAGCCAAGCTGCTTGTTGGTCGGTGTGACGAGCCCGGCCAGCGGATGAGCATGGCGGGTCTTGCACAGTTGGCTCTCCTTGCCACCCGCGATGAGTCGGCCAGTGTCGAGGGGCTGATCCATGGGGTTCTCCTTGCCGTTTTCGAGGGGCTGGTTCATATGGCCTTCCTTGCCGCCAGCCAGGCGGCCAGGGCCGAGGTGAGCGGCGCTAGCGAGAGGGCAGTAGCGGCGTGCAGGGGGGCGGGTTCAAACACCAGAGTCCAGCCAAAGGCGCGGGGGTTGACCACCTCAATCAAGATCCAGGCCAGGCCATAACCCACCGGCAGGGCCAGCAGGGCGGTGAGCAGACCAAGGCCCGCCCCTTGCAAGATGAGCAAGCGGCGGCAGCGGGCAGCGGTGAAGCCCAGGCTTTGCAGGGTGCGAAACTCCGGGGCCCGCGCCAGCCCCAGCACCATGAGTGACGAGGCGATGCCGATAAAGGCGATGCCGAGGATCAACAGTTTGAGCAGCTCGGTCACCGCGAAGGTCTGCTCGAACACCTTGAGGGCGGCCGTGCGAATGGCGGGGGCGAACACTTGGCTGGCACTGGGCTCAAGGGCCCGCAGCCGCTGACTCAGGGCCTCAGGGGTGGCAGTGAACAGCGCCAGGGAGTGTGCCGCGCCCGCCTCGAACTCATGGAGCAACTGGCCCTTGTCACTGCTGTAGTCGCGATAGATGCCGCTTATCTGTACCTCTCTGGGCCCGCTTGATGTCTCAACGGAGAGCCTCTCCCCGACCGTCGCGGCAAAGTGGTTGGCGAAGGGCTCGCTGGCCAGCACCTGATCGTTCCCCGTGGGCCAGTGACCGGCCAGCAGGGGATAGGCGCGACGCATGGGAGGGATCAGGTCCATCTGTACCCACTCTATCGCGTGCTCGCCGACGCGAGCCAAGGTGGTGCTGCGCCGGGATAGCTGTGTCAGCTCGGGCAGGGCTTGAATGGCGGCCAGTTCATCTGCGGTAAACCAGCCCCGCTCACCGGGGCCGCGGGCGGGGGGGCTGACATAGAGATCCGCCACCAGCCGCTGGCCGAGCCAGAGCTCCACGCTGGTGCGAAAGCTCGACACCATGACCCCGATGCCGATAGCGGCGGCGATGGCCAGTTGCAGGGCCATCAGGGCGATGGCGGTGCGGTTCAGGTGATAGCGGGTCTCGGCCATGGCCAGACGCAGGGAGAGGGGCCAGGAGTGGGAGCCCCGGTTGGCGAAGCGGCTGAGGAGCCCAAGCAGCCAGCGCAGTCCCTCAGGCAGCCAGAGCGCCATGGCCAGCAACCAGGCCGCCGCCATCAAGAGCGCGCCGATAAGACCAGTTGCTGGCCAGACGGCGCAGAGCCCGCACAGCAGCAATAACCCAGAGGCCGCCGTGCGGCGCCAGCGGGTGCGGCCAGGGGGTTGCGGGGGGCTGTCTCGCAAGGTCAGCGGCGGTTGGCGCAGCAGCTGCCACCAGCCGGGGAGGGCGGCGAGCAGGGCGCCCCCCATACCGATAGCGGCGGCCTTGAGGGGCACCCAGGGCGAGAGGCGCAGCATCTCGATGGGGTTGGGGCCATAGAGGCTGGCCAGGCTCTGGGAGACCTGGCCCATCAACGCCTCGGCCAGCACCATGCCCAGCAATATGCCAAGGCCGGTGCCGACCGAGGCGATGAGCAACAGCTCAAGGGCGAGCAGGCGCAGCAGCCGATAGGGCGTCGCCCCCAGCATCAGCAACTGGGCCAGTTGCGGGCGGCGCACGCTCTGCACGAAGCTCATGGCGTTGAACACCAGGAAGAGCCCCACCGCCATGGCGAGCAGGGAGAGGGCGCTGAGATTGAGGCCAAGGGCATCGCCGAGCTGACTGGCGTCCAGGGCCGGGCTGATGGGCACCAGCCAGAGCGGGGCGGGCAACAACCCCTGCACGGCGGCGACCTGGGGGGCCGTCAATTTGAACAAGATGGCGTCGAGTCGCCCACGCTTGCCGGTCAGCTCCTGGGCGATGCCGATGTCGGTGATGATCAGCTGCTCCATGGGCAGGGCGCCGGGTGAAAAGGTACCGGCCAGGGTGAGGCGCAGTGGCGCCGCCCCCTGGTTGAAGCGGTGAAAAGCGCGCGTCTCGCCGACTCGCCAGCCCAGTCGCTCGGCCTCACTGTTGGCCAGCCAGACGCCCTTTTGCACCAGGGCCTTCTCCCCTGGGCGCAGCGAGAGGCCGGGCAGTGCTTGAGCCGCATCCTGGGAGAAGAGGGATCGCAAGGGGCCCGGGTTGAACAAGTCCATGCCGAGCAGTTGCAGGCTGCGTCCCTGCTCATCCTTGAGCCAGTCGCGGGTCTGGGGCATGGCCTCGAGTCCGGGCAGACTGCGCACCAGTTTGACGTAGAGGGCCTCATCGAGCAGGGCGCCGGGCGGGGCAGAGAGCCGGTAGTTGGCCTCCCCCGCGAGCTGGCTGCGGGCGGCGAGGAAATTGCTGCGTGCACTCTGGTTGAGCAGGTCGATGGCCACCACCAGGGCGCTACCGAGCAGCAGCCCGCACAGGCTCATCAGCAATAGCCAGGGATGACGGCGGTAAAGCCTCAGCAAGGAGAGAAAGATCAGCATGGGGAGGCAGGTTGAGGTGGATGGCGCTCGACGGGTTGCAAGCGGCCCGCACTCAGCCGCAACACGCGATCGGCCAGGGCGGCGTAGGCGGGGTTGTGGCTCACCAGCAGCAAACCGGTGCCGCGTTCGCGCACCGCAGCGACCATGAGCGCCATCATCTGATCGGCGTTCTCCTCATCCAGGCTGCCGGTGGGTTCGTCGGCCAGGAGCCAAGCAGGATGGTGGATCAGTGCCCGCCCCAGCGCCACCCGTTGTCGCTGGCCGCCGGAGAGTTGCTCGGGCCAGGCGTGGCGTTTTGCGCCAAGGCCGAGCTCGTCGAGCAGCTGCGTCAGCGCCGCCTCATCCTGGGGCTGACCGTTGATCTCCCTGGGCAGTCGCAGGTTCTCGGCCACGGTCAGGGTCGCCAGCAAGTTGAAATCCTGATAGACGATGCCAAATTCGCGGCCCCGCAGCTGCGCCAGTGCGTGGGAAGACAACAGATCGAGCCGGGTATCGCCGAGCCAGATCTCGCCGCTGTCGGGGGCGATAAGACCGGCAATCAGGTTGAGCAGGGTCGATTTGCCGCAGCCACTCTGGCCGAGCAGCAGGCAGATCTCCCCCGGCATCAGGCAAAAATCCACCCCCTGCAGCAGGGGCTGCCTTGTGCCGTCCCCCTCGAACCCTTTGTGGAGTTTGACAACCTTTAACAGACTGACCTCCTTGATCCTGTTCTTGTGGATCTGGTTGAGCCTTGGCATGTTACTCTCCCTGAGCCCGCCGACTGACTCGGCGGCGCGTTATCCGAGTCTGGGGCCACTATAGGCCAAGGGGGAGGCGCTCGTCTTGGGCGAGGCGTGATCCGGGCAGCAAAACGGAGCGGGATCCTGTCTGGATCCTGCCTGGCAGAGCTGGGTAGAATAGGGCATCGTGGCTTAGAGGATGGCAAGGATGTTACACAAGCAGGTCAATTTTATCGTCGATGGCAAGGGCAACAAGCAAGCGGCGGTGGTGCCCATCGACATCTATAACGAGCTGATGACACTGCAAAAAGCCCTGGCAGAGACCAAGCCGGGCGAGCGGGAAATTTATCACTTCAGCGGCAAGGGGGCAGAGGCCCACGGTTACCCGGTCGGCAAGCGGCAAAATCCGGGCTTCATGGTGTTGGCGGGCTCCACTGCCAATGGGGTGGATGCGGCCTCCCTGCGCGAGGCGGTGATCGAACTGCGTGAAGAGCTGCTCGCCAAGGGCGTGCTTGCCCCAAAGGAGCAGGGCTTCCTCTTCACCCAGGATCAACTGTTCAATAGCCCGAGTCTCGCGGCCAGCCTGGTGGCGGGCAATAACCGCAGCGGCCTGGATGCCTGGCACAACAGCAGCGGTCATACCCTGAAACAGTCAGGTTTCGGAAAAAAATAGCCAGGATGCCGGGCTTTTCTGGAGCCTGGCCAATTGCTTTTCCCAGGGCTCAACGAGGTGCGTGTTTTCGGGCAGCAATACTGAAAAGCTTGATATGGATACAATTTATTTTTGTATCGGCTGCTAGCATCAAGGCCGACAGTTCTCAACGGAAGAGCAGTTATGTCTGGTTTTATACGCCTCATGGCCCTGCTTGGGCTCAGTCTGTTTTCCTGCGCCAGCGTCGCCAACAGTGGCGGCATTCCCCTGACCGACAGCGGTGTTGGCTGGTTTGCCGTGGCCATCTTCGTCTTTGCCTATGCCCTGGTGATGGCCGAAGAGTACCTGCAACTGCGCAAATCCAAACCTGTGTTGATCGCGGCCGGTATCATCTGGATATTGATAGGCATCGTCTACGCCGAGCAGGGGCTCAGTACCCTGGTCCACGACGGGTTTCGCCACAATTTGCTGGAATATGCCGAGCTGATGCTGTTCCTGCTGGTGGCCATGACCTACATCAACGCCATGGAGGACCGGCTGCTGTTCGACGCCCTGCGCGCCTGGTTGGTGCGATCGGGCTTCGGGCTGCGCACCTTGTTCTGGCTCACCGGTGGCTTGGCCTTTTTCATTTCGCCGATGGCAGACAACATGACCACGGCGTTGTTGATGTGCGCCGTGGTCCTCAAAGTGGCCAATGGCGATCGCCGCTTCGTCAATCTGGCCTGCATCAACATAGTGGTGGCGGCCAATGCGGGCGGGGCCTTCAGCCCCTTTGGCGATATCACCACCCTGATGGTGTGGCAGGCTGGCAAGGTGCAATTCGGCCAGTTCTTGTTGCTCTTTATTCCCTCTTTGCTCAATTTCCTGGTGCCCGCCCTGCTGATGAGCCTCATGGTGCCGCGCCATGCCCCCAATGCCCTCCGTGAGGTGGTGGAGCTCAAGCGGGGAGCCCGCACCATAGTGCTGCTCTTTATCCTGACCATAGTGACCGCCGTCCTCTGCTATCACTTCCTGCTGCTGCCCCCTGTGCTGGGCATGATGATGGGGCTGGGTTATCTGCAATTTTTCGGTTTCTACCTGCGCAAGACGCTGCCAGGTTCCCTGGCGCGTAAGCGCGCCCTCTACGAGCGCACCGGCGATCATGAACGCTTGCGGCGCCTGGGATCGGTCGTGCCGTTCGATGTATTCAACAAGATAGCGAAAGCCGAATGGGACACCTTGCTGTTCTTCTACGGGGTGGTGATGTGTGTCGGCGGGCTCGGCTTCATGGGCTATCTGGAGCTGGTCTCCCACTTCCTCTACGAGGGTGGACAGCAGACCTGGGCCAACATCGCCATCGGGCTGCTCTCTTCCATGGTCGACAACATCCCCGTGATGTTTGCCGTGCTGTCGATGGATCCGAATATGCCCCTGGGGC
Organism: Aeromonas sp. BIGb0445; assembly: GCF_024809075.1. Lineage (NCBI taxonomy): Bacteria > Pseudomonadati > Pseudomonadota > Gammaproteobacteria > Aeromonadales > Aeromonadaceae > Aeromonas > Aeromonas sp. BIGb0445. The sequence continues at coordinate 159,478 of NZ_JANUES010000002.1, forward strand.
AGTGGCTGCTGGTGACCCTGACGGCGGGAGTGGGGGGGAGTCTGCTCTCCATCGGATCGGCCGCCGGGGTGGCGCTGATGGGGCAGGCTCACGGCATGTATACCTTCTTTGGCCACCTCAAATGGCTGCCTGTCATCCTGCTTGGCTATCTGGCGAGCATAGGTGCTCACCTGTGGCTCAATAGCGCCCTGTTTTGATATGCTCGTCCCCAGGAAAGGCGCTCATCAGGAGCGCTGCGTCATCGCCTGATAAAGCTGAGGGAACAAGCAGATGGGACAGTTATTCGAGGCGCTTTCACCGCGTCATTGTGCCTTTATCGAGGCGCAGAAGATCTTTTTTGTCGGCACGGCGGCAGAGGAGGGCACCGTCAATCTCTCGCCCAAGGGGGGTGACTCTGTGCGGGTCATTGATGGCAACACCCTGGCCTGGCTCAATCTGACCGGCAGTGGCAACGAGTCGGCGGCCCATGTGTTGCAGAACCCGCGCATGACGGTGATGTTCTGCGCCTTCGAGGGGGCGCCCATGATACTGCGGGCCTATGGCCAGGCACGGGTACTGCATCGCGGCGATCTGGACTGGGATGAGGCGATGGCGCTGTTTCCCCCCAGCGTGGCGGCCCGGCAGATCTTCTTGCTCGACATCGATAGCGTGCAGTCCTCTTGCGGCATGTCGGTGCCGCTGTACGACTATCAGGCTGACAGGGTGGACTTGGCCAACTGGTCGACGCGTCAGGGCGAGGAGGGTATCCAAGCCTACTGGCGCAAGAAGAACCAGCAGAGTCTGGATGGCTTTGAGAGCGAGATAGTGGCCCGCAGCGGCCTGGCGGCGGTGCAAGACCCCGAGCAATAAGTCAGCGCGCTCCCCGCGCCAACCCGCTCTGCTACCGCTAAAACCCGGTGACAGGAGCACGAAAAAGCCCTGTCTGAACAGACAGGGCTTTTTCGTGGGAGAGACAAGCCTCAGCTTGTGGCGGGACGTCTGCCGGCCAGCAACCAGTAGCAGAGGGTCGCCCCCAGGCCACAGCCGGCGATGGCGATGGCCATGGGCAGGGGAGATTGCGGCGGGTTGAGGTTGACCAGGATGCCAACCAGGGCGCCGACCCCGAATCTCAGGGTGCCCGCCAGGGCAGAGGCGGTACCCGCCGCCTGGTGAAAGTGGCCGAGCAGGCCCGTCATGGCATTGGCTCCCACCAGACTGATGTGGCCGACAAACAGCACTATGGGGATGACGATGCCCCAGAGGCCGCCGCTCTCACTCCAGGCGTTATAGACCAGCAGGAGGCCGGCCAGGGGCAGCACCGTCAGACCGTATTGCAGCATGCGCTCCGAACCCACCCCCTTCACCAGTCGGCTGTTGGCAAAGGTCACCAGCATCATCAGCAAGATATTGAGGCCGAACAGCCAGCCATAGTGCTGGGTCGGCACATGGAAATATTCGATATAGACATAAGGGGATCCACTCAAAAAGGCGAACATCCCCGAGCTGGAGAGGGCGCCGCACAGCACATAGCCCATGGCGCGGCGGTGGCTCAGCACGCCCCAGTAGTTACGCAAGATCTGACCCAGACGCAGGGGTTGGCGCAGCTCGGGCTTGAGGGTCTCCTGGATCTTCCACTGCATCACCACGCAGATCAGCAAGCTGATGGCGACCAGCAGCCAGAAGATGAGGCGCCAGCTGGCATGGGCACCGATATAGCCGCCAATGATGGGAGCCACCAGGGGGGCGAGGGTCATCACCAGGATCACGAAAGACATGGCGCGGGAGAAGGCATCTTTCTCGAACATGTCACGGAGCAGGGCATTGACCACCACAGAGCCCGCCGCCCCTCCCGCGGCTTGCACCATGCGCCAGGCCAGCAGTTCGGGCAGGGAGTCCGCCATGGCGCAACCGACCGAGGCGATGGAGAACATCACCAGACCCGCCAGTATCACCGGCTTGCGGCCAAAGCTGTCGGCCAGCGGGCCATAGAACAGCTGGCCGATGGCAAAACCGCCGAGGAAGGCGCTGATGGTGAGTTGGGCGCCATCAATGCTGGTGGCCAAGTCCTGAGCGATGTTGGGGATGGCGGGCAGATACATGTCCACCGCCAGCGGGGTGAGACCGGCGAGGGCACCGAGCAGGATAAACAGGAAGCGTGGCGAGAGGGGCGTCTGTGGCATAGAGAGTCCGGGGTTGGGATGACGGCGTGACAAAGGGGTGAGTCTAGCAGCTTTGCCCGGGCAGCGGCCACATCCAGACCGGATATGGCCGCCCATTGAGTGTTGGCACATCGGTTGTGGCTTAGCCCCCCTCGGAGATGGGGCGGGCATGCACCAGGGCGCGGTAGCTCAGGTAAAGCCAGAGCAGCCAGGCCAGCAAGGAGACGCCATAGCCAGCTAGCTCCGGCCAGCGCGGTGCGAGGCGCAGGGTCAGGCGGTGATGACCCGCCGGCACCCAGACCTGGATCAGCCCCTGGTGATTGGCACTCACGGCCAGGGGGAGACTGTCATCGAGCCAGGCTTGCCAGCCGGGATAGTCATACTGGTGCAGCAGCAGCCGGGCCGGGGCCTTGGCCGTCACCTCAAGTTCGAGGTGGCGCGCCTGCCAGTGCCTGACTTGCCACTGGACATCGGCTTGCTGCGTGACGATGGGGGGCTGGAACTCCTCCTTCCAGGCGAGCCTTGTGGGGGTGAACTCCCCCTTGGGCACCTGGCTGGGCCTGTACTCCCGGGCGCTGCGCTTGCTGTCGAATTCGGCGTCCAGCACCGCCTTGTCGGGGGCCTGGGTGAGGGGGGCATGCTTCACATAGGCCAGGGAGGAGACCAGCGTCAGGAGCAACAACCCCCACCAGCCATAACGCCAGAGGCCTTGCGCCGGTGTCGCCAATGCCACCACGGCCAGGGTGGCCAGGGTCAGGATCAGATTGCAGCGCCAGGGAAATTGCACCTGTTGCAGGGGGGGCAGCAGCCACCACAGGGGTTGGCTCACCGGCAGCATCATCAGGAAGGCCAGCACCCCCACCACGCCCCAGCACTGCAGGCTGGTTCGCCTGGGATCGGCCGCCCCGGCCCAGGCAAGCAGCAGCAGCCCCAGGGTCAGGATGGTCAGCCAGGCCAGCTGGCCGCGAAAATACCAGTCATGCCATCCGCTGGGTAATCGGTCGAGGAAGTTGCGGCGAAAATCGAAGATGCCACCGCGCATCAGCTCCATGGAGATGGCACCTTGATCGAGCAATGCAGGAAACAGCAACATGGCCGCCATCCCCATGCCCAGCATTTGGGCGGACAGGGATTGCCAAAGAGCGCCAAGCGCCGCTGTCTGGCGGGCGTGCAACAACCCCAGCAGGGTGATGAGCCCCAGAGTCAACAGCAGACTGGGCAGGTGGGAGAGCGCCAGCAACGCCACGGCCAGGGCCAGCAAGGTGGGGCCCATGGGCCTGTTGCGGCAGATGAGCTCCTGGCCCAGCAAGGCAAGGGGGGCCCAGACGAAGGCCCAAAACTCGGCGAGGGCGAAGCGGGCATAGAGATCGATGGCCAGGTGATAGGGCAGGGCGAGATAGAGCAGACTCACGGCCAGGGCCCGTCCGCAAGAGGTCAGACGGCACAGCCAGAGATAGGCGAAGAGCCCGGAGAGAAACAGCGCAAGGGTCGCGCTGGCCAGCAGGGGATAGATGGCCCTGTGGGGCGCAAGATCGGGGCCCGCAAAGAGTGCGCTGACATAGTAGGGCAACGGCGGATAGAAGAAGAAGGTCGGGCTGCCAAAACCGCCATTCATGGCCATCAACCAGCGAGGATAGGGTTCACCCTGCCAGAGCTGCGCCGCAAAATAGTGACCGGAGAGCAGGTGATGGAAGAGATCATGACCCTGGCTGCCCCCCTGCAACCAGAGAGGCATCAGCAGGGCGCCCGTCGCCATGAGCAGGGTGAGGGGAACCAGGCAGAGGCGGTATGTCATCCAGCATGATCTCGGTAGTGGGGGATGCGGGCTGAGTGTAGTCGAGCTCTGTCTGAGACAGATCCTCTGGATCGCTTCAAGAGGGGGGGATACCGAGCCAGAGCCCGGGCTCAGCCCGAAAACGCGGCGCGAACCAGAGGGGCGTGAGAGGGGGATTGCGGGTGGTCAGCTCGGACAGGGGACGACGGCTGAGCCGACAGGCACCCTCGGCCAGGGCCAGACGAGCATCCCCCTCATACCAGGCATCCGTGATGGCCAGGGAGCTCTCTTCCCGCAGCAGTCGTACCCCCCATTGGGTGACGAGGGCCGGACAGCGCTGCTCGGCCAGCTGTTTCGCCGCATACAGGGCCGCAGGCCGCGCCGGGGTCAGAGTGGTGCAGAGCAGCCAGAGGCCGATCAGACAGAGCAGCAGGGGGAAGGGGGGGGCAAGATGGCCGGGAGAGGAGCGCCCTGGGGCAAGGCGGCGCCCCCATCCTGCTCCCGTCTTGCCGGGCGTGACCAAGGCGCCTGCGGCCAGCAGCAGGCTGAGCAGTAACAGGGGGGCCAGATGGCGGGGGTTATCCGGATTTTGGCCAAACAGCGTCCAGAGCAGCAGGGCAAGCCAACTCAGGCCATAGCGGCTGGTCAGTGCCCGCCCGCTCGCCGCCGCCATGTTGCGCAGACCTAAGCCGATGAGGGGCAAGGCCAGCGGCCAGAGCGGGCTGAACTGGGTATTGAGCGTCTGAGCCCAGCTCAGCAGGCGATCCCCATGGGCCACCGCCGTGTTGCCCCACAGGGTGAAATGACCGCTGGTGAAGCGACGCCCCTCGCTAAAATAGGCCCAGCCATCCCCCTGCCAGACAAAGGCCAGGCAGAGCAGCCCCACCAGCAGGATGGGCAGCAGCAAGAGCCGGATGCGCCCTCCTTGCCAGCCGAGCAGCCCTGGCAGCAGGGCCAACACAAAGTACGAGGGGCGAAGGCCCAGCATGATGCCGACAAGCAACCCGGCCAGCATGAGTCTGCGCGCGCTCAAGGGAGAGTGGCCGCTTGGCGTCAAGGCGAGCAGGGCGCCGAGCCAGGCGGCCAGTGCGGGGCCATCGGACAAACCTGCCAGCCCCAGGGCGGGCACCAGCGGCAGACCCAGGCCAAGCAACCAGAGGGGAGCGAGCAAGGCGGGAGCCTGCCAGCGACGCACCACCAGCCAGGCGAGCAGGGGCGGGATAGGTGCCGTTCCCAGCAGGCTGGCATAGTGCACGGCGGCAATGGGGTCTGCCAGCCCCAGATTGAGCAACCGGGCCAGCCAGATGAAGACGGGGTAGCCCGGAAAGTGGGGGGCAAACTCCAGCACGCTGAAACGCGTCACCCCGTGGGCAAAGTTCAGCGCATCGTCGGAATCGAGGGCCACCGGGAAGGAAAATAGCCAGCCGAGCCAAGCCAGTTGCAGCAGGGCAAGCAGCCAAATGGTGGTTGTGCAGGGGGAAGCCCAATGCCGAGACGCTATCGTCCCCCTCATCCCCACCCCTTCTCCCGCAAGGGGAGAAGGAGGCAAACCGGCGTTCGGGGGCATCTATCGGCAGGCTGTGGGTAGGGTGGGTAGCACGAAGCGACACCCACGGTTTGTCACAGCGAGATGGCGCAATGATTGGCAGGTGGTCATCAAAGTGGTACCAGCACGGCCATCAGCGCTTTTTCCGCTTCGGCGAAGGCGGCGGCATCGGCGGGCTTGGCACCCACCCCGAACACCCCAGGGTTGCCGATGGCATCGAGCACCTGGGCCAGCGCCTGATCGGCGGCCTTGCGATCCCCTTCACTCAGGGAGGGGAGGATCAAATCCAGGAAGCGCTTGCTCTTGACCACCAGCACCTTGGCGGTTTGATAGTCCCCCAGATTCTGGCTGGCACCTTCCAGGCGACGCTCGATCTCCGCCTTGTAGGCGCGGTTGAGCAGGGCGGCCGTGCCCTTGGCATCCTTGGCCGCGATGGCGGCCGCCAGGGGCGCTTGCAGTGTCACCTTGTGGTGCTGCTCCAGGTAGCCGAGCTCCTCGGCAAGGCTGGCCAGTATGGCGCTGCCATCCTGGCCTTCGCTGGCGGCGGTGAGCAACTGCTCGCGGGCATCGATCAGCGGCTCCTTGCCCGCCGCCGCGTAGGAGTAGGCCTGGGCCTGTCCGCTCAGGGTCAGCAGCAGAGTGAGGGCAAGTAAACCCGGGCGTATGGTCATCCAGTTCTCCTTCGTTGATGTATTCAGCCGGGCTCAAGCCACGCTCTGGGTTTCGATCACGGTATTTTCGTTGCGATGATTGAAGGTGTTGCGGCGTCGGTTTGCCTGTTGAACACCTGTCACCATCCATCAGGCCACGCTCTGGGTTTCAATGACGGTATTTTCATTGCGATGATTGAAGATGGCATGGCGTCTGTCTACCCCGTCGATCACCATGTCCGCAGCCATCATCCCCATCTCCATGGCGGTGTCGGTGAAGATGTAGCGAAACGTTCCCTGACGGCCAGTCATGATGAGGTTGCCAATTGGCATCAGCGCCTGGATGGCCGCGTCGCGTCGGCCCTGATAACCGAGATCCATCAGCGGATAGGCATATTCACTGCGCGCCTCGAAGGTCTCATCGCCCAGCTTCTGGGTATCTACACCAAGCGTTGCCAGATCCTCTGTCACCCGGCCGCGCAGCTCGGCCAGCGGCGCTTGCCAGGTGGCATCCCCCGGATTGCAGGGGACTTCCAGCATCACCGAGGTCTGGCCTTGTGGCGCCATAAAGGGGCTGCGCCGGCGCGGCTCCTGCAAGCGAGTGGCCAGAATATGGGGGTCGGAGAGGTACTGCCAGGTGTTGTCCGACAGGTTCTCTTGCGCCAGGGGCATATTGATAAAGCGCAGCGCGCGGTAGTGCAAGTCGCAGGGTAACCCCAGATGCTGGCAGGTGAGCGGCAGTGGCAGGGTGGAGATCACCTGATCGAAGAGCTCGCTCTGCTCAACGTTATCTTGTGACCAATAAACCCGTTCGATCCGACCATCAGCCTGTTCGAGGCGGCTGATGGTGGCACCTGTCTTGACCGTTACGCCTTCTGCCACTAGCCGCTCTCCCAGGGTGGTGAAGATCTGGCCGAAGCCATACTTTGGATAACGATACTTGCGGGCATAGGTGCGCACCGAGAGGTTGCCCTTGCGTCTTGGCAGCAGGCGGCGCGCCACGTCTTTGAGATCGATCAGGCTGATGCGCTGACCGGCCCAGTCGGCGGAGAGCTTGTCCGGGTTGATGCCCCACAGCTTGGCGGTGTAACCCTCGAAGAACTGGCGATAGAGGGTGGGGCCGAAGTGGCTCTGGATCCACTCGGCAAAGCTCGCCTTGGCGAAATCGTCCGGCTTCCTGGCAAAGGGCAACAGCAGCAAGTCTTTCACCGCCCCCGCCATCAGGGTTAGCGGGGCAGTCTTGAGTAGGTTGGTCAGATTGAGGGGGTAGTCATAAGTGCGCCCGCCAAAGCGGATGACGCTCTTGCGCTCGGCGTGCAGCAGGTCGTCCCCCATCAGCTCGTCGATAAAGGCGAGCAGATCGGGGTTCTTGGTGATAAAGCGGTGGCCGCCGTAGTCGAAGCGGTAGTCGCCATCCTTGCCCGCGAAGCGCTGGGTGGCGCACATGCCGCCGACCACGGCCTCCTGCTCGAACAGGGTGACCGCAAAACCGGCCTGGCACAGGCGCCAGGCGGCCATCAGACCGGCGGGACCGGCCCCCAGCACTGCAATTTTCTTCATGTTATCGCCCATCAATACCTGTCCGAAGAGGAGAAAAGGGGGCCCGCAGGCCCCGCGACATCCATCGCCTGACTCAGGCCTTGCCTGCGTCGACCGGCCTGTAACTGCGATGCCAGAGGGTGACAAAGACGATCAGATAGCTGGCCCAGGTCAGCAACTGCAAGCCAGCCGGTGAGGCATTGTAGCCAAACAGGGCGCGCAGGAAGGTGCCGAACACCCCCTGATCGTCGAGGATGTGGCTGATGTTGAACACTGGCGTGGTCCAGAAGGTGATGACGTCCGCCGCCTGCAACATGTTGATGGCGGACGACAGCAGCCCCGCGGCTATGATGATGATCAGCAGCCCGGTCCAGCGGAAGAAGGGGGCCAGCGCCACCTTGCGGGTGGAGCGCAGCAGCCCCCACACCAGCACCACAGAGACCAGCAGCCCCGCCAGCGCCCCCATCAGTCCCTCATGCAGATCCACCCCTTGCCCGGAATAGACCAGGGCCGAGAAGAAGAGCACGGTTTCAAAGCCCTCCCGCATCACTGCGAGGAAGGCGAGCAGCACCAGGCCAAACAGGTTGCCGCCGTCGATGGCGGCATCGATGCGCGCCGTCATGGCCCCCACCTGGGACTTGGCCTGTTTTTGCATCCAGATTGCCATGTAGGTGAGCACCAGGGTGGCGAAGATCAGGATCCCCGCCATCAAGAGGTGGTTGTAGCGTTCGCTCTCAAATTGACTCACCACCACCTGGAACAGGAAGGCCACCACCAGCGAGGCAATCAGGCCAAGCCCCACCCCCAGATAGATGAACTTGTTGTGGCGACTGGCGCCAAGCTTGGCGAGGTAGGAGAGACAGATGCCCACCAGCAGGAAGGCTTCCAGCCCCTCGCGCAGGGTAATGAGAAAACTTGCAAACATCAGTGTTCATGCTCCGTGTCAGGGGAGGGAGGAGTCGGCGTTAACTGAGACAGCTGCAGCCGGTTGAGTAGCACTATGGGTGGTTCGGGCAATTGCGGCTCGGCGGCGCGCACCGCCTCATTGACCCACTTGGGATAGGTGCGGAAGTTGAGCCTGATGTCGGCGCTGAAGGGGCCTTGTGCGTCCGCAGGCAGGGGCCAGGCTTCATCGCGCCAACCATCGGCCGGGATGCGGGTATCTTCCAAGAGCTTGGCGTAGCGCCAGAACTTGAGCCCTACCGGCTTGCCCTCGGCATCGCCAAACACTTTTCTGAACAGCCGCGCATCCTCAGGCACGGCGCCATCCACCGGCTGGCCGCTGCGCAGCACCGTCTTGCCGCTGGCATCGGTGACGGTCAGCTCCAGCCAGAGCTCCCGAAAATCGGCGACCCCGGTGGGCAGGGCGTGGCCTGCGCCGACGTTGGTCACCCGCACCACCAGTTGCTGCCCATCGGCAGCCTGTTCGATACGGGCGCTGAGGGTGGCACTGGAGCGCAGCAGCGCCAGGCTCTCCTGCTCAAGCTCGGGATTGCGCAGCCCCACCAGCTGGTGCTGGGCACCGGTGAAGTTGTGGCGATAGAGGCGTTGTTTATAGGTGCCATTCTCGGTGGAGCGGCCCGCCACCGGGGCACCGCCGTTGCCGGGCTCGGGGTTCATGTGGCAGTCGATGCAGCTGCGCCGCCTGGCGGGATCCTTGGCCTTGGCAAAGCTGGAGTTCTCCCACTCGTCCCAGGTATTGACGATGTTGGCACCGCTGCCCGGGGCAAACTCGTTGTGGCAGGACTTGCACAGGGCCGCATCCTGGTAGAAATCCTTCTGGTAGGAGGCCTTGTGCATGGCCGGGCGGGCGTTGATCTGCCGCGACCCTAGCCAGTGACGGACGCTGCCGCCGGGGGCATCTTCGAAGACGTAACTCTCCCTGTCCTTGAGATTGACGGTGACGGCGGCATTGCCCCCCGCGTCTTCCAATCGGGTGATGCGATGGCAGAACAGACAGCTGGTGCCCTCTTCCACCACGGGCTCTCCCTGTTGATGCGCCTTGACAAGGGAGGCGCCCCCTCGCTCGAACAGGTGGGAGCCCTTGGGCAGCTCCGTCTGGCCGTTCAGCACCTGCTGGGGCATGTGGCAGCTCTGGCACCACTGACCGAAGGCTTCCCCCTCGGTCTCCCGGGCCAGTTGCTGCACCACCTTGTAGTAGGGGTGAGAGTTGCCCATCAGCCGGTGATTGCTATCGCTCCAGTCGGCGAAAGCCTGCTGGTGGCAGTTCTGACAGGAGGCGGAGCTCAACCACTCTTTCGGGTGGGTAGTGGGCGCCCTGGCGGGATCCGTGCGGGGGGCATCGAGCCGCAACCAGCTGGCGAGGTAGGGCAGGTTGCCATCGCTGGTCACGAAGGCGTGCAGATCCTCCATCATCGCCTTCACCTCGGGCGGGGGATTGGCGGGATCCACCGCCTCTGCGCCGTCACGGGGGTCGTGGCCCATGCCGCCCTGGGTCTGCTGGGTCATGCGCAGGTATTCACCGATAAAATCTCCCGCCACCATGTTGGTGAGATTGGCGTGGCCGTTGATGGCGTTATCTTTGCTCGATTGACGGTGGGCCTGCATCAGGAAGCGGTTGGTGAAGTTGAAACCATCCAGATGGCAGGAGTTGCAGCTCATCCAGTTGTCCCCGGCCATGGGGAAGCGGGCATTGGCGGCGGTGTTGCCCAGATTGAACAGCCGCTCGCCGCGCTTGAGGGGCTCGGGGCGAGGGTCGCTGTCGACCAGCCTGGCGAAACGGGGCTTGTCGACGGTGACCCGGGCGAAGGGGCCGGGGCCACCACTATTAAGGCGGGTGAGATCCTGACTCATGGCGTTTTGCACCAGAATATGGTCGCCATCGATGAGCAGGTCGCGCGGGTTCTGGCCCGGCAGGTGGCGCAGTAACTGGGTCGCCTTGGCGCCTCCCTGGAACTTCTTGCGTCTGTGGCGGTTGCTGTTGGATTTGCCGCTGCGCGACAGGTCAAACACCAGCAGGTCTTCGGAGCCCGCCAGGGTCAGGTAGACCCGCTTGCCATCGGCGGCGAAGCGCGCGGCGAAGGGGTTGGAGACGATCTGGCTGCGGTTGCCGACGCTGGGCAGATTGATCTGCAAGAAGAGCTGCTTTCTTTCATCCACCCGCTCTTTCTCTTCATCGAGATCGATGATGGAAACCGCCGGGAAGACGGTGCTCTGAAACTGGAAGGGGTGACCGAAGCTCCACAGCACATGGGGCAGCCAAGCCTCGCTGCCATCGGGGGAGAGGGCGATGCCATCGAGCAGGCGCGGCAGGCCCTGGGAGTCGCTTGGCGTGTCGCTGTGGGTCTCGGCCAGGGTAATGATACGGGGCTCTGCCAGAGAGGGGGCTGCGGGATCCTTCTTGAGCGTGGCCAGGTCGTAGATGGCCAGCTGGCCCGTCATGGCATGGGTCAGCAGCAGGCGATCGTCATCGGTGAGCGCCAGCCCGCGCGGGGTCTCGGCGGTCGCCACATCCAGCATCAGGGCGCCGTCGAGATCGTAGGCTTGCAGGCGCGCCGCCTCAAACAGGGTGACCCAGAACCAGCGCCGCTTGGGGTCGAAGATGACGCCATAGGGTCTATGGCCGGTGGGGATCGCCCTCTCCAAGTCGAGATCTTCGTCCAGCAGCAGCAGGCGATCGCCGCTGTAGTCGGTGACCAGCAGGTTGCCGTTATCGGCTCTTGCGAGCTGACGAAGATCCCCGCCAAAGTGCACCTCTTTGAGCCGTTCACCGCTGCCCCGTGCGAGCAGGGTGACGGAGCCGCCACTCTGATTGGCCGTGACGAGGCGGGGGGCATTCCCCTCCTCATAAGCGGCCAGGGCCGAGCCCATCTGCTGGGCTTGGGCCTGGGGGGCGCCGAGCAGCAAGAGGCAGGTGAACAGGCAGGTGAGCAGCAACTTCAACATGGGATCAGGAACGCCATCTGAGCAGGGTCCAGCGCCAGGCGTGGCGCAAGACCAGAGGAGTGAGCGAGAGTGCACTGAGCCAGTGGGCCCAGCTTGCCAGGGAGCCCAGGCTGTCCCCCGGGGTGCCATGCAATAGCAGCAGCAGGCCGCTGCCGAGGCAAGTCAGGAGCAGGCCTTCGATGATGCGGCCCGTGGCGCGCAAGAACGGCTTGCGGCTATGGCGCAGCAGCCGGCGATGAGAGAGCCAGAAGGCACCAAACAGCAGGGGGAACAGGGAGAGCGAAAGCATGACGTGGAGAAACAGATTCCAGCGCGCCAGGGACCAGATCGGGGTCAGCGGCTCCCACAACAGCAGGCCGGAGAAGAACATCAGATAGAGGCTGCCCTCGGCGGCCTGATGGTGATAGGCCAACCACTGCCAGAGGTATCGTGGTGAGAGGGAAAGACGGGTCATAACGGCTCCACTGCCGGGGAATGACCCCAGGCGGAGCAAGTCTACAATGGGGTAAGAGCAATGAAAAGAATTATCAATTCGTTAATCAATGAATAGAAGCTGAATAAAACCCCTGGGCCAGTTCAGCCTCTCTGCTTGCCGTCTGTGACCCCGCCGTCGATGCCCGCCGTCTCGTCCAGCCAGGATACACCATCCCCATTACGGCCCTGCTGTTCAGGGCTTTTCGGGATGGTGATCCGCCAGTCGTTCGGTGATGGCGTAGATGAGTGCGGCGGTGGAGAAGGCGAGAAACACGATGACAGACCACTTCATCTCGGTCTCGTTGCCGACCCCATCTTCGAGGAAGGCCTTGAGCACTTCTATCCCGGCAATGGTCACCAGGGAGTTGATGACAATGAGCTTCAGGGAGGCGAAGTTGATCTTGTATAGCCAGTTGTCGCCGAGGGTCTCCCGTTGCTCCGGGGTCTTGATGAACTGCACATAGCCGCACAGGGCAACCAGGATCAGCATCTGGGCCACCAGTACAAAATCCACCAGGGTCAGCACCCCGGTCACCAAGTCCAGATAGTGGATGGTGAGGATGTCGCGGCACAGTTCGTAGAGCTTGAGGGCAAACTTGACCATCAGCAGCAACACGCTGAGCAGCATGCAGACATAAAAAGGCAGCATCATGAGACGGCTGCCAGTGAGCAAGAGATTGAAGCGGCCCATGGTGATTCCTTGGCGGGGGCAGGGGTGGGGATTATGACTCAGATGGCGGCCATAAAACATGCCGGTTAACGATCTGGTCTGCTGAGCGAGAGCCTGAACAACTCACCCAGCTGAGCCGAGCGAGAACGGGACCGAAGTCATTGCTTGTCGAATTTGAGCCGAGCGAGAACGGGGCGTGCCGATTGTTCACCGTGCGAGGCATGTGGGAGAGCATGCAGTGAGAGAGGGCTGGCTCAGGGTGAAACAATGAAGGGATAGACATGAAAAAGCCCGCTTAGTTTCCTAAGCGGGCTTTCGAATGTGGCTCCCTCGACTGGACTTGAACCAGTGACATACGGATTAACAGTCCGCCGTTCTACCGACTGAACTACGAGGGAATTGGCTCCTCCTGCTGGACTTGAACCAGCGACATACGGATTAACAGTCCGCCGTTCTACCGACTGAACTAAGGAGGAATTGCCTGTCTCGTTGAGACAGCGCGCATATTAAAGAGCCGGGCGCCGGGTGTCAAGCTGGCGCTCGGCTACAAATATCACTTTTGATGCTGTTTGCCGAAAACTTGGTCGTTATGGGGTATTTTCAGCACAATCAGCAATTTGCCAGCGAATACCCCTCAACTATCAACTACCTGGACAGGCGGGCAACTGGCCCGCCTGCAATCAGGCGATGATGATGAAGCCGACGAAGGCAATGGCTGCGGTCAGCAGGGCATAGGGCAACTGGGTCACCGCATGACTGACCAGATCGCAACCTGAACCTTGGGCGGCCAGTACGGTGGAGTCGCTATAGAAGCAGGCCTGGCTACCAAACGAGGAGGCTGACAGCAGGGCGCCTATCACCAGCGGAATATCGGCGCCGACCGAGTGAGCCAGGGGCATGACGATGGGGATGGTGACCGCGAAAATCCCCCAGGAGGAGCCGGTGGCAAAGGCCAGCACCGCCATGGAGACGAAGACCACGGCAGGCAGCATCTGCGGCGTCATGTAAGGGGTCAGGCTGTTGATCACGTATTGCGGCAGGTGCAGCTGATCACAGATGTCCTTGAACACGAAGGCGGCTATCACTGTGCCGATGGCGGGCAACATGGTTTTGAAGCCGTCAATCATCTGCTCCATCATCTCGGCAAGGGGCATCAGCCGCTGGGCCATGTAGTAGGGGATGGTCAGCAGCAGGGTGACCAGCAGCCCCTTCCAGATGTCGATGTCGAAATAGACGGTGAAACCGACCAGCATGGCCATGGGCACCAGGAAGTTGTGCAGCTTGCCGGCGCGATCGGCCTGGGCAAACTCCTCCTCGATGGACTTGACCGCATAGCTGTCCGGGGTGAGACCCGCATCTTGCATGAGTTCACTATCGCTGACTCGCATGGCGCCGACGCTGCCATGCTGTGCCCGCAACTCTGCCCGTTTCATGGGGCCTATGGCCGGCACGATCCCCAGGATCACCAACAGCACCATGAGCACGGCCAGCCAGGCATAGAGCATGTAAGGAATCGCCTGGAAGTAGACGTTGATCCCCTCGCCCGTTGCGGCCACGCCGTTATTTTCCAGCAGACCACCGAAGAAGACGGCCCAGGTGGAGAGAGGGACCAGCACGCAGACCGGGGCCGCAGTGGAGTCCACCACATAGGCCAGCATCTCTCGGGAGACCTTGAAGCGGTCGGTGACTCTCTTCATGGTCTCGCCCACGGTCAGGGCGTTGAGGTAGTCATCGATGAAGATGACCAGCCCCAGCATGAAGGTCATGAAGAGGGAGGATTTCGGCCCCTTGGCCAACTTGAGCGCCTGTTGACCGAACGCCATGGCGCCGCCGGTGCGCACCAGCAGGGCGATGAGGGAGCCAAAGCTGCCGCACACCAGGATCAGCCAGCCGATCGTCTCATCCTGCATGGTACGCAGGGAGACCTCGGCGAAGGTATCGAGGGCATCGAAGGGGTTGGCGCTGAGCAGCAGCAGACCCGCAACCGTCCCTATGATAAGGGAGAGAATGGGGCGGCGCAGCCAGATTGCCAGTACCAGTACGACGATGGGAGGGATGAGACTCAGGGCAGTCGGTTCGGACATGCGCATAGGGTCCTTTTATCGGAACCGGCCTTGGCCGGCATACTAAAAGAGAGTGCCCGGCAAGGTGATGTCGAGGGGCAGTACTGCTTCTTATCGGGGTGACAGGGGAGGGGAGAGGATCCCACCGCGCAGCCACCGACTCCGGCCAAAAACATCGGCGCAGAAACTAAGGCTCATTGGGTGCTGAGTCAACCGAAAATCCGCCCAATGAGGCAAAAATCGGCAATATGGCGGCTATCTTGGTCATTCACCGAAGAGTGTACCCTTTCATTGATCCCGGCCATCGAAATCGGATTGGCTATCGGTTAAGGTTGCATGAGATACCATCGCCGCGTCGACGCTCTTGCCGGCCCTTGATGATGATCGGGTGCCGGCTCCGTCGGCCTTTGTCTCTCTGTTCTGGTATTACGACACCAATGCATACTAAAAAAGCACCACTCCCCGTGAGGCTCGCCGTGGCGTTACGCCAATCCTGCCTGGATGAACCCTATACCATGACCCGCCTGGGGCGCGATTTGGTGGCCGGGATCACGGTCGGCATCATCGCCATTCCGCTGGCCATGGCCCTGGCCATCGCCAGCGGCGTGCCGCCCCAGCATGGGCTCTACACCGCCATCATCGCCGGTATTGTCATCGCTCTGACCGGTGGCTCGCGCTACTCCGTCTCCGGCCCTACCGCTGCGTTTGTGGTGATCCTCTATCCGGTCGCCCAGCAATTCGGGGTCGGCGGCCTGCTGGTGGCGACCCTGATCTCGGGTCTCTTCCTGGTCGCCATGGGGTTGGCGCGCCTGGGTCGCCTCATCGAGTACATCCCCCCCTCGGTCACCCTCGGTTTTACCGGCGGCATCGCCATCGTCATCGCCACCCTGCAAATAAAGGACTTCTTCGGCCTGCAGGTACCCGAGATGCCGGAAACCTATCTGGGCAAGGTGGAAGCGCTGGCCCACGCTCTGCCTGGCTGGCAGTGGGGGGATACCCTCATCGGTGTGACCACGCTGGCGGTTTTGCTGCTCTGGCCCAGGCTCAAGTTGCCGGTGCCGGGCCATCTGCCCGCCGTGCTGGTGGGGGCCGGGCTTGGGGTTGCCCTGCATGGCTGCGGTGTCGAGGTAGCGACCATCGGCAGCCAGTTCCACTATCTGTTGCCTGATGGCAGTCAGGGGGCGGGGATCCCCCCTCTGGCGCCCAGTCTGCTGATGCCATGGTCCCTGCCAGGACCCGATGGCCAGCCGGTGAACTGGGATCTGGCCGCCATCCAGCAACTGCTGCCTGCGGCCTTCTCCATGGCGATGCTGGGGGCCATCGAATCCCTGCTCTGCGCCGTGGTGCTCGATGGCATGACGGGGCGCAAGCACAGCTCCAACACCGAGCTGGTGGGGCAGGGGCTGGGTAACATAGTGGCGCCCTTCTTTGGGGGCATCACGGCCACCGCCGCCATTGCGCGCTCAGCCGCCAACGTGCGAGCCGGGGCTACCTCGCCCATCTCGGCGGTGATCCATGCCCTGGTGGTACTGGCCGCCGTGCTGGTGCTGGCCCCCTGGCTCTCCTGGCTGCCGCTGTCCGCCATGGCCGCCCTGCTGCTGCTGGTCGCCTGGAACATGAGCGAGGCGCACAAGGCGGTAGAGCTCATTCGTCGTGCGCCCGGTGCGGATGTGCTGGTGCTGCTGGTCTGCTTGTCGCTCACCGTCATCTTCGACATGGTGATTGCCATCACCTTCGGGGTGATCCTGGCCTCACTGCTCTTCATGCGCGACATTGCCAGAATGACCCTGTTGCAGGACTTGGGGCAGCACAAGCGTCATCAGCATCAGCTGCCAGAGCAGGGCCTGCTCTACCGCATCAACGGCCCGCTCTTCTTCGCCGCCGCCGATCGGGTATTTGGCGAACTGGCCGAGCAGGTACAGGGCCACCGCGTGCTGGTGTTGCAGATGGATGCCGTCTCCATCCTGGATGCGGGAGGACTGTCGGCATTTCTCCATTTCAAGCAGCAGATGGCCAATACCGGGGTGGAGCTGCGCATTGCCGAGTTGCAATTTCAACCCCTCAAGACCCTGGCGCGGGCCAAGGTGGTACCCGTCCCAGGCCAACTGGCATTTTACGGCTCCTTGGAAGAGGCGTTGGCGGAAGAGCAGGCTCCCGGATAAGCCAGATAAACGGGGTTTAATGGGGGAGTTGCCAAGATTTTCACCAATTGGTGTGAATCTTGAGCAAGCGACATAAAAAGCAATAAATTGCGTTGACCCATGCAGGCCCATCCCTTACATTACGCCCCGTTGTCGCCGCCATGGCCGTGAGCAACCCTGGTGATTGAACAGGTAAAGCAGCAGTCGAAAATTTGGTGAGGTGTCCGAGTGGCTGAAGGAGCACGCCTGGAAAGTGTGTATACGGCAACGTATCGAGGGTTCGAATCCCTCCCTCACCGCCAAATGATAAGCCCAAGCAATTGAATTGCTTGGGCTTTTTCTTTATGTGCAATTTTCGTTATGCCATTCACTATGCCATCTGATGTTGGCTGGTACGGAACTATCTCGTACCCCGTTGGACAATCTTTCCATGTTCTTACACGCTGTGTAGTCTTGTTGTTCGAAACCGCCACGCGTAGAGTTTGTCAAAATCTTCGTAAAAGTAATTTGCGTTTTGAATGACATAATGTTGTCTCAAGTCGCAAAATGTTACGTCATTACAAGGTTTGTGGTACTCTCCCTCCCTATCATCAAGACCATCCAATATGAGGCATCGCCATGATCCGCTGCCATCTCGCCCGCATGATGGGTGAACGTAAGATGCGTATTGCCGACGTTGCCAGAGAGACTGGGCTCAGCAGAGCTACCTTGACCTTACTCTACAAAGAAACGGCGCAGAAAGTGGATCTGGAAGCCATTGAGAAACTGTGTTTGCTGTTTGAGTGCCAGATAGGTGACCTGCTAGAGCTGATCCACCAATAAACGGGATACACTATGAAGTTTAACGAAGACACCCGTGTAAAGCTCCCAGCCATTCTTCACCTCATGAGGCTGGGCTATCAGTATCTGTCACTTAAGGGTCAATGCTGGGATCTGGATACAAATATTTTCCCTGACCTGTTTAACAAGGCGATTCTCAAAATCAATCCGGGTATTGAGCCTGATGATGTAAGTCGCTTGCTTGAAGACATCAAGCTAGAGCTGGACTACGAAGATCTTGGGCGAGCCTTTTTCGAACGACTGACGGATCGCTCCAACACCAAGCTGATCGACTTTGAGAACTTTAACAACAACAGTTTTCACGTAGTCACCGAGCTGACTTGCCAGAACGGAGATGAAGAATTCCGCCCTGATATCACCCTGCTGATCAACGGGATGCCGCTGGTTTTCATTGAGGTGAAAAAACCGAACAATCGGGAAGGCATACTGGCCGAGCGCGATCGTATCAATAAACGCTTCCAGAACCCCAAATTCAAGCGCTTCGTCAATATTACCCAGTTCATGATTTTCTCCAACAACATGGAGTATGACGACGGCGATCCTGAACCAGTGCAGGGTGCGTTCTATGCCAGCAGTTCCTATCACAACCCCGTGTTCAACTACTTCCGTGAAGAAGAAATACTTAACCTGACAGCCCTGCTGAAATCTGTATCAGATGCAGAAGAGCTGCGGGTACTCAAAGACAACAATCTGGAAGTGATCCGCAGTAACCCTGAGTTTCAGACTAATAAACACCCCGAACGCCCAACTAACCGTGTCTGCACCTCCTTGGTAAGTCGTGACCGTCTGGCGTTCATCCTGCGCTATGCACTGGCATATGTGTCCGAAACCGACGGACTGCAAAAGCACATCATGCGTTATCCTCAGCTGTTCGCGACGAAAGCCATCGAGCGCAAGCTGAATGAAGGCATGAAAAAGGGCATCATCTGGCACACGCAGGGTAGCGGTAAAACGGCACTGACCTACTTCAATGTGCGTTTTCTGACGGATTACTTTCAGAAGCAGCGGGTCATTCCCAAGTTCTACTTCATTGTGGACAGGCTTGATCTGCTGCAACAATCCCAGCGGGAATTCACCGCCCGCGGTTTGACGGTACACACTATTAACTCCCGTGATGCCTTCGCCAAAGATATCAAAGCAACACAGGTTATTCACAACCATTCCGGCAAGCCGGAAATCACGGTGGTGAATATTCAGAAGTTTCAGGATGACCCGGATGTCCTGTCCACCAAAGACTACGACATTAATATCCAGCGTATCTTCGTTCTGGACGAAGCTCATCGCAGCTACAATCCGAAAGGTAGTTTTCTGGCCAACCTTTATCAGTCCGATCCCAACGCCATCAAGATTGCGCTAACAGGCACACCGCTGATTGTGGATGAAGATAAAGCCAAGAAGAACCCGGATTCCAAGGCCATCAGCTCTAAACAGATCTTTGGTGACTACATCCACAAGTACTACTACAACGCCTCTATCGCCGATGGTTACACCTTGCGCTTGATCCGCGAAGAGATCGCCACCAACTACAAATTGGTGCTGCAACAAGCGTTAGAAGATGTGGAAGTGAAAATGGGCGATATAGATCGAAAGCTCATTTACGCACACCCGAGTTTTGTTGAACCCATGCTGGATTACATCGTTACCGACTTTGAGAAAAGTCGTGGGGCGCTTAATGATACCAGTATCGGCGGCATGGTCATTTGTGACAGCTCAGATCAAGCCAAGGAGATGTTCAAGCTCTTCGGCGAGAAATATGCCGAACAAGAGCCGCTAGATGCGAGTGTGAAAGAAGCCAATCAGCAAGCTTACGATCTTCCTATGGTGGCCGAAGAGTCTCCAGAGTATGAAAATCCAAGTGTTTCATCTAATAAAAAGCCTAATTCAAAGCTACCAAGCTCAGCGAATAACAAAGTAAAGAGTGCCGTATTGATCCTGCATGACATTGGCAGCAAGGATGAGCGAAAAGAGTGGGTAGAAGATTTTAAAGCAGGCAAGATCGACCTCCTGTTTGTGTACAATATGCTGTTGACAGGGTTCGATGCCAAGCGCCTGAAAAAGCTCTATCTAGGCCGAGTGATCCGCAAGCACAACCTGTTACAGGCGCTAACACGGGTCAACCGCACCTATAACGACTTCCGCTACGGTTATGTGGTGGATTTTGCCGATATTCGTAAAGAGTTTGATGCAACCAACAGAGCCTACTTCGACGAGCTTCAGGCAGAGCTGGGCGATGAAATGGAGCACTACTCCAACCTGTTCAAATCACAGGAAGAGATCGCGCAAGAAATCGATAATATCAAGGATGTGCTGTTCCGCTTTAATACCGAAAATGCCGAAATATTTGCCGACCAGGTCAGCCAGATCCAAGACCGAGAGACAGTATTGGCTCTGAAAAAGGTCCTAGAAAATGCCAAGAGCTTGTACAACCTTATCCGTTTACAAGGCGACTACGAGTTACTGGAACAGTTGGACTTCGCCAAACTTAATATCCTCTATCGGGAAACTTGCAATCACCTCGATATGCTTAACCTTAAAGAGAGCATCGAGAATGGCTCCGACACCACCAACCTGCTGAATGTTGCCCTTGAGGATGTGATCTTCCGCTTTATCAAAGTGGGTGAAGAGGAGCTGGTTCTTGCCGATCAGTTAAAGAACACCCTGAGGCAAACTCGCGAAGCCCTGGCCAGCAACTTCGACCAACAAGACCCTAAGTTTATTGGCCTCAGAGAAGAGCTGGAAAGGCTCTTCAAGAAAAAGAACCTCAGCGAAGTCACCCAGAATGAAATGGTGGCCAATATCGATGCACTCAACAAAATCTATGAGCGCGTTAAAGAGTTAAACCGCCAGAACAACCAACTTCGTCAGAAGTACCTAGGCGATGTCAAATACACCCGAATTCACAAACGCCTACTGGAGCGTGGTGATATCTCTGAAAACGAGCGCAAGATTTTTGAAGCCTTGACTGGTGTCAAACAGGACGCAGACGAGCAGGTACTGAACAATAGCCAGATATTGGATAACGAAGGCTACTTCGAACGTCAGATGATGCCCAAAGTCATCAATCGTTTCATGAAGCAGCAAAACATCAAGCTCAACCCAGATGCATCCAGATTTATCAATCATTTGGTGGTCGCCGAATACCTGAAAGAATTTAATACCGGCAGTAGAGCCTGGTAAACAAAAAGAGCATTAAACACATGGTAGAACTAGAGTTTCAACATAAAACCAAAGAGCTGATCGACAGCCTTAAAAACATCTGCGCCCACTATGGCTTGGGTAATGATGGTAATGAATTCAAAATCATTACCCAGACTTTCCTCTATAAGTTTCTGAATGATAAGTTCGCTTATGAGGCGAAGAAGATTGACGAAAAGATAGCCAATGCCGAGAAATGGGAAGAAGTCTTGAGCTCCATGAGCGAAGACGAACTGGAAATGCTTCAGTTGCAAATGGGGGGGGACACCGCTCGTTTAAAGCCCCATCACTTTATCAGCTATCTCTTTAGTGAGCAGAACGCGCCAGACTTTGCCAAGCTGTTCGACGACACCCTGCGCGACATTGCCCAAAACAACAACGACGTATTCGCAGTCAAGACCGACGGTGGTGCCAAGGTGGTGCTGTTTGATCGCGTGAGTGAATATATTGCCGATGGATCCAAGCGTGATGCTTTCTGCCGCGCCATCATCAACAAGCTGGTCGAGTTCAGCTTCGAGCGCATCTTTACCCAAAAATTCGATTTTTACGCCACCATCTTTGAATACCTGATCAAAGACTACAACAGTAACGCAGGTGGTAAATATGCTGAGTATTACACACCCCATGCTGTAGCCCGCATTATGGCAGCGATCTTGGTACCAAAATCGCAGCAAGGTAAAGTCAGGAACGTTAGTTGCTACGACCCCTCCGCAGGTTCCGGCACCTTGTTAATGAATGTGGCCCATGCCATTGGCGAAGATAAGTGCAGCATTTACACTCAGGACATATCTCAAAAATCCTCCAACCTGCTGCGTCTTAACCTGATCCTGAACAACCTGGTGCACTCAATCCCGAATGTAATTCAGGGGAATACCATGCTGCACCCCTATCACAAAGACGGCAAGGACCTGAAAAAATTTGACTACATCGTCTCTAATCCACCGTTCAAGATGGATTTCAGCGATTTTCGCGATGAGCTGGACAACAAAGAAAACAAAGAACGCTTCTTTTCCGGGATTCCCAAGATTAAAGCCAAAGTCAAGGACAAGATGGAAATTTACCAATTGTTCTTGCAGCACATCATCTACTCTCTTAAACCGGGTGGTAAAGCGGCGGTAGTAGTGCCAACCGGCTTTATTACGACGCAATCTGGCATCGATAAGGGCATCCGTGAATATCTGGTAAAGCACAAAATGCTGGCTGGCGTCATTTCCATGCCCTCCAATATTTTTGCCACTACAGGTACCAATGTCTCCATCCTGTTTATGGATGACAGTAATAAAGACAAGGTGGTGTTGATTGACGCTTCTAACCTGGGCGAAAAAATCAAAGACGGCAAAAACCAACGAACTGTGCTGAACCTTGATGAAGAACAACGCATTATCGATGTGTTCAACTTCAAAGAAGTCGAAGAAGATTTTTCTGTTGTAGTGAGTTATGACGACATCGAAGGGAAAAATTATTCATTTAGTGCAGGCCAGTATTTTGATGTAAAAATCGAATATATGGATATCACCTCAGAGCAGTTTACTGAAAAAATGCAGAGCTTTACCAGCAATCTAGATAGTTTTTTTAATGAGTCTTATAAGTTGGAAACTGAGATTAAAAAGCAGTTGGCAGGGTTGAAATATGCAGTCTAAATCTCTCTCTGATATTTCAAAAAATATATCAAGTGGTTTGACTCCACTGCGCAGCAATGCTGAGTTCTGGGACAATGGAACTATTCCATGGCTAAAGACTGAGCAACTTGGTGAAAAGTATATTTATGAAACCAACGAGCATATATCAAATGCTGCACTAGAGAAGACAAGTATAAAAATCGTTCCTGAAAACGCACTTTCAATCGCAATGTATGGCGAAGGGAAGACACGAGGAAATATTTCTATCCTGAAAAAGGCAATGGCTACCAATCAGGCTTGTTGTAATGTTGTTATTGATCCTAACAAGGCAGATTACGAGTATGTTTACTATTTTCTAAAGACTCAGTACGATGAGCTTAGAAACCTTTCATCTGGTGTCCGTAAAAACTTAAACTCGAATGATATCAAAACTTATCCAATTCGTTTACCTGATAATATAGATACTCAGAAGAGTATCTCGAGAGTATTAAAAGCTTTTGATGATAAGATCGAACTCAATAACAGGATAAACACTGAATTGGAGGCCATGGCCAAGACCCTGTACGACTACTGGTTTGTACAGTTCGACTTCCCCGATGCCAATGGCAAGCCCTACAAAACCTCTGGTGGGAAAATGGTCTACAACTCAACCCTAAAGCGGGAAATACCTAAGGGATGGTGCGATAGGACTCTCTCACAGATTGCTAATATTACGATGGGTCAATCTCCAGAAGGTAGCTCCTATAACGATGAAGGTGTAGGAACGGTTTTTTATCAAGGTTCCACAGATTTCGGTTGGCTATTCCCCTGCACTAGGCAATACACGACAGAGCCGAGCCGTATGGCGAAGAAAGGAGACATTCTTTTGAGTGTCCGCGCGCCTGTTGGTGATATGAATATTGCAAACACAGATTGTTGTATCGGCCGAGGTTTGGCTGCACTGAACAGTAAAACAGGATTTGATGGATTTTTGTTTTATGTAATGAAGTATTTCAAACAGATTTTTGATCGTCGGAACGCTGAAGGTACTACATTCGGATCTATCACGAAAAATGATTTGTACTCCCTGACACTGGCATATCCAACACTTGATTTGCTTGAGAAGTATGATGAACTAGTCACAAATTACAACAAAATGATATTTGATAGAAGCCTGGAAAATAGAGAGCTAATTAGGCTTCGTGATTGGCTTCTTCCTATGCTAATGAACGGCCAGGTTACAGTCAAATGATCTTAAACACTGCGTTCCGAGTTTTGCTGACCTTCAATGCCACGTCACTATTGGTGATAATTTTCTTGGTACAGAAAGGGTATGTATTGAGTCACTTTGTCAATGGTGTTTCTTGGCTAAGTTGGACAGCAATACTCCCGAATGCAGTGTCTTACATGTTTTATTTTCTGATCACTATGTTATCCACAGGGGTTAGTATTTTGCTAAGCAATAAACTAGGGAAGGATGAATTTAAATCTGGTGATGTGGGAAGCATCGAGCATGCGAACAATAGTTTTTTGCCTAGTTATTTAGGCTACTTTTTTGTGGCACTAAGTATTGGTAACTGGGAAACCCTGTGGTTTGTTTATGGCGTGTTATTTGTATTCACCTTTCTGTCTCAAGCTCTTTACTTTAACCCCCTATTTTTGTTTTTCGGTTACGAGTTTTACAACATAACAACTAAGAATGGAACTGCAATTTTTCTGATCAGTCGTCAACGGTACAAAAAGCCAGATGACATTAAAATAAAAGTGGCTTATAGAATTAATAACTACACATTTATAGAGCGAGGATAAAATGGACCACATATTGGCCAGAGTTAAAGGGTTACGCAAAAAACCATATTTTAAAATGGTCTCTGATCAATCGCTATTTGATATTGCAGCCATCAATCTGGATGCTTGCATACCTTACAACCCAGACCACAATCTGGATGAGGATGCATGGTTCAAAATTGAAGGTTTTAGTCATAAAGGTTTTTGCCTTGATCTTCTAAAGCAAGATTTCGACTCTAAAGATTATAATGATCTGACCAAAGATAACTTTTCTAAAATTGCCTTCTTGTTTGCTGTTCAGGGTGATGATTTCTATTTTCAAAAAATCACACCAAGCCTTTTTGTTAAACGTAAAACACTAGTTTTTGGCGAAATTGCAAAGCTTGAGCAAAACCAAACACGATTAGTAATAAATTCACTGCCTGATGCCGTATATTTTAAAGCGGCAGATACCTTGATTTTTAGAAATCTGGCAACCATTTCAAGTATCTTCACTGGAATTGACGAGCTGTATAAAGAAGCGACCAACGAGGAAGTGGAGCAGTTTTTAGATGAGCCATTCATCGAATTGAGTGATGACTACAGCCTGGATAAGGTTTCAAAACCAAATCGCAAACGTATTGGTCTTGCCATGGCAACGCTTGAGGCCATGTCAGCTGATGATAAAGCCAATATGCTCGATTACATCGACGGCTATTGTGGCGAGCAGATGCTAAAACTCGACAGAGAAAAGCAGAAATTTGAAATATCAAATGATGATGAGTTGAAAATTCTACTATACGGCATTGAGCAGCGTTTTTATACGACTCCTTTTAGCCATGAAAAAAGGCTTGCTAACTCGGTTCTGGCCATCAATTAATGAGAGTTCGATTTTCCCGTGACGTACCATTTTTTAAATGATACGTCACGATATAATTGTCTTTATAAAGCTACGTTTTGGGTAAATCTCTTCAACTGACTAAAATTGCAGCCAGTTGTGAGCCTAATAGATCTGCCATCTACCTTGCTTGGTAAATCGCCACGTAGACATAGCCATGGCTACCGAGGGTATCGGCTTCGCAGGTGAAACCACCGTGATGGACGGTGATACGTTGCTGGCGCTGAGCATCCAGTTCGCCTGTCAGCAATTTGGCCTCCAGTTCCTTGACGATGCTCGGGAAGCCAACTTCAAGCTGGTCGATAGCTTCCTCCTCCCATTCACCAATCAATGAGGCCCGATCTGACAAAAAGTGCAGCCGGTGATGCTCTTGAATAAGACGGGCACCAAAGCGCGGTGTAACGGTATGAGGCAAGCCCCACTGTGCAAAAATCCGATTGGGGTGCTCTGGCGCTACGGGGTGTTGGTTGTTGGTGTGTGTGGTTTTCGTGGTCATGATTAGCGATACCTCAATTGGATGTGGATGATGGTGCCTGGCACGTTGTGGCGCAGGCGTAGTCTGGCTAGGTGCTCGGGCAGGTCTGTCAGGCTTGCCAGTCGCCCTCGGTAGAGCCGGGAGAGATTGACGTAGTCAGGGTGACTCACGGTGATGGTCACCTGATGCCCTAGCTGCCAGCGGCCAAACAGGCGTGCTTTGGCCTCTTTGATGGTGGTGATGCCGGGGGCGGGTAGCATTTGCCGGTTTCGCAGATGCAGTTTGTTGAGCTCGGGGGCATAGCGATGCACCTCGAGCCCTGTGATAAGACGGGTCATGTTCGGTGACTCCAATGATGCAAAGGGCCAGCCTGTGAGGGCTGGCCCTTTATGCTGTTTGTGGATGAGCGATGAGATGTTCGCGGTGGCTAGCCGTTGTAAAACAAGATGTAGTTCACTCCTGCCTGCTGGGCGGCAGTGAGTAAGAGTTGCAGTGCTGGCGGGATGGCATCGAGCTCCATGGCCAGGTTCAGTGTGTACTCATAGGCGGAGTCATCCTTCACACCGACATGTTCATGGGAGGCCCTTTGCTTGACCCATTGCCATTCTGGCGCCAGGTCTGCGTCATCGTAATCGCCGATGATGGAACTCATGGCGACATCCAGCATCTGCATCACCGTATGGCCTGCCAGTGGGTCAGGTGTTGCAGGGAGGGTGTTGGTCATTGCATCGTTCCTTGTTGTCTGGGCTGTGCGTTACAGCTGATTGATAACCGGCTTGCAATTGAGCCGGCCCAATAGATGCAGCGAGCCGTACTGGGCTACCAGCCGGTCTATGACCATCTGGGCACAGGCCGTTCTGCTGGGCTTATTCTCAGGTATGGCGTAACGCGCGGTGAGCCAACCACCGAGCAGTGCTATCCGGTAGCCACTCGGGATATGGGTGAGCGACGTCTCTATCCCCCTCCCGTGAATGAGGAAGGGCACTGCTTGGCCGCCGATGTCGATATCCATGCGTTGGCCCTTTAGCTCAAAGGTGGTGAGCTCGCTGGTTTGCGGATGTTTGCCTGGCACCTTGATGGTGATGTTTTTCGCCATTTCACACCTCCGGTTTGGGTTCAAAGTGGCGGGTTACAACGCCCGCTTCCGGGTCGATACTGATAAAGGCCGGGGCTTGCGGGTGGTACTGATAGAGCCGCGCCAGTTCGGCACGAAACGCTTCGACGTTTGGCGCAATCACATGGCTGGTATCCCCCTCGGCATAGGTAAAGGTCTCCAGCTTCTCGGTGTTAATCCAGATACCGAAGTACCAAGCGCCCTCCTCGGTATCGTACTGCTGCCAGCCCTGAGCCAGCAGCGTCCGGTCGTAGTAGTAGCGGTCAGCCTGATGACTCCCCCGGTCGATGCGGCAACCCGTCACGGTGAGCTCGAACGGGATACGCCCTGCTTTGTGAGCCTTTTTGACCCGGCGTAGTAGCTCGAGGGCCTTGGCTCTGCTGCGGCCATTACCGAGCGGTTGCGGCTGCCTGGCCCGCAATGCCAGATGGGTCATTATCTTCGGTGCGGTGTTGTGGTTGAGCTGGCCGATAGCGGCGGTGAGTTGTCGGGCGGACAGAGTCTTGTAATCACGTAAGTCATGCATGGTTGGGCTTCCTTCAAATGCAAACAGCCCCTCGGGGTGAGGGGCTGCATGGGGTCATATGTGTGCTGTCGGCGTTGTCATGGTCATGTATGGCTACTCCAATCCGGCGCATCGTTGCTGCCGTGGTTGACGTAGGCACCCACAATGGTGCGTCGCCACTCCCCAACGGGATAGCCTAGGTCGTTGCACTCACGATCCCACCACGCAAAGTTAATCTCGCGGGGCAGGTTGTCCACCATGTCCAGTGGACTCACGAACAGCGAGGTCTTGTGCATCGTTGGCACGGGCTTGATCTTGTCGGGGCCAGTGCGCTTGCCGGTCTCGTCATAGTCGTGCGCCCACTTCGGGAAGATGAGCTGATAGGTAATGAGCCTATGCAAATCGCCATGTGCGCTCATTGCCTGAGCTACTGCGACCTGAGTGAAGCTATCGTTGAATTCGATCATGGGTGTTTCTCTCTTTCTGCAGGTGAACGGTAAGCCGCTGCCAGCAGCGCAAACTGCTCGACCAGGTAACTGATGCTGATGCCCAGTTCATCACTGACCCCATCACCCAGACGATGATGCAGGTGTGCCATGTCATCGGCGATACGCTGGGCTATCTGGGCTGTACCGTCCGCTGGTGAACTCGTTATGGTCAGAGTGATGGAAAGGTTCATCACATCTCCCCCCAAGGGGCTTGCTCCCACAGTGACAGCCGGGTCAACACATCTTGCGCCAGCGCCTGCTGCAACTGCTGAATCACCTTCACCAGCCGGGGAGCCTGCTCAGGGCTCCCGCTCCATTCGCTCGATTGGTACAGGGCGCAGCAGGTAAATTTGTAGAGTGCGACCAGTTCGGCATCGGTGAGTGGTCCCTGGTGATAACGGTGGGCAGGTTTGAGCGATCCCAGTTTGGTTGAGCCACGCTGGCGTGGTTCCTTCTGATCTTGCTGGCGTCCTAACTGATAGCGATGCCAGACTGCCCGCCGGTTGGCGAGCATCATCAGCCGAACCAGCCGATCTACCCGCCACGTCCAGGTACTGGTGACATCCATTGATGAGTTCCACCAGAGGGTGCGCAGTAGCTCCAGGGTGTAGTGCGGTGGCATCGGGGCATTGCAAAAGCGGTGTAACTGTACGGCAAAGGCCAGGTAATCCTGGCGGTCAATCATGAAGGCAGACATGGGAATGAATCCTTGAAATGAACAGGGCCACATGCAGTGAGGTGGCCCTGTGGGTGATGTCGTGATATCCGGATCATGGAGCTGGCGCTGATGATCCGGGTTTGGGGATGTTGGCGTTATTCATACGCCTGCTCAGTGTCGGGGTGAGCGGCATCGAACAGGATGGCGTAGAGCGTGGAATCAATGCCGTTGACGGCATCGTGGTGTGGGTAATAGGGCGGCGCGTCTCTGGAGCGCTCAAAGTAGTCACCAAAGCAGCTGAGACACTCGCGTATCTCGATGGTGGAGCCCAGCAGCAAAGCTTCTTCAAACTGCTTGGCATAAATCTGATCGTCACCAGACTTGGTAACCGCCTTATCCAACAACGCCAGCGCCCCTTCGTTGCTGGCGGCTGCCAGGCCATCGCGCAGCTTGCCCAGGGTTTCTTCCAGGGAATAGGGGTTAGGTAATCGCACGGTGTTTGTCCCTTCTTGGCACGGCTAATGGCGTAGCTGATGCAGCAGTGCATCAATGGCCTCTATGCAGTCGGCTTGGGTGAGCTGGTAGCCGTTGGGCAGGTGGGCCATGATAGCGGGCGCTGCCTGCATCTGGACGTTGTCTGCAAGCCAGCAACGTAATTCGATGGATATCGAGGACGGTGAGGTGTGATTTGCCAGGGGGAATGTTCATAGCAGGTTTCGCCCTGCCAGTGACACCACGCCCTCAGCCCCGACCACCAAGTGGTCAAGCAACCGCACATCGACCAGTGCCAACGCCTCTTTGAGGACCTGGGTAAAGACCCGGTCTGAGTGACTGGGTTCCGGGTCACCGCTTGGATGATTGTGCACAGCTATGATGGCACCACTGTTGAGTAGCAGGGCACGCTTGACCACTTCCCGTGGGTAGATGCTGGCACTGTCGAGGGTGCCACGAAACAGCTCCTCAAAGGCTAACACGCGATGCTGTGAGTTGAGGAACAGAGCGCCAAACACTTCATGCTCCCGGTCCTGCAGCAGGGTTTGCAGTCGCTCGGCGGCCTCCGTGGTGCTGGTGATGGCTGTGCCTTTAGCCAAGCGCTTGCGGGCAATTTGGTTGGCAATACGCAGCAGGTCTTGTTCGGTCACAGGTTCGGTGACGACATAAGTGCCGGGGCATTCCCCGGCTTTCAGCTTGTGGTAACGCATAGTGGAATTCTCCAAATAAACAAAACCCCGACACGCATGAAGCATGTCGGGGTCAAAGGTAGAGAGGTTGTTGGCTCTCTTTCAGGGTAGTTCAGGTGTCCGTTGTGATGGGGCCTGCCGTGGCTGCGGTTTCACGCTTCATCGGCATCAACGATCCGGGGACCTGCACGGTGAGCGGTATGGCCAGTGCCAGGCTTAATCGTTCTGCCAGTTCGTAAGCGGGGCCGATAGTGTCGTAGTCAGCTACCCAGGTAGCCAAGGCTAGACCACTGGTCTCTACCGCCCGCAGATAGACGCTGTAGCCCTGAACGGTCAGGCCACTGTCACGCACCACCTGAGTTTCCCCCTCTCGGTTAATCGCTTCAAGCTCAACGGCTATCGGTTTTTTGGGCATCATGTGCCTCCTCTTGGGGTAAGGGGTCACTCTCCACGCAATAGCCGTGATGAATGCAGGTACGCTGCAGATCGCTCAAAAAGCTGCCCAGTACACGGGGCCGCTCAGATAGTGGGACGGGTCCTGCCTGGCTGCGCCAGAAACAGCGACGAGTGGGGTCCACGCAGATTTCATCCACGGGCTGACTCATGGTGCGCCAGTCATCAGCATTGGTGAGGGAGCGCAGTTGCCACTGCACGCCAGACCAGCGCAGATGCAGCGTGACAGTGCGGGCATGTGGGCTATCAGGAGTAAGGTGCAGCAACCAGCGTTGGCCACTGTGGGTGGGGGTTAGCTTAGCCTTGGCCGCAACCAGCCCCAGCCACTGACGTGAGGTGTGGGAGAGCGGCAGTTCGTTAGTCATCACACACCTCCTACTCCCCGCTGACTGTGACGGTGAAATACCCCATCTGGCCATAGGCAATGAAATTGTTCTGCCACAGGGCGAACAGTTCGCGTGCTTCCACGCCGGGCAGTGGTCCCCACCCCTGCAGATAGTGCTCGTCGCAGGAGAGGTTGAAGTCGAGCTCCTTGCAGAGCTCGGCATCCTGGCCGAGCCCCTGGTAGCTGAAGTCGGTGATGTAATCGAAGACCCAGCCGTGTAATCCCCGAATAAGCCGCAGCTCTACCGGGTGGACGCCACCCGTTGCGGCGCTGTAGCCGGGGCTGCGAAAGTTAAAAGTCAGGGTCGAGAGGTCGGCGAGACTGAGCTGCTGTTCCCGCACGATGTTGCGCAGCAAGTCAGGTAGCTCGGGCGAAATCGGCAGGGCCATCCCTACCAAGTGAAATGGCATGGTCATCATGGTGTGTCCTTTCGTATCGAATGTGAGACGCGTTAATCCCTGAACCAGCGCCAGGCGCGGTAGAGGCCGTAGGTGGCTGCCAAGGGGGCCGCCAGCGAGGTGGCCGAGCTCCCAAGCAGCACACCGACTGCTGCGGTCACAGCGGTAGTTGCTGATGGGTTCAGTGCCGTGCTGGTGGCCATGCCAGGCAGGGCCGCAAGGGTAGGCTGCCGAGCCACAGTGCGAAGCGCCTGATGTGCGATACACCCCGTGGCAATCAGCTGGTTAATCTGCTTGCTGTAGTGAAAGCCGTCGATACACCAGCGCACGAAGTGCTCACAGTTGTTCAAGAGCGTGCTGTAGTGCGCTTCCCCGAGGCGGGAGTAAGCCCGGTCGATGCTTTCTTCTCGGCTATAGGTCCGCATCCCGTGGTGCTGAACGTGGTAGCCTTGGCGTTGGCAAAACTCAGCCAGTGAGGTGATGGCAACCTGACCTGAGCGTTCACCGGCACTGACACCCCGGTAGTGGATAACCTGATGGTCACCCAGGAACAACCCGTGGTGCTGATAGCCGATACGGGGTGACACGAGGTGGTCCCCCGATTGTGGTAATGGCATGCATGACTCCTTACATGGCAAACGGCATAAAGACCAAGGGCACCGCGAGGGTGCCCTTGATGATGGAAGGTGAGAGATGATTACCCGGCAGGTCAGGATTGCTTGCTCAGTGCCATGGTGCGGCTATCCCAGGCCCAGGTTTCGGCGGGGTTGCCTGGCAGGACCAGCGTGAAGCCGTTGGCGTCATGCTTCAGCTTGCCCAGGTCGCTACAGGTGCCGAAGGTGGGAGTGAGCAGGGGAAGTGCATCCGGTCGGATGACGGCCAGCTGATAGAGCACCGGACAGGCGATGCCACCGGAGTTGAGTTCGAGCAACACGGCTTTTCCCTGCGCCAATGGTTGCTCATGATTGATGGTAATGGAATGATACATATCAGTACTCAACAGAACCTGTTCGCCATGAGCTACCACGATAGTGCCATCGTCCTGTGGGTTGATGGCAATGTCTGCTGAGGCTGGAGCCGAGAGTGTTGGCTCGAAATAGACACTCCCATTTGAGTATGTTTTCAGCGTGCCGGTTAGCGTGATGTGCTGGGCTACCAAATTCATCAGGTGCGGTTCGTCTGCTTCTTTAGCAAGCAATTCCACCTGCTGTCCCGAGACGGTCTCTACCCAGTACTTTAGGCTGGCATATTGCAACGTGCCTTCGATTTGACTTTGTTTGCTCGACACCACAGTGGGTGCTGACGGGGACAGGGCTGCAAAGGAATAGGGGCAACAAAGTGTGCTGGCCAAAATGATTGTTCTGCTGAGATTGAGGAGCATGTGATATCTCTTGATGGGGGTTAATTGAAGGTGTAGGACGCGTTGCCTTGGTCGGTGATGAACGTGACGTCCTTTAATCGACAAGGGTCTGTCATTGTGAATACGGCACTTTCCATGTAATTAAGCCTGCGTGGTAAGTAGTAGACATTTGCGAATTCCCCGCTACCGAGATTTTTCACCAGCACCTGGCATTGGCTCTGGCCGTCATTGACGATGATCTTGCTGATGCGGATCGGGTTGTCGTTAAGCGAGGTGGCTCGAAGCTGCGCTCGCCCAATAGCGGTGTAGTACACATCAAGGTCGAATTCGGGGCTATCGGTGGACTCTGCATTGCAGGCACTCATTGATAGGCCGCAGGCCAGCAGTAAGGGATAAAGCAGTGTGCGATTCATGATGTCTCCTGGGTAAACATGGCAAAGGGATACCTGGCCGACGAAGCAAGCCTGTCGGGTTAACAGTGATTAACGCAATGGGTTAATGGTGGTGCTGGCCGATAGCCAAACACTACTGAAGGGGGATGAGGGTTAGGTCGTGTTGAACTCCTTTCGATGTTGGTGTGAGTATTTGAATGAATTAGATCTATTGAGGTGATCCTCGTCGCAAAGGGTCCTTAATGTCAATGGGTCCATGGTCAACCATACAGGTTGACTGGAGGACTTATGACTGACATCAACTTTGAAGAGCTAGCCAAGAGCGTAGGTAAAGCGATAGGACGTCAACGACAGCAGGTGGGGCTGACTCAGGAGCAAGTGGCAGAACACCTGGGGATAGGTATGGAGGCCATCTCCCGGATGGAGCGAGGCCTCGTGGTGCCGACAGTGGTGCGATTGGCAGAGCTCGCTCAGCTGTTTGATTGTGAGCTTGCAGACTTCCTGCGTGAGACCAGCAACCGCCCCACCGAACAAGGCATTGTGCTCAGCCAACAGTTGGCCAAACTCAATACAGCAGATAGGGCGCTGCTGTTGGAGGTGGTTGATAAACTGGTGGCACGACTGGCCCCTTAATGGCTTGCAGTGCGCATTGATGACAGACTGATGCCAATGGACCGATAACTTGGGAGGCCGCGATGGCGCTCCCAAGCAGCTTCACAGCGATATGTGTTTACTCTCCCTTGATAATATCTATCTGAGTTACTTTTCAATCGGACCGGAAAAGCGACAACCCTGAGCTACCAAGACGAAACTAGGAAGCCTCACCCATTTATCTATTTCAATGGGGAAATGTCTAGTGACCATGTTGCTTGGTCTCTTCAGCTATATGTGAGTTATTCCTGTTCGCGTGTCTGAGAGGGTGCTATTCGCATAAAAAGCATGACATCTAGTCGCAAAGCTAACTACATTTTATTGGCGTTTAATTTAGCGATTGCTCGGTGATTGAGGTGCAGTATTGTTATTGATGCGAACACATTAAAGAGCCGACAGTTAAGGGCTGCTCACTTATCAATCAAGCAATTTACAGTTCGATGGTCAACGAAAATGATATTTCACAACATCCTCGCTTCGCGTTTAAGCATTTATCAATGCAAGTCTGAGATCAAAGTTTTCAACCATCTCTGAGCAGGTCTCCATTTTCAGCTTAAATTTATTTCGCTGAGTATCTATAAAGGTGTAGAGCCTCATGGTGCTGAATCACGTTAGACGCTGATTCGTTAGGTAGAGGGAGAACGGAACAAGTTACTCTCACCGTATAGGTTAGTATATTGAGAAGCATGAGATATTAAATGATTTTTGGCGATGTATTCAGTATTGAATAAATACATCAAAAATAGTTGTGGAAGTAGGATGTTCTGAAGCTATAAGGAATATTATTGGTGGTGATCGCTGTGTAGATGAAAAATATATTTTAGGCTGACCTTAACCGCAGCAATAAGGTCAGGTTGCCACAAAATACATTTAAATAGATAGATGCTGTAGTGTTTCATGTGAGAATCATGGTTCTAATTTAATGAGGTGCTATTAGGGAAAATCCCAGATACTTTTGATATTTGTATCTGAAAGTATCTGGAGAGGACTTGGGGTGATCGTATTTCATAGGCTGCAGGAACTTAGTTGGAACAGGAGCGCAAACCGACTCAAGATTCGATGCAGTTGTTGGTCATTGTACATCAATCCAAACCATCAGGCATAGATTGAAAGTAGTTTAATAGCAAGTTAATTTTTCGACATTCTAAATGATAGCTCTTCGTATGCTAGAAATAATAACCGCACAACATCATTTTTCTCCCCAAGCGTGATAATGTTATTAACATTATCACCAGGGACAGAAAATAGCATTGTGATAGTTAAGTAGTCTAGAAGGCATGCTCCGAGTGAGGACCCGGTAATACAATGGATTAGATTACTCATGAACTCCTCTCTTGAAATAATTCTAGCTCTATTCAAGTCATATACGAAATTTATAATAGCGTCAGGATCATTAAGATCTACATCGGCGCTAACTTTATCTAAACCAGATAATATTTTGCCGCACACAATATTAAGGCGTTCAAGTAAATTATGGCAAATCAGTTTTGAGTCATAGTTTAAATTATGTATATCCACAGTCAAAAAAGGTTGGCCAAATATATTATAATGAATGTCACTAGTTGGTGTAGTATGTCGCGCAATAGTAAAGTTATAACAATAGATAGCTTTTGCAAGGTACAAGTTGTAATGGCAATATTTGTTTTCGCTAGAAATCACAGAATGTTTATTGTACGCATCTTCTGAAAGCCATAACGCTAAAAAACGGGATTTAGGTAAAAGAATGGATATATTCCCTTCATGATTAAGAGTATCGCTCACTTGTGGTAACAACGAGATGTTTTTTATTTCGTTCGCTCTTTGATTATACAATAATCCAATGGTCAGTACAGCCAATGCATACTTATTGAATCCAAATGTTGATAAACTGAATTCGTTTATGTTATCGATCACATTCAGGGCTTTTTCTGGTAATTCCTTTTGAATGGAATCAAGTATTTCTAGTAGAAGGATATATTGGGAAAAATAATGTTGATATTGGTTAGTTGGGTCATCTGCGAGTTCAGCTATAGTAGAGAAATAATCCCTATTAAACACAATATAATTGGCGTGAGTAGGATTTTCACTTGGGTTGTGTTCAAAATTTATATGCCCATTATCAATGTCTAGGCTATAAAAATAAAGTGCAGGTGGTGGATATACCATGTGTGACAATAAATCCAAATTCTCTTTCAGTTTGGCAAAACCAAATTTCTCTTTGAAAGGAGGCATTAAAGGTGTGTCAAACAGTCGTAAAACACAATCAACAACATTATTTATTCGCTCTATGCGTCTTTCTTTAACTAGCAGTAACGGGGGCAGTCCGAGTAATTTCCCAAGTGCCTTGTCTTCTTCATTGAACTCATCGTAATTATCGTCAAGGACGAATCTTAAGGTCTTTTTCAAATTATTTAGTAATGGGTTTGAACCAATCACAACCTGGTTGTAAGTCTTGTGAAAATGACCAAACATGCCTGTTTTATTGTCTATATCTTGCAGGATTATAACAGCAGTGTAAGCTGCGGAAATTGAATTCAGATTATAACTATTAAGGTTACAATCAGAGAGTCTTTTTTGACAGAGACTTATTTTTTCATTTAATGTTTTACAGGTTTGATTTCCTTTCTTGTGTAATTCATTTAAATAGTCCAATAGTTCTTGAATGAGTAATTCAGGGTTGTTATATTTTCTTGATTCGCAAAACTTTAATATATAATTATTTTTAATTAACTCTCGTATGTATTTTTGTGCTGTTAGTTTTCGGAACCTCTCTTGCCCCTCCTTTATTAATATTAAGTTTTCCTGTCTTAGTATTTCGTCGAGATGATAATAAATAGACTCTTCACTAGATTGTTCTTTAAATATACATATATCTGTGCAGATTAATGGAATTATTGAATTTTTAGTGTAGACATTTAATGCATCCTCTAATGGCTCCCTGATTATTATGTCTTTTCGAACCAATACATTGCATATACTTTCTAATATATCAATATGATTGGAAAGGATATTTTGTGACAAACTGCTGCCAATATGTAGCCGCTGGCATATTTTATCCAGTGTTAACTGGTAGTTGTATTTGTCATCGTCTGACAGTGTATTTTTGTATGAATTTTCGCCATCTCTACTGGGCTTCTCGGATGAGCGGACTGGCTTACTAAGCCCAAGGGTCTTTTCTACAAAGTAGAGAAATGCTGCGAAAAAGTGCGTCATCATGATTTACCTCTTGGGTTCGTAATTTGTCCCCCTAACACGTTACCTCCAGGTCCACCATAATGCGAGCTCATCCAATCAGACGTTAGAAGGACATCACATAATGCAAGAAGCAATAGACCGCATCATTAGGATGCCGGAGCTTACAAAGATGATTAGCCTCGCTAGATCAACAATTTATGACAAGCTGAACGCCAGGTCTTCCCGGCATGATCCCAGCTTTCCCAAGGCGATAAAGCTTGGCAAGTCAGCGATCGGCTGGCGTCAGAGCGAGGTCAATCAATGGATAGCAACCAGGTCGCAAAGTAGTCAAGCAATGGAGGTCAATAATGAATCAACACAGAGCCATTGAAGCTGTCATTGAGCGGTTAGATCAGTCCCTTTGGGATCCACTGGATGTCGTCGCTTATAGAACAAAGGCCCCGAGATTTATGATCTTGACTCAAATCTTGTCTGTTATAGCTATCGCATCGCAGCAGTTGGTAGATATTAGCCCCAAAAGTGAGATGAAAATACCAGCATCACTTTACACTCTAATTCTAGCTGCTTCTGGCGAGAGAAAAAGCACGGTCGATAAGCTACTGATGAAACCAGTTCGTGAATTTGAAAAATGGTTGGCTGAGCAAGCAGAAAATACACAGCAAAAATATCAGACTGAACTGGAGTTGTGGAATATGAAGAAGAAAGTGTTAAGCAAGGAGTTAGATGATATGTATAGAAAAGGTGAGGAGCAGGCTATTCTGATAGATTCATTGCATACTCACAATATGAATAAGCCAACGTCACCAATAGCCAATAGAATTCTAGCTGAAGACGTAACCGTCGCAAAGCTGAAATCAATGTTAGCAGGACATAATACGTCATTAGCCCTAGTGTCAGACGAAGCAGGGACACTGCTGTCGAGTGACTTGATGAAGGATAATGCATTGTTCAACTCATTGTGGTCAGGTCAAACTATACGGGTAGACAGAGCCAACGCCACTGAAGTTCATATTGAAGGTGCACGTTTGACTTTGAGCATGCAAATCCAGCCTGATATATATAGAACATTCAGAGATAGTAATGGTGATGCGATGAGGAGCTCTGGATTAGACGCTCGAATTCTACTTTGTGAGCCTGAGTCAGAGATTGGCTATCGTCAAGAAGATAGAGATGAGAGCGCATCACTAGAGGATAGAATTAAATTAGGTAGATTTAACTCCAGGATTAATTCTTTACTGAAAGAAGGGCTCGAGATGAGAGCACAAGACAAGAAGCGTCATTGCCTGAATTTAACAGAAAGTGCTAAGAAAATTTGGAATGACAAGTTCAATGACATTGAATATGCAATGAGGTGTGGGGAGTATTTGGAACACTATAAAGATTTTGGTTCAAAGTTTATGGAGCAGGCGTCAAGAATTGCGGCGACACTTCATGTGTTTAAAAACATAAACTACAGAACCGCGCTTGTGACTCATGAAACTATGCAGACTGCTATTGAACTAGCTGAAATATACTTACATCAAGCATTGATAATATTTAGATCGCCCGAGGCTAGGGAGTTCGTGGACGAGACACATGTTAATAAGCTACTGGAGTGGATTATTCATAACTGGAATAATGAGCTGTTTTTGAAAGGTGATATTAGACGAAGTGGCCCACATTGCGCTCGTAATTTGGATAAGCTAGAAGATGCAATAGAAGTTCTTATTGCTCGAGGAGATATCATTTGCTTTAAAAAGAAACAGTCAATCTATATTTCTTTATCTTGGAAGAAATACCCTAGGCTTGTTAGGCGCTCTTTGGTACGCACCAGCGATAGGATTTATGTTAGCGATCTCGTAGAGTATCAAGGGAAACGCCACTTAGGGATACCATCAATTGATCTTTTTAAAAGGTCGTTGATGGACATGAGAAATAAACTGCGAAATTAATATTTGCTCCATGACCTTTTATTGATAGTTCAGCATTAACTATTGCGATACCTCGCCTTAAGTAACTTAAGAGTGTTGTTATATATGGATGTATCATTACTGCATCTGAATCAGGAACCCTATGTTTATATTTTAGTGTATATATCGATTTAATTGAGTTGTGAGTTAGGTTATTTAAATAAGACATGGTGCGGTATATGTATTATATATAGCAATACATACACTCTTATATACATCCATAGCCATGCACACTACTAACGCTCAGCAGCATACGCTATGCAATCTAACGATGAGAGGAGCATGAAGACTACATGCCTCTAAGCATGTACCACTATGGATAGCATCCAGAGCATGGTGTATTTGCTTAAGAAAAAATATATCTATTTATTTAATCCAATAGAACTATACCCCTGTATTTATTAACCAAGGTAGGGACTCCTATGTGGAATCACTTAAAAAATTCAGTATTGAAGATGAAAGCGCTTACTAGTTTATACGCATACAGTTATGGCCCTATGAATAGTACTTATTTGAGGCGTAGCTTAGATGTTGTGTCTGGTACCCTGGCTAGGTATCCTCGTGTTTATGCTCTGCGTGTGGATCTTCGCTTTGCTAGTGAGTCGCCTGAAGATGATACTGATACGCTGACTTGTTTACAGCGTTCAGATTCATCAGTGATCACCCGCTTTATGGAATCACTTAAAAGCCAATTACGTGCAGACCATTACCGTCAAAAATGGCGTGGGTCTCCGTCATTACCAACCGTTATCTGGTGTCGGGAGCAGGAGTCATCGGCATTACCCCATTACCACCTGATGCTGCTATTTAACAAAGACGTGTATGCCTTCCTGGGAAATTATCGGGATTATGATGCCAACAATATGGGGACTCGGATCCAGAAGGCGTGGTGCAGCGCGTTGGACCTCCCATACCCTGATAATGCAACGCTGGTTAACTTCCCTGTAAATCCACAATACAGGTTTGACCGTAACTCAGCGCGAAACTTAGATGATAATTTCAGCGCATTTCTATTTCGTATGGCTTACCTGAGTAAACAAAGAACGAAGGTTGTTGATGGACAACGCAACTTCGGTTGCAGTCAAGTACGATAATATGCTTGAGCACATCAGTGCTCATTAGTATGCTATAGAACAATCTCTGCATATTTAATTAAAGGATATCTATGAGTGAATTTCTAAAAGTGCTGCTGAACATCCGCAGTCTACGTGCAGCAATGCGCGAGTTGTCTCTTGAACAAGTAAAAGAAGCCCACGAGAAGATTGAATCGATTTATCTGGGGCGTTTAGAGCAGGCAGAAAAAGAGCAAACAGCCAATGCTGAGCATCAGCAAAAGCTGGCTGAGTTCCAAGCGATGTTGGCTCAAGCTGGCATTGACCCGACTGAGTTGGTAGGCAGTGCCCCAGCAGCTGCGACTGCGGCTAAAGCTAAGCGAGCACCTCGGCCCCCGAAATACCGTTATGTTGAGAATGGCGTAGAGAAAACCTGGACCGGTCAGGGCCGTACACCCAAGTTCCTGGCTGAGCAACTCGAGCAAGGTCGTCAGCTGGATGACTTCCTCATCTAAATAGACAAGGCCATGCCCTCACGGTGTGGCCTTTCTGTTTACGCGCTCCGTGGCCAATTAATGTCAGCTCTCGTTGTTACGAACCAGTAATATTCGGTAATGATCTGTCGCATGACTGAAGTCAGCTCTAATGACATCCTCCACAACATCCTTCAGCATGCGCATGATGCTGGCTTAGCTCATTAGCTCAGTAGGTCACCAGTTTGATTCCGGTAGCCAGCACCACGATCACCACCGAATTCCTCATAGCCGATCCCGATGCCAGCCATAAAAGACCTAGACGCAGAACGTACCGATTTGGATGCGCGATTACGTGAAGCCATTGATAGTTGGGAGCCACGTCGTCCCAGACGCTGGCTAGCTAAATATGGCGGTTGGCGAGTTGAAAAGCGTTCCCTCCTCACGCAGCGATATTGTGCGATACGCGACGAAGCACAAGCCTTGCTGACAAACAGTTAGTCAAGAAGTGTACTGTGATTACCTCAACAAATCGCTTGTACAGATCTAGTTATCACCTGACACCGGCCTCAAACCGGTGTCTTGTTTACGCTACGTTATCGCGTACTTCCTTCGGTATCAATTTCAGTCCCTTCTTGAACATGCTGTAGGGCGTCTGCCCTTCCATCATTCGGCCCTGATGAGGCCGCTTGGTGTTGTACTGCTCCAGATAGCTATCCAGGTCTGTCTGCATCTGCTCCACCGACTCATACCAGGTCGTCCTCCCCTTGATGCGGAAATGTTCATCCAACAGTGTCCGGTGCAGCCGCTCGATAAAGCCGTTGCTCTGCGGCCTGCGTACTTTGGTGGTCCGGTGTTCAATCCCCTCCAGTTGCAGAAACAGCTCGTAGGGATGATGGTCAGGGCGCCCGCAGAACTCGCGCCCGTTGTCCGACAGGATGGTATAGACCCGAGCCTCATGGGCTTCGAAGAACGGCAGTACCGTTTCATTGAGCACATGAACCGAGGTCACCGGCAGCTTGCTGGTGTAGAGCCGTCCCCAGGCGTGGCGGCTGTAGCAGTCCAGCACGGTTTGCAGATACACCTTGCCAACCCCCTTGAGCGCACCGACGAAGAAGGTGTCGACCGCCACCAGTTCTCCGGTGTAGTGGACCTCTATCTGGCGTTCTCGGAACTCGGGGCTGAAGCGCTCGAGCAGGCGAATTTGCTCGTCATTGAGCTCAATCGTCTGTTCCCGATGGGTTTTCTCGAGACGCAACAAACAGTCATGTTTGGAGAGCAAATCGTGACGCTGCCATACGCCACGCACACCGCCCGCACTGACATTGATGCCTTGCAGGGCGAGCTCCTGCGCGACCCGAAGCGGGCCGTAAGCAGGGTTCGTTAGCGAGTAGTCGAGGATGGCTTGTTCAATCTCGGGAGCGACCCGGTTGGGATGAGCCCCTTTGCAGCCGGGTAACTTATCGAGCAACCCCTCGGCGCCATAGGTCTGGTAATTACGACGGATTTCGTAGAACTGCTGGCGGCTGTAGCCGATGAGCTTGCAGGCTTTGCTGACGTTATTGAGCTCTTTGGCGAGCCCTAGCAGGCTGAGTTTACGGCGTGCTACTTTCTCGTTGGTGGTCATACGGTGACTCCAGATAACACGGTAGGGGTACCGTTTTGTTATCCGGTTTGAAGCCGTATGACCACTCCCTTTTGTGGGCAACTGTCAGGTGAATACCATCTCTATACATGCGGACATATTTGGTGGAGGTCATGCTGTTGGCTCATGAAGCGGAATTGCGCAATGGCATGGGGCCAACGGCTATGTGGGGTTGCTGCCATTCATTACCCGAACACCCCGTACTAAACATCAATGGTTCAGCGCGATCCGATTTCTGCGCTGGTTATCAAGTCATTTCTTCGAAGCTGTCGCACGGGTGTGTGCGTCAGCCATGTAACCTCGTGGCTCTTTGAGCTTGCGGGAGTTGGAGGTCTGTCGGTGGGCTGCCGAGGGGAAGCAAGTCAGTGATATCGCCAAAATCCTGGGCATCCCCCCTAGAACGGTGACCTTTCACCTGGAGCGTATTGCCGAGAAGCTGGGAGCCAGCAATAAAAGCCAGGCGATATCCTGGGCGCTCAAGCAGGGGCTGGTGCGCCTCAATATCGATGCTGCGTTAGTGGGAAATGTTGATTAGGGTGGTCAATAGTTCTGACTGACGCAATTTATTGCCCACCCGCTAGGTTAAATCACTGCCTGAACAATATTTACCGAGACATGTGCACTGCTTGAGCGAAAACTTGCTCAGAATTGTGCGGTTGAGGCTATGGATTGCCGGTAAGTAACTGATAAATAACAGATCGAAAAAAGTGGCATGGTCGCTGCTAGAGGCTGGTTGAGTGCTATCTCGTTTAACCAACCTATTTAGGAGCATACCCATGCCAACTCCATGTTATATCAGCATTGAAGGTAAAACCCAGGGCAACATCACTGCCGGTGCCTTCACCTCCGACTCCGTCGGCAACATCTTCGTACAAGGTCATGAAGACGAGATGCTGGTCCAAGAGTTCCAGCACATCGTCACCGTGCCGACCGACCCGCAATCCGGCCAGCCTGCTGGTCAGCGTGTCCACAAGCCGTTCAAGTTCACCGTGGCTCTGAACAAAGCCGTACCGCTGATGTACAACTCCCTGGCCTCCGGCGAGATGCTGCCGACCGTGACCCTGAAGTGGTATCGCACTTCCGTGGAAGGCAAGCAGGAGCACTTCTTCTCTACCGTGCTGACCGACGCCACCATCGTCGACATCGACTGTCAGATGCCGCACTGCCAAGACCCGGCAAAATCCGACTTCACCCAGCTTATTCAGGTCTCTCTGGCCTACCGCAAGATTGACTGGGAGCACACCGTGGCCGGTACCTCTGGTGCTGACGACTGGCGCGCCCCCATCGAGGCCTAAACCTCGATTGAGTTAGAGTATGTTTTCCTTGTTCTGTGCCTTGGGGCACAACTGGATTTCCGCTTGAAATCTGTGCGTTTTCCCGACCTTCGGGTCGGGCTTTTGTATTTTGTCATGGTGCTATGATGGCGCTGATGCCATGTGGCTAGGCACCATGACAAAGCATAAAGGGATTATTACATGGCCAACCACACCGGATTACAATTCACCGTCAAGGTCGGGGCGCTGCCCGATACCACCTTCGTCGTCGCTTCTTTCAAGCTCAACGAATCGTTAAGTGCCCCCTTTGAGCTGCTGATTGAGGTTGCCAGCCATCAAGCCGATGTCGCCTTCGCAGATGTGCTGGACCAGCCCTGCGAGTTGCTGGTGTGGTACAGCGGCGAGCTGCAGCGCCGGGTCTGTGGCGTGGTGAGCGAGTTTGAACAAGGAGACAGCGGCTTTCGACGCACCCGTTACAGCCTGGTGGTCAAACCGGCCCTGTGGCGCCTTGGCCTTCGCCGCAACGCCCGCATCTTCCAGGCGCAAAAGCCCGATGAAATCCTCAGCATCCTGCTGCAAGAGCACGGCATCACCGATTACGCCTTTGCGCTGAAAAACGACCATGCCCAGCGGGAATATTGCGTTCAGTATCGCGAGTCTGATTTGGACTTCGTCAACCGC
This sequence comes from Aeromonas sp. BIGb0445, assembly GCF_024809075.1. NCBI lineage: Bacteria > Pseudomonadati > Pseudomonadota > Gammaproteobacteria > Aeromonadales > Aeromonadaceae > Aeromonas > Aeromonas sp. BIGb0445. The sequence goes on from NZ_JANUES010000002.1 coordinate 202,985, forward strand.
CTGGCTGCCGAGGAGGGCATCTTCTACTTCCACGAGTTTGAGCAGGACAAGCATCGCATCGTGTTTGCCGACGATGCTGCCGCATTAACCGCTGGCCCCGAGCTGTTCTTCAACCTCGGCAACCGCTCGTTGGAACAGGGCGCCTATATTCGCCAGTTCCACTACCGCAAATCGGTACGCCCAAGCGAAGTGGCGCTCAAGGACTACAGCTTCAAGACCCCGGCCTACGGTCTCTCTCATAACAAGATGGGGGGCGAGCTCGAGCACCAGCGCGACACTTACCAGCATTTTGACTACCCGGGCCGCTACAAACAGGACGGCAGCGGCAAGGCCTTTGCCCAGCACCGGCTCGATGCCCTGCGCAATGACGCCGCCATCAGCACGGGCCAGTCCAACTGCGCCGCCCTCTTGCCCGGTCAGCGTTTCGCCTTGAGCGAGCATCCCAATGGGGCGCTTAATATTGACTGGCAAGTGGTCAGCGTGAGCCACGAAGGCAAGCAGCCGCAAGCCCTGGAAGAGGAAGGGGGCGATGGCCCTACCACCATCGACAACAGCTTTGAGGTAGTCAAGGCCAGCAACCAGTGGCGTCCCCGGCTTGGCCGGGATGCGGCACACAAGCCGATGGTGGATGGCCCGCAAATCGCCTTCGTGGTGGGGCCCGAGGGGGAGGAGATTTACTGCGACGAGCATGGCCGGGTCAAGCTGCAATTCCCCTGGGACCGCTATGGCAGCTCCAATGACATGAGCTCCTGCTGGGTACGAGTCAGCCAGGGCTGGGCCGGTGGCCAGTACGGCATGATGGCCATCCCCCGCATCGGCCACGAGGTCATCGTCAGCTTTTTGGAAGGGGACCCTGACCAGCCCATCGTCACCGGCCGCACCTTCCACGCCACCAACCGGCCACCCTACGAGCTGCCCGCCAACAAGACCCGCACCGTGCTGCGCACCGAAACCCACCAGGGGGAAGGTTTCAACGAGCTGCGCTTCGAAGACCAGGCAGGTCAGGAAGAGATCTATATCCACGGCCAGAAAGACCTGAACCTGCTCATCGAGAATGATACGACGTGGCATATCAAACATGACGAACATAACGACATCGACTTTGATCGTATCACCCGAATTAAGGCCAATGACCACCTGAGCGTTGATGGCGAGAAGCGCGACCATATCAAAGCGGATTACTCGCTGACCGTCGATGCCTCCCTGCATCAGAAAATTGCGCAGGCGCTACTGGTGGAAGCGGGCCAGGAAATTCACTTCAAATCAGGCCAAAAGGTGGTACTGGAAGCGGGTGCAGAGATCACGCTCAAAGTAGGCGGCAGCTTCGTCAAGGTGGATCCCAGCGGCGTCACCCTGGTTGGCCCCACCATCAAGATGAACTCGGGCGGCAGTCCAGGTAATGGCACGGGCTGGGGCGGACAGGCCCCCTCGTTGCCGAAAGCTGTCGCGACTGAACCTTCTCCTGAGCACGTCACTATCGTCCCTATGACTCCAACGCAGGCGAGTGCAGAAGCCTTGCTAAAGACGTTGCCGCCAATGGAGAAACCCGTTTGTATCCCTTGCATGCTGCGAGCAATGAGGCAGGGTGATGCTGTCGTACAGGGGGAATAATGATGCTACCTGAGAAATTGTGGTCCGAAGATGCCTGTTATGTGCTGTTTGAAGGCGCAGAGCTTAAAGGTGAATTGCGAGAAACATTGATAGCCAACCAGAGCGGTCTCTTACGCCCGTTGCTGCTCCACCCGGATGTATTTGAACTGATTAATCTAGGCCCCTGGCTTTGGCACTGCCAACAAGCATCCGCCCCTTTGCTTGAGCAGATGATTGAGCAAGGAGTGGTACAAGGATTGATCCACAGTCAGCGTTCACTGGAAGAACTCCAACAGCAGCTTGCCATGGGGTGCATGGTTGTAGAGCCCAAAGAGCGTCATAGCCAATTGCTGCGTTTTTATACGGCGCAGGCGCTGCCTCTGATGCTGGCCGAACGCCAGGCGCCCTGGTATGGCGCTCTCTTTGGTGGAATAGAGTGTTGGTGGACATGGCAGTGTGAGGATAATTGGGCCGAGCATCAGATTGAAGCTATTGTCTCGCCTCTGTTGCCTATCCAGCTTAGCGAGCCCCTATTTGCAGCACTGATGGGAGATAAGGATCTGCCCAGATTGCTAAATCAGTGGCGGGAAGGGCACACCTTTTCGCAATTCCCGGCCTGCCTGCGTAGCGCTCAGGCGCTCAAGGCCCTGGGCAAGGCAGATAAGCGCGGCGCCTCGGCGGCAGACCGGCTACTTTGGGCCCTGATATGGCTGGAGGGGGGTAATAAAGCCCTCAATGAAGAGATTGAACAGAGCTGCGCCTAGTCGGAGGAAAAGAGAGATTTATGTCCCCTTATAATGGTTTATATGTATTTGTTTGGCTGACCTTGGCCTTGTGTTTTTTATTTTGCGCCAGGCGAAGTCGCAGATTGTGGCTGTTATCCTGTCTACAGCTATTGATGGCCTTTCCCAGCATATACGCTCTGTTTTCAGCCAAATATATCCCTTCTTTCTGGGCACTCTTTACCCTGAGTCAAAGTATTTACCAATGGGTGACCCTTATGGTGATCGTCATGGGGTCGCTGGTCCTGCTAAAAAGGAGGCCCCATGTTCAATGAGATTTTATGGGCTTTGAGGCCAGACAACTGGTCGTGGGAAAGCTGGCTCTATGCCACCTTCTTCATCCTCAGTCTATGGCTGATGGCAAGGGGGCGCAGTGCATACGTTGCGATCGCTCTGGCTGCACTATTTCTATTGCTAGAGAGTACCTATATTAGCTCCGCCCTTTCTGGCTATGGGTTTCAGCAGGCAAGAAAGCAGGCAGAGAGCCAAGAGGTCTGTGCCGATATTCAGGAGCAGGCCGACACCTTGGACTTGAAATATCAGGAATGCATCGATAGCTGGGTGAACCTTCATGACCCCAAAATAAAGTTGATCTATATTGCCGAGTTTATATTTCGCGCCCTGTGCGAACTGTTGCGTGCAGCCGCCTTTTTGTGCGTGTTCGCCATGTTGAAAAATAATGAATTGCGGCGAGTCGGCGAGGTGATCAACTGGTATAGGGCAAGAGCACATCATGACTAGTTCATGGGGCTTTCCATGATAAATACGGCCTGGGACTTGATGCCACGCTGGGGGCGCTGGCTGAGTGCCATTGCACTGGTGCTCTGGCTGGGATGGACGTTTCTGTTGCAGGAGCGACATGGCGGGGCCTCTATCGTGGTCCATTCGGTAATCGACCGCCCAATCAGTTACGTCTACGTCAATGGCAAGATGGGGAGCAACACCTTTGCGTTTGACGGATTCAGTGCAGGCGGGGGCGGCAGTGCGGGCCCCTATAAGATCGACGGCGATAAGGTGAAGATCGACTGGGAACTCGATATGACCGAGGAGCAAGAAAAAGCAGGCTACCAATTTGAAAAGCACTCGACCATCCTGCCCATGCCCAAACGGGAAAAAGGGCAGAATAACTTTCATGTCCTCTTTTTGCCCGACAACAAGGTGATTGTGCGATGGGGAGGCTGGGCAGAACCTGTGATGAATGATGTGATTGATACCTATCGGACGAGGAAATAGTGATGGTGGATAGGGATGACCTGAAGTGCCGTGTTGATCGAGAAGAGAGCCTCCATCAGGCGGGCATCAGTAGTTGCTCGCTGGCGGGGCGTTCGGCCCAGGAAGAACAAAAGAGACAAGCATGAGCGTAGAAAGAAACCTGACACAATTTATCTCCACCATGGCCACGGCTGCGTGGGACTTGATGCCTCGCTGGGGACGCTGGCTGAGTGCCATTGTGCTGGTGCTCTGGCTGGGATGGACGTTTCTGGTGCAGGAGCGTCATGGCGGGGCCTCTATCGTGCTCATGTCGGTAATCGACCGCCCCATCAGTTACGTCTATGTCAATGGCAAGATGGGCAGCAACACATTTGCGTTTGATGGATTCGGTGCTGGCGGGGGTGGACGTGCGGGCCCCTATAAGATCGATGGTGATACTGTAAAGATTGACTGGTTGCTGAGCACCACGCGGGACCAATTGGACAAGGAAGGGCTGCGGCCAGAAAAACACTCGGTCACTTTGCCCATGCCCAAGCGGGAGAAGGGGCAGGATGATTTTTGTGTACTGATGCTGCCTGACAATACCCCTATGATTCGCTGGGCCGATAGCTGCCCGGTTGAACTGGATAGCATTGTTGATACCTATCGGACGAGGAAATAGTGATGGTGGATAGGGATGACCTGAAGTGCCGTGTTGATCGAGAAGAGAGCCTCCATCAGGCGGGGATCGGCACCTGTTCGCTGGCGTTGCAGATTGGTTTCTTCTTCGATGGCACCAAGCGGAATATCTACACCGATGAAGAGATCCAGCGGCTGACCAATGTGGGACGTCTGTTTCGAGCCCATCCACTTGAGATAAAGGCTCCACTCGCCTCCTCTTATTCATACGCCAAGGTTTACATTCCCGGCTTGGGCACAGAGCTCAACGATACGACCGCTGAGCGACTGGACAGCATTCTGGATGCAAGGCAACAGGCGTTGGCTGGCGATTACCTTGACGATTTGAAAGGTCAGGCCAAAGAAACCGTGGTTGACGCCGTCAAGGAGGATTGGAGCAAGGTTCTGACCAATAAGCTGGGCGACATGCTGACCCTGAAGAGCAGTTTCGAGGCATCCGTCTCGGCGGCCAAAAATGCGGCCAAGCGAGCACTGGTCGAAGCCGTGGCACCCATCCGGGATAATCCGTTGGTCGCTGACCTGCTGATGACCGGGGTGGATGCCAGAGTCGATTATGCCAAGAACAATTTCAAACTGGCCGTTTCTGATGTGAAGAAGCTTAACCAGCTTCCCATCAAGTTGATCCAGGTGTCGGTCTTCGGGGCCGATCTGGGGGCGGCGCTGGCCCGCCGCTTTATCGAGGAGCTGCTGGAGTCGGTCTGTACCAAGGTGGGCAACGAGTACCGTTTTGAGGAGAGCAAGGTCGAGGTGATCTTCGCGGGTCTCTTCGACTGCTCACGGCGTAGCCTGCTCGATATGGGGGACACGGTGGCCGAGGTATCTGACTGGGCCAGCCTGTTCACCAAGAGCCCGGTGGCTGTGCCGCTGGGCGTGGTGGCGGGGGCCAAGGTGATTGACTATGACAAGCCCCTTCACTCAGCCGTCAAGCGAGCCCTGCATCTGGTGGCCGCCCACGAGCGGCGAGACTATCGCCCACTGCTGCCCCTTGGGCCGCTCAAGCCAGGTTGGCGGGAGGAGCTCTGCCCTGGCATCAGCGAAGATGTTACTGGGGGCTTGCTGCCCAACGAGCAGCGACCCAGTGCCGAGCTTTGCCGGGTGCCGCTGAGAAAGATGTTTGATACCGCTCGTCGGGCTCAGGTGCCGTTCCCTAACTTCCGCACGCTGAACAAGAAAGACCCATACGTGGCGAGCTATTTCGTCATGCTGGATAACCTGGCCGGATACTCAGTGCAGGATTTCAGCGACTATTACCAGCAGTGGGCCGGTCGACTTGACCCGACTCCGGCAGGTTTCGAGCGGCATATGACTTGTTACTGCACCTGGCTGGGGGAAAAGCGGTTCGACTACGAGGCTCGTCTGGAGGTGGCGCGTGGTAGTGAACGCGATGAACTCAAGGCGCGTTGGGGCTGGCTCGAGCAGGTTGGCAAAGATGCTGACGCCATAGTGGCGCATCAAGCGGCTTGGAGCAAGACGGTGCAAGCCGCCAAATACGTTCAGCACTTTAACAAGTCGAAACGGGTGCCACGGGGGGTGGATGCCTTCTTCAACTACTTTATGCATGACTTCAGCTCACAGGAGCTCAAGTACGCCACCCTCGACGCTCAGGCCAACACCATGCTCCGCAGCAACAATTTCTTCGTCCCCCGTGGCATTGAGACGGTGGAAGACGATGAGGAGGCTGCAGCGTGAAGCAGTATCAAAATTGGTTGGCTGAGTACTTGGTGAGTCGCCGCGATGGCGACCACGCCATGTCTGCCGCCCTGGCCGAGAGCATCAGTGAGTTTTGGCAGGCCAGAGGCGATAAGGCCGAGCATGCAAAATGGCAGAAGGTCTATCGGGAACACATGCAACAGACCATCTGATAGGCAAGGCTAATGGCCAGGGAAGGCGCCACATCAACTTTGAAGGTCTCACTATCTGTGCTTGCTTTTAGTTACCTTGTTGAGCTAAGTGAATATTTCAATCTTGTTGAACTATTAGGGGTAAACAATAAAACGATAAGAATTTTGATTGGAACTCACTTCGATTGGTTGGATTTAATAGCCTACACTGTAGTTTTTTATCTGCTTGTTTGTGGGTATGAAAAGTCAAGGTGATGTTTTATTTTACAGTGTATTAAAAGAGAGAAAGTAATGCGTCCAATTTTTATTGTTTTTTCAATGTCTGGAGAAGCATCAGAACCAAGTCGCTGCTTTGGTAACACCGATAGAGGAAGGTTGATGAATGGATGGCAGCTACCAAGTTCTGGAAGTAATTTTAGCGCCTATAGTGTAATCGGCACTGCATTGGGGCGTAATTATGTTCATAGCTCTGTATACAAAACTGTACTAGATACTTACACAAACTTAAATATTACTGCCCCAGAAAAACAATATGTTTATGGTGAAACTGGTTGGGCAACAGGTGGGCGCTTTCGGCCACATAAAACAAACCAGAATAGTTTGTTTGTCTGTTTATTTCTTCGTTCCTGTCATCGACAAAAATGGAAAATCAGTTCCTCTTCCAATAGAAGTCTTTTATAAGCTGGGTTACAATATAGAGTTTACGGATGAAGGTAACTTTGAGGAATACACCATTGATTTTGATGCACTTGCTGAACATTTATTGACTTTGAAGCAAGCAGCTGAACATCATGATATAAAAATATGGCGCGTTGTTTTTGATAATGAATTACAAAAAAATTTTTTGCCAATGGCAAAAGGAAATTGTTAAAAAATCAGATAAGATTTTCGACCAAAAAACCTTGGGTAAGACATGATGAGCACTATCATGTGGATTTTATGGTGCCTTGTGATAAATGAAGGCTTTTGACGAAATATGTAATGTAATTATCTACTTGGTATCACGACTATGATGTTTGATTACCCTCTTGGCATTGCCATGGGTACCCTATACGGTATGCTGGCGTTAGTTTCACTAACCACCATGCCGCTGAGGAATAAAAACGATTGCCAGCAGCTTTGTGCGCAGATTAATTCATGGTGGCGGATCTTTCCATTTGTCACTGGCGCTTTGCTCTTCTATCCGCTTGGACTGGCTGCATTGGCCATTCTTGTCTGTATGCTTAGCATTCGGGAGTTAGCGTTACATGCAGGTGATTTGGCCAATCGTTTTCGAGTTCAGGCCACTGTTCTGGTACTTTTTATTATTCCCTGCGGCTATGTACAACCGGTAATTTTATTTTTTTTGATAGTGGGCATTGGCTCGCTGGGAGTGCTTTTATGGGTATCTCATAGCCGTATAGTGCTGCTTTGGATGCTGTTCGGCTCCACGCTATTGTGCGGAATAATCCTAACGCAATTGACAGTCCTCTCTCTCGAAGAAAGTGCCGCTCGTTCTTGGATTTTTTTTCTTTTTGTGTTGACCGCGCTCAACGATATTGGTCAGTTTGTATTTGGTAAACTATTTGGCAAGCGTAAAATTGTACCAAACATTAGTCCTAATAAGACATGGGGGGGGCTCTTTGGTGGTATTGGCGCTTCGGTGTTTGTATCACTGTTGCTTGGATTATGGTTGGAGTTGGGGAGCCCTTTTCTCCTCATTATCATCGCTATTATATTGGCACTTTCAGGTTTTTTAGGGGACATTATATTTTCTGCTGCCAAGCGTTTTATCGGGGTTAAAGATTTTTCCAACTTGCTCCCTGGTCATGGTGGCATCCTGGATCGCATCGATAGCCTGATTTTGACCGCGCCGGTCTTTTACGGCATTTTATCCATTTTCTACTAAGAACTATGAACTCATGAAAGATGAATCAACTACATGGTGTGAGCAAGAGACATGCTTCCGCTCTCACGATGGCTCCTACCTGTTTTATCGAGCCTGGGCACCTGATGAATCACTCCGGGTCACAACTACGCGAGTGATTGTATTTTTGCATCGTGGGCACGAACATTCTGGCCGTATTAGATCGCTACTACCCAAGCTCTGTCGCCCAGAAGACTGGGTTTTTGCATACGATGCACGGGGTCATGGGTATACTCCTGGCGAGCGTGGCGATGCTCCCGATTTTGCATGTCTTACTGCTGATCTGGATTCGTTTGTGAGTCATCTTTGTGGTAAGTACGGTTTTACAAAGAACGAGATTTTGGTCGTGGCCAACAGTGTAGGCGCGGTGGTGGCGGCCACTTGGTTACATGATTATGCCCCCCAGATTCGCGGAGTCATCATGGCGGCAGCTGCATTTAGCATTAAGCTCTATGTGCCCTTTGCCAAACCAGCGCTTCGCTTGATGAGAGCCTTTAAACCGGACTTGTTTGTGACGAGCTATATTCGGTCGTCCATGTTGACCCATTCACATGAACAGGCTCTGGCCTATGATGCAGATCCTCTGATTGCCAAGGCAATTTCCGCCAAGATATTGCTGCAGTTAGCCGATACTGCAAAACGGATTGTCAGTGATGCCGCCGCTATTGATACACCCATTTTAATGTTGGTAGCGAGCGAAGATTATGTCGTTAGTGAAAAGCCCCAGTGGCGGTTCTTTGAGCAGCTTTCATCATCACTCAAACGATATGTGAAGATCCCTACCTGCCATCATGCCGTGTTTTATGAAAAGAATACCGACATGGCATTTAGTGAAAGTCGCCGCTTTATCGAGGAGTGTTTTGCTACCCAAATCAGCTCACCGGAGCGTTATGTGACGGCGGATCAAGCAGGCGCTAGCGCTGAGGCTTACCAGTTATTGCAACAAGAGTATTGCGACAATATCTGGCAGCGTCACTGGTTTGCTCTACAACGAAATATGCTTCGGCGCTTCGGTCATTTGAGCGATGGTATGAAAATTGGCCTAAAGCACGGCTTTGATTCAGGTGCATCACTGGATTACATCTATCGTAATCAGGCTAGCGGGCGTTGGGGAGTCGGTAAGATTATTGATCGGGCCTATCTCGATGCCATTGGTTGGAGGGGGATCCGGATGCGCAAGATACAACTTCAGCAAATGCTGGCGCGGAGAATAGAAGCGTATGATGGTCAAGAACCGTTTAGGATCCTTGATGTTGCAGCGGGTTCTGGTCGCTATGTGTTAGAGACGCTCAAGCGTTTTCAGCACAAGAAGATTGAGGTTACCCTGTGCGATGCGAACCAGTTTAACCTAGATCAAGCACAGGCACTAGCCGAGCAGTTGGGCTTGTGTGCGAGTATCCGCTATCTGAAACGCGATGCGTTTGATCCTGTGAGCTACGAAGGTGAAGAAGGGCGGTATCAGCTTGCGATTGTCTCTGGGTTGTATGAACTCTTTAGTGACAATGCGTTGGTGCGGCGTTCTCTCCTGGGCATTAGCTCGTCACTGTGTGCGGCTGGAGCATTACTCTACACGGCTCAGCCTTGGCATCCACAGCTACACACAATCGCCCATACCCTGACTAACCACAGGGGAGAAGCGTGGAAGATGCGTCCACGGCCCCAGGGTGAGATAGATGCTTTGGTGGCATTATGCGGTTGCTATAAAGTGACGACCAGTATTGGTCTTGATGGAATATTTACGGTGTCGCTGGCCGAGAAGCAACCAATGCCTTGTGCAGACGGTTGAAGATTGTCACCACAGAAAGTAGCAGTACCAACATCAAAATAATGTTAAGCCAGATTGCTTCAGCTTGATACCAATGCATGAACGCCAATAGGGAAAAAGCTACTGCTCTATCGCTTTTCCCCATTGGACCGTCAAAGCGGCGTGTCACATTTAGGCTGTGTGCTAGCACACCCGCAAACTCGGCTAACTGAGCACAAAACAGGGTAGCAAGCAGTAACAACGGATTGATCGCAGGCAACACGATAAACGGTAAATAGAGCGCCAGGTCGGAGATCTGGTCGCCAATTTCATTAAGCAGCGCACCCAAGTTGCTTTTTTTGCCAGAGTGGTTAGCCAACATGCCATCAATGGCATTGAGGGCCATTCGCAATAACAAAATAAGCGGCAGAACCAGCCAGAATCCATGCCATGGTATAAAGGTCAACGCCCCGCCATATCCAATAGACAGTAGTATTGCCGCTATGGTTACTTGATTGGGCGTGACACCCCTGTTATTTAGCCAGCAGAGGCTTGGTTTTAGTAACTGCTGGAAACGCGGCTTGAGTTGATAGATAGAAATGCTCATGGAGTTCTCTTTATTTTATTAGGCGCTGGTCTTTTTTAAATACAGATGTGCGACAAATTGGCTGCGGCTCATGCCCATAGCGCAGTGTAAATACACGGTGTGACCGGCCTGAAGTTCAATTTGAAGCCGCTCTAGAAGGGGGCGCAGTTGTGCAGGCGTCGGCGCACACATGTCCAGAAGCGGAAAGTGCCAGTAGGCTTTCCAAAGCTCGCATGGTTCGCTCAGCTCTGGGCTCAGATCGATAACGGAACAACCGCTGGGAAGTTCTTTGGCTTCAGATGCACAGAGTCGTCGTCCAACGAGTAACCTCGGTAATTTTTTTCCCCACGCCAGGGGTCGGTAATGGTGGACAACTTGCCAGCAAAAGCGATATCCGATGAGATAAGGCCAGTAGCATCCCCAAATCCATGCCGTGTGGCGTCCGGCTTGCTTGGCCAGAAATCCGGTATCGTTCAAGATGTAAGCTCGTGCAACGAGAGCCAGTGATAAGGCAAGGTAACTACCAAGCCAAATATAGTTAATGGCACAAGACAACAATAACACCAGAATAGCGGCTGTTAGATAGTAACAGGCCACAATCTGCCGAGTATTTTGCACATGAGGCACCATCGCGCAAGCAAGCAGACCGAGCACGACACCCCCAGCGACATCCGCCAGCAGATGTTGCCAAGTCAATATGGTGCTGACAGTGATCATACTGAGCCAGAGGGTCAGCCAAGAGGATCTTGGTAAGGTTCGCCATAGCATGACACAGTAGGCTACATGCAGCGATGGTAGCTGGTTGTACGGTTGGTCTAGCATATCGAGTAGTCGATAACTGATTGCGAGTGCTGGCTGACTTGGTTCTGGTCTAACAAGGGGAAAATGCAACGGTATGGCTGCAAAAATCAGGCATGCCAGTAGGGTACAAAATATCATCCGGTGGTTGAGTGTCTGTAATTCTGTTGGTCGATTGACCATAAAAAAACTGGCTGCAAGAAGGAGTGAGGAACTCGCATACGGCACAATCATCCAGGGGATAAAGGGGGCAAGGGGCTCGAAGGACATCAGAACGTTGGTCTGTACGCCTGCTTGGTGAGCCAGATAATTGGTCAATGGATAACACAAGACAAACAAGAGGCCATTGATAAAAATATATAGTCCACGCTGCTGAGCCAGCGATCGTCGTTTCATCCAAAGTCCTGACTGTTGCAGTTTAAAATCAATGTATTATGTCATGTTATGAATGATCATCAAAAATTTGAGCGCTGTTTAGTGCTGTCGGGCGGTGGTAGCCGATTTGCCTATTATCTAGGCATTCATGCTGCAGCTGAAGCTTGTCAGAAGGCACCGGATCTGCTTTTGGCAAGTTGTGGGGGAGCAATAGCTGGCGCCATCATCCAGGGATTACCAGATAGCTATACTCGCAAGCAATGGGTTCTATCACGTAAGATGTACGACTATCTGCATCACTTGCAGGTTGCCCCTCATGTGAGACTTTTTCCACAACTGCTCAAAGCCTTATCTCGCTATATGGCTTGCTATACCAAGCTGAAGGGGGTAACACGAATACCGGATCTTTACTCAGATTATTTAGTCGATTTCCCCCCCACAATTCCCTTGCCTCCACCCTCTCAGGATGGTCCCGCAATAGCCATTGTTGGTGGGCGCCTGCTGTATGAACGGTGCGAGATTGGTTCGCTCCGAAATGGTAGACCCCTTTTTACCGAAGTGCTGTTTGGTAATGAGCGTATCCGAGGACTGTTAGACAATGTGTCATCTCCTGTGAGCAGTAAAGACAGGCGTCAGTCAGCGATAGCCACCGAAGTAGAAGTGATGACAGGAGTGCCAGTTGCAGACGCAGTGCGCATATCGTTGGCGGACATTTTTTATACTCCCTGTCAGCCATATGGGGCACATCATTACTGCGGCGGAGTGATCGATCTCTACCCGTTAGAGTTGGCCCGAGCTTTGGCTCATGACGTGACGATGGAGCTCAAGCCGCCGTTTAGTCGCTATATGGCGAGCCCTGCTCTCCGAGCTGTCTTTGGATTTGATGGCAATGAGCGGCTGCGCCATGTCCATGACCAACTGCTGGACGTACGTATCGACACAAGTGACATGGAACATGCCATTCCCCCCAGTCTTATTAAGAGAGCGCAGTTATTGGTTAATCGAGTTATGGTAAGCCCTCCCTCTTATGACGAGTATGTTTCCATTGTCGAGAGACAGTGGCAGTACGGTTTTTCGCGCGGAATGGAAGGTTATGAACAGAAACAAGCCAATTTGATTCGTCCGCGAGTATGTAACCGTCATAACTGGAGTAAAAAATGAAGGTGATGATCATCGGGGGAACAAGCGGTATAGGGTTGGCTCTCGGCAAACATTATGCGAGTGAAGGCGCAAAAGTAGCTCTGTGTGGTCGACATCCGGACCGGTTGGCGGGTCATCAATTACAGTCTAATGAGCGAGTATACATCTATAAAGCAGATATCAGAGAGCGGGTGATGCTGTCGCATGCGATGGAGCAGTTTACCAAGGAAGAGCCTGCAGGACTCGATATCGTCATCGTGACAGCTGGGCAGTATGTTAGTGCCGAGCAAGCGAAAGACAGCTCTTTAGTTGATGCGTTACTTGCAACCAATATTCAAGGCGTTAGTAATGCGTTCGAACTTGCTGTTGAGTTTGGGCCTGGTCAGTTAGTTGTAGTGGCATCGATAGCTGGCTTGCTGCCGGACTATCCAGGGATCTCGATATATGCGGCAAGTAAGCGAGCAACGATTGCCATCAGTGATGCTTACCGGATTGGACTATCGCGAAGGGGCATCACCGTGACGACATTGATGCCGGGGTATGTCGATACCTTGCGTTTGAGGGAACTTAACGCAGGTTGTGCCGAACATAAGCCTTTTTTACTAAGTGAGAATAAAGCGGTTGAACTTATGGCTTCGGCGATCAAGCGGAAGGTGACAATATACATATTTCCCTGGCAGCTACATCTCATGGTGAAGATTTTTTGCCTATTACCTAAATGGCTGCAGCGATTCCGTTCTCGTTAAAGAAATAGGACCTCACTGGGGCAGCTAAAAAAACAACATAGAAGGGTAATCCCCCCATATTCAGGGGCATTCAAAAGTAGAGGTCAGGCGGCCCGCGCCAGATGCTGCTTTGGCGTGTAGCCACCCAGCGCCATATTGGGCCGCTCATGGTTATAAACCCATTGCCATTGCGTGGCAAATTCCTGCAATTCACCCAACGACTCAAACAGGTAATGCCCCAGCCAGTCATATCTCACGGTGCGGTTGAACCGTTCGATATAGGCATTCTGCTGCGGATTGCCTGGCTGGATGTAACTCAGCGCGATGTTATGCTGCTTCGCCCAGCGTTTGAGCTCCTCGCTGATGTATTCCGGACCGTTATCACAGCGGATGGCCGCAGGTTTGCCACGCCACGCTATCACCTGCTCCAATGCCCGTTTGACCCGCGAGGCGGGGAGCGAAAAATCCACCTCGATACATAACGCTTCCCGGTTAAAATCATCTATCACATTGAACAACCGCACCGAGCGGCCATCGCTGAGCTGGTCGTGCATAAAGTCCATCGGTAATCCCCCCATATTCAGGGGCATTCAAAAGTAGAGGTCAGGCGGCCCGCGCCAGATGCTGCTTTGGCGTGTAGCCACCCAGCGCCATATTGGGCCGCTCATGGTTATAAACCCATTGCCATTGCGTGGCAAATTCCTGCAATTCACCCAACGACTCAAACAGGTAATGCCCCAGCCAGTCATATCTCACGGTGCGGTTGAACCGTTCGATATAGGCATTCTGCTGCGGATTGCCTGGCTGGATGTAACTCAGCGCGATGTTATGCTGCTTCGCCCAGCGTTTGAGCTCCTCGCTGATGTATTCCGGACCGTTATCACAGCGGATGGCCGCAGGTTTGCCACGCCACGCTATCACCTGCTCCAATGCCCGTTTGACCCGCGAGGCGGGGAGCGAAAAATCCACCTCGATACATAACGCTTCCCGGTTAAAATCATCTATCACATTGAACAACCGCACCGAGCGGCCATCGCTGAGCTGGTCGTGCATAAAGTCCATCGACCAGCAGGTATTGGGTTTTTCAGGCACTGCCAACGCTGCCGGTTTTTCACGCACCAGCCGTTTCCTGGGTTTTATCCGCAGGTTGAGCTCCAGTTCCCGATAAATCCGGTATACCCGCTTGTGGTTCCAGCCAAACCCTTTGACGTTGCGCAGATAGAGAAAGCAGAGCCCGAAGCCCCAGTTGCGCTGGCTGGCCGTGATGCGCAGCAGCCAGTCGGCGATGAGCTGGTTCTCTTCGGCCAGTACCGGTTGGTAGCGATAGCAGCCTTCGCTGACCCCGAACACCCGGCAGGCGAGCCGGATGGAGATGGCGCAGTGAGCAACGGCCTGGGTGGCCATCTCGCGTCGGGTAGATGGCGTCACCACTTTTTTGCCATGGCCTCCTGGAGGATGTCGGCTTTGAGGCGCTCCTCGGCATACATCTTCTTGAGACGGCGATTTTCCTCTTCCAAGTCCTTGAGACGGGCCATGAGGGAGGCGTCCATGCCGCCGAACTTGGCGCGCCACTTGTAGAAGGTGGCGCTGCTGATGCCATGCTCGCGGCATAGCTCGGGGACGGGTGAACCTGCTTCGGCCTGGTTGAGGATGGCGATGATTTGGGCATCGCTAAAGCGTGATGTTTTCATGTAGAACCTCCTGCGTGCAAGATACGAGAAAATTCTACTTATGAGCACCCCGGATTTTCGGGGGGATTACCGAAGGAAGCGGCCGGATTCGTGCACGAGGTAACCATATAGCAGAAGTGACCTATCGGATTGGACGTTAAATGAGGCAGAAGTGATGGTCTCCAGGTGGACCCCAAAGAATACAGCTTCACGGTAGTGGAATTGTCTCGTCGGGGCGAACTGGCGCCCAACAAAAACTACCAAGCAGTTTTTTGTTGGGCGTATTCACGCTCAAATCTTGTAGTCATAACGGCAGAGCATAGGGCGCGGTGTACTGAGCTTGGAATTGTTGGGAGTGATTACTAGGTCTGCAGGCAGCATGACAGTATCCACGAGCAGTGAGCTCCCTATATCCACTAGTGTCAACGGGATGGTAAATAGTAGCAAAGGGGGGGCTGCTAACGTAGATATAACCATGCACTCTTCACCATTATCCACCGCGGTCTAGACACTGGAGTAAGGGTGGCCCAAGTTGAATCTTTTCCCATTCTTGATGTTATTGTTGCGCATCCCGTGAGAGACAAACAAATGGCCAACCAAATCAATAAACGCATAAAAGCCCATATTTTATTTGTGAAAAACTGCATTACTTCGCTCCGGCCTACTTGCCTGTTCACCAGAACCATATCTGGTTTTATTCGAAGTGTTCAGTTTGAGAAAGTGGGCATTTTAGTACAGGCGATTAGATCTAATCCAGATAGAACTGTCCGCGTACAAGAACTGGCCCTACACTGCGCTGTTGTGTGCTTTTTGACTATGTTGTTGCATAGGGGCCTCGCACCTCATGTAAATACTCTTTGATATCTGGCTCGTAAAAAAAAGAACATAGAAGGAAGCGGCCAAATGGCCGCTTCCTTCTATTCAGTTGGCAAATCACCAGCCACAAACTGCGCCCATGTATCCATCATAGGTCGACGTTGGTCTAGCAAGTCGGTACGGTGGTATGCAGCTTCTACCTTGTTTTGTACTGTATGGGCTAACGCTCGTTCAGCGAGATCCCGTGCATAACCCTGCTCGCTGCACCAATCCCGAAAGCTGGAACGAAAGCCATGTGCCGTTGCCAGACGGCCAGGAGTAGAGCTTGGCGCTTTTACCCGACGCAAAAATGTCGTTAGAACCATATCTGATAGGGGGACTTGATCGCGTGGCGAAGGGAAAACCAATTTTTCATGCAACCCCTGCAATCCCATCAGGATCTCGACAGCTCGAAGAGATAACGGGACGCGATGCATTTGTCTGGCCTTCATTCGTTCTGCTGGCAAGGCCCAAATCTTTGCTTCCAGATCTACCTCTGACCATTTCATTGCTCGAACTTCACCTGAGCGGCAAGCCGTCAGGATCAAGAACTCCAGCATTAAGCGGGTCACATCGTAACGCTCTACTGTCAGCAGATGCTGCTGAACAAAGGTTGGAATATCACGCCAGGGCATGGCTGGCTGATGCTCTGTACGCACGGCTTTACTGGGTTGTAGTGGGAGTAAGTGATTTACCACATCGACCGGGTTTGCTTGGCAATGACCATGCGCCCAGGCCCAAGCCATGACCGCATGCAGCCGTTGTTTCACTCGGCTGGCAGTTTCAGGGATCTCCAACCAGATCGGCATTAAGACCTCAGCGATCTGTGCAGGAGTGATGGCAGAGATTGCGTATTGGCCAATAATGGGGAATGCATACTGCTCGAGCGTCGAGATCCACTGTTTGCCGTGTTTGGGATTTTTCCATCCAGGTAGCAGTTTGGAGTGAACTTCTCGAGCAGCCGCCTCGAAAGTTGGGATAGAGGGTTTACTCTCTTCAGCACGTTTGAGTTCGAGTGGGTCAAGGCCATTGGCGAGTTGCTCTCGCATCTTCTGTCCTTGCTTGGTGGCATCGGCTATGGATATCTCGGGGTAGGAGCCAAGCCCTGCATTTCGGCGTTTTCCGGTCACAGGGCTGACATAACGAAGCACCCAGTTGCCACGGCCTTTCGCCGTTGACGGATGAAGTGCAAGGCCTGTTACGCCACCATGTGCAATCGCTTTGTCATCTGGCTTGAGATTACGTGCTTTAGTATCGGTAAGAAGTGCCATAAGGAAGATTCCTTGAGAATGTGGCATGCCATGGACTATGCCATCCATTGTGCCATTTAATACGGGATAGAGTCATTTACAGTCGGACGATGTTGGACGGTTTTTTCTGTAAGGTGCTGATTGCAATTGGATATTTAGGATGTAACTGGTTTTGGCTGGACTTAATTCAGGCGGTCTCCCTCACCGCCATATTGAAAAGCCCGACTCAGGTCGGGCTTTTTGCTTTCTGGTTCCTGCAGATGTTTGGCTCCTTGCCTCGATTGCCTCGATTGCCTCGATTGCCTCGATTGCCTCGATTGCCTCGATTGCCAGGGCCGCCACGCCTTGATGATCCTGTACCCGCCCTTGGGGAATATGCCACACTGACCCCCCTTGTTGTCAGGGCAGACGCCATGCCAGATCTCGCTCATCCCACAGCCCCCTGCGGCCAGACTCCCAGTGAGCCTGCGCATTTCACCCGCATAGAACGGGTGCTGAGTCATATTCATCAGCACCTGGATGAGCCGCTTTCGGTGACCGAGCTGGCGGCGCTCAGCTGCTGGTCACGCTGGCAGTTGCAACGGGTTTTCCAGAGTGAGACAGGCCTGACGGTGGCGGCTTATGTGCGCGAACTCAAGTTGAGTCAGGCCGCTGTCGCCTTGCTTGGCGGTCGGGATCGGATACTGGATCTGGCCCTGCGCCACGGTTATGACTCGGAGGTGAGTTTCAGTCGCGCCTTCAAGCAGCAGTTTGGTTGCTCGCCACTCGCCTATCGCAAGCGGGGGGTCAGGGTCGGGCTGCGCCAGCCCATCAGTCAGCTGGGGCCGCGGGGTCTGGGGGAGGGCAAGTGGCTGCAAGTGCGAGTCGAGACGCGGCCTGCCTTCAGGTTGCTGGGACTGCGTGGCGAGATCCGTGGCCTCTTTGCCGAGCAGCCCGATTTTCAACAACAAGTACCCGCCATCTGGCAAAGGGTACAGGCCCTGCCTGGGGGAGAGCAGTTGCACGGCGAGCCCCTGCTTGGGGTGAGCGATCTGCGTGTCCATCAGGATGAGGCGCACCGTTTCCCTTACTGGGCCGGGATTGAGCTGCCTGAATCGCAACCGGATGAGCCCCTCATATTGGCGGGTGCCGAGTTGCTGCGGGTGCCGAGCCAGACCTATGGGGTGGTCACCCATCGCGGGCCCATCGCCCTGTTGCCACACACCTTGAGCTGGTTTATCGAGCAGTGGTTACCCCAGTCCGGTTATCGGGGTCTGGATGGCCTGGAGCTGGAGGTCTATCCCGCCAACTATCAGGGCAAGGCACCAGAGGCCTCTATGAGCTACTGGCTGCCCATTGTCCCCTTGTCATAGCCCATAGCCCATAGCTCATAGCCCAGAGGAGCGGCCCTGATCCTGCAAACCTGGCACTGGCCGCCGGGATCTCGATCCGGTGCCGCCATGGCTGGCAGCACTTTGCCCCTTGTCCAACCTATGGGGTCAGCCTTTCCCCTCGCTCCCAGGCATCCTCTCTCCCTCTGTTTTCTATTGCCCCGCCGCAAGGGGGAACGCCCTCTCTGCCATTGAGGCTGCCCGACATTGACCCTGAACAACATAATAAAGCCTCGTAAGAGACTGATTATGGGGAGATTCCTGGGCAAGATGCCCCAAAATGTTAAGTCTGGTGCAAAATAGCTGATTAAAATGCAAATGATATTTGTTACTATTCAATCATTGGCATTCGAGGATCAGATGTACCCACTTCACCCCCCATTGACCCTGGTCGCGGCGACCCTCTCCACCCTGTTTGCGGGACAGACACTGGCAGCCCAGACGGAAGCACTGGCTCCCGGTGCTGACACCATGACGGTACTGGGTCAGACCTATCGCAACACGGCGACCAAGACCAAGCTAGACCCTATCGAAACGCCGCAGGCCATCTCCGTGGTCGATAGCCAGACCTTGGAGCAGCGGGGGGCCAGTTCGGTGAGCGAGGCGTTGCGCTATGTGCCCGGGGTCAATACCGAACTGCGGGGGGGCTCGGTCAATCGCCTGGATCTGTTCAACATTCGCGGCTTTGACAACTACCAGAACTTCTATGACGGCTTGCTGTTGCAATATAACGATTGGAACCTGCAGCCCCAGATAGACCCTGTTGCCATCGAGCAGCTGGAGGTGTTCAAGGGGCCGACTTCCGTGCTTTATGGCAGCATGCCGCCGGGCGGCATGGTCAATCTGATCGCCAAGCGGCCACAGCGCGAGGCCAGGCACAGCGTCAGCGTAGCGGGGGGAACGGGGGATCTGCGTGAGGTGACCCTGGATACGACAGGCCCCATCAATGACACCTTTGCCTACCGGATGGTGGGCCTGGCCCGTCACAAGGATGGCCAGGCGGTGACCTCGGAAGAGGAGCGCTATGTGCTGGCCCCCTCCCTGGACTGGCAGCTCGGCGAACGCACCCTGCTCAACCTCAATGTCTATTACCAGAAGGATCCGGCCGCGGGCATCTATACCACAGTCCCGGCCAAGGGCTCGGTCAATGACAACCCCCTCGGCAAGCTCGATAGTGACACCTTCCTCGGTGACGAAAACTGGAATCAGTACAACCGGGAAGTGGCGCTGTTTGGTTACAAGCTGAGCCACGATTTCAATGCCAACTGGCAGTTCCTGCAAAATGCCCGCTACATGGATGCGTCAGCCAGGCAGCACAACACCTATAACGCGGCGTTGGCGGCAGACGATCGTACCCTGGCCCGTAACGCCTATCTGACCGACGAGGAGTCCAAGGGGTTCGTCATCGACAACCAGCTCTCTGGCAAGCTGCAGACCGGATCGATGGAACACAACCTCTTGCTCGGCGTCGACTACCAGTATCTGGATGCCCAGGTGCTCTATCGGGATACCCTCGACTATTCGGCCCCCAGTATCGACATTTTCAATCCCGATCACAGCCAGATTGACCCCGATAGCCTCAACTTCATCTATCAGGATCGCAAGCAGATCAAGCAGTACCAGACGGGGGTCTATCTGCAGGATCAGCTGCGCCTCGACAGACTGGTGGCCATCGGTGGTCTGCGCTATGACAGCTACCGGATGGACACCGACAGCGACACGCTCTACAGCGGAAGTGCCAGCCACACCCTGGCCAAGATCGATCAGGATAATCTCTCCTTCCGTCTGGGCGCCCTCTATGAGCTCGATTACGGTATCTCGCCCTATGTGAGTTATGCCGAGAGCTTCGAGCCGGTGCCGGGGGCGGACAAGCATGGCGAGGCGTTTGATCCCGCCACCGGTGAGCAGTGGGAGGGGGGTGTCAAGTACCTGTCTGAGGAGATGAGCAAGACCCTGACCCTGTCGGCATTTCGCATCACCAAGAAAAATGCCCTGGTGACGGATCCGGACAACGTCTACGGACCCAAGCTGCAGACCGGCGAGATGGTCTCCAAGGGGTTGGAGCTGGAGGGGCGCATCGACGTCACCAGCAATCTGGAGTTGAGTGCCACCTATACCCTGCTCGACATGGTGATCAGCAAGGATACCACCAGTTTGCAAGGCAAGACCCCGGTCTGGGTACCGGATCAGACGGCCTCCCTGTGGGCTGACTACCGCCTCGAACAGGGCCCTGCGGCCGGTCTGCGCCTGGGAACCGGTTTGCGTTACGTGGGGGAGGCCGAGCTCGATGCCGCCAACAGCGACAAGGTGCCCGACTATGTGCTGATGGACATGGCCGCCTCCTACGACTTGGCCCGGCTGAGCCAGAGCCTGAAAGGGGTGGAAGCCTCCGTCAGTGCCAGCAACCTGTTCGATACCACCTACTACTCCTGCTACGACCAGAGCAACTGCTGGTTCGGGGCTGAGCGCAACGTGGAGGCCAGACTCAAATACGTATTCTAAGCCTGCGCCCCGGCCGGACGCCGGGGCCCTCTTATCAGGGCAGCCCACCCCATGACAACCCCTCTGCCGGCCCGCTGGGTGAGCCGGGGCTTGGCGGCGTGGCCGCACAGGAGCGGGCACTTGGCCTGGCGGCTTATGAGCGGCTGTTCCTTGCCGCCGGGGAGCTCATTCCCTCCCTCAAGGGGCAGCTGATGGAGGGAGAGAGGCCGTTGCTGGTCACGGCCGACGGCACCATGGCCCCTGCGGCGGCGGCATTGGCCCTGCATGATCACTGGCGGCTGGCACACCCGGAGGCGGGCCCCGCCTACTGGCTGACCCGCAGTTGGGGCATGCTCAGCTGGCAGTCCATCTACCTCGCCATGGTGGCCGTCTATCGGGTGGGAACCGTGCCTGCGCTGGACAAGTTGGGGCTGGGCTATAGCGCCGGTCTGGTATCGGGATTCAGCTTGCCCCTTGACCCACTGATCGGGGGCCAGCAGGAGCTGTTGATCGAGGCGGCGGGCAGGCGACTGCGTCGTCATTGGCAGGGATTGTTCGAGATGCTTGCCAGTGAGATACGGCTGCGGCCCGGCTTCGTGCGCCCGCTCCTGGCGGACGATCTGCTGGCTGCCCTGATACGAGTGCCGGATTTCTTCGGGGAGATAAGCCCCGAGGTGGTCGCGGCCCATGCGCCGCTCTGGCTGGCCGCCTGTGGCTTGCCCGCCGAGCATCTGGCCGGGTGGCGCCAGGCGTCAGGCGTGGCGGAGGTGGCGAGCGCCTCGCCCGGTTATGTCCGCCAGCGTTGCTGCCTGCACTACAAGCGCCGTGATGGCTCGCTGTGTGAGAATTGCCCCCGGCGGCAAGATGCAGCGGCTCGTTGCGATGATGAGACGGGGCAAGGGTTGGAATAAGTGTGTTGAGTGCTGGTCAAGGCCGCCCAAGGGGCGGCTTTTTCATGTCCCGAGTCAGGCCCCCATCTTGACACGAATGCGCTCGAACAGGCTCTGCAGGCAGGGCTGATCCCGATCCGCGGCCCGCACCGCGCCATACATGTGGCGGCGCACCCCGCTGCCCAGGGGGCGCGCCTCGAGCAAGCCCTGGCGCACGAACTCCTCGCTGGCCCAGCGCGGCAGGGCGGCCAGCCCAAGCCCGGCGGCGGCCATCTGCAACATGACCGAGGTGTTGTCCACCGGCTTGCAGCGCTTGGGTTCGACGCCAGCCGGTTGCAAGAAGCGGCTGAACACGTCCATGCGGGCCCGCTCCACCGGGTAGACCAGCAGCACCTCCTGCTTGAGATCCTCCGGGGCTATCCTGGTCTGCTGACAGAGGGGGTGGTCCGGCGCCATCACCAGGGTGAGATCGAAGGCGAACAGGGGCTCGAAGTGGAGATCCCCGCGGGCCTGCACGTCCGAGGTGAGCAGCAAGTCGAGCTGGCCGCCGAGCAGGGCGCTGATGGCATCGAAGCCGGGCACTGACTCCACCTCCAGATCTACCCCGGGCCATTGGCGGCGAAAGTCCGGCAACAGCGGCAGCAGCCACTGGATGCAGCTGTGGCAATCGAGCGCCAGGTGCAATCGGCCCGCGTCACCGCTGTGCAGGGCCTGCAACTGCTTCTCGGTCTGGGTCAGAGCGGGCAGCACCTGGCGGGCCAGGGTCAGCAGATGCTGGCCCGCTGCCGTCAACACCAGGGGGCGGCTCTTGCGAAGAAAAAGCTCCAGATTGAGGCGGGTCTCCAGCTCCTTGAGTTGATGGGAGAGGGCAGACTGGGTGAGGTTGAGCGTGAGCGCCGCCCCGGCCAGTGAGCCCTGCTCGGCCAGGGCCGCTATCGTCTTCAAGTGCTTGATCTCCAAGCCTGAATTATTTGGCACCGCCATGGCACATCTCCCTTGAAGGACAGTTGAGGATTATTTGAGAGCCAGTTGAAGAGGATTCAATAGCCAAGGCCACCTTATCTCGACATTCTAGATGTGTAAACATCTGGATGGCTAAATCATCCAGTTCCCCATAGGACAGAGATGAGATCAAGGAAAACGGCCATGACACAAGCACACACCCTGGGCTTCCCCCGCATCGGCGCCAAGCGCGAGTTGAAATTTGCCCTCGAATCCTACTGGCGTGGTGAAACCACCCGAGATGAACTGGTCGCGGTGGGCAAGAGCCTACGTCAGCGCCACTGGCAGGCGCAGCAGCAAGCCGGGGTCAGCCTGCTGCCGGTGGGCGATTTCGCCTGGTATGACCAAGTGCTCGGCACCAGCCTGCTGGTGGACGCCGTGCCTGCCCGCCACCGCCACGGCGACACCGATCTCGATACCCTGTTCCGGGTGGCCCGTGGCCGTGCGCCGACCGGCCCGGCTGCCGCCGCCGCCGAGATGACCAAGTGGTTCAATACCAACTATCACTACCTGGTGCCCGAGTTCAGCCGCGACCAGCGCTTCAAGCTGGGCTGGAGCCAGCTGTTTGAAGAGGTCGAAGAGGCCAAGGCGCTGGGGCTGCCGGTCAAGGCGGTGCTGCTGGGCCCGGTCTCCTATCTGTGGCTCGGCAAGGAGAAAGAGAGCGGCTTCTCCCGCCTCGAACTGCTCGACCGCCTGCTGATCGTCTATCAGGAGATCCTGGGGAGGCTCGCCGCGCAAGGGGTGGAGTGGGTGCAGATCGACGAGCCGGCCCTGGCCCTGGACTTGCCGGACGAGTGGCGCCTGGCCTATCTGAATGCCTATGAGCGCCTGAGCGGCCCCTGCAAGCTGCTGCTCACCACTTACTTTGGTTCCGTGGCCCATCAGCGCGACATCATCACCAGCCTCAAGGTAGACGGCCTGCACCTGGATCTGGTGGCCGCCCCCGAGCAGCTCGAGACCCTGGTCCCGCATCTGCCAGCCCAGTGGGTGATTTCCGCTGGCGTCATCAACGGCCGCAACGTCTGGCGTGCCAACCTGGCCAAGCTGGCGCCGACCCTGAAAGCATTGAAAGCCAAGCTCGGCGAGCGGCTCTGGGTTGCCTCTTCCTGCTCCCTGCTGCACAGCCCGGTGGACTTGACCCTGGAGCACGAGCTGGATCCCCAGACCCGCAGCTGGTTCGCCTTCGCCCTGCAAAAGTGCTACGAGCTGGGGCTGCTGGCCGACTACCTGGACGGGGGGGATCTGGACAAGATCAGCGCCTACAGCCAGCCCATCGTCGATCGGGAGTCCGACAGCCGGGTTCACAAGCGGGCGGTGCAGTCTCGGCTCGCCAGCCTGACCAACAGCGATTTTGATCGCCAGAGCGCCTATCCGGTGCGCGCCGAGGCCCAGCGCACGGATCTCAAGTTGCCGCTCTTGCCCACCACTACCATAGGCTCCTTCCCGCAGACTTCCGACATCCGGGTGCTGCGCCAGGATTGGCGGGCCGGTCGCATCGACGACGCGGCCTACGAGGCGGGCATTCAGGCCCAGATCAAGGATGCCATCGCGCGCCAGGAGGCCATAGGGCTGGACGTGCTGGTGCACGGCGAGGCCGAGCGCAACGACATGGTTGAGTATTTTGGCGAGCTGCTGGACGGCTTTGCCATCACCCGCTTCGGCTGGGTACAGAGCTATGGCTCCCGCTGCGTCAAGCCGCCGGTGATCACCCGGGATATCGACCGCCCGACCCCCATGACGCTGGCGTGGACCCAGTTCGCCCAGAGCCTGACCGACAAGCCGGTCAAGGGGATGCTGACCGGGCCCGTGACCATCCTCTGCTGGTCCTTCCCCCGGGAAGATGTCAGCCGCGAGCAATCCGCCCTGCAGATTGGCCTGGCCATTCGCGACGAGGTGGCAGATCTCGAAGCTGCCGGCATCAAGATCATCCAGATTGACGAACCGGCGATCCGCGAAGGCTTGCCCCTGCGCAAGCAGGATCATCAGGCCTATCTCGACTGGGCGGTGCGCGCCTTCCGCCTGAGCGCAAGCCCGGTGGTGGACAGCACCCAGATCCACACCCACATGTGCTACAGCGACTTCAACCTCATCATAGAGGCGGTGGCGGCGCTGGATGCGGACGTGATCACCATAGAGACCAGCCGCAGCCAGATGCAACTGCTCGAGGCGTTCGAGCGCTTCAACTACCCCAACGAAATCGGCCCGGGCGTCTACGACATCCACTCCCCGAACGTGCCGAGCCAGGGCTGGATTGAGGACCTCATCCGTAAGGCGGCCCAGCAGATCCCGGCCGAGCGGCTCTGGGTCAACCCGGATTGCGGCCTCAAGACCCGCGGCTGGGAAGAGACCGAAGCGGCGCTCAAGGTGATGGTCGATGCCACCAAGGCACTGCGTGCCGAGCTGGCTTGACGGAGCAGGGGTTGCAAGCTCGCGACTAGTTGATAGGTATCACTGATGAACAAGGGGAGGGCGCAAGCCTTCCCTTTTTCGTTGGCAGATAGCTCATGCCGGGGTCAGCCTCCCGTTGGTCATGAGCCTGGCAAGGGGCGCTGGCATTGAGGGAAGGGATGCCGGTAGAATTGCGCATTTTAAATGAACCTTATCAGCCACGGGAACAGGATGCAGATCAGCGACTTTTATCCGGTATCGACCAACACCAGCCTCAAGGAGAGCTGTTATGGCGCCTTGGGGGCCCTCATCGGTCTGTTGATGACCGAATGGCTCTGCCAATGGTGGCTCGGCGTCAGTCCCCACTGGCTCATTGCCCCCATGGGAGCGTCAGCCGTGCTGCTGTTTGCCGCCCCGGCCAGCCCCCTGGCCCAGCCCTGGTCCATTCTGGTGGGCAACAGTGTCTCGGCCTTGATGGGAGTAATCGCGGCAAGCTGGATCCCGGATCTGGCGCTGGCCTCCGCCGTGGCCGTGATGCTGGCCATCGCCGCCATGTTCCTCACCCGCAGCCTGCACCCGCCAGGGGGGGCAGTTGCCCTGACCGCCGTCATCGGGGGTGAGGCCATCAGCCAGCTGGGTCTCTGGTATGTGTTGATCCCGGTGTTCATCAACTCCTTGCTCCTCCTGGCCATGGGGCTTATCTACAACCGGGCGCTGGGTCGCCGTTATCCCAACGGTGGTCGGGCGCAGCCCAATCGCCATCAGACGGCGGATCCCCAACCCAGCGAGCGGCTGGCGACCCAGGCGACGGATATCGATTTTGCCCTGGAGAAACACGGCGAGCTGCTCGACATCAGCCGCCAGGATCTGCAGGCGCTGCTGCAAGAGGCGCAGTTGCATGCCCTGCGCGAGCGGGTCGGGACAGTGCTCTGCCAGGATGTGATGTCACGGGATCTCATCGTCGTCTCGCCCAAGGCGTCGGCCATGGTGGCCTGGCAACGACTCTCCCGGCATCAGGTCAAGGCGCTGCCCGTGGTCGATGAGGCGCAGCGGCTGGTCGGCATCCTCACCCTGCACGATCTCATGATCGACAGGCAGCGGCAGTTGCCGAGGGAGGCGGCCAGTCTCGAACAGTTGCGGGTGGAGAACCTGATGACCCGGGAGGTGCGCACGGCGCGCCGCTATCAGTCGCTCTACGAGCTGGTCGATGCCTTCTCCGACGGGGGCCTGCACCATATGCCCGTGGTGGAGGGGGAGCAGCTGGTGGGCATCATCACCCAGTCCGATATGGTGGCGGCGCTGTTTAACCTGGCACTGCGTCCGGTTGCGGCCAGCACGGACGAGGGAGAGTAGCCGGACTCTATGTTCAGGGCAGTGACATCTTAGGGGGAGTGCGTGCCGAGCGTCGAGCCTGGGCTTGTTCCCCTCTCATCGTTACCGAGCAAGGCGCGAGCCAGCGCTCGCACTTGCACCTTATCTTCTTCCAGCGTCATGGTCAGCTCACAGCGTGCCAGGGCAAGGCGCCCGTGATGGTGCGCCGCATCACTCATGGCCTGGCTGCCATGGGTGAGCGCCTGCAGGGCTTTTTGCAGCCGCAGGGCCACCTCTAGCGTACCGGCACCATCCCGTGCGATGGCGGTAAAGGCATCATCGAACATATCAATCACTGCCAGTGGCGGGGCAGTGACGCGATCGCAGAGTGAAGCCTCGTTGTTGGCTTGCTCGTCGCTGGAGAGGGGCGCATCCCAGTTCACGAACAAGCGCACCAGGGTAGCCAGTATGCCGATGGCGGTGCCAGGATCGTTGACCGCGGGGGAGAGGGCGCGTCCGGCTATCTCGGCAAGCACGATCAGGCCAAAGCGGGGATCTTCATCGAACAATCGCTCAGCACCGACCTTGAACGCCGTGGCGAGACGACTCAAATCGAGTCTGGTGGGATCCGGGCAACCATATGCCAGGGCGACTCCCTGACCCGGCGCCACAAAGGTGCCGGGTAGTGCCAGGACCTGTATATGGGTGTCCATCTCAGCCGCCAGAGCATTGAGGTACGCCACATCAATCTGCTGCACATAACCAATCTCGGGACTGCTGATCAACAGGCCACCGATGAGTGCCTCATCGGCAGGGCGGGCTCTCAGTGTGGGGGCCTGGCGGCGGCGTTGCAGGGCGGCATGGGTCGCCTGTTCGACCCGTTTGACCGTGGTGCCCAGCCGCCCCAGCCGGGCAATGCGATCCACCCAGTGGACAAACATCAGGATCACGATAGCCAGCACTATCAGGGTGAGCAGAAACAAGGTGAAGCGACCGGCCAGGGCGAAATAGTCGTTCTTGACCCCGATCAGCGCCACCACGCTGAAGATGAAGGCCCCGATGAAGGTAGACAGGGCATTTTGTGACACATCATCGGCAATCACCAGGGTAACGCTACGCGGGGTGGCTGCGCTGCTGGCCGAGGCATAGGCCGCCACCATGGAGGCGACGGCAAAAGTGGCGATCCCCAACATGCTGGCGGACATGATGGAGAGCAAGGAGAGCAGTGCCTCATTGGTGATGACGGGCAGATAGTGGCCAAGGCCGCTGTGATCGGCGAGACGGGCGGCAAGGGCACAGAGGATGGAGATCAGGCAGATAGCGAGGGGCTTTACCCAGAGTCGCTCGCGAAGGCGATTGACCAGGAAGCGGCAACGATCGCGGGAGGGGATGAACGGCATAGGCACTCCTTTTCCTCTGGGAACATCCCAGCCTATGGTGTTCCGTACCGCGCCGCAATCTCATTGCTCCCATGCGTGACCATGACGCAGGAGATCAATGCAAGGAGGAGCAACCTGGGCCGCTCCTCCTGCTATGTCATGAAAGTTTCTGTGTTTGGCCCCCATGACAGCCAGTATTGCTGGTGATGATGTGGTGGAGCCATCGGGTGAAGGAGGCTTCCCTCGCCGGGCCTGCTATCGGTTATTGCGAGTAGACGGTCTCCCCCATGAACACCGTCTGCTCGACCCGGGTCTGTGCGATCTGCTCCGGCGTGCCGGCCTTGACCAGGGCGAACAAGTCCCGGTCCAGCACGATGAAGTCCGCCGACTTGCCCGCCTCGATGGAGCCGGTGATGTCCCCCTGGCGTACTGCCCTGGCGCCGTTGATGGTGTAGGCGGCCAGCATCTCGGCAAGGGAGGTGCGCTGACTGGCCCTGAAGTCGTCGCCGCTGCCGGCCGCCTTCACTATGCCGGCGGCCATGTTCTCGAACGGGCGTGGATCCCGGCTGTCCACCGGGGCGTCACTGCCCGCCACCAGCACGGCGCCAGCCTGGCGCGAACTCTCGACCGGGTAGAGGGCGTCATGGAGATAGCCCATGGGGTCGTAGATGGCTTCGCTCAGGGACTGTCCCACCCTGGTTGGCTGGATGAAGGGGCTGACCAGCATGTCGTAGGCAAGCTGGGGCGTGGTCCAGGCATAGGTGAAGGTGAGGTAGAGGCCAAGCTCGCCGAGGCGTTTCTGATCGTCCGGGTGCACCACCTGCAGGTGGGCCAGGGTGTGGGGGATGCCGCTCTCCCCGTTGCTGGCGCGGGCCGCCTCCAGGGCATCGAGGGCCACCCGGGTGCTGCGATCGCCGATGCTGTGCATGTGGATGCCAAACCCGGCCCCATCCAGCGCAGTGACGTAGCGGGTCAGATCCGCCTCCTTGTAGTTGACGATGCCGTTGCTGCCCGCATCCTCGCTGTCCGCTGTGATGCTCACCTCGCCGCTGTCGGGATCCAGGGCCAGATGGGGATGCAGGTAATTCCCCAGCATGCCGGCATTGGGCAGGAAGGGGGGGCTGGTGAAGGGATCCCCCTCCAGCACGCCATCGAGGAAGATCTTGACCGCATCGGCCTTGATGAGGGGGTTGCCTGCGAAGGCGTCCCGCACCTGGTTCGCCTTGGCCAGGTGCCCGTCAATGTCCAGCTTGCCGCTGTAGTCATCCTGGTTGAAGCAGGTGGCAGCGGTGACGCGCATGTGCAGCAGATCCTGGTCCTGCATCTTGCGCAGCCGCTCCCGGATGAAGTCGTTGGCGCAGGCATCCTGCACCCCCGTGATGCCGCGGGACGCCATCAGCTCGGAGATGGCGGGGAGTATCTTGTCATACTGGGCCGCCGCCTGTTCCCCCTCTGCGCTCAGCACCCCGGTGTCGGGGACCGCAATGGCGCTGCGGGCCGCGTCCCGGATCACGCCGGTTGCCAGATCCACATAGGGAATGAGGGCCTCGAACACGCCGTCCGGGGCCAGAGTGGTGGCATTGAAGCCGACCACATTGCCGTCCTCGTCCTGTGCCAGCGCCAGCGCCTGAGAGTTGTAGCCGCCGGCATGGCCGTCGACCCCGGCCAGCATCACGGGGTTGTTCGGCGCCGCCGCATCCAGGGCCGCCAGCAGGGTGGCATGGGTGGCGGTGGGGGTGTTGCCGTCATAGGGCGACCACTGGTTGACCACCAGCCACTCCCCGGGGGCCGGGGCGTAGCGGGGCAGGCACTCGCTGATCTTGGCCGCGAGCTGATCCAGGTTGACGCTCTGGCCGTCCAGATCACACATGTCGAGCGCAACAGTGCCGAGCAGGTGGATGTGGTTGTCGTGCAGGCCAGGCATCACCATCCTCCCTTGCAGATCCACCACCTGGGTCGCACTGTTCTTCAGGGCCTCGGCTCCTGCGCGGGAGCCCACGTAAGTGAACTTGCCCCCTTGCACCACCATGGCCTCGGCCTGGCTGCGTTGCCCATCCTGGGTGTGGATCTTGCCGTTGAGATAGAGGGTGTTGCCGGGGGGCGGCTCACTGCTGTCTTGCTGGCAGCCGAGCAGGCCACTCACCAGCAGGGCGATGGCGCCCAGCCTGAGACGGGGGTGTTTGCTATCCATAGCGCGCTCTCCTTGGGTTAATTGCAGTTTTTACTGCAGATATGAGCACTTATGGTTATTGCAGCTATTCTGAAAAATGCCAGTGATTACTGCACTTTTTTTGACTTGTGTTTACCTTGTCTCATCATGTAGTTATGACAACCAGTCGCCCCTTGGGGGCGCAGACCGCATCGGGGGAAGAGAATGTCACAACATGTGCTGCCGGCCGAACTGTGCATGCGGCGCCAACCCAGGCAGCAGCGTAGCCAGGAGGTGGCGAGCCGCATCGAGCAGGCCACCCTGGCCCTGTTGCAGGAGCAGGGGTTTGCGGCCCTCAACACCAACGCCATCGCCGCCCGCGCCGGGGTGGGCATCAAGTCGCTCTACCACCTGTTTCCCAACAAGGAGGCGATCATCTGCCGGCTGGCCCTGGCCTGGCTGGCGGCGGTGTGCGAGGCGCAGGAGGTCATCCGCGAGCAGGCCGACAGCTGGCCGCAGACCCTGCTGATGCTGGACGAGGCGCTGGAGGAGCTGGATGAGCGCTACGTCGGGTATGGGGCGCTGTGGCAGGCGATGGATCTCATTCCCGCCCTGCACGGGGTCGAGCAGGAGCACGAGGGGCGTCAGGTAGCCTTCTGGTCCGAGCGGCTGCGCCACTTTGGCTGCCGCTGGCCCGAGCCCGAGCTCACCACCCTGGTGCGCTATTTTTACCGCACCGCAGACGTGGCCAAGCAGTGCACCAAGGGGCAGGGGGAGGCGGGGGCGCACCTGTGGCAACTGCATAGACGCTGGAGCGAGCAGCTGATGATGGCGGCCATCGAGGAGCCGGATCCCGCCCGGGTCTGGCAGTCGATGCCGGGACTGGCGCCGGGTTGCCAAGCCGCCACGAAGAGTGGCGAATAGAAGAGGGACGAATAAAGAGAGGGAGTGCCAGGCACTCCCTCTCTTGCATCTGGCATTGCGTCCTGCGGGCTAGCCGTAGCGGGCCAGGGTCAGCCCCTCGTCGCTGATGGCGCCTGGCGTGCCACTGATGAGATCCGCCAACAACTGGCCCGAGCCCGCCGCCATGGTCCAGCCCAGGGTGCCGTGACCTGTGTTGAGCCAGAGGCCCGGGATGGGGCTGGGGCCCACCAGGGGCGTGCCGTCCGGGGTCATGGGGCGCAGCCCGGTCCAGAACTCGGCCCGGGGGAGATCGCCGCCATCCGGGAAGAGGTCCCTCACCACCATGGCCAGGGTGTCGTGACGCTTGGGATTGAGCGCCAGATTGAAACCGCTGAGTTCGGCCATGCCGCCAACCCGGATCCGCTCATCGAAACGGGTGATGGCCACCTTGTAGGTTTCATCCAGCACAGTGCTGCGCGGCGCGGCCTCGGCATTGCTCATCGGCAGGGTGAGGGAGTAACCCTTGACCGGGTAGACGGGTAAGTCGAGTCCGAGCGGGCGTAGCAGGCCGGTGGAATAGCTGCCCAGGGCGCAGACGATGGCATCGGCATGCCAGCGCCGCTCCCCGGCCCGCACCGCCACGGCGCGGCCGCCTTGTCGCTCAATTTCATCCAGGGGGCAGTCAAACACGAACTCCACCCCGAGGCGCTGCGCTTCGGTCGCCAGGGCCTGGGTGAAGCGGAAGCAGTCCCCCGTCTCGTCCCCCGGCAGGCGCAAGCCCCCCACTATCTTGCCGCGCACCCGCGCCAGGGCGGGCTCCACCTCTTCACAGCCGCTGGCATCGAGGGACTGGTAGGGCACGCCATACTCTGCCAGCACGGCGATGTCCCGTTTGCTGGCCTCGAGCTGGGCCTGGCTTCGAAACAGTTGCAGGGTGCCGAGCTGGCGCCCCTCATAGTCCAGCGCCAGCTCGTCACGCAAGCCCTTCATGCAGTCGCGGCTGTATTCGGCCAGGCGCACCATGCGCCCCTTGTTGGTGGCGTAAGCCGCCGGGGTGCAGTTGGCGAACATCTTCAGCATCCAGCGTAACTGGAAAGGATCCGAGGTGGGGCGCACCGTGAAGGGGGCGTGTTTTTGCAGCAGCCATTTGGCGGCCTTGAGGGGAATGCCGGGGGCGGCCCAGGGCGCCGCATAACCGGGAGAGATTTGTCCCGCATTACCATGGCTGGTCTCGAGGGCCACATGGCTGCGCCGCTCGAGCAGGGTCACCTTGTGCCCCGCCTTGGCCAGATACCAGGCACTGGCCACCCCGATAACCCCCCCACCCAGAACCACAATATTCATTTCTACATCCTTGTTTTAACTGCACTTGTTCATGCAATAACCGAGACGCCCCAGATTGGCTCCTCTGGCAAAACCAGCCGACACCGTCTTGATGGGCACCGGCAGGCATCACGTTATCATCGGCAGCGAAATCGGCAAATGAGCCATCACAAAAATATGATATACCGCTGCTTTTCTGTTTATTGCCAGCGAATAAGTCTATCCGATGAGAGGGGCGCGAGGGATCCTGCGGACATGAAACGCTCTGCCCTGTGCGACTGGTCTGTGTCCGCCAGGCCGGGCTATGGCTCCATGAGGTATGTGGGGCAGAGGGCGCTATCTATTTCGCCGTGACAGAAAATAAAAAAGCCCCGGGAGGGGCTCTCTCATGACGGACTCATCACTGACCGTTGAAGGCCGTGGTGCGGGCCAGGGCACTGCGATTGCCACTCTCAAGCCAGGTCTTGATCCGCTTGGCATCGGCGACCCTGGCCCCGGTGGTGTCGGCGTTGAGCAGCACCACTATCATGGGCTCGCGGTTGATGTTGGCCTCCATCACCAGGCAGCGGCCCGCTTCGCGTATATAGCCGGTCTTGGAGATGAGCACCTGCCAATCGGCATCGTGGACCAGGCGGTTGGAGTTGCGGTAGTGCAGTTGACGCTTGCCGGTGCGCACATAGTGCTGCTGGGCCGAGGTGAACTGCCGAATGAGTGGATAGGCAGACGCAGCAGCGACCAGCTTGGCCAGGTCATGGGCGGTGGAGACGTTGCGGGGGTTGAGCCCGGTACTGTCCGAAAACTGGGTGTTCCACATGCCGAGCATGCGGGCCTTGGCATTCATGGCGGAGATGAACGCGCGCTGGCCGCCCGGGTAGTAGCGGGCGAGGGAAGAGGCTGCGCGGTTCTCGGAGGCCATCAGGGCGATGTGCAGCATCTCGACCCGGCTCAGACGGGAGCCGATGGCCAGACGGGATCCCGTGCCCTTGATGCGATCTATGTCGGCATTGCTCACCGTAATCATCTCGTTCAGGCGCGGATTGGCATCGAGTACCACCAGGGCTGTCATCAGCTTGGTGATGGAGGCGATGGGCATGACGCGATTGGCATTGCGCTCCGAAAGGATCTCGCCGGTGCGCGGATTGGCGACCACGAAGGCGGCCGAACTCAAGGTGGGGTCACTGCGTCGCTCGAGCATGCTGGGGGAGGGAGCATTGAGAAACGGAGCGGCCAAAGCTCCCAGGCTGACGGGAAGGAGCAAGGCACCGAACAGCAAGCTGGCAAGGGGACGTATCATGGTGGTGGTCTCTACCGCGTTAAAAACCGAAAACAACCTCTCAGTTATATGTCGGGTTCTGACGCGCCGCAATCCCCATCACCTTGAACTGATAAGATTTTATGCTTGTCGGGGGATGGATGAGTGTCTATTGGTACCCCTTCGGTTGATAACCTCATGAATGGGGCTTTTTTGAGGCCCTGTTTGGCTAGGGGGCCAATGGCAGCGACGGCTGCTGATGGGGGGCCCATCTTGACGGCCAAGTCGCCGATTATGTCCGAACGGAGACAGTGTTGAGGGCAAGGCGAGCACCGGGTGCAGGGGGAGCTGACGCAGCCTTTCTCAGGGCAACCTGGACCATGGTGGGGAGGGGCGAGCCTGCAAGCTCGCCCCGCTTATATTGGGCTGCGCCTATTGGGCTGCGCCGATCTCAGGCCAGCGCCAGAGCCAGCAGATGCACGGGGTGCTCGCAGCGAAAGGGGGTGCTCATCTCAATCTGCCACTTGCAGGTCTCGCAGTCGGTGATGACCAGGTCCGGCTCGAGCTGATTGATCTGCTCAAACAGCCCCTCACCTATGGTCTGGCTGGTCTGGTAGTTCTCCGACTTGAAGCCGTAGGTACCGGCGATGCCGCAGCACAGGGAGTCGAGCACCGTCACCCTGACCCCGGGAATGGCGCGCAGCAGTTCCAGGGTGTAGATGACGCCCCCCATCTTCTCCAGGTGACAGGGGGTGTGATAGGCAATGTGCAGGTTGAGGGGCTTCATGGCCGGTTTGTTGCCCTGGTAAAACTCGTTCCACAGGAAGCGGGTCACTAGCGAGATGCGATCTCGCACCTTGCGATTATCCTGGCCGAGCAGGTGCGGGTATTCGTCCCTCAGGGTGAAACCGCAGGTGGAGGAGGTGGCCAGCAGGGGCATCTCGTTGCCGAGCAGGCTGTTTTCGAGCTGTTTGATGTTGAAGGCGGCCTGTTGCTTGGCCTTGGCCATGAAGCCGTTAGCAATGAGCGGCACGCCACAGCACTTCTCCCGCGCCAGCAACTGCACCCCTATGTGCATGGCATTGAGCACCTGCACCAGCTCCTTGCCGAGCTGGGGATGGTTGTAGTTGACGTAGCAGCCGTGGAAATAGGCGATTTGCCGGCGATAGCTGGCCTGCACGGCTTGCTGCTTCTTGAACCAGCCGCGAAAGGTGCCTTGAGAATACTTGGGCAGGTCCCGGTGGGAGGAGACCCCGAGCGCTTTCTCCAGGACCTGCTTCACCGGTTTGAGTCCAGTGGTGAAGTTGACGATGGGGGCCATCAGGGTGGACATGCTGCCCATCAAGTCCGTGTGGGAGAGCACGAACTCACGCACCCCCGGCTTGAAACCACTGTACTGGTGCTTGGCCTTGGCAATGATGTCGCCGATGCGCACGCCGCTCGGGCAGGCCACTTCGCAGCGTTTGCAGTTGGTGCAATGTTTGAGCGCCTCGTCATAGAGGGCCGGGCTCTTGATGCGCAGCCGCTCGCCGTCGGGCCCGGCCTGTTTGGGGCCCGGATAGGCGGGATTGGCCTTGGCCACCGGGCAATAGGCGGTACAGACGGTGCATTTGATGCACTGATCGAAGGTTTGGTTGGCATGATCCAAGGGCATGGTTAAGCCTCCCGGGCGAGCGATGAAGTGAAGGGGGAACCGGTCTTTGAGTCTCGGGCGACAACATTGGCGAGTATCTGATCGGCGGCGTGCCAGCCGGTGGCGACCGCCACCCCGGAGCCTGAGCCTTCCGCCACAGGGTCATAGTGTGCCAACACGCTGCCGGCACCATAGAGGTTGGCGAGGGGCTTGCCGCCGCGCATGACCCGCAACCTGTCATCCGTCTTGACTCCGAAACCCATGAAGGGGTGCTGGTCGAACAGGCGGCGACCGGCCCAGGCATCGCGCTCGGCCAGGCTGATCACGTCGGCATCGAAGATGGGCTCACTGATCCCTCCCAGACGCGAGATCAGGCCACGGCTGAAGAAGCTGCCACTGGCGAGCACGAAATTCTCGGCCTCAAAGAGCTGATCGGCGCCGTTCTGGCTATGCACCCCCGTGACCCTGTCGTCATCCAGGGTGGCGCCCAATACCCGCTCACTGATGAGGAAGGTGCCGCCCAGGGCCTGGAAGCGGCGCCTGAGCGCATCTTGCATCCGCATGCCGATGAGGGAGGGGGGCATGGTGGCGACTTCGCGAAGGGTGCACTGGGTGAGCCGCTCCAGTTCCGCGAGCCGTGGCCCCGCCAACCCCAGGGAGAGGCAGGCGGGCAGCACCAGATGACGGCAGTCGGGGGCGTCGCTCTCGCGCAGCAGGCGGCGGATCTCCTCGGCCAGCGCGCCCAGCAGAGCCTGCCCCTCCTTACCCTGCTTGTCGAACAGGCGGGCGATGTCCGCCGAGCGAAGCTCATGAGGATTGCGGTTAAAGGTCGCGAGTTGGGGCAGGCATATCTCGCCGGTCAGGATGCGGCTCTGGGCCAGACGCGGATGCAGGGCCAGGTTGGCCGCCGCCAGCGCCGGTTGAAAGTCGCGAAATCCCTCGAGAGTCGCCAGCAGCAGGACGGCCGGGGCGGGCGCCTCGCCCAGGCAGGCGCTGCTGGTCGGCGAGAGCCAGGTCGGCTTGAGGGTGCCGATGGGGGTGAGCCGCAGGTGATTGTGCGACTCATGGAACAGCGGCAATCCCTGCTCGGCGCAGTGGCGCTGCAGATCGACCAGGCTGGCCGCAATATGAGTGAGCCCGACCTTTTGATAAGGGTGGAGCGGATGGGTCGCCAGGAAGGCGGGCAGGGCGGCGAAGGGATCCCCCTGGCAATCGAGCACGTCCACCGAACCGGAGGAGAAGTGCAGGGCGCTCTGACCCGAGGCCATGATCAGCGTTTTCTGGCCCGCCTCGGCGAGGCGCAGCCCGGCGCACAGACCGGCCATGCCGCCGCCAATGATGATGGTATCGAATCTCATGGGGATACTCCTTCATGGCGCAGGGGGGTGGGGGAATCCTCTGGATCCTGCGGCGTTGTGATGTCGGTGGGGCCAGTCAAATTGCCAAGACCGAACAACCCCTCATAGATCCAGTGGGTGAATTCGGTTTCGCGCAGGGCATCCCCCCACAGCACGGGGCGTACCCCCTTGTAGCGCTCCTCCAGGAAGTCGCGCAGCATGGCGCAGGCGGCGCGGCCATCGGCTTTGCCATATTCGTGCATCAGACCGGCGGCGCGATAGGCACACAGCTCACCCTGGCAGGGGCCCATGCCGAGCCGGGTGCGGCGGCGCAGATCCACCAGGTTGTCCACGTCCAGCTCGCGCAGGGCATATTCAATCTCAGCGGCGGTCACCATCTCGCACTCGCAGATGAGGGCGTTGGCCTTGGTGTTGTCTCGAAAGAAGGCGATGACCCGTTCCCCGTGGCGTGACTCGGCGGATCCTTGCGCCGGCGCCGACAGACCAAAGGTCTGAGTGGGCACGGGATCCCGGGAGCCTGGCAGGGCCTGCAGGGCGGTACGACAGGGCTTGCTGTTGCCAAGCTTGCTGGCGACCAGATCCGTGGCCATCTCTGCCATCAGCCGGTAGGTCATCAGCTTGCCGCCGGTGATGGTGATGAAGCCTTCCAGACCATCCCGGCTGGCATGATCGAGCAGCACTATGCCGCGGCTGATGTTGCGGCCCGACTCATCGCCATCCACCGCGACCAGGGGGCGTACCCCCGCATAGGCACGCAGCAAGCGGGTCTGGGCCATGGCGGGGGCCAGCTTGATGCCCTCGCGCAGCAGCACCTCGACCTCCTCGGGTTCGACGCGCAGTTGGTCAATCTTGTCATAGTCGATGCGACTGGAGGTGGTGCCAATGAGGGAGATGGTGTCCCCGGGCACCAGAATGTCGGCGTCCGCTGGTTTGCGTGCGCGATTGAGCACCAGCTGGTTGAGGCGGTAATCCATGATCAGCAGGGAACCCTTGGCCGGAAACATGCGGATGCCCAGCTCGGCATACTCGCAGATCTGCTGGCCCCAGATGCCGGCGGCGTTGATCACCTGCTCGGCTTCTATCTCGAACCCTTCACCGGTGCGCAGGTTGATGGCCCTGACCCCATGTACCCTCTCTTGCTGGCGCAACAGCCCCACGACGCTGCAGTGGGTCAAGATGCGCGCGCCATGCTCCTTGGCATCGAGCACGTTGGCGGTGGCGAGCCGGAAGGGATCGACGGTGCCATCCGGTACTTGTATGGCGCCAATCAAGGCGGGATTGACATTGGGTTCGAGGCGCAGCGCCTCTCTGGGTTCGAGCTGGCGGGCCGGGATCCCGGCCTGGGCACAGGCTTGCATGAAGGGATCCTGGAAACCGATGTCATCCTCGGGCAGCGTCACAAAGAGGCCGCCGGTATCATCGACGCAGTGGTTGGCGATGCGCTTGAGGATGCGATTCTCCTGGATACACTCCCGGGCAGATTCGGGATCCGTCAGGGCATAACGGGCGCCGGAATGGAGCAAGCCATGGTTGCGCCCCGTGGTGCCAGCGGCAATGTCGTCGCGCTCGAGCAGGATGCAATCTATGCCGCGCAGGGCACAATCGCGCATGATGCCGGCACCGGTTGCCCCCCCTCCGATGATGACTACCCTGGTCGTGATCCTGTTCATCTTTCTGATCCTCATTCCCTGCCTGATGGGGCAGTGTGGTGGGAAGCAGAGTGGGAATGTTTGATTTAGACCAAGTTAATGTTCGATATCGAAAGCTATGAGGGGGGTTTTTGTGGTTTTGTGGGTGAAATCACACATGCTACCCAGGATTGAACGATTGCTTTATTATGTGCGTATTGATGAGAAGCCCTGCCGGGTTGGCTAGTATATCGGCATGAGTTTCCATATGAAACTTTACAGAAGTGATGAGCAGCAAGGGGACAGTATGGAAGGTAATCGAGTGGATACTCCGACGCAGGTCAAACAGGTTCAAGGAGAGGTGTTCATTATCGACCAGGATGGCACTGTCTCCCAGATGCCGCCCGAGGGGCAAATCGCCGCGGGTCAGGTCATGCTCACCGGCCGCAATGGCCAGGCCGTAATAGGCGTTGATGGCCAAGCTGTCGATATTGGTCCAGATTGCGCCACCTGCAGCGATGAGCAGGGCAACTGGGTATCGAGCCAGCATACCCTGACCCTCAATGGTCAGCCTGAAAAAGAGCCGACCAATGTGGATCTCGAGGCGCTGCAACAAGCCATCCGCGCCGGTGCCGACCCGACCGCCGTCTTTGCCGAAACCGCCGCAGGCCCTGCCGCAACGGCTGGGGGCGGCGTGGCGGGCGCCGGTTCGAGCGCCGCTGGTTTTATCGTGGTAGACCGTACCAATGATGCCACCCTGGCCGATGCCGGGTTTGATACCGATCACCGGGCTGCCCTCGATCAGCCCCGGGGCCCCCTGGCTGGCGACTATATCGATACCTTTGCCGCCATCACCGTCTTCGAACCCCAGACCCGCGACAACATCATCAATGCCGAGGAGGTGACAGGGCTCATCATTCGCGGCCAGGTTGAAGACGTGGAGGTGGGGCAACCCGTCACCGTTACCCTGACCGACAGCGCAGGCAACAGCCTGACGGTGACCACAGTGGTGCTGCCCGGCAATCTGTGGGAGGCCGATTTTGGCGACGTGACCGGCAAGCTGGTCGATGGCCCGCTCACCATTCATGCCCACACCGTCGATCTGTTCGGCAACGAGGCGGTCGATGATGGCCTGACCCTGCTCGATACTATTACCACCATCACCCTCGACTTGGCCGATGAGAGCGACTCGGGGGCCAGCCAGGTGGACGACTTGACCCGTGACACCACGCCGCTCCTGCAAGGCAAGGGGGAGCCCGGTGCCACCGTCACGCTGACCTTGGGCAATCAGGTGCTGGCGGTGCTCACCGTCGATGGTGCCGGCAACTGGCAGTTCCCCATTCCCCAGACCCTGGCCGATGGCCGTTA
The DNA here is from genome assembly GCF_024809075.1 of Aeromonas sp. BIGb0445. NCBI lineage: Bacteria > Pseudomonadati > Pseudomonadota > Gammaproteobacteria > Aeromonadales > Aeromonadaceae > Aeromonas > Aeromonas sp. BIGb0445. The sequence goes on from NZ_JANUES010000002.1 coordinate 242,572, forward strand.
TGACTTCAAGGTTGATTCGGTCGATATCGCCGGCAACAAGGCGAGCGATACCCTGACGGTCACCGTCGACACCCAGGCCGGCATCGACATCGACGATCTGGATGCCGGTCGGCTCTGGGGTAGCAATAACGCAACCCTGAGCGGCACAGTGACGCAGGTTGAACCGGGTCAGACCGTGTTTATCAGCCTGAGCGGCGCCGGTCAGCCGGTGCTCAATGTGCAGGGGAAGGTCGGGGCCGATGGCCGCTGGCAGATTGATGGTCTGGATCTGTCCGGCTTCAAGGGACCCATCACCATCAAGGCCAATGTGACGGACTTGGCAGGCAATCAGGTGAGCGATGGGGTGCCTCTGATCGGTCAGAGTGAAACCCTGGTGCTATCGGAAGCCGATCTCGCCAATGGACCCATCAGCCAAACCGGCCAGCTCAACACAGGCTCGGGGAGCGATGGCGGCCTCAAGGTGACACTGGCGGCGGATCAGTCCGCCCTCGAAAGTCTGGGCCTCACCAGCCATGGTGCTCCCCTGACCTATAGCCAGAGTGGCCAGCAGCTGGTGGCCAGTGCCAACGGCCAGCCGGTATTCACCCTGACGGTCAATAACAACGGTACCTATACCCTGACCTGGCAGCAGAGTCTGGATCATGGCCAAGACAAGCTGGTGCTGCCATTTGGGCTGGAGTATCGCGATAGCGATGGGGATCTGGTCGAGGCGCCGCTGCGCATTGAACTGCTCGATAGCACCCCCCCCGATTTCCAGATACCCGGCATTACCCTGACCGAAGATGCCTTCCAGGATGCCCGCGCCGTGGTGGGAGTGGCTCAGTTTGAGGTCAAGCACAGCGCGGATCCCATCATCGCCGACACCCTGGGCTTCGTGGAACAGAGCAGCGTCCTGGCGGCGCTGCAAGGCCAGTACAGCAGCGACGGTCATCCGCTGACCTTTGAATTCGTTGATGATTTGACCCTGAGTGGCTATTACCTGGATGGCAATGGCCAACGGGTCGAGGTGCTTCAGGCCAAGCTCAGCGCCACCCAGAACGGCGATGACGTCAAAGGAGAGGTCAACGTCAGTCTGACGGGGCCACTCGATCACCAGGGCTCGGATGCCCTGATCCTGGGGCTGAAGGTCGGTGCCGTCGAGATTGATGGCGATGGGACGTCAGCGGCCGACTTGCAGATCGCCATCAATGACGGCATGGATCCCAGCCTTGGCATCGACACTGGCATCAGCCTGCAGGAAGGGGCCTCTGGCCAGACCCTGGATGGCCAGCTGCCGGTCAATGTGGGCAGCGATCGCCTGGTGTCCCTCAACTTCGAGGCCAATCAGCCGGCCCTGGATGGTCTCACCAGCGGCGGCAAGCCGACCAGCTATCAGGTCAATGGCAATCAGATCACCCTGCTGGATGCGGGTGGCAAGACAATCCTGACCGTGACCCTGGATCTGGATGGCAAGTACCATGTGACGCTCGATGGGGTGCTGGATCAACCGGTCAACACCAACAGCGTCAACCTGGGGCTGCAGGTAGTGGGCAGCGACTTTGATGGCGACCAGAGCAACCTCGGCACCCTCAATATCCAGATCACCGACGGCGTCTTGCCCCAGGTCGACCCCGTCTCCTTGACCCTGGTGGAGGACAGCAACTGGAGCGCGGCCCAGACCCTCTCCGGGGATCTGAACATCACCGCCGGCAGCGATCCCCTTGCCAGCATCAGTTTCGATGCCAGCCAGCCGGGCCTGCAGGGGCTCACCAGCGGCGGTCAGCCAGTTGTCATCAGCATCAGCGGCAACAGCATCAGCGGCGCCGTCAACGGCCAGAATGTCTTTACCCTCACGCTTGATCAGAAAGGACACTACGTCTTCACCCTGAACCAGCCGCTGGATCAGGGCAGTGCGGACAGCCTGCTCAAAGCGGGCTTCACCCTCACAGACAGTGATGGGGACAAAGTCTCCTCTTCTTTAAGCGTCGCTATCGGCGATGGGGCCAACCCGGTGATCAGCGCCGTGACCGGCACCAGCCTGACCGAGGCCAACCAGGGCGACGCCGCCGTGGTGGGCAATATGAGCTTCACCGTGAGTCACGGTGCTGATGCCTTGGCGCCCGACAGTCTCAAGTTCGATATTGCGGCCATTCAAGGCAGCCTGAACGGCAAATACAGCAGCCACGGCAGCCCGGTTACCTTTACCCTGGATGCCAATGGGGATCTGGTGGGCACCAGCGCGGACGGCCGCGAGGTGCTGCGCGCCGAGCTGGACTTGGTGGACAACAACGGCAACTGGAGCGTCACCAGCAAGGTTGTCTTAAGCGGTGAGCTGGATCACCAGGGCAGCGAGTCCCTCGACCTGCCTCTTGCCATCACCCTCACGGACAAGGATGGAGACAGGGTCTCCACCCAGTTGCCGCTGACCATCAAGGACGGCAATGCCCCCGGTTTCGTGGCGGGCAGCGGGGTGAGCCTGGATGAGGGCAACCTCGATGGCAGCGCTCCCCTGACCGGCACGGGCCAGTTCCAGATCGATGCAGGCTCGGATCGGGTGAACGAGGTGTCGTTCGCCGACATCGCCGAGCAACCGGCCCTGACCGCCCTGGGCCAGAGCGTGAAATACGAACTGGTGGACGGCGATGCCAGCATCCCGGGCAACCAGATCCTCAAGGGCTATGTGGAAGTGAACGGGGTGCGGGTCGAGGTGCTGCAGGTCGAAATCAGCGGCAAGCTCGACAACGCCGCCAGCAACGGTTTTGACTACAAGGTGACCCTGTTTGAGGGGGTACACCAGGCCAATGGCGGCAGCACCGAGCTGCCGTTCAAGGTCAACGTCGTCGACAGCGACAAGGGATCAGGCAACAACGACACCACCTCGGGCACCCTCAACATCAGCATTGCGGAAGGGGACAAGCCAGTGCTGACCCTGACCGGGGTGACCCTGACCGAAGGGCGTTTCGATGGGGCTGCGAACAATCAGACCGGTGACGACCAGCAGGCCCGTGGCACACTCACCATCAAGGCGGATTCGGATCCCGTGGTGGACGTGCGCCTGACCCTCTCCGGTCAGGTCGTGGATGCCAGCGGCAAGGCCATTGCCCACAACGGGGAGACCCTGACCTGGCAGGAGGTGCCGGGCAGCAACGGTCACAGCTTCCAGGGGGTGACCGCGAACGGTACCCTGGTGCTGAGCGTGACCCTGCCGAGCGTGCCGGGCAGCATAGCGGCCCACAGCTCGGCGACCCTGGATTACCAGGTCACTGTGCACACCAACCTGGATCACGGCGCCGACGACAAGCTCAACCTGAGCCTGCCGGTCCAGGTGACCGACAGCGATGGCTCTGTGAGCACCGGCAATACCACGGCAGTGATCACCGATGCGGCCGACCCCAGCCTTGGCATCGACACCGGCATCAGCCTGCAGGAAGGGGCCGCCGGTCAGAGCCTGGATGGCCAACTGCCGGTCAATGTGGGCAGCGATCGCCTGGTGTCCCTCAACTTCGAGGCCAATCAGCCCGCCCTGGATGGTCTCACCAGCGGCGGCAAGCCGACCAGCTATCAGGTCAACGGCAATGTCATCACCCTGCTGGATGCGGGTGGCAAGACGGTGCTGACCGTGACCCTGGATCTGGATGGCAAGTACCATGTGACGCTCGACGGCGTGCTGGATCAACCTGTGGGCACCAATAGCGTCAATCTGGGGCTGCAGGTGCAAGGCACCGACTTTGACGGCGACCAGAGCAACCTCGGCACCCTCAACATCCAGATCACCGACGGCGCCTTGCCCCAGGTCGACCCCGTCTCCCTGACCCTGGTGGAGGACAGCAACTGGAGCGCGGCCCAGACCCTGTCCGGGGATCTCAACATCACCGCCGGCAGCGACCCCCTTGCCAACATCAGCTTCGATGCCAGCCAGCCGGGCCTGCAGGGGCTCACCAGCGGTGGCCAGCCCGTTGTCATCACCATCAGCGGCAACAGCATCAGCGGCGCCGTCAACGGCCAGAACGTCTTTACCCTCACGATTGATCAGAGAGGTCACTACGTCTTCACCCTGAACCAGCCGCTGGATCAGGGCAGTGCGGAGAGCCTGCTCAAGGCGGGCTTCACCTTGACTGATTCGGATGGGGACACCGTCTCCTCCACCTTGAGCGTCGCCATCGGCGATGGAGCCAACCCGGTGATCAGCGCCGTGACCGGCACCAGCCTGACCGAGGCCAACCAGGGCGACGCCGCCGTGGTGGGCAATATGAGTTTCACCGTGAGCCACGGTGCTGATGCCTTGGCGCCCGACAGTCTCAAGTTCGATATTGCGGCGATCCAGAGCAGTCTGGATGGCAAATACAGCAGCCACGGCAGCCCGGTTACCTTTACCCTGGATGCCAACGGGGATCTGGTGGGCACCAGCGCGGACGGCCGCGAGGTGCTGCGCGCCGAGCTGGACTTGGTGGACAACAACGGCAACTGGAGCGTCACCACCAAGGTTGTCTTAAGCGGTGAGCTGGATCACCAGGGCAGCGAGTCCCTCGACCTGCCTCTTGCCATCACCCTCACGGACAAGGACGGGGACAGGGTCTCCACCCAGTTGCCTCTGACCATCAAGGACGGCAATGCCCCCGGCTTCGTGGCGGGCAGCGGGGTGAGCCTGGACGAGGGCAACCTCGATGGCAGTACACCCCTGACCGGCACAGGTCACTTCACCGTGGACGCCGGCTCGGATCGGGTGAACGAGGTGTCGTTCGCCGATATCGCCGAGCAGCCGGCCCTGACCGCCCTGGGCCAGAGCGTGAAATACGAACTGGTGGACGGCGATGCCGGCATCCCGGGCAACCAGATCCTCAAGGGCTATGTGGAAGTGAACGGGGTGCGGGTCGAGGTGCTGCAGGTCGAAATCAGCGGCAAGCTCGACAACGCCGCCAGTAACGGCTTTGACTACAAGGTGACCCTGTTCGAGGGGGTACACCAGAGCAATGGCAACAGCACAGAGCTGCCGTTCAAGGTCAACGTCGTCGACAGCGACAAGGGATCAGGCAACAACGACACCACCTCTGGCACCCTCAACATCAGCATTGCGGAAGGGGAGAAGCCAGTGCTGACCCTGACCGGGGTGACCCTGACCGAGGGGCGCTTCGATGGGGTCGCGAGCAACCAGACCGGTGACGACCAGCAGGCCAGCGGCACCCTCACCATCAAGGCGGATTCCGACCCCGTGGTGGACGTGCGCCTGACCCTCTCCGGCCAGGTCGTGGATGCCAGCGGCAAGGCCATCACCCATAACGGTGAGACCCTGACCTGGCAGGAGGTGCCGGGCAGCAACGGTCACAGCTTCCTGGGGGTGACCGCGAACGGTACCCTGGTGCTGAGCGTCACCCTGCCGAGCGTGCCGGGCAGCATAGCGGCCCACAGCTCGGCGACCCTGGATTACCAGGTGACTGTGCACAGCAACCTGGATCACGGCGCCGACGACAAGCTCAACCTGACCCTGCCGGTCCAGGTGACCGACAGCGACGGCTCTGTGATCACCGGCAACACAACGGCAGTGATCACCGATGCCGCCGACCCCGTGATCAGCTCCATCGGGAGTGTCACCGTCAATGAGTCGGATCTCAATGGCGGCACTGGTCAGCACGGGGGCACCAACCCTGCGGGTACAGGGGATAAAGCCACAGGGCAGGTGGTCATCGATGCGGGTAGCGACAAGGTGGTGGCCCTGCAACTGGATGTGGCCCGCTTCAACGCCCTCAACCAGCTCAGCTCCGGGGGCAAGGCCGTCAGCATCAGTGCCGACAGCCAGCCGGGTGTCTATCTGGGCAAGGACAGTGGGGGCAAGCTCATCTTCAAGCTGACCCTGGATGTCTCCGGCAGTTATACCTTCGAGCTGACCGGCAATCTGGATCACAGTGCTCAGGGCGATGATCTGCTCGATATTCAGCTGCCGTTGCAGGCCCTGGACAGCGATGGGGATCTCAGCGGCGAGGTGATAGGTCACGTCAGCGTGCGGGACGATGTGCCCGTCGCGGTGGATGCCGACAAGCCCCAGAACCAGGGGGAGAAAGTGAGCGGCGATCTGCTGGCTACCGCCAGCGAGGGAGCCGACGATGCGGTGATAAAATCGGTCACCATCAACGGGGTCGAACACTCCATTTCCGCCAGCGGCAACACCACCATTGCGGTCACAGACAGCACTGGGCAGACCATAGGCACCCTGGTGATCAACGCCGAGGGGAATTACAGCTTCACCGCCCGGGCGGATATCGATCACAGCAACAACACCCTGGTGCAGAAGGTCGACTTCCACCTGGTGGACGGGGATGGGGATACCGATGATGGGGTGCTGACCCTGACCATCAGGGATGAGGCGGGCAAACTCGTGGTCGAAGCCGTGCCGGGGAAAGAGGATGCTGGCGCGACAGATCCGACTCAGGGCATCCCCATTACCATGAACCTGGACATAGGCGACTTCGATCGGGGCGAGCATGTGGAGCAGTTGCTGATCCAGGCCCCGGCCAATGCCCATGGCACCTTCTACTTCAACGGTGTGGCGCTCACCACCATCACCCAAGGTGGCAAGACCTGGTATCAGGTGCCGCCAGCGGCGATGCAAGCCGTTGTCGGTACCAACGACAAGTTCGAACTCAAGGGCGTGACCTTTGTGCCCGATCACGACTACTCGAGCTACAACGATGGCGGCAAGCCGTTGTCCTTCCCGGTGCAGTTGCAGGTCGGTGTCACAGAAGGCAGTAAGCCCCCCGTGCTGACCGGCAACCTGGCCATCACTGTGCAGGGCATTGCCGACAAGCCGCTCTGGGATGATGGCAGCACGAATAAGCACTACAGCACCAATGAGGACAGCACCGGCATCGCTCTCAACGTGCAGGCCAACCTCACCGACACGGACGGCTCCGAGACCCTGAGCTACCAGATCAAGTGGGCGTCAGGCGAAGGCAGCCTGACCCTGAACGGCAAGGTGCTCACGCCCGACGCAAACGGCCTGGTGACCGTCTCTGCGGGGGAGATCAACAAGATCATCGTGGTGCCCGGCAAGGACTACAGCGGTGACATCAAGCTGGTCGTGACCCCGGTCAGCACCGAGAAAACCCCCGTAGTCACCGGGCAGGAGACTGCCCTTGGGGATCCCATCGAACTGGTGATCAACGTCAACCCGCAGGCGGATGACGCTAAACTGACCATTCGTGACATCCAGGGCAAGGAAGACAGCCTGCTGGATCTGGGCAGCAAGATAGTGCTCGCCCATCTGGGGGATAGCGCAGATGGCTCCGAGAGTATGTTCGTGCGCATCAGCGGCCTGCCCGCCGGTGCCACCCTCTGGCTCGGCGGCGTGGCGGTCACCCTGGATGCGAACGGTTATTACGAAGTGCCCTATGACCGCATCGGCGAGCTCAAGCTCGAGCCGCCGAAGGACAGCAACCTCGACTTCGATCTCAACATCCAGGGGGTGGTAAAAGACACCGCCACCCTGACCGATGCCAATGGTCAGACCCAGACAGTGGTCAACGAGAAGGTGACCGGCAGCCAGGGTTTGCATGTGGATCTGGTGGGGGTGGTGGATGAGCCTCATTTTAATCTGGACAGCACCGGCTGGACCCAGGACAGCAATGACGGTTACACCATCACCATAGGGGAAGATGGCAAGGCGCCGCTGGACTTCAAACTGGCGTCGGGGGAGACGACGGGCGATGGCTCCGAATCCCTCAACCTGGTGCTGGAAGGCTTGCCGGAAGGGGCCAAGGTGTTCGATGGCAACGGCAAGGAGCTCACCCTGACCTTTGCCGGGCTCGACGCTCAGGGCAAGCCGACCTATCAGGTCGACGTTTCTAGTCTGGGCAACCTGCAGATCCAGCCGCCCCCCAACAGCACCGCCGACATCCACCTCATCGCCCACGTGGTGGTGACCGAGAACGACGGGGATCACCAGCGTTTCGACGTGCCGCTCACCATCAAGGTAGAGCCTGCCATCGATGCCGGTGACTATGCCAAGACCAGCCATGGTCTGGAGGATCAGTTCGCCGTGCTCGACTGGCAGCCGGACCTGACCGACAGCGCCGAAAAGGTGACTCACCTCAGCCTATCCGGCATAGAGCCGGGTTACGAGATCTGGATCCGGGTGGGCGGGGTCGAGACCCAGCTTAACGTGACGGGCGGCAAGGTGGAGTTGAGTGACGCGGATCTGAAGAGCCTGCTCGGCGGCGGTCAGCTGCTGGTGAAGGCGCCACAAGACAGCGACAGGGACACCACCATCCAGAGTCATGTCACGGTGACGCAGGTCGATGTGGACTCCAGCGTCACAGCCCAGAAGGTGATAGACGGCAATCTGCACGTGGATATCCAGGCCGTGATCGAACCCGATGGCAACCTGGTGCAGCAGGGTGGGGATCTGGTCAGCCCGGATGGTCATGACATCCCGCTCAAAGATGTCTTTGTATTCGAGGATCTGGATCCGAGCAGCGTCGAAACCATCGATTATCTGGTGATCAGCGATCTGCCGCCGGGCTTCGTGGTGGTGGGCGGGATCAACGACGGCCAGGGCAACTGGACAGTGCCTAACAGCGCCCTCGGGAGCTTCTCCCTGCGTTCACCGGATGGTTTCACCGGCACTGCCACCTTCAAGGTCAGCGCCAAGGTGATCGATCTTGGCGATAACAACGAAGGGGATGTCAGCGCACCGGCTTATCGGGAGATCACCGCCAGCGCCGAGTTCAAAGGTGCAACCCACTCTGGCCAGCTTGCGGCCGGCGTCGATCTCGACAACAACCAGCCCATCACAGGGGTGGAGGATCACGGCGTCAATTTTGGCACCCAGCTCAAGAGCATGGTGACCCTGGGGACGGCAAACATCGGTGATGACGAGCTCAGCATAGTCCTCACCGGCCTGCCTCCCGGCGTGAGCGTGCAGGGGCTCACCTTCGACTTCGTCAACGGCGAGTACCTTATCAAGCTGCCGGGTGGCCTCAGTGACCTCGACAAGCTGACCCTGACCCTGCCGGAGGATTACGCTGGCAGCGACCTGAGCTTCAACGTGCGTCTGGTCAATACAGACACCGTGAGCGGCGACACCAAGACGGTGGAGAAGGTCGTTTCCCTCTCCATCACCCCCGAGGTGGACATCAAGGGCGGCGCGGATGGCCAGCCCGAGCTGCACCTGCAGGTGAAGGAGGTGAACGGTCAGCCGAGCAACCTGGAAGACACCCAGATCCACCTCGATCTCTCGGTCAAACTCGCGGACATCAGCCCCACAGTGGCCAACGGCGGCCTGGAGACGGTGGAGCGGGTAACCCTGACCGTCGATGCCAAGTACGGCCACTTCCTCGATGGCAACGGCCAGCCGGTCAATACCCTGGTGGTGACGGATCCCGATGATCTCAAGGATCTGGTGTTCGTACCCAGGGAGCACTTCAGCGGTCAGGTACCCCTGGGCATCAAGGTCGACATTCTGGACAGTGCCACCACGGGGACGGACAGGGCCAGCTGGAGCGGCAATGCGAGCTTCGAGGTGCTGCCGGTCAATGATCCGGCCCAGCTCACGGTGAAGGATGTGAGCGGCAACGAGGATGGCAGCGTCAGCCTCGGCGGGCTAGGCGCGACCCTGGTCGACAATGATGGCTCCGAACAGATAGTGGCGCTGCAGATCAAGGGGGTGCCGGATGGCTTCACCCTGTCGGCACCGGCGGTCAACAACGGCGGTGGCGTATGGCAGGTGCCTGTGGGCACAGACTTCTCCAAGCTGACCCTGATCCCGCCCGCCAACTTCAGCGGCAACCTGGAGCTCACCCTGAGCGCCTTCACCCTGGACAAGGGGATCACCATCCCCCTCGAGACCAGCGACAGCTTCACCGTCACCGTCAAGCCGGTGGGGGATGTCATCATCGCCGACATTCAGGACAAGGCGAGTGGCACCGAGGGGGACGTGGTCACCCTCAACCTGGGGCTGGAGACCAAGGACACCCAGGCCACCGGCGGCAGCGCCAGCAATATTCACGAGAACGGCCCGGAGCAGGTGCGGGTCACCATAGCAGGGGTACCCGATGGGGCAGAGATCCGTCTGCCGAGCGGGGTGACCGGTACTGTGGTGGATCTGGGCGGCGGCGTCTGGCAAGTGACCACGACGGGCGGCAAGCTGGACACCATCGAACTGGTGACCAACGACGCCAATGGCACCCTGGATCTCAAGGTGACGGCCCAGAGCCTGGACAACGGCGCCCTCGGCCCCGAGGTCAGTGGCAACATTCAGGTGGTGGTGGATGCGGTCAACGACGCCCCCATCAACGTGCTGCCCGGGGATCCTCAGGTAGCCCAGGAGGACAAGCCCTTCACCATCCAGGGTCTACAGGTCAAGGATGTGGACGCGGGCAGTGGCAACATAGAGGTGCGTCTGTCGGTGACTCACGGCTCCCTGACGGTGCTCAATGCCGCTGGAGTGACGGTGACCGGCGACGGCAGTGGTTCCCTGTTGCTCAGCGGCACCCTGGCGCAGATCAATGCCTTGCTCAGTGGCGGCATCGACTATCTGGGCAATAGCAACTTCAATGGCAGTGACGCCTTGACCATGGTCACCAATGACCTTGGCAATACCGGCAGTGGCGGCGCCCTGAGTGATACCGATGTGCTGCCCATCGAGATACAGCCGGTCAACGATGATCCTGTCAATATCCTGCCACCGGCCCAGGTGGCAGAGGAGGATAGCGTCCACCTGATCCAGGGCTTGCAGGTGCAGGATCTGGACGCCGCTGGCGCTGATATCCGGGTTAGCCTGAGCGTGGGCAACGGCAGCCTGACCGTGGTTGATGGCACAGGGGTCACCGTGACGGGGGATGGCAGCGGCAACCTGACGCTGCTGGGCTCCCAGGATGCGATCAATGCCCTGCTAAGCAGTGGCATCAACTATCTGGGGGACGCCAACTTCACTGGCACCGATCAGCTGATGATGGTGACCAACGATCTGGGCAACACCGGCAGCGGTGGCGGGCAGGATGTCAGCAGCACCCTGGACATCGCCGTGCAGCCGGCCAATGACGCACCCGAGCTGACCCTGCCTGGCAGCGGTTTTAGCGTGGATGAAGATGGCGACATCATCCTCGGCGGCATCAGCGTCAAGGATGTCGATGCGGGCACCACGCCCATGCAGCTGACCCTCAAGGTCGAGCATGGCCTGCTGGTCGCGGCGGCCGGGGCCGGGGTCACTGTGCTGGGTAGCAACAGCAATACCCTGATCCTGACCGGGGCTCAGGATGCCCTCAACGCCTTCCTGGCTGGCGCCGTCCACTATCAACCGAGCCCTGACTACTGGGGGGACGACAACCTGAGTCTGGTTATCTCGGATCTCGGTAACACGGGCTCCGGTGGCGCCCTGGAAGAGAGCGGCCAGCTCGGTATCAACGTGGCCGCCCAGGCCGATATGCCCAATTTGCAGCTCGACACGCATGGGGTGACGGCCCTGGTGGGGGGTTGGGTTCCGCTCAGCCTGAGTGCCTGGGTTGCCAACCCCGAGCCGGGTGAGCTGAGCATCCGGTTGAGTGGTCTGGATGGCGCCCAGGTCCTGGATCAGCATGGCCAGCAGGTGGGGCAGGATCTGGGCAATGGCGACTGGCTGCTGCCCGGGGATAACAGCTTGCCGCTGTTCCTGGATGGCTTTGGTGTGGGTGACCACAGTATCGCCGTGCAGGCCGAGTCCAGCGCCGGGGGGAGCATCATCAGCTCAACCCCGGATATTCTGGAAGTCCATACGGTGGCGGGCAATGAGCTCCATGGCAGCGGCAGTGATGACCATCTGGTCGGTGGCCTGGGGGATGACATCCTCTATGGCGGCGCAGGCAGTGATATTCTCACCGGGGGGCTGGGCAGCGATACCTTCGCCTGGAGCTTGCCGGATGCGGGATCAGCCAGTCAGCCAGCGGTCGATACCATCACCGATTTCAACCTGCAGCAAGGGGACAAGCTGGATCTCAGCGACATGCTGGGTGGGGTGAGCGGGGATGACATCAACAGCCTGCTCTCCCATATCCAGGTATCGGTGACGGCGGGTGCCAACGGGGTGAGTGACTTGCATCTGGATATCTCTCCCGCCGGGGATGGTCAGGTAACCCAGTCCATCGATGTCAAGAGCGTGGATCTCTCCAGCCTCGACATGGGGGGCGGCAGTCAGAGCGAGATCCTCACCTCGCTCATCGATAACCAGCACCTCATCCTGGCCCAGTCATGATGCAACAAGGCCGCCCTCGGGCGGCCTTGTTCTTTCTCGGGATTGGGCAGACCCATCAGCCACAGCATTTCTTGTGTTTCTTGCCACTGCCACAGGGGCAGGGATCGTTGCGTCCGGGCAGAGGGCACGCGTCATGGGGAAACTGGACACCCTCGGTATAGACCCAGCGCCCTGCCAGGCGCGTGAAGCGGGAGCGCTCATGGAGACAGTGACGCTGCCCCCCTTGAATAAACCAGGCCTTGAACTCGACCTGGCCCTCCTCATCATCCGGGGTGCCAGCTTGGGTGGTCACTATTTCAAGCCCCGCCCAGCGGGTATCCATACGACTCAGCTCGCGGGCGGTCAGGTCCCCCAGAAAGTCCGGGTGCCAGCTCAGTACCAGATAGTCACCCAGTCCCAGCACGAAGGCGCTGTAGCGCGAGCGCATCAGCTGTTCGCAGCTCGCGGCAGCCTGGCCCTGATGGAGAGGCGCGCAGCAGGTCTGGTAGGAGAGGGGGGAACCGCAAGGGCAAGGGGTCATGGTGATAGGCCGTCTTTGAGTCAAATGTGCGGGGATTGTAGCCAAGCGAGGGGGCCACAGACCAGTACCACAGCATAATCAGTGATCGGGGCCGGGGATCTGACAGTGCAGTTTGGGGATTGGCCGAGAATATGGAACAATTAACCATTGTTCGCCGTTTCGTTAAAAGACCCTATGAATGAGATCGTGAAAGGCAGTATCGATTTGATCCGGCAGCTCAACTATGGGCTGGTCTACGCCAGTCTGGAGGAGCACAAGGAGCTGTCACGCACCGATCTCTCCCGCCTGACCGGACTCTCCCCCGCCAGCATCACCAAGATCACCCGGGAGCTGCTCGATGGCGGCCTGGTGGTGACCTGTGGCGAAAGTTCTGTCGGTCGGGGTCGGCGCCAGATCCTGCTGCGCATCAATGAGCGTCGCTTCCAGTTTCTCTCCATGCGTCTGGGCCGTGGCTATGTGGACATGGCGCTGTTCGATCTGGCGGGCCGCTCTCTGGCACGCCATCGTCACCAATTCAGCGAAACCGAGCGGGGGGATCTGCTGGCCAGCCTCATCAAGGCGATAGAGAGCTTCTTGCCCAAGCGGGCCCTGCGTCTGGCCTGCATCGCCCTCTGCCTGCCGGGTCAGGTGGAGCGCCATTCCGGCATGGTACGTCACTTCCCCTTCTATGATCTGCGCAACTGGCCCCTGGGACCGACCCTGCAGCAGGCATTCGCGGTGCCCGTGCTGGTCAGCGGCGATGTGCGCACCTGGATCCAGGCCGAACGCGAGTGGGGGGCGGCCAAAAATTGCGCCGATGCCGTGCTGGTGTTCGTCCATAACGACATCGGGGTGGGCATGGTGGTCAATGGTCAGCTGATGGAGAGCGAATCCGCCATGCTGGGGGATCTCAGCCACCTGCAACTCGAACCCTATGGCCAGCGCTGCTATTGCGGTGGTTTTGGCTGTGCCTGCACCCTGGTCACCAATCAGGCGCTGGAGGCTCAATACCGTGAGCTGCGCGAGCGGATAGGCGGGTCGAACTCCGACTTGCCCGAGAGTGTCACCATTCGTGAGCTGTGCGAGCTGGCCCTGGCGGGCAATGGCCTGTGTCAGGACATCTTGCATCAGGCCGCAGGCCGCCTCGCCCGGGTGCTCTCCAATCTCATCTGCCTGCTCAACCCGGGTAAATTGCTGCTCGGTGGCGAGATCACCCGCGCCGACCGTCTGCTGTTCCCCATGCTGCATCAGGCGCTGGCGAGTCAGTTGCCCTCAGAATACCTGGTGCGCTTGCAGATAGAGTCGACCCACTTCTACGAAGATCCCACCAAGCCGACCTCGGTGCAGGTACACAAGGCGCTGCGAGACGGCAGCCTGCTGCTGGATCTGCTGCGGGGCGGTGGCAACGAGTCATGATGGCGGGGATGATGGTCAGAGGGCGCGGCGCAGGACGCCCCTCATGAAACTGGGACTGCAGGGACGCTTCCTTCTTATTCTGTGTTGTATCAGTCTGTTGCAGCTGATCTTGCTCAGCACCGCCAGCTATTACTATGTCTCGGAGCAGCGTTATCGTGAGGTCGGCGATCAGGCTCTGGACGTGGCTCAGTTGGTGGCGCGGGATCCCGCGGTGATCACCGGGGTGCGCCGTGCAGACAGTGCTCGCCTCAACCAGCTGGTTGAGAAGACCCGCGTCGATGTTGGCGCCAGCTTCATCGTCATTGGCGATCGCAACGCCCTGCGGCTGGTGCATCCGCAGGCCGATCGTATTGGCAAGCCGATGGTGGGGGACGATCCGACCCGGGCCCTGGTCAATGGGGAGTCCTATGTCTCCCATGCCAAGGGATCCCTCGGGGTATCGGTGCGCGGCAAGACGCCGATCCGTGATGAGCTGGGCCAGATCATCGGGGTGGTCTCGGTCGGATATCTGGTGCGCGACATAGACGCGGACTTGCGCGGTTTTCTGCGCTTTGGCCTCCTTATCACCCTGCTTATCGTGTTGCTCAACAGCCTGGCCGCAGGCTGGCTGGCGCGGCGCTACAAGAAAGCCATCTTTGGCTTTGAGCCCGAACAGATAGGGCGCCTCTATGCCGAACTCGACTGTACCCTGCGCACCGTGCGCGAGGGGATACTCACCATCGATGGCGAGGGGCGACTCACCTCCATCAACCCCAATGGCATCAAGCTGTTGCACCTCGATGAACAGCAGGCCAGGGGAGCCATAGGCCGCCCCATCAACGATCTGCTGCCAGAGACTCGCATGCTGTCGCTCATCCATGATCCCAAGCCGCAATATGATGAGGAGATCTGGCTCAACGGCCAACATCTGATCGTCAACCGTCTGCCGCTGGTGCGCGATGGCGAACTCATCGGGGCCGTGTCGAGCTTCAGGCGCAAGGATGAGCTGGCCGAACTGAGTGCCCAGCTCAGCCAGGTGCAGGCTTACAGCGACCTGCTGCGGGTGCAGACCCACGAACACAACAATCAGCTGGGCACCATCGCCGGGCTTATCGAACTCGGTGCCCATGAGGAGGCGCTCGCCTTCATTGGCCGTGAGGCTGGCACAGAGCAGACTCTGCTCAGCTTCCTGATGGCGGCGATCGCCAAACCCAAGGTGGCAGGGCTGCTGCTCGGCAAGTATCACCGGGCCCATGAGCTGGGACTGGAGCTCATCGTCGAGCCGGATTCTCACCTGCACGATATTCCCGCCAGGGTGTCGGGCTCCCAGCTGGTGACCCTGCTTGGCAACCTCATCGACAACGCCTTCGAGGCGACCCGTCGCCACGGTGCGCCCTATGCCCCTATCCGGGTGTCGATGACGGATCTCGGTCAGGACCTTATTCTGGAGGTCGAGGATGGTGCTGGCGGTGTGGCCCCCGCGCTGCAGGATCGGCTATTTGAACCCGGCGTCAGCAGCAAGGCCGAACAAGGTCATGGCATAGGTCTGGCCCTGGTGCGCAAGACCCTGGATGCGCTCAAGGGCGACATCGTCATCGAGGCGACCGAACAGGGCAGTTGTTTTGTCTGTTACATTCCCAAGGATGTGTGAATGATCAAGGTATTGATAGTGGAGGATGACCCGGCCATCGCCGAGATCCACCGCCGCTTCGTCGAACGGCTGCCCGGCTTCGTCCTGTGCGGTCTGGCGCTCACCCTAACGGATGCCCGCGAACAGATAGCCGTGCTCAAACCCGATCTGGTGCTGCTCGATGTCTGGCTGCCCGATGGCGAGGGGTTGGGTCTGCTCAAGCAGTTGCGCCAGGAGGGGGCCGAAGTGGATGTCATCCTGCTCACTGCCGCGCGGGAAGCGGCTACCTTGCAGGAGGCGATGCGGCTGGGGGTGGTGGATTTCATCTTGAAACCCGTGGTGTTCGAGCGGCTCAAGGGCACTCTGGAGAAATACCGGCAGAGCAGCCAGGCCCTGGCCAGTCTGGCCGATATCAGCCAGCAGGATGTGGATGCCCTGCTTGGCAGCAGCGCAGGCAGTGCCAACCCGCTGACCCTGCCCAAGGGCATCGATGCCCTGACCCTTGAGCGGATCCTGAGCGCCCTGGCCGGCGAGGGGGCCAATGCCGAAGAGATAGGGGCGAGAGTGGGGGTGAGCCGTACCACGGCCCGTCGCTACCTGGAGTTTCTGGTGGGTCAGCAGCTGGCGTTCCCCGAGCTCGAATATGGCACCGTCGGGCGACCCGAGCGCCGTTATCGTCGCCGCTAATCTCATACTCATCGCTAGCAGAAAAGAAAGAGCGCCATCATGGCGCTCTTTTTATTACTGCTTGTTATCACTCTGGTTTATCAAGGTCTCTGCTCGTTATGGGTAGGGTACTGAGGCGGCAGAGTGCCATCGATTCAGGAATGAGTCACCGGTTCACCTTTGGGCTCCTTGCGGCCTTGCCACCATTGCCAGAGCGGGATCATCAGCATGGCGACTGTGATGACCGTGAAGCCGAGGGTGATGGGGCGCTCCCACATAAAGCTCATGGAGCCGTCATTGATCAGCAGGGCGCGGCGCAGGTTGTCCTCCAGCATGCCGCCCAGGATGAAACCGAGCAGCATGGGCGCCATGGGGAAGTTGAGCAGGCGCAGGCCGATGGCCGCCAGGGCCACGATGACCATGACATAGATATCTATGGTGTTGAATGACACCAGATAGACCCCGATCAGCGAGAAGAGCAGCACCATGGGGATCAGCACCGGGCGTGGCACTTGCAGGATCTTGGCCAGGTAAGGGATCAGCGGCAGGTTGAGGATCAAGAGCACCACGTTACCCAGATACATGGAGATGATCACCGACCAGAACACTTCCGGGTGCTCCATGAACAGACGTGGACCGGGCTGTATGCCATAGGCTATCAGGGCACCGAGGATCAGGGCCGTGGTGCCAGAACCCGGGATGCCGAGGGTCAGCAAGGGCACGAAGGCGCCACTGGAGGCGGCATTGTTGGCCGCTTCCGGGGCCGCAATACCGGTAAGACTGCCATGGCCAAATTCGGCCCGCTTTTTCTTGCTGGCAAAGTTACGTTCAGCACCATAGGCCATGAAGGAGGCAATGGTGGCACCGGCGCCCGGCAGCACACCAATGAAGAAGCCAAGCACTGAGGAGCGAATGGTCGGAGTGGCTATCTCTTTGACTTCACTCTTGCTGAGTTTGAGGGAGCCAAGTTGCTGCATCTGTTTGGCTTCTTCAGCACTGCTGTCCTTGCCCGGACGCAGTACCGCCATCAGGATTTCGGCCAGGGCGAAGGTGGCCATGGCCAGCAACAAGAAGGAGAAACCATCGCGCAAATCTGGCAGCCCGAAGGTGAATCTGTCCACCCCGACGCTGCGGTCTATGCCGATGGTGGAGATCATGATGCCAAACAGCGCCATGATCAGCCCCTTGAGCACCTGGCCCTTGCCAGCAAAGGCCGCCACGGCGGAGAGGCCCAATACCATGAGCGCGAAGTAGTCCGCCGATTGGAAGGAGAGTGAGACCTGTGCCAACAAGGGGGCCGCCACCATCAATATGATGGCAGACAGGGTACCGCCGACGAAGGAAGCATAGGCGGCAATGGCCAGCGCCTTGCCCGCATGACCCTTGCGAGCCAGGGGATAGCCATCGATGGCGGTGATCATGCTGGCCGCACAGCCGGGGGTGTTGATCAGGATGGAGGCTGTCGAACCACCAAACATGGAGCCGTAATAGACCCCCGCCATCAGGATGATGCCGGAGGAGGGATCCAGCCCATAGGTGAGGGGGATCATCAGGGCGATAGCGGTGACCGGGCCCAGGCCCGGCAACATGCCGATAAAGGTACCGACGAAGCAACCCAATACCACCATGAAGAGGTTGATGGGCATCATGGCGGTGCCAAAACCTTGTAAGATTCCGTCTAACATAACGTTTCCTTTAACCCATCAATTGGGTAAACAGCCGGCCCGGCTCGAGATAGACATGCAGACCCTTGGTCAGCAAGGCCCAGAAGCACAGGGTGAACGGCAGACTGATTTTTATGGCATAACTCCAGCGTGGCTCGCCCATCAAACGGATCCCGACCATCACGAACAAGATGGTGGAGATAAGGAAGCCCAGCCAGGTCAGTGCAAACCCATAGGCCACCATCAGCAGCAACAGGGAAAAGACCAGCCGCCAGTTACCTTCCTCTTTCCCCAGGCGTTCGCCACCGGGAAAGGCAAGCAACACGATGGACAGCACTACGCCGATAGCCGCGAGTGCATAGGGCAGGGTGCTGGCGGTAAAGGGTTCGAACTCATCTCCCGGGGAACTTGGGATCTGGGTGGCATAAAATCCATAGATCAGGGAGATCAGCAAAAACAGCAATCCCCCGAACCGCTCCTTGGTGATATTCATCTTCTTCTTCTCCTACAAAGGTGGCGACAATGATGATTCGCCACCTTGACCAGCACTTACTGCTTGATGAAACCGAGTTCTGTCATCAAACCACCAATCTGCTGCTCCTGCGCATTGAGGAAGGCGGTGAACTCGGGGCCAGCCTTGTAGAGGTTGGTCCAGCTGTTACGGGTCCTGACGGCTTCCCACTCCGGTTTGTCATACATCTGCTTGAGCAGGGTGGCGTATTCGGCCGACTTCTCCGGCTTGATGCTGGGGGAGGCAAAGAAGCCACGCCAGTTGGCAAAGACGGTGGGGTTGCCCTGCTCGCTGAAGGTCGGCACCTGATCGGCCCCTGGCAGACGCTTGTCCGAGGTGACCCCCAGGATACGCATCTGGCCGGATTTGACTGCCTCCATTGCCTCGCCAAATCCGGTGGAGATGGCTTGAGTTTCCCCGGCCAACACGGCGGCCATGGCGCTGCCGCCCGCATCATAGGCGACGTAGCGAAGCTGGCTGGCATCGGCGCCAGCATTCTTGAAGGTCAGGGCCGCCACCAGATGGTCCAGGCTGCCACGGGCCGAGCCACCGGCAATTTTTACCTTGGCGGGATTTTCGTTATAGGCAGCCAGCAGCTGGGGCCAGTTTTGGTAGGGGGAGTCCGCCTTGACGGCCAGGGCCTGGTAGTCGGCGATGATGGCGGCAACAGGGGTCAGATCCCGGAAAGATTGCGGCAGCTCCTTGGAGAGGGATTTGACGATGATGGGGGTGGAGTTGACCATCAGGGTCTTGTCTGACTGGGCCGAGGTCTCGATGAGGTGGGCGATCGCCTTGGCACCGCCACCGGCAGACATATTCTGGTAAGAGACTGTCTCCACCAGGCCGGACTTGGTGAGTGCCTCACCGGTGCCGCGGGCCGTGGTATCCCAGCCACCACCTGCACCACCCGGGATCAGGATGTGAAGTTCATCAATCTGGGCATGGGCGCCGAAGCTCAGTGCGAGCAGGCTACCGATCAGGGTGCGTTTGAAGGTTCCTTGCAACATGGTGCTCTCCTTGTGATTGTTGCAGGAAGGTTAACGGTGGGTGGTGCATTGGAAAAGATTGTGACCGAAATGGCTATTTAGGCTCTTGTGGCTATTTTGTTCATTCTGTTTTCAGTGTGTGACGGGGCCATGCTAGCGGGATCAACCAGGGTCTTGGACTCGCTGACTGGCCCGGCAACGACCGAGTCACGCCATGGCAAGGATGGGGGCTGGATGGGTGAACAGGGCACAGGCACTGGGGCGTCAAAGATGGAAGGGGAGACGGCTGGATAGCGACAGATAAAAAAACCGGCGCCTGGGCGCCGGTTTTTGTTCACATCGACTCTGTTACAGAGAGGCGGTGAAGGTACGGGTGATGACGTCTTGCTGCTGCTCTTTGGTCAAAGAGTTGAAGCGCACGGCATAACCGGAGACGCGGATGGTCAACTGCGGATATTTCTCCGGGTTTTCCATGGCATCGAGCAGCATCTCGCGGTTCATTACGTTGACGTTCAGGTGCTGACCGCCTTCCAGGTTGGCTTCATGGTGGAAGTAACCATCCATCAGGCCCGCCAGGTTGGCTTTCTGGGACTCCATGTCCTTGCCCAGTGCGTTCGGCACGATGGAGAAGGTGTAGGAGATACCATCTTTGGCGTAGGCGAACGGCAGTTTGGCCACGGAAGTCAGCGAGGCAACGGCACCCTTCTGGTCACGACCGTGCATCGGGTTGGCACCTGGGCCAAACGGCGCACCGGAGCGACGGCCATCCGGGGTGTTACCTGTCTTCTTGCCGTACACCACGTTGGAGGTGATGGTCAGCACGGACTGGGTCGCCACGGCGTTGCGGTAGGTGTTGAGCTTCTGAATCTTCTTCATGAAGCGCTCGACCAGGTCACAGGCGATGTCATCGACGCGGGCGTCGTTGTTACCGAACTGCGGGTACTCACCGTCGATCTCGAAGTCGATGGCCACGCCATCTTCGTCACGAACCGGCTTGACCTTGGCATACTTGATGGCAGACAGGGAGTCGGCGGCCACGGACAGACCGGCGATGCCGCACGCCATGGTGCGATAGACGTCACGGTCGTGCAGCGCCATCAGGGAGGCTTCGTAGCTGTACTTGTCGTGCATGTAATGGATGATGTTCAGGGCGGCGACATACTGCTTGGCCAGCCAGTCCATGAAGTGATCCAGTCTGTCCATCACGTCGTTGTAGTCGAGGTACTCGGAGGTCACCATCTCGGTTTTGGGGCCGATCTGGATCTTGAGTTTCTCGTCCATGCCGCCGTTGATTGCATACAGCATGGTCTTGGCCAGGTTGGCACGGGCACCGAAGAACTGCATCTGCTTGCCGACGATCATCGGGGAGACGCAGCAGGCGATGGCATAGTCATCGTTGTCAAAGTCGGCACGCATCAGGTCGTCGTTCTCGTACTGGACGGAAGACGTCTCGATGGAGACCTTGGCACAGTACTTCTTGAACGCCACCGGCAGCTTCTCGGACCAGAGTATGGTCAGGTTCGGCTCGGGGGAGGGGCCCATGGTGTACAGGGTGTTCAGCATACGGAAGCTGTTTTTGGTGACCAGGGTGCGGCCATCCACGCCCATGCCCGCCAGGGTCTCGGTGGCCCACATCGGGTCGCCGGAGAACAGTGAATCGTATTCAGGGGTACGCAGGAAGCGAACCATGCGCAGCTTCATGACCATGTGGTCCATCAGCTCCTGGGCTTCTTGCTCGGTGATCAGGCCTTTCTTCAGGTCACGCTCGATGTAGACATCCAGGAAGCTGGAGGTACGACCGAAGGACATGGCGGCACCGTTCTGGGACTTGACTGCCGCCAGGTAGGCGAAGTAGGTCCACTGCACCGCTTCTTTGGCGTTTTTGGCCGGTACAGAGATGTCGCAGCCATATTTGGCAGCCATCTCTTTCATCTGATCCAGGGCGCGGTATTGATCGGAGATCTCTTCGCGCAGACGGATGGTGGCTTCCAGGTTGACGCCATTTTCCAGGTCGTCTTGCAGGGACTTGAACTGAGCCAGTTTGTCGGCCATCAGGAAGTCGATGCCGTACAGGGCGACACGACGGTAGTCACCGATAATGCGGCCACGGCCGTAAGCATCGGGCAGACCGGTGATGACGCCGGATTTACGGCAGTTCAGGATGTCCTTGGTGTAGACATCGAACACGCCCTGGTTGTGAGTCTTGCGGTATTCGGTGAAGATCTTCTTGACCATGGGGTCCAGCTCGCGGCCATACACCTTGCAAGAAGTTTCAACCATCTTGATACCGCCATTGGCGATGATGGCACGCTTGAGCGGCTTGTCGGTCTGCAGGCCAACGATCTGCTCCAGGCCCTGGTCGATGTAACCGGCATCGTGAGCGGTAATGGTGGAGGGCAGGTCAGTATCAAAATCGACCGGCGCGTGAGTGCGGTTCTCGATCTTGATGCCTTCCATGACCTTGTCCCACAGCTTGGAGGTCGCCTCAGTCGCGCCAGCCAGGAAGGACTCATCACCTTCATAGGGGGTGTAGTTCTTCTGGATGAAGTCGCGGGTGTTGACACTGTTCTGCCACTCACCAGGAGCGAAGCCTTCCCATGCTGCTTGGAACTGCTCGTTACGTTCTGCCATTTTCATTACCTCACAAGGTATTTATGTGTCTGTCGCCGTCCTTAATGATGGCGACGGAAGATAAACCAGTAAGTCAGACCAACCATGACGCCGCCACCAATGATGTTGCCAATGGTCACGGGGATCAGATTGTGAAAGACGAAGTTCGAAACGGTCAGGTCGGCATATTGCGCCGGATTCTGGCCGATGGCCTGCCAAAACTCCGGGCTGGCGATGGCGTGGATAGCGATGCCAACCGGGATCATAAACATGTTTGCGATACTGTGCTCAAACCCTGAGGCGACGAACATGGCCACCGGGAGCAACATCACCATGACTTTGTCGGTGGCACTGCGGGCACCGAACGACATCCACACCGCCAGACAGACCATCAAGTTGCAGAGGATGCCCAGCGCCACGGCTTCGAAGAAGCTGTGATGAAGCTTGTGCTGCGCCACATTCAGGGCATTGAGCCCCCACTGGCCATTGTCGGCCGTGTACTGTGCCGAGATGACGATGAGCGCCACCATGAGCAGACCGCCGATGAGGTTGCCAAAGTACACCAGGCCCCAGTTCTTGAACAGCTGCGCCCAGCTGATGCGTCCGGCCGCCTTGGCCACCAGGGTCAGGGTGGTGGAGGTGAACAATTCGGCGCCAAGCAAGACGCAGAGAATGAGCCCCATGGAGAAGCAGAGGCCGCCAATCAGCTTGCTCATGCCCCAGGCCATGTCACCTGCCCCTGTGGTGACGGTGATATAGAAGATGAAGGCGAGAGCGATGAAGGCGCCAGCGGTGATGGCGAGGGGAATGACTTTATATGCGGGCTTGGTGGCCTTGGCATAGGTGATGTCTTCAGCCAGTGCGGCTATGGCTTCGGGCTTGAGACAGTCAAAGGGGGATTCTGCTTTCAATTGTCATTGTCCTGCAAATTTTGCCTGTGGAAATCATAACAAAGGGGTTGATCCCCAAAATTGATGCCGATCAAGATTGGCTGATTGTGAATGTAATTTTACTACAGTTTTAATGGCTACCCTGGCCTTCACTGGTAGTTGGTAGTTTCAACTGATATATAAATTATGTTTTTATAACTAAATGATTTTAGTCAGGTTATAAAATTACAATTTGGATGAGCCTGGCTATGCCGTTTGCCTCTGTCCCCATTTTAAGCTCGGCTTTCAGGATCCCCCTAAAGAGGTGATTTCTGTTGGTTTTTATCATGGGAGCCTGCGCGAAAACCCAGTATAGCCGAGAGTAGACCGGTTACATATGACAACTATCCTGTTCGGTGCTACAAAGCGCCCACAGGGCGCGGGTTGCCCTCCTCACGGATCCGGGCAAGATCTCATGACGACAACATTCCGATGGGGCTGATCAAGTCCCAGGTTTGATGGGGCAGGAGCGCGTCGAGGTGAAGACGCCAGCGACAGACAGGGCGAGGCACGCTTCTATAGCGTTGCTGATGGCGGGTCTGTGGGGCCGATGAGCCGCGAGAGGGAGGGGGGGTCGAGCTGCGCAGCTGCCGCACCGCGACAAAAGGCCATAAAAAATCCGGCGCACTGGGCGCCGGATTTTTGTATCGCAAAGCGGGGTGAGGTTACACCACGCCTTGGGTACGCAGGTAATCTTCGTAGGTGCCGCCGAAGTCGCGGATGCCGTTTTCGGTCAGTTCCATGATGCGGGTCGCGAGCGACGAGACGAACTCACGGTCATGGGAGACGAAGATGAGGGTCCCTTGATACATTTCCAACGCCAGGTTCAAGGATTCGATAGATTCCATGTCCAGGTGGTTGGTCGGCTCATCCATGATCAGGATGTTGGGACGCTGCATCATCAGCTTGCCGAACAGCATGCGGCCCTGTTCGCCACCGGAGAGTACCTTGACCGGCTTCTTGATGTCGTCCTGGGTGAACAGCAGACGACCCAGAATGGAGCGTACCGCCTGCTCGTCTTCGTTGGCCTGTTTCCACTGTGCCATCCAGTCGAACACGTTGAGATCGGTGTCGAAATCGTCTGCGTGATCCTGGGCGTAGTAGCCGATCTGGGCGTTCTCGGACCACTTGATGGTGCCGCTGTCCGGCGCCAGCTCGCCCATCAGGGTCTTGATCAGGGTGGATTTACCGATGCCGTTGGTACCCAGGATGGCGACCTTTTCGCCCACTTCCAGCATCATGCTGAGATCCTTGAACAGCGGCGCCTCACCATAGCCTTTGGCAACCCCTTCCACTTCCAGGATGTTGCGGTACAGCTTCTTCTCCTGCTCGAAGCGGATGAAGGGGTTCTGACGGCTGGAGACCTTCACTTCCTCAATCTTGATCTTGTCGATCTGCTTGAGGCGGGAGGTCGCCTGGCTGGATTTGGAGGCGTTGGCACTGAATCGGGAGACGAAGGATTGCAGGTCGGCAATCTGGGCCTTCTTCTTGGCGTTGTCGGAGATCAGACGCTCGCGGGCCTGGGTGGCCGCCGTCATGTACTCGTCGTAGTTGCCCGGGTAGACCCGCAGCTCGCCGTAGTCCAGATCCGCCATGTGGGTGCAGACGGAGTTCAGGAAGTGACGGTCGTGAGAGATGATGATCATGGTACTTTCACGATCGTTGAGCACCTGCTCCAGCCAGCGAATGGTGTTGATGTCCAGGTTGTTGGTCGGTTCGTCCAGCAACAGGATGTCGGGGTTGGAGAACAGCGCCTGTGCCAGCAGCACCCGCAGTTTCCAGCCCGGCGCCACTTCGCTCATGGGGCCGTTGTGCAGCTCGATGGGGATGCCGGCACCCAGCAGCAGCTCGCCCGCACGGGCCTCGGCGGTGTAACCGTCATACTCGGCGACCAGACCTTCCAGCTCGGCGGCCTTCATGTAGTCGTCGTCGGTGGCTTCCAGATTGGCGTAGATGGCATCGCGCTCGGCGATGGCGGCCCACAACTCACCATGGCCCATCATGACCACGTCCAGCACGCGCATCTCTTCGTAAGCGAACTGATCCTGGCGAAGCTTACCGATCCGCTCGTTGATATCCAGGCTCACATTACCGCCAGTGGGCTCAAGATCGCTGCCGAGGATCTTCATAAAGGTGGACTTGCCACAGCCGTTGGCGCCGATAAGGCCGTAGCGGTTGCCGCCGCCAAACTTGACGTTGATGTTCTCAAACAACGGCTTGGCGCCGAACTGCATGGTGATGTTATTACTCGAAAGCACTGGAATGTCCCGGTTGATCTGTCAAATGGCGCGCATTATGGCACAGATCTGCCGAAAGTTTTAGCAGGAACTGTGATCTGGCGCTATTGCATGGGGGGAACGGGTCATGAAAAAAGCCGGCCCAGGGCCGGCTTGTCAAGAAACTCAATCCTCTCAGTGGGAGCTGGCGCCGGAGGCACCGAGCCCGGTCTGGGAGCGCACGAACTGCGGGAAGAACTTCTGGTGTTCCTCGCTGGCGTTCTGGGACTTGTCGGTCACCGAGAAGAACCAGATCCCGACAAAGGCCAGCAGCATCGAGAAGAGCGCAGGGTATTCGTAGGGGAAAATCGCCTCGGCGTGACCCAGTACCTTCACCCAGATGGTGGGGCCCAGGATCATCAGGGTCACGGCGCTCACCAGCCCCAGCCAGCCGCCATAGACGGCGCCACGGGTGCTCAGGCGTGACCAGAACATGGAGAGGAACAGCACCGGGAAGTTGCAGCTCGCCGCGATGGAGAAGGCCAGACCCACCATGAAAGCGATGTTCTGCTTCTCGAACAAGATGCCAAGACCGATGGCGACGACACCCAGTACCAGGGTGGTCATCTTGGAGACGCGCAGCTCATCGACTTCGTTGGCTTTGCCGTCCTTCAGCACGCAAGCATAGAGATCGTGAGACACCGCGGAGGCGCCCGCCAGGGTCAGGCCGGCAACCACCGCCAAGATGGTGGCGAAGGCCACGGCGCTGATGAAGCCGAGGAACAGGCTGCCGCCGACCGCATCGGCCAAGTGGACTGCCGCCATGTTGGTGCCGCCGAGCAGGGCGCCGGTGGCGTCCTTGAAGTCCGGGTTGGTGCTGACCAGCAAGATGGCG
Organism: Aeromonas sp. BIGb0445; assembly: GCF_024809075.1. NCBI lineage: Bacteria > Pseudomonadati > Pseudomonadota > Gammaproteobacteria > Aeromonadales > Aeromonadaceae > Aeromonas > Aeromonas sp. BIGb0445. The sequence goes on from NZ_JANUES010000002.1 coordinate 268,769, forward strand.
CCAAAACCGATGATGAAGGTCAGGATGTAGAAGTAACCGATGAAGCCGGTGGCGTAGAACACCGATTTGCGCGCTTCCTTGGCATCGCTCACGGTAAAGAAACGCATCAGGATGTGGGGCAGGCCGGCGGTGCCGAACATCAGCGCCAGCCCGAGCGAGATGGCGGAGATGGGGTCGGCCACCAGGCCGCCCGGGCTCATGATGGCGGCGCCATTGGCGTGGACCTTGACGGCCTCGCTGAACAGAGCACCGATGTCGTAGTTGACCGATTTCATCACCATGATGGCCATGAAAGAGGCACCGGACAGCAGCATCACCGCCTTGATGATCTGCACCCAGGTGGTGGCCAGCATGCCGCCAAACAGCACGTAGAGCACCATCAGGATACCGACCAGCACCACGGCGATGTGATATTGCAGGCCGAACAATAGCTCGATCAGCTTGCCGGCACCCACCATCTGGGCGATCAGGTAGAGCGCCACCACCACCAGGGATCCGCTGGCAGACAAGGTGCGCACCGAGGTCTGTTTGAGGCGATAGGAGGCCACGTCGGCGAAGGTGTACTTGCCGAGGTTGCGCAGCCGCTCTGCGATCAGGAACAAGATGATGGGCCAGCCCACCAAAAAGCCGATGGAATAAATCAGGCCGTCGTAGCCCGAGGTATAGACCAGGGCGGAGATGCCAAGGAAGGAGGCGGCAGACATGTAGTCACCGGCGATGGCCAGGCCATTCTGGAAGCCGGTGATGCGCCCGCCGGCGGCATAGTAGTCGGAGGCCGAGCGGTTGCGCTTGGAGGCCCAGTAGGTGATGAACAGGGTGGCGGCCACGAAGGCCACGAACATGACGATGGCCGGCACGTTCAAGGGCTGGCGTTGCACCTCGCCGGTCAGCGCATCGGCCGCCAGCAGGGGAGTGGACATCAGGCTGCCGAGCAGCAGCAGAGACTTGCCTTTCATGATTGGGCTCCCTTGAGGATCTTGTTGTTCAGCTCGTCAAACTCGCCGTTGGCGCGATACACATAGATGCCGGTCAGCACGAAGGAGGAGAGGATCAGCCCCACACCGACGGGAATGCCACGGGTGATGGCGGAGCCTTCGCTCAGCGGCGTGCCGAGCCAGCCGGGGGCGAAGGCGATGAGCAGGATAAACGCCAGGTAGAGCCCCAGCATCAGGATGGAGAGGGTCCAGGCGAAGCGTTGGCGTTTGCTGACCAACTCCTGGAAGACAGGATCTTGCTGGATCCTCAGATAACGTTGCTGTTCCATTGCATTTCTCCATGACATGAATGTCGGCTGTGAATGAAGGATGTCTCTACCGAGCAGGACGCCCGCTCATGTAATGGAAATGTGAATTAAATGTTATTGATCGGCAATTAGACTTTGGGATAAGCCAGGGGGCCACCCAAGCGCAGACGCAGGAAAATGAGGGCGGCGGTGATGGCATCCGCCAGGGCGTCGTGGGCGGGCAGGGCAGGCAGCCCCAGATGGCTGCTGATGGCGGCCAGGTGCAGATTGATGACCGCACCCGGGTAGCGCCGATAGAGGTGATCGTGATAGAGCCGGCTCACCTCTATCCCCCGTTGCGGCAACTGCAGCCCCCACTGTTTCTGGCAGGCGAGGTTGAGGATGCGCAGGTCATAGGCTATGTGGTAGCCCACCAGTTCACGTGGGCCGATGAAGGCCAACAGCTGGCGCAGCGCGGCCTCCAGCGCCATGCCCTGCTGCAAATCTTGATGGCGCAGGCCGTGAATCGCCACCGATTGTTCGCTCAGGCTGGCGGGCGCCTGCACCCGCAGGGAGAGTGCCTCGCCGGTGAGCAGCCTGTTACCCTGGATACGCACCGCGCCGATGGCGACGATTTCCGCCTGCGCGGGATCCAGGCTGGTGGTCTCGAGATCGAGGGCTACCCACTCCTCCTTTGGGGGCGTAGCAAAGAGCGGGGCGAACTCCCCGTGACGAAAAGCCCGGCCAATCCAACGGCGTCGGCAGCGATTCCACATGTTATTGCCTCAGACGAAAGTGCAAGCCGAGCCACTGCTGGAATTTCTTCACCTGATGCAGGGCATGGCGCAGCAGATCCCGCTCGCCGTGACTGAGTGTCGCCACTCGCACCCGATCGTCGCCCTCCTTGAGTTGGCTGCGCAGGCGCAAGCGCACGAAGAGCCTAAACGCCTCCGCCAGATTGGCGCCGTAATCGCTGCTGAGCCGGCCCGCAGATACCAGCGCCTCGATGCGACCCAGGGTGGAGGTCTCCAGGATCTTGGCCTCCAGCGCCAGCAGGCGGATGCCGTGTACCAGCGCAAACAGGCCACCGCGCTTGAGATCCAGCCCCTCGGGCTCCTGGGCCAGCCGGCCAAACAGGGTGAGGGGGGTGTGAAAGGCGACCGCGGCGCGGGCCATCTCCGCCAGCAGATCGGGCCGATCGGCGAGCTGCTCCCTTAGCCTGTGGGCGATGGGGGGCAGCAGGCTGCGATCACCGGCGATGGGCTGGGCATCGGCCAAGGTGGCGAGCCAGAGCAAGTCGGCTTCGCTGGCCTCGAGGCAGGCCCGTTCTATTGCTTGCTGCCATTGCGTTGCTTCTTTCACCCAGGCGGGATTGTTGACCATCACCCGGCCCGGACAGGGGGGATAACCGAGCCGCTCCAGCAGGGCGCCGAAGGCGGCAAGGTCTGCCTGCTGGCTTGGCCACTGCAGGCTGGCGGGCAGGATCAGGGCGTTGTCCTGATCGGTCTTGAGGATTTGCTCGCTACGACCCTCCGATCCCAGCATCAGCAGGCACACCTTATCCTGCACCTCGGGGGGGATCACCAGGGCGAAGGCCTTGGCGATCAGCTGCTCGTTGAGGGTGGCGATGAGTCTCATCAGGAAGGCGGTGTGGATCCCCTGGGCAAATAGCGAGCGGGTCAGCTGTTGTTGTTCCCGGGCGACGGCCTCCAGGGCGGCCTGGCTGTCTGCCCGGGCGATGCGCAGGGTCAGTACATGGGAGTGGGTTGAGAAGAGCCCCAGCACCTGGGTCAGGTGCAGTATCCCTGCAACCTCCTGCCCCTGCCAGATGACCAGCCGCTTGATGCGGTGGCGGGTCATCAGCAGCAGGGCGTCGAACAAATAGCTGCCTTGCGCTAGGCCGATCAGCGACGCCGGAGTCAGTACCACCAGCGGCGCCGTCAGAGGCAGTCCCTTGAGAGTCAGGGCATGGAGCAGGGTCTTGCGGGTTGCCAGGCTCAGACTGCCGTCGGCGGCGGGATAGAGCAGACAATCGCTGCTCTGGCTGGCCATGGCTTCGGTCGCGGCCAGCAGGCTGAGTCGGCTCTCGACGAGGAGCGGTGGCTGCAGGTGGCAGGGCTCAATCCGGGTCAGGATGAATTCCGCCAGATTCTGCTGGCCGAGTTGGCTGCGCCGATCCTGCTCGCGCTGGCGTTCCGTCAGGGTGGCGGTGAAGTAGTGGGCAAAATCGGGGTTGTCGGTGCAGAGCACCTGAAACACGGCGCGGGGAATGAGCTGGCAGAGGCAGTCCTCCAGGGCGCTGAAGCCATGGCGGCAGTGGCCATCGAACTGGGCGCGCACGTCGAACAGATCCCCCTCGCCATAATCCCCGAATGACTGGTGGGTGCTCGACTCCTCCACCGCCCCCTTGATGACGAGATAGAGCCCAGGTGGGGCTTCACCGGGGTTCAGTACCGTCTGGCCCGCCCGAAAGTAACAGATGCTGAGGCTCTGTCCGAGCCGCTGGCGCGCCGCTTCCCCGAGGCAGTCAAACGGCGGGCGGCTGAAGTTGAACAAGATGGTCATGGCGGGTCTCGGCCGGGGGCGTGAGGCCAGTCTGACAAAGCGGCCGGAGCGGGGCCAGCCGACTTTAGTCGCACGGAGGCTCTCGCCTCCCTGTACCCGTCGGTAACACTCTGATAATTTGGTGGTATGACCAGTATCGACTAAGGAGAGGGCAGGGGACATGGATAAACCAAGGGTCAAATGGGAGATCCGGGACGGCATCGCCGAGGTGATGCTGAGCCGGCCAGACAAGCTCAATGCGTTGGACTTGCCCATGTTCAGGGCCCTGGATCAGACGCTGCAGAGTCTGCGGCAGATGCCCGGGCTGAGGGCCGTGATCCTGCACGGAGAGGGGCGCGGCTTCTGCGCCGGGCTGGATGTGAAGGCCATGCTCAAGCAGCCGCTGGCCGCGCTGGATATCTTGAAGCGCGAGGCGGACGAGGCGACCAATCTGGCCCAGCGGGTGGCCTATGGCTGGCGTCAGCTGTCGGTGCCGGTGATCGTCGTCACCCAGGGGGTCTGTTTCGGTGGCGGCCTGCAGATTGCATTGGGCGCCGATTTTCGCTTCAGCACGCCGGATTGCCGCTTCTCGGTGATGGAGATCAAGTGGGGCATCATCCCGGACATGAGCGGCAGCGTCACCCTGCGCAACCTTATGGGCGTCGATACTGCCATGGAGCTTGCCATGAGCGGACGCGAGTTGCTGGCCCCCGAGGCCAAGGCGCTGGGGCTGGTGAGCCGGGTCTGCGAGGATCCCCTGGCCGAGGCCCGTGCTTTCGCCAATAGCCTGCTGGGTAAATCACCGGATGCACTGGCGGGGATCAAACACCTTTACCGTCAGGCTTGGGCGCACAGTGACGAGACGATGCTCAACGAAGAGACCCGTTTGCAGAGGCAGATCCTGGGACGCCCCAATCAGTGGCGGGCCACCCTCAACGGGCTGTTTGGCTGGCGACTGCGCTTTGGGCCACGCCGTGACCGGCACTGAGCCGAGCCCACGCCGGGCAGCAGACAACATGAAAAATGGCAGCCGAGGCTGCCATTTTGATGAGTGAATATCGGGCTTACTTGCTAGCACCTGGCTCGCGGTCTGGCTCGAATTCGTGGCCGTTATGTTCCTGCTCCAGATTGTGCTCGGAGCGGCGACCCGTCCAGTAGTCGGCGTTCTTGATGCCAAGCTTCTCGGGGTGGAAGACGGGGTCGACTCCCTGAGCCTTCTGGCTTTCGTAATCCTTCAGGCAGATGAAGGCGGTTTTTTGCATCAGCAGGATGGCGATGATGTTCAACCAGGCCATCAGACCGACGCCAATATCACCTAGTCCCCAGGCCAAGTCGGCGGTCTTGACGGTGCCGTACACGGTGGCGGCCATCAAGCCAATCTTCAGCACGAAGGTCAACCAGGGGCGATTGATCTTGCGGTTGATGAAGGCAATGTTGGTCTCGGCGATGTAGTAGTAGGCGACGATGGTGGTGAAGGCGAAGAAGAAGAGCGCGATGGCGACGAAGATGTTGCCAAAGCCGGGCATCATGCTCTCCATGGCGGTCTGCACATAGCCAGGGCCTGCGGCGATGCCGGCGATGCCGGTATAGAGGGCGGCGCCGTCCGGACCCTGTACGTTATAAAGCCCAGTAATAAGCAGCATGAAACCGGTGGCGGAGCAGACAAACAGGGTATCGATGTAGACGGAGAACGCCTGGACCAGACCCTGTTTGGCCGGGTGGCTCACGGCCGCTGCGGACGAGGCATGGGGGCCAGTACCCTGACCGGCTTCGTTGGAATAGATACCGCGCTTGACCCCCCACATGATGGCCAGACCCAGAATGGCACCGAAACCGGCATCCAGACCGAAGGCGCTCTTCCAGATAAGCAGGATGACACCTGGCAGTTGGCCGATATTGAGGGCGATGATGACGCAGGCCACAATGATGTAGCCCAGTGCCATGAAGGGCACCACCGTCGAGGCAAAGTGGGCGATGCGCTTGACGCCACCGAAGATGATGAAGCCCAGCAGCAGAGCCAGACCGGCGGCGGTGACGTTGGGGTCAATATCAAAGGCGGTCTGCAGGCTGGAGCCGATGGAGTTCGCTTGCACCCCAGGCAGCAACACGCCGCAGGCGAAGATGGTGGCGATGGCGAAGGTCCAGGCATACCAGCTCATCCCCAGACCCTTCTCGATATAGAAGGCGGGACCACCACGGAATTCACCGTTGATCTTCTCTTTATAAACCTGACCCAGGGTGGACTCCACAAAGGCGGAGCTGGCGCCAAGGAAGGCCACCATCCACATCCAGAACAGGGCGCCGGGGCCACCGAAGGTGATGGCGGTGGCCACCCCTGCGATGTTACCTGTCCCGACTCGGCCTGCCAGGGTCATGGTCAGCGCCTGGAAGGAGGAGACACCGGCATCGGTTGCCTTGCCGTCCATCATCAACCGCACCATCTCCTTGATATGGCGCAGTTGCAGGAAGCGGGTGCGGCAGGAGAAATAGAAACCTACCCCGAGGCACAGATAGATGAGCGCAGGGCTCCAAATCACACCATTGATGGCATTGACGATCTCGTTCATGTACAACAACTCCTTTGTTGTGAGACTTCCGGCGGGCTTTTGCCCACTCGATCTTTGTTATTCAGTCATTTCTGCTGTCGGCCTCGGCCGAGGCGTTTAACATATCGACTTGCTTCGGCGCTTCCCAGTGAAATTTGCGTTAATGTTGCCAATTTGTGAACTCGATATGGTGGCGCGCTTTTCACGGCTTGATTAACGGGATGAAACGGCGTTATTTTCTCCTGAAACAGTGCCTTGGCAGTGATAGAGCAATTTTGAGGCCAATCATGAACGAGCAGATGGAAGATATCGGTCCCGGTGAGGGCATACGCCTGGCAGGGGTCGCCGATGCGGAGGTGATGGCGAGGCTCTTTGTCCAGCTCGGCTATGGGGATGAACCCGGCAGGCTGGTGGCGGATCTGCTGGCGATGGAGCCCGGACGACAGGTGCTGGTGAGTGAAAACCTGCACGGCGTGACGGGGGTGCTGGTGCTGCATCTGTTGCGGCCTCTGCATCTGGCGCCAGGCTGGGCATTGATCTCGGCGCTGGTGGTCGATGAAGAGGCTCGCGGTCAGGGCTGGGGGGCCGCCTTGCTGGCGGCCGCCGAACAGGTGGCCCGGGAGGCCGGTTGTGGCCAGATTGAACTCTCCAGCAGCCCGCACCGTGAGCGGGCCCATCACTTCTATCAGCAGCAGGGTTATCGGGAAAAGCCAACGCGCTTCGTCAAATCCCTGCTATCACAATGACATCCCAATGGTCGAGGTATTGAGTGGCGAGCGTGTGGTCAGCTATCAGGGCAAGTCGCTTGCTCTGCACCCTGTTGGGTGCACCGAGTCAGTGCAAGGCCGTCGCAGATGCCCAATCACCGGGCAGACCCATGGAGGAGGAGTGGCAGGGGTTGTTTGCTGCCATCCCTATTCTCCATGGCTTGAGTGAGGCCCAGCAGGCTCAGTTGGTGACTCTGGCGCGCCGCCTGCTCGAGCGCAAGAGCTGGACCCTGCTCGGTGTCGAGCTGAGTGAGCGTCAACGGCGTGCCCTGGCACTGCAAGGTGCCTTGCCCATTCTGGCGCTCAGTCTCGACTGGTATCGGGGCTTTCATGAGATCATCATCATTCCCGAGCCCGTCGCTCGCCGTCAGCAGGTGCAGGACGAGTTCGGTCTGGTGAGCGAGTGGGAGGAGGAGAATGCCGGCGAGGCCTGGCCACAGGGGCCGCTGGTGCTGGCCTGGAGCGAGCTGCAGCAGGACGGTGATTGGGATGGCTATAACCTCATCATCCACGAGCTTGCCCACAAGCTCGACATGCTGGGGGGAGAGGCCGACGGCGCGCCCCCTTTGCCAGCGGGTTTGACAGGATCTGAGTGGGCCGTCACCTGCCAGCAGGCATTCGACCAGCTTCAGGGCCAGTGCGAGCGGGGGGAGACGACATTGATAGACTCTTATGCTGCCAGTCATCCGGCCGAGTTTTTTGCCGTGTGCAGCGAGCTCTTCTTCAGCCAACCCCGGCAGCTGCATCACGCCTTCCCGGCGGTGTATGGCTTGTTCACCCGCTTCTATGGCCAGGAGCCCCTGCAACGGCAGCCGGAGGCTGACGAGGGGGAGCGGGATTCGCCGTCACCTTAGTCCGCGTACAAGAGAAGCGGACTGCGCAGAGGCGTGCGGTTGGCAAGGGACAGATAGCAAGAAGGCACCCCTGGGGGTGCCTTCTGTGTTTCATCGCCGTGGCGAGGGTCAACCTGAGGCTGGCCCTTGCCTGCGGGCGTTTAGGCGGCGGCTTTAAGCTGCACGGTGGCGGCTTTCTTGTGATCGCCAATCGGCAATACGGTGCGACCGAACTGCTCATTGATCACGGTCGCCATGGCCAGGTAGATGGCGCTGGCACCGCAGATGATGCCTTCGAAACCGGCGATGTGACCGATCAGTGCGCTACCGGTGAAGTTGTGGGCAGCCAGCAGGAAGAACAGCACGGTCAGGGAGGCGAACACGAACTGTTTGGCGCGCGGGTAGTTGACTGTCCCGACCATCATGAAGAGGGTGAACATGCCCCACATCAGCAGGTACCAACCCATGAAGGCGGCGGGGGTGGCTTCGGCCAGGCCCATTGCCGGCAGGACCATCAGCAGTACCAGGCTCCACCAGAAGGTGCCGTAGGAGATGAAGGCGGTGACGCCGAATGTATTGCCACGCTTGTATTCCATGATACCGGCGATGATCTGGGCCAGACCGCCATAGCACAGGCCCATGGCCAGGATCATGGCGCTGATGGGGAAGAAACCCGCATTGTGGATGTTCAGCAGGACAGTGGTCATGCCGAAGCCCATCAGACCGAGGGGGGCAGGGTTGGCCAGTTTTTCGCTCACGCTCACGTGGTGTTCTCCAAAAATGTGTGGGGGTTGTTCAAAGGACGCGGGATTTTAGGCAGGGCTCCACGCCCTCGCAAGGGGAAAGGGCAGTTAAATAGTAAAAAAACTACAACTCAGACCAGCGCAGGGTTCAATCGTGGCTAATCAGTGGTTAATTGGTAAATAAAAGGTAGGGAACAGGTTGTTTTTTTGTGTTTATTACCAGATTGGATGCCATCAGGTCTGACCTGACCTGATCTGGTCTGGTCGGTCGGGGGAGGGGGCCGTTGGGCGTCGCTATCTCTCTGCGCCGTTGATGTGATGCCAAGTGCAGCATCCGCAGCGCATCCCTCGCCGCCACAAGGAGGCCACTCTCTTCATCAACTGTTGATGAGATGCCAGGTACGGTGTCCGCCGCAGGTATCGCTAGCCTCGGCAGGTGAGGGCACCAGGTGGGGTCGTCTCTCTCGAGATACGGGATCTCATTCCCACAACCGGCGAGGCAGGGCAACTGGGGCTGCCGGGATCATTGACTGGTCCGGGGCCGTCAGGATTGTCTCCACACGAGCCGACAAAGAGATGGTTGCATTTCAAACGAATATGCCATCAAACCAGAGTTTGATGGCCATGTTTGAAACACAGTGTGACAGAGCTCAGCGCCAATTGGTTTAGCAGCGGTTCGGCGTCGGGCACCTCCCGTGTGAAGCCCACTTGAACGGGGCTCATGCCCGCGCATTGGCAGGCTCATAGGTGGGATGGCAGTGACGAACCGGGTGCCGCAGCTGGCGATAACGGGGGGTTATTCAGCCCCCATTGAAGGGAGAGTGAGCCCCTGTCGCAGGCGGTGCTCACGCTGGCCATCAGCGCGGCCTCGCTCAGAGACGGCCTGACATCCATCCCGGAGAAGGGGCTGATCGGGGAGAGGAGGACCCCGTGCGGAGGCGTCGCCGGGGATGCCGCGCAAGTCGCGCGGGTCGCTCCTGTGCGCTGGTTGCCTGCATCACAGGGTGAAGGGCAGAGACAGAGGAGCCATCCCCAATGTGTTTGCCCAGCCGAGTGGGCAGCTCACTCATCCAGGGTGAGCACCACCCTGGCGGTCTTGTCAGTCTCCTTGACCTGGCTGTCGAGCACGAACAGGCGATCCGGGGTAATGGCTTGTGTCTCGACCAGATAGCTCTTGGTGTTGCGGGCCCGGGCCATGGCAAGGTTGCGCAGTGACTTGGCGGTGATGAGCTGCTGATCCCGCAGCAAGATGACCGCCTGATCCCGCAGCGCCATGCTGGTGACCGCCAGGCCGAGCCGGTCCGCCAGGGCCGCGACATCCTCCTTGAAGCGCTCCTGATAGGCCTGGGCCAGGGCGGTCTGCATGGCCTCATCTTGGCCAAGTCGGGTCAGGTCAACCGGGCTGCCGGTGATCCTGGCCAGTACCCGCTCCAGCTTCTGGCGTTGCAGCAGGGGGCGCTCCTCATTGAAATTCACCTTGCCGCGGATATTCATGCTGAGCTGGGGTCTGGCCTTGAGCGCCTCGGCGAGCTTGGCCAGCTTGCTCTGCTGGCTCTGTGTCAGCTCATACTCGCCGGGCGCAAAGGAGAGTTCATCGAGATCTTTCGTCCCTCCCGCGAGGGAGGCAAGCAGGGAGAAGGGGGAGGTGATGGCCTTGCGCAGCGTGTTGCCCAGCACATTCCAGAAGATGCTCCCCAGGCTGAAATCAGGCTGATCCAGGTTGCCCTTCACCTTGAGGTTGAGCCTGATGACGCCATTGGCATCGCTGAGCAGGGCCACAGCCAGTCCCAGTGGCAGATCCTTGGCCTTGTCACTGGCTATCTTCTCGCCCAGTTGCAGCTTCTTGATGATGATGTCGTTGTCGCCCTCCAGGCGGTTACCGACCAGGCGATAGTTGAGCTTCATGGTGAGCTGCCCCTTGTCGATGGCATAGCCCGCATAGGTGCCGGAATAGGGGCTGAAGCTGGTCATCTCCAGATTGTTGAAGGCGACGGCCAAGTCCAGCTCGGGCTCATCGATGAGCAGGTTGGCGCCGCCCCTGATGGTCACGGGGGCATATTTGTCGACCTTGCCGTTGAAGGCGATGTCGGATCGCTGGTTGGGAATATTGGTGATGTGGCGGCTCTGACCGTTCAGATCGGCGATATCGGCATTGAACTCCTGGCTCAGGCTGCGATCGGCAAAGCGCAGATTGCCCTGCTGGACACGGATCTGATCGATGACCAAGCGAGGCTCCGGGCCTGCATGGGTAGTCGCTGAGCCCTCGCCAGCCGCAGGGGCAGGCAAGATCAGCTGCTGAACATTGGTGGTGCCATCCTCGTTGATCTCGATGCGGGCGAAGGGTTGACGCAACAAGATGTCATCTATCTTCACCTGCTGGCTGATCCCCTCATAGTGGAGCCCGGTCAGCTCGAGTCGGGCTATCTGCAGCAAGCGCTGGTTGTCGGCGCGACTCAACACATTGAGTCCATCGATGTCGAGCCCGCCGCCAAGGTCAAACTTGGTGAGGTCACCCTTGTCATTGGTGGCGAGGGCGAGCTTGAGCCGGCTCGACAGCACTCCCTCTTGTACCTTGACGCGGGCGCGCGCCTGCAGATAGGGCTGGGCCCAGCTCAGTGGCAATCCTTGCTGCTTGATCTCCCCCTCCAGGGCGAAGGGCATGGGGGTCAGTTTGCCCTCGAAGGCGATCTGAGCCTGCTGGTTGAGGCTGCTCTTCAGGGTGAGGGGGCTTGCCTTGCCCAGGCGGTTATCGAGTCCGCTCAGGGTCAGTTCGAGGCTCGTCAGCTCGCGGGTCAGCGGCTTGCCGCTGCTCGATTCGAGCAGGTTGAGACTGCCTTTGTGCAGCGCAATCTGGCCGAGCTGCCAGCGCCAGGGAGCACTCTGTGGCTTGGCGGCCTTGCCCCCCTTGGTGGTGGCGGGCTTGGGCTTCGTCTGTGCAAGCCGGGGCGCCAATACCTTGCTCAAGTCCAGGTTGTGCTGAGCATCCAGGGCGGCGCGCAGCACAGGTTGCTGCAGGTTCAGGGTGCCAATTTTCAGCAGTTGCTGCCGGCTATCCAGATTGATATCACTCAGCGCCAGTTGCGTGAAGCGGGCAAACTCTGCCCCCTTGGGGTGTGTCAGTTGCCACCCATCCAGGGTCAACTTGCCCTTGCTCAGTTGCCAATCCAGTCCCTGCTTGCCCAGGGTCAGGCGATAGCTGGCCCGGGCGCTGGCCTGACCCTTGTTCAAATCCAGCGTCAGATAGGGGGCCCAGAGCGGGGAAAAAGCCTTGAGGGGCAGCTTGGCCAGGCTGAGAGTGCCCTGGCTGGCGCCACTCAAATTGAAACTGCCCTCGGCCTTTAGCGGACTCTTGCCGAGATTGGCGGTCAGGGTGTAGAGCGTGTTCTGATCGGGAAGCGAGCGGATATTGGTCAGGGTGAGCGTCAGCCCCGTCAGGGTTTGGGGCGGCAACCAGCCATCGGCCTGTGCGGGACGGCTGTCCCGATAAGTCAGGCTGCCCTGCTGCAGCGTCAGCCTGGCTATCTCGAACAAGGGGGGAGAACCGGGTGGCTCACTGGCGGCCCTGGGGGAGGGGGCAAGCAACTGGCTCAGGGCATCGGTCAAATTGAAGCGGGGCGTGCCTGGCTGTTTGGGGTCGGGGGCCAGCCGCTGCAACGCCAGTTTGGGGGCGAGCAGGGTCGCCTCGGTGAGTACCAGGCCCTTTTGGTGCCAACTTGCCTTGAGATCGGGTCTGAGGCTGAGCTCGGCCAGGCTGAGCAGGGGATTGCCGTTCTCATCGGTGAGGGCGCTGGGGCCCAGGGTCAATGAGGGTTGTTGCAGATTGACCTGGATCTTGCCCAGGGTGAGGTTGAGGCCATACTCCTGTTTCAACCAGCCGGGCAGATAGCGCACCGTCAGGGCGGGGGCTTGCCACAGCAATACGATGACTCCGATGAAGAGCAGCAGTAGCAGGCCGGCGATGAGCGACAGCACAAGGCGGCGGGAAGGCAGAGCCATCGAATTCTCCTGAAGGGGCGAGACGCGCTAGCTATAACATGCCCTTGGGGCTAAGGGCCATAGGCAGCGTCAATCGCCTCCTACTGCTCTTCACGTCGGGGCAGGGGATCGCAGGCAGGCTGGTCCAACGTCCGTTTGGTCCAGGCCTGCAATTACCCGCCTCTTATTGCGCATCAGCCCAGCTGGCCCAATCCCCCCTGATCACCGAGATTATCGAGGGCCCCGGCGCAACGTCGCTCGGCGCTTTCCAGCTCGGCCAGCACCATCTGGATGTCTTCTTGCTGTTGGCGCAACGCCTCGCGCTTGGACTCAATGAGCTGAACCATGGAGAGCAACTGGGTGCGGCTGGATCTGTCGGTGTCATACATGTCAAAGAGTTCGCGGATCTCGGCCAGGCTAAAGCCGAGGCGCTTGCCGCGCAGGGTCAGCTTGAGACGGATCTTGTCCTTGTGGCTGTAGATGCGATTCTGGCCCTCCCGGGTCGGGGAGATGAGCCCCTCATCTTCGTAGTAGCGAATGGTGCGGGCCGTGATGTCAAACTCCTGCGCCAGTTCCGAGATGCTGTAGGTGACCTCCTTGCCGGCGTGATTATCTGACATGGCAGCCCCCCTGGTGGTTGTCCATTTCTCGCCGGGCGGCGAGGGCGCGACCGACCCGGGAGGCATTGGGTCGGCCAAGCAGCTCGCTCACCCATTGGCCGGTGGCGGCGAGGCTATCGAGATCCACCCCGGTCTGCATGCCCAGCCCTCGCAACAGATAGACCACCTCTTCACTGGCCAGATTACCGGACGCCCCCGGTGCATAAGGGCAGCCGCCGAGCCCGGCCACCGAGCTGTCGATGGTGCGAATGCCACGCTCCAGGGCTGGCATCAAATTGGCCAGGGCCTGACCATAGGTATCGTGAAAGTGCACCGCCAGGCGCCCGGCGGGGATCTCCCGCAGCACGGCGTCGAGCATGGGCACCACAGTGCCTGGGGTGCCGACCCCAGTGGTGTCCCCGAGGGATATTTCGTGGCAGCCCAGATCCAGCAACCGTTCGGCCATGGCCGCCACCCGCTTGGGACGGGTCGGGCCATCGAAGGGGCAGGCGATGACGGTGGAGAGATAACCGCGCACCCGGATGCCCAGACGGCGCGCCTCCTGCACCAGAGGGGCGAAGCGCACCAGGGACTCCTCCACGCTGATGCCGATATTGGCCCGGGTGAAGCCATCCGTGCAGGCGGTGAACAGGCCAATCTCATCGACCCGAGCGTTGATGGCCCCCTGCAGCCCTTGCAGGTTGGGCACCAGGGCGCCATATCGAACCGGCGCTCTGCCCGGCATGGCGCCCCGGGGCAGGGCGGCCAGCAGGGCGGCGGAGTCTGCCATCTGGGGCACCCGTTTCGGGGAGACAAAGGCGCCGACCTCGATGCGCTGCAAGCCGCTCTCGCCGAGTCGCCGGATCAGCGCCAGCTTCTGGGGCAGCGTGAGCTGGACCACTTCGTTTTGCAGGCCATCCCTTGGCCCCATCTCGACCAGGCTGACCCTGTCATCCTGCTCCATTATCTGCGTCATGCTGATCCCCTCTATGACTCTGGTGGCGGCCAACCACTATGTGGTGGCAAGAAGGCTGCTGTGAGCCCTGTCATGGCTAGCTGGCGGCCTCTGTACTCTCCAAAAAGCGCACCAGGGGAGCCCCCTGGCTGACCTGATCCCCCTCGCGGCAGAGCAGTTCGGCGATGACGCCATCTTGCTGGGCGCGCAGCTGGTGTTCCATCTTCATTGCCTCCAGCACCAGCAGTGGCTGGCCCCGGCTCACTGCTTGACCGGCCTCTATCAGCAGGGCGACCACCAGGCCATGCATGGGGGCCAGGGTGACGGACCTGCCGCTCGCCTCATCCCCGTGGTGATCCTGTTGCGCCAGCTCCTGGGCCGGGCCGAAGGGGATCTGTTGTCCCGCCAAGGTCAGCACGAAACCTGGTTGGCGTTGATCCCCCTGGCGCAAGGTTCGGACAGGGTAGCGCTGCCAGCGCCCCTGCCACTGCAGGCGAATATGATCCTCGGCCATGACGTAGGGGATCGACTGGCCCTGCCAGCTCAGTTTTCCCTCGGATGAGTGCAGGGTGAGTTGATGACGCTGCCCGGCCAGGGTCACGGCTGCCGTCCAGGTCTGGTGTCGTCCGAGCCGAAATCCGGTCGCCTTGTGCCAGGGATCACTGCTGGCGGCACTGTGGGCGAGCCAGAGGGTGGCCAGGGGCCCCGCGAGCTCGGGCAGAGGTTGAGGATCGGTGGGGAGTGGCCACTGGGTATGGTGGCGCATTCCCAGCACGTCCGGCTCCTGGCACAGGCGTGCCAGCAAGGCGCCGTTGTGAGTCAGCGGGCCTATCTCCAGGGCCGTGAGGGCCTCGCTCAATCTGGCCAGGGCCTGGGCGCGGTGCTCGCCATGGGCGACCAGCTTGGCGATCATGGGGTCGTAATAAGGGCTCACGGCGTCACCCGCGGCCACCCCGGTATCGATGCGCACTCCTGTCGGCCAGTGCAGCCAGTGGATGGGGCCGCTGGCTGGCAGGAAACCGGCGGCCACATCCTCGGCGTAGAGGCGTGCCTCTACCGCGTGGCCGCGCAACTGAACCTGATGTTGGCTCAGGGGCAACGGGCGTCCTTCGGCGACGGCGAGCTGCCAGGCCACCAGATCCAGACCCGTGACCGCTTCGGTCACAGGGTGTTCAACCTGCAGGCGGGTATTCATCTCCATGAAATAGAAGGCGCCCTCGCAGAGCAGGAACTCTATGGTGCCAGCCCCGCGATAGTCGATGGCCATGGCGGCGGCCACCGCGGCGTCGCTCATGGCGCGGCGCAGCTCGGGGGCGATATCCGGGGCTGGCGCCTCCTCGATCACCTTCTGATGACGGCGCTGCAGCGAGCAGTCCCTGTCCCCGAGGGAGAGGGTGTAGCCGCTGTTGTCGGCAAACACCTGCACCTCGACGTGCCTTGCCCCGGCCAGGTAGCGTTCGAGCAGCACATTGTCATCGCCAAAGGCCGCCAGGGCTTCCCGCTTGACCGCCCCCAAGGCGTCATCGAAATCGGCCAGCGCCTCGACCCGGCGCATCCCCTTGCCGCCGCCGCCGCTGGCGGCCTTGATGAGCAGGGGAAAGCCGACGCTCTGGGCATGGGCTCTGAGGGCGAGCAGGCTCTGATCTGCGCCGTGATAGCCGGGCAGCACCGGCACGCCCGCCGCTTCCATCAGCGCTTTGGCGCCGGATTTGTCCCCCATGGCGAGGATGGCGGCCGCCGAGGGGCCGATGAAGCGGATCCCGGCCTCCTCGCAGGCAAGGGCGAAATCGCTGCTCTCAGAGAGAAAACCATAGCCGGGGTGGATGGCGTCGGCGCCAGCCTGCTTGGCGATGGCGAGCACCTTGGCACCGTCGAGGTAGCTCTCCCGCGCAGGTGCCGGCCCCAGATACCAGGCCTCGTCGGCTTCACGCACGGGCATGGCCTGGTGGTCGGCATCCGAGTAGAGGGCGATGGTGTGAATGCCGAGGCGGCGCGCGGTCTTGATGATACGCACCGCTATTTCGCCACGATTGGCGATCAGCAGCCGTTTGATCGGGACTATTTCTGTCATGACATCTGCTCCGGGGATGAGACGGCGACGGTGAAAAGCGGCAGTAGGCGCACCCCGGTTTTTTCGCCACGATTGGCGATCATCTGCCATTTGATGGGGACTAGCTCAGTCATGGTTTCTCCTTGCATTCGGGACGCCAGGCGGGCGGGCGCTTGTCAAAGAAAGCCTGCATCCCCTCCTGGGCCTCGGCGCCGACCCGCACCCGGGCAATGGTATCCACGGTCAGCGCCTGGTGTTGACTGGCGGGCAGGTGGGCGAGCTTATCGAGCAGTGCCTTGGTGTCGGCCATGGCCGCCGGGCCGTTCTGGCACAGCGTTCGGGCCAGAGCACGGCCCTCTTCCAGCAAGGCGTCGGGGCTGAACCGCTGATGAATCACGTTGAGCCGACAGGCGGTGATGGCATCGAAGGGTTCGGCACTGAGCATGTAGCGCCGTGCCTGGCGCTGCCCCAGGGTGCGCACCACATAGGGGCTTATCACCGCTGGCACCAATCCCAGACCCACTTCGGAGAGGCAGAAGCGGGCATCGTCGCTGGCCAGGGCGATGTCGCAGGCACAGATGAGACCAAGTGCCCCCCCATAGGCGGCGCCCTGCACCAGGACCAGGGTGGGGAAGGGCAGCTCGTCCAGGGTTTGCATCAGCAGGGCGAGCTGGCGGGCATCCTCCCTGTTGTGTTCAACATCGGCATGGGAGAGATCCCGCATCCAGTCGAGATCGGCGCCGGCGCAAAAGTGCTTGCCCTCGGCGCGCAGCAGCAGCGCCCGGGGACTGTGCTCAGTGCGGTCAGCCAGCTCGCGCAAGGCGCCAAGCAGCCCCTGGATCAGCGCCTTGTCAAAGGCGTTATGGCGTGCCGGGCGACAGAGCACCAGCTCAGCCAGGGGGCCAGCCTGCTCCAGGCGAAATCCGGCATCCGGGGCGGCCCTGTTGTCGGGGGCGGCAGGGGATGACCTCATGTCTGCTTTCATACGGGCTCCTTACATCCGGAAAATGCCATATTGCTCGGGGGTCACTCGGGCGCGGGCCAGGGCATCCTGGCAGGCGGCCAGGGCCAGTGCGAGTACGGTGCGGCTCTGGGCCGGGTCGATGACCCCATCGTCCCAGAGCCGGGCACTGGCGTAGTAGGGGTGGCCCTGGCGTTCATACTGGTCGAGCACAGGGGTGCGGATAGCCTGCGCCTCCTGCTCGTCGAGGGGCTTTCCCGCTGCGGCGAGCTTGTCGCGGCGCACCTGAACCAAGACGCCAGCCGCCTGTTCGCCCCCCATGACGGAGATGCGGCTGTTGGGCCAGCTGAACAGGAAGTCGGGGTCAAAGGCGCGGCCACACATGCCGTAGTTGCCGGCGCCAAAGCTGCCCCCGGTGATCAGGGTGAGCTTGGGCACCCGGCTGCAAGCAACGGCAGTAACTAGCTTGGCACCGTGTTTGGCGATCCCTTCGCGCTCGGCCTGGCTGCCCACCATGAAGCCGGTGATGTTTTGCAGAAACAGCAACGGGATGGCGCGTCTGTTGCAGAGCTGGATGAAGTGGGCGCCCTTCTGGGCGCTGTCGCTGTGCAGCACACCGTTGTTGGCGAGGATCCCGACGGCCATGCCCTGGATGCGGGAGAACCCGGTGACGAGCGTGGTGCCGTATAGCGCCTTGAACTCGTCAAAGTCCGAGCCATCGACCAGGCGAGCGATGATCTCCCTCGCCTCCACCGGCCGCTTCAGACTGGTACCGACCAGACCATAGAGCTCCTCGATGGGATAGACAGGCTCCCGATAGAGGGGGCGGTTGGCTGGCTGGTCGCCCCCCAGATTGCTGACCAGGGTGCGGGCCAGTTGCAAGGCATGGTCGTCATCTCTGGCCAGGTGATCGGCAACGCCAGAGTGGGCGCAGTGCACCAGGGCCCCCCCCAACGCTTCGGCGCTGATCTCCTCGCCGGTGGCGGCTTTGACCAGGGGGGGGCCGGCCAGGAAGATGGTGGCCTGCTGCTTGACCATGATGGACTCGTCCGCCATGGCGGGCACATAGGCGCCGCCTGCGGTACAGAGCCCCATCACCACGGCGAGCTGGGGGATGCCCTGGCCCGAGAGGCGAGCCTGGTTGTAGAAGATGCGACCGAAATGATCCCGGTCGGGAAACACCTCGTCCTGCATCGGCAAGAAGGCGCCGCCAGAGTCCACCAGATAGAGGCAAGGGAGGCGCAGCCGCTCGGCGATGGCCTGGGCGCGCAGGTGTTTCTTCACCGTGAGGGGGTAATAGGTGCCGCCCTTGACGGTGGCGTCGTTGACCACCAGCAGGCAGAGCCTGCCGTTGATGCGACCAAGCCCGGTGATGATACCGGCGGCGGGGACGGCTTCGTCATAGACCCCCCAGGCCGCCAGGGCGGAGAGCTCGAGGAAAGGGGAGCCGGGGTCGAGCAGCCGGTCGATGCGCTCGCGGGGCAGCAACTTGCCACGCCCGGTGTGGCGGGCCTGATTGACGGCGCCGCCCCCCAGGGTTATCTCCTCCAGCCGATCGTGCAGATCCTCGACCAGAGCCTGCATGGCGGCCCTGTTGGCCTCATAGTCGGGGCTATGGGTGTCGAGCTGGGAGTGGATCTGGCTCATGCGGGCTCCCCTAAAAAGGTGTGAGGGAAAAGGTCTGCCCGGTGAGTCACAGAGCGACCGGCGTTATGGCGTGCTAGCTGGGCGTGCAACGGCTTCATGCAGACTCTCCCATCAGCTCGCGGCCGATGAGCCAGCGGCGGATCTCCGAGGTGCCGGCACCTATCTCGTACAGCTTGGCGTCCCGCAGCAGGCGCCCGGTCGGGTATTCGTTGATGTAGCCATTGCCGCCGAGCAGCTGGATGGCATCCAGTGCCATCTGGGTGGCATTTTCCGCGGCAAGCAAGATGGCGGCGGCGCAATCCTTGCGGCTGGTCTGCCCTTGATCGCAGGCGTTGGCCACCGAGTAGACCAGGGCCCGGCTGCTGGCCAGGCGGGTGTACATGTCGGCCAGTTTGCCCTGCACCAGCTGGAATTCACCGATGGCCTGGCCGAACTGCTTGCGCTCGCGCACATAGGGCAACGCCACGTCCATGCAGGCCTGCATGATGCCAAGGGGACCCGCCGCCAGCACCACCCGCTCATAATCGAGACCGCTCATCAGCACCTTGATGCCCCCGTGCAGCGGGCCGAGCAGGTTCTCTTTGGGAACATTGCAGTTGTCGAACACCAGCTCGCAGGTACTGGAGCCCCGCATGCCCAGCTTGTCGAGCTTCTGGGCCGTGCGAAATCCCGGGGTGCCCGCCTCGACGATGAAGGCGGATATCCCCTTGGCCCCCGCCTTGGCATCCGTCTTGGCATAGATGACGAAGGTCTCGGCATCGGGGCCATTGGTGATCCACATCTTGTTGCCGTTCAGCACGAAGTGATTGTCCCTCGCCTCGGCCAGCAGGCGCATGCTCACCACATCGGATCCGGCACCAGGCTCGCTCATGGCCAGGGCGCCCACCTTGGCGCCGCTGACCAGATCAGGCAGGTAACGCGCCTTCTGATCGGGGGTGCCGTGGCGGTGGATCTGGTTGATGCACAGGTTGGAGTGGGCGCCATAGGAGAGCCCGACCGAGGCGCTGGCCCGGCTCACCTGCTCCATCACCAGCACGTGAGCCAGGTAGCCCAGGCCCACGCCGCCATACTCCTCGCCGACAGTGATGCCATGCAGGCCGAGACTTCCCATCAAGGGCCAGAGATCCCGGGGAAAGAGGTTGCTGCTGTCTATCTCGGCGGCGCGCGGCGCTATCACTTGTCGACAGAAAGCGCCGACCTGGTCGGTCAGGGCCAGCAGGGTCTCATCCATCAATGGGGGCATAGCTGTCTCCTTGTCATCACGAGGGTGGAGGGGTCTGAGTGCGGGGACGGCAGGCAATAATGGGCACCTTGCTGTCGTCCTGACTGGTCAGTCCATCTCCAGAGTTAGTTTACGTTAGCGTAAACGTAAATCAATTGTTAGTCTAAGGTAAAATCCCTTGTGGTGAGGGAGCTGGCCGCGCTGCCGCCCGCTCAATCCTGTGCAATCCAGTCGTCTGACCAGACTCAAAGGAGTTAAGAACATGACCAGCCATGCCACCCTGTACGGGGATCTGCCGCTCTACATCAACGGCGGGCCCCATGCCTCGACGACGGAGCAGTGGATAGAGGTGACCAATCCGGCGGATCAGAGTCTGCTGGCCCGCGCCCCCAGGGCCACGGCAGAGGAGGTTGAGCTGGCGGTGCGCAGCGCCCAGCAAGCCTATCTGCTGTGGCGGGATGTGCCTGCGCCGGAGCGGGCCAGGGTCATGTTCAACTATCAGCATCTGCTTAAAGTCCATCATGACGAGCTGGCCACCCTGCTGGCTCAGGAGACGGGCAAGAACTTTGCCGATGCCAAGGGGGATGTGTGGCGCGGTATCGAAGTGGTTGAACAGGCCTGCGGCATCGCCAGCCAGACCATGGGCGAGACCATGGGCAATGTGGCGCGGCGGGTCGATGGCCACTCCTGGGTGCAACCGCTGGGGGTCTGCGTCGGTATCACCCCATTCAACTTCCCGGCCATGATCCCGCTGTGGATGTTTCCCCTGGCCATCGCCTGCGGCAATGGCTTCGTGCTCAAGCCCTCCGAACAGGATCCGCTCACCCCCATGCGTCTGGCCGAGCTGTTCACCGAGGCGGGGGCCCCGGCAGGCATCCTCAGCGTGGTGCACGGCGGTGCCGAGCAGGTGGATGCGCTCTTGACCCACCCGGACGTGAAGGCGGTCAGCTTCGTCGGCTCGGCCCGGGTCGGGGCTCATGTCTATCGCACCGCGACCGAACAGCTCAAACGCGCCCAGTGCTTCGTCGGCGCCAAGAATCACATGGTGATCATGCCCGATGCCAACAAGGGGCAGGTGCTGAGCAGCCTGGTGGGGGCCGGGGTCGGCGCCGCCGGTCAGCGCTGCATGGCCATCAGCGTGGCGGTGTTCGTCGGCAGTGCCCGCGACTGGATCCCGGAACTTGCCGAGGCATTCGCCGCCGTGCGCCCCGGGGTGTGGGACGATCCGCAAGCCGCCTATGGCCCTCTTATCAGCCCGGAGGCCAGGGTGCGGGTGGAGAATCTGATTGAAGCGGGCAAGCAGGAAGGGGCCGAGTGTCTGCTCGATGGCACCCTGTGCGAGGTGGCGGGTTACCCGGTCGGCAACTGGGTGGGCCCCACACTGTTTCGCGGCGTGACGGCGCAGATGGGACTCTATCGGGAGGAGATCTTCGGCCCTGTGCTCTGCTGCATGGAGGTCGACAGCCTGGCTGAGGCGCTCGCCCTCATCAATCGCAACCCCTATGGCAATGGCACCTCCATCTTCACCGGTTGCGGCGCCGCGGCCCGTACTTTTCGCCACGAGGTGGCGGTGGGCCAGGTGGGCATCAATGTGCCCATCCCGGTGCCGCTGCCGTTCTTCTCCTTCACCGGTTGGCGCGGCTCTTTCTATGGGGACTTGCACGCCTACGGCAAACAGGCGGTGCGCTTCTACACCGAGACCAAGACGGTGACCGAGCGCTGGTTTGACGAAGACATTCCCACTGGCCCCAACATGACCATCAGCCTGCGTTGAGTGAGGACTCTTGCCCATGAATTTCAATCTGACCGAGGATCAGCAGGCTTACTGCGATGCCGCCACCGCCTTCGCCAACGAGGCGTTCAAGCCCAATGCCGCCCGCTGGGACAG
The DNA here is from genome assembly GCF_024809075.1 of Aeromonas sp. BIGb0445. NCBI lineage: Bacteria > Pseudomonadati > Pseudomonadota > Gammaproteobacteria > Aeromonadales > Aeromonadaceae > Aeromonas > Aeromonas sp. BIGb0445. The sequence goes on from NZ_JANUES010000002.1 coordinate 290,721, forward strand.
GGATAATGAGTTTCCCATCCAGACCATCAAACAGGCGGCCGAGCTCGGCTTTTGCGGCCTCTATACCCAGGAGCCATATGGCGGCCTGGGGCTGCCCCGGCTCGACGCCAGCCTCATCTTCGAGCGCCTCGCCATGGGCTGCACCTCTACTACCGCCTATCTCACCATCCATAACATGGTGAGCTGGATGCTGGGGCGCTGGCTGCCCGCCGAGGTTGCCGGGGAGTGGGTGCCACGTCTGGCCAGTGGCGAGTTGCTCGGCTCCTATTGCCTCACCGAACCTGGGGCGGGCTCGGACGCCGCCGCCCTCAAGAGCCGCGCCCTGCGCGACGGCGATGATTACCTCATCGAGGGGAGCAAGGTGTTTATCTCCGGGGCGGGCAGCACCGATGTGCTGGTGGTGATGGCCCGCACCGGCGGTGAGGGGGCCGGGGGCATCTCCGCCTTCATGGTGCCGGCAAACAGCGAGGGCATCGTCTACGGCAAGGCCGAAGAGAAGCTGGGCTGGCACAGTCAACCGACCCGGGAAGTGGCCTTTAACCGGGTGCGCATTCCCGCCAACTATCGGCTGGGGGAAGAGGGGGAGGGGTTCAAGTTTGCCATGCAGGCCCTGGATGGCGGTCGCATCAACATCGCCAGCTGCTCCCTGGGCACGGCCCAGCAGGCCCTGGATGATGCCCTGGCCTATGTGGCCGAGCGTCAGCAATTTGGCCGCCCCATCGGCGAGTTTCAGAGCGTGCAGTTTCGTCTGGCCGACATGGCGACCGAACTGGCCGCCGCCCGGCTGCTGGTGCGTCAGGCGGCGGCCAAGCTCGACGAGAACAGCCCGGACAAGAGCGCCTGGTGCGCCATGGCCAAGCGCTTCGCCACCGACATCGGTTATCAGATCTGCGATGAGGCCCTGCAACTCTTTGGCGGCTATGGTTATATCCGCGAATATCCCCTCGAACGCTATCTGCGCGATACCCGGGTACATCGCATCCTGGAGGGAACCAACGAGGTGATGCGACTCATCATCGCCCGTCGCCTGCTGGCCACTCCCTCACTGAATCTGCTATAGGGGCGATGCCATGACGTTGCCCGCACACAAGGATGATCCCATGACAAGGATACGGCTCGAATACCATGGCCACGTGGCCTACATCACCCTGGACAACCCACCGGCCAATACCTGGACCCTGGCCAGCCTGCGCGCCTTCGTGCAGATGATGGCCGAACTCGACGGCAAACCCGAGATAGTGGCCCTGGTTATCCGCGGGGCCGGTGACAGGTTCTTCTGCGCCGGCGCCGATCTCAAGATGTTTGCCGACGGCGACAGCCTGCATGCCGCGCAGGTGGCCGAGGCCTTTGGCGAAGCGTTCGAGGCCCTGGCTCGCTTTCACGGGGTCAGCATCGCCGCCATCACGGGGTTTGCCATGGGGGGCGGGCTGGAAGTGGCGTTGGCCTGCGATATTCGCATCGCCGAGCAGCAGGCCATCATGGGGCTGCCTGAGGCGTCGGTGGGACTCTTGCCCTGCGCAGGCGGCACCCAGCGCCTGACCGAACTGGTGGGGCCGGGTTGGGCCAAGCGCCTCATTTTGTGCGCCGAGAAGGTCGATGCCACCCTGGCCTACGAGATAGGCCTGGTGGAAGAGGTGGTCAAGGTGGGTTGCGCCTGGGAGGCCGCCCGGCAGATGGCAAGCCATGCCGAGCGCCAAAGTCCTGCCGCCCTGCGCGCCTGCAAACGGCTCATCAACGAGGGGCGTCGCCGTCCTCGTGATGAAGCACTGCCCATGGAGCGCGCCCTCTTCCTCGACCTTTTTCAGGATGCGAATCAGCAAGAGGGGGTGGCGGCCTTTCTGGAGAAGCGGGCGCCGCGTTGGCACTACGGTCGAAGTGATGACATCCAGGGTCATGGCCAGCGCGAGCCAGGCAAACAGACGCAGTGATGGCCGCAAGCAAGCCAACCACAGCCGCTTTGAGTGAGGAGCACGAGATGAGTGATGGGGTAAAGGTCGCGTTACTGCCGACCCGGGATGGCCAACGGTTGGGGGTGCTGACCCTGGACAGTCCGGCGTCCCTCAATGCCTTGAGCCTGCCGATGATCCAGGCCTTGGCACAGCAGTTAGCTGACTGGCAAGACGATGACACAGTGTGTGGCGTGCTGCTGGAGGGGGCCGGGGAGAAGGCATTCTGTGCCGGGGGGGATATTCGCGCCTTCTATCATGAGCGCCAGCGCATGACAGACCCTGAGCTGGCGGATTACGCCTGCGCTTTCTTCGAGCAGGAGTACCGGCTCGATCTGCTGATCCATCACTACCCCAAACCGCTGATCTGCGTCGCAGATGGCATCTGCATGGGGGGCGGCATGGGGCTGTTTGCCGGGGCCCGTTTTCGGCTGGTGACGGAGTGTAGCCTGCTGGCCATGCCGGAGGTGAGCATAGGCCTCTATCCGGATGTGGGGGCCAGCTGGTTCTTGAGCCGGTTGCCGGGCCGCGTCGGGCTCTGGCTCGGCCTGACCGGGGCCCGTATCAATGGTGCCGACGCCCTGGGGCTGGGGCTGGCCGATGGGGCGCTGAGCAGAGCCGCTCGCCCTCAGCTGATCGAGGCATTGCTGCGGCTCGACTGGCGGCAGCCGGCAGAGGAGCTCGATGACAGCCTGGCGTTGATGCTGGCGGCGTTGGGGGCGGCAGCACCGCTGCCCGAGCCGCTGTTGCTGCCTCATCTCGCGCAGATTGAATCCCTCTTGCTGGGCCGCAGTCTGGTGCGGGTGCTCGATCGGCTATTCGACGCCCCTCTGACAGGGTCGCTGGCACAGCAGCGGGACAGTTGTCGCAGCGGCAGCCCCTTGAGCCGCGCCTTGCTGTGGCGCCAATACTGGCAGGGGCGTCAGCAATCACTGGCGGGATCCTTCGCCAATGAGCTGACCCTGTCGGTGAATTGCGTCCTCAAGGGAGACTTTATCGAAGGGGTCAGGGCGCTGCTCATCGACAAGGACAAGCAGCCCCGCTGGCAAGACGCCGAACAGACCGCTATCGCGGAATTCTATCGCTGGCCCGCCTGCGCGGGGGCGAGCAATCCCCTCTGGCGCGAGCTCAAGGGACAAGCGACTCATGGAGACAGCAGCATATGACGACAGGGGTAGGTTTTATCGGCCTTGGCAACATGGGCGGCCCCATGGCCGCCAACCTGGCCAGGGCGGGGCTGCGGGTACAGGTGTTCGATCTGCTGCCCGATCATCTGATTGCGGCCAAGCAGGCGGGCTGTCACTGCGCCGCCAGTGCCGCCGAGGCGGCAGCCGGCTGCGAGCTGGTGATCAGCATGTTGCCTGCCGGGGAGCACGTGATGGGGCTCTGGCTCGGTGACGGGGGAGGCAATCCTGGCCTGCTCCCCGCCCTGGCCCCCAATACCCTTATCATCGACTGCTCCACCATCGATGTCGCCTCGACCCGCGCCGTGGGGGGGGCAGCCCGCTTGCTGGGCCATCGCTTCATCGATGCCCCCGTTTCAGGCGGGGTAGTGGGGGCGGCGGCGGGTACCCTCACCTTTATCGTCGGTGGCGAGGCGGCGGATTTTGAATCCGCCCGCCCTGTGCTTGGGTTGATGGGGCAGAACCTGTTTCATGCCGGTCCCCTTGGCGCGGGTCAAATCGCCAAGATGTGCAACAACATGCTGCTTGCCATCCACATGGCGGGTACCGCCGAGGCGTTGGCACTGGGGGTCAAGGAGGGGCTGGATGCCGCCGTGCTCTCCGGCATCATGGCCAAGAGCTCGGGCAATAACTGGAGCCTGGAGCGCTACAACCCCTGGCCCGGGGTGATGGAGAGTGCCCCGGCGTCCCGCGGTTACAGCGGCGGCTTCATGACCCGGCTCATGGTCAAGGATCTGGGACTGGCCATGGGATTGGCCGAACATGCCCACAGCGCCGTGCCCATGGGGGCGCTGGCGCGTAACTTGTTCAATCTGCACGCCAGTCGAGGGGAGGGGGATCGCGATTTTTCCAGCATCCTCAACCTCTATCGGGAACCCGATTGAGACGACATCCCCAAGGAGCGGGCCGCACTGGGCCCCTCCACAGAGATAACGAGGAGCCTTGATGGATCTGAATAATAAATTGATTGCCGTGACAGGGGCGGGACGGGGCCTCGGCAGGGCCATTGCGCTGGCCCTGGCCGAACAAGGGGCCAGCCTGGCACTCATCGATGTCAATCGAGCGGATTTGGAGATCACCGAGGCCGAGTTGCAGAGCCGGGGTGGCCGCTGTTCACTCCATGTCTGCAACGTGGCCGATGAGGCCGAGGTGGAGGCAAGCTTCGCCGCCATCCATGACCTGGGGCCCCTTGCTGGCCTTATCAACTGCGCCGGGATCTTGCGCGATGGTCTGCTCATCAAGATGAAAGAGGGGGTGCTGACCGACAAACTCTCCCTGGCCCAGTGGCAGGCGGTGATCGATGTCAATCTGACCGGCACCTTCCTGTGTGGCCGTGAGGGGGCCGCCCTGATGGCGCGCCATGGCCAGGGGGGCGTCATCATCAACATCTCCTCCATTGCCAGGGTCGGCAACATGGGGCAGAGCAACTATGCCGCCAGCAAGGCGGGGGTGGCGTCCCTGGTGGTCACCTGGGCGCGGGAGCTGTCGCGCCATGGCATCCGGGTGATGGGCATCGCCCCCGGGGTCTTCGCCACCGAGATGACGGCGGCGATGAAGCCCGAGGCGATGGATCGCATGCTGCACGCCATCCCCGCCGCGTGCCTGGGGGAGGCGCACCAGCTCGCCGATGCGGTGCGCTTCATCCTCGGCAATGATTACCTGTCCGGGCGCATGATAGATCTCGATGGTGGCCTGCGCTTGTAGCGGGGCAGCATCATCAAACCAGTGAGCGCGGGGCGAAGGCCCCGCCTTGTGGTCTGCTTTGTGGCCCGCACAGCGAGCGAGGCACGGCTCTTCCCCCAGATGCACCATGACGACCCTGGCTTGCGTGCTTATGCAAGGCACCAGGATCCGGGGTCAGATCATGGTATTCCCTGAAAGTGGCGACAATCCGGCAGAGTTTGAGCCAGCTCACAGGCCGTGCCCGTGACTTCTGTAAAATTGCGCCCGGTCAAGGCGGCCAACGATTGATATGGCGAAGGATTGCGAGCCGTATAGTCATGCAATATAGTTGCCGCCTTTTTCAGGGGGCAGGGACAGTCGCTCCATCATGATGCGAGTCGAATTGAGCAGGGACTCTCAACCGCCGCCAAGACAAGCAACAGGATAGAGATGGACAAGAAACTCGGGCTGGGTGCCCTCATCTCACTGGTGATTGGCTCCATGATCGGAGCCGGTGTGTTCAGTTTGCCGCAAAATATCGCCGCCCATGCCAGCGCCGGGGCCGTGGCCCTGGGCTGGACCATCACCGGACTTGGCATGATCTGCCTGGCCCTGGTCTATCAGAGCCTCTCCCTGCGCCGCCCGGATCTCGATGGCGGCATCTTCAGTTATGCCAAGGCCGGATTTGGCGATTTTATCGGCTTCAATGCCGCCTGGGGCTACTGGATCTGCCAGCTGCTGGCCAACGTCTCCTACGCCGTCGTGGTGTTCAGCGCCCTGAGCTACTTCTTCGATACCCCGGACAATGTCATCTTCGGCAATGGCAATACCCCCACCGCCATCCTGCTGGCGTCCCTGCTCATCTGGTCGGTGCATGCGCTGGTGCTGCGCGGGGTGCAGGTGGCGGCCCTGGTCAACATAGTGACCACCATCGCCAAGATGGTGCCCCTCATCGTGTTCTGCGTCGCGGTGCTGCTCGCCTTCAATCTGGACACCTTCACCCTGGACTTCTGGGGGCAGGGCAATGGTGAGCTGGGATCCGTGATGGATCAGGTGAAATCCACCATGAAGGTGACCCTCTGGGTCTTCATCGGTATCGAGGGGGCCGTGGTGGTCTCGGCCCGGGCCCGCCAGCGCAAGGACGTGGGCCGCGCCACTGTGCTGGCCCTGCTCGGCGCCCTGACGCTGTACGTGATGGTGACGCTCTTTTCCCTGGGGGTCATGAGCCAGCCTGAGTTGGCGGCCCTGAAGAATCCCTCCACCGCCATGATACTGGAGGCCGTGGTCGGGCCCTGGGGGGCCTGGCTCATCAATATCGGCCTGGTTATCTCGGTGATGGGGGCCCTGCTCAGCTGGACAGTGCTGGCCGCCGAGGTGCCTTTCATCGCCGGCAAGACGGGGGTGTTCCCGGCCTGGTTTGCCCGGGAGAACAAGCGGGGATCTCCCAGCGTCTCCCTCTGGTGCTCCACCTGCCTGGTGCAGGCCTTCCTCATCATCATCTATTTCCAGAACAGCACCTATCTGGCGCTGGTCAACATCACCACGGCGGCGGCCCTGGTGCCTTATGTCTTCTCGGGGGCCTATGGCCTCAAACTAGCCCTGAGTGGCCAGACCTATGAGGGGCAGCCATATCAGCGCAAGCGAGATCTGTTGTTGGCCCTGGTGGCGACCCTCTATGGCTGCTGGCTGGTCTATGCCGCCGGGGTGGAGTACCTGCTGCTGGTGGCCCTGCTCTATAGCCCGGGCATCTTCATCTACTGGAAGGCGCGCCAACATCACGGCCTGCGTGGTCTCAACCGACTGGAGCAGGGGATGACGGTGGCCCTGCTCGGCTTCGCGGTGCTAGCGTTTTACAAGGTGATGGACGGTACCATTCCCCTGAGTTAATCGGCACAATAGCGAGGTGACCCATGGGCCACCTCTTTTTTTGCCGATGATGATCGAGCCAGCAGGGTCAGCAGACTCGTGCCAAGGGCTTCTGATAAGGATGCAAGATGCTGTTTCTGGGTTATCTGTTGCTGGGGGCCTTCGCAGGTGTGTTGGGTGGATTGTTCGGCATAGGGGGCGGTCTCATCATAGTACCCGTGCTGGTGGTCAGTTTTCATGCCCAGGGCATAGCCCCCGAAATAGTGACTCACCTGGCCCTTGGTACCTCCATGCTCACCATGATCTTCACCGGACTCAGCTCGCTGCGGGTGCACTATGCCAAGGGCGTGGTGGACTGGTCTCTCATTCGCCGCCTGGCGGGGGGCATGATGGTCGGTGCCTGGCTAGGCGGCCTGACGGTGAATCTGCTCAGCGCCACAACCCTCAACATCATCATCGGTTGTTTCGCTTGGATCATGGCCCTGCAGATGGGGCTGAACCTGAAACCCAAGGCAGAACGCCATCTGCCCGGCCCCCTTGGCACCGGGATCGCGGGGACCTGTATCGGCTGGCTCTCCGCCATGTTCGGTATCGGCGGTGGCTCCTTGACCGTGCCCTACCTCACCTGGAACAGCGTGCCCATGAAGCAGGCGGTGGCCGTCTCGGTGGCGGGCAGCATCCCTATCGCCCTGGCGGGCAGCCTGAGTTACCTCTATACCGGTTGGGGTCATAGCCAGTTACCCGAGTGGAGCCTGGGCTACATCTATCTGCCTGCCTGGTTAGGCATAGTGTTGACCAGTACCCAGTTCGCCCGACTCGGCGCCCGTCTGGCTCACCGTTTGTCTCCCCAGCGACTGCGTATGGGATTTGCCCTGCTGCTGCTGTGCGTCGGCGCCAAATTCATGATTTTTAGCTAGATTGCCGACTCTTTGTGCGGGTTGCCGAAAAAGCAGGCAAACGCACCCTGGCAGGGCAGAAAGCCGTTGCAATGACCCTCTGCTTTGGTAGACTCAGCGCCGGTGGTCCCATTGGTCCTCTCGCATTGATAACCCGTCGACCTGGTCAGATCCGGAAGGAAGCAGCCAAGGTGGGGGACTCGAGTGCCGGGATGTGGCTGGTGGGGCCACCACCTGTTTCTGCCATTCAATCAGTTATCCTCCAAGAGCCTTGGTCATCCACTTTGTGTGGCCGATGAGGCGCTCATCAATGAATCTCTGGCTCAGTCCCCACGGCATCTGGTATTACCGGAAAGTCACCACGCTCCCCTGTGGTGTTTGTAAAGAGCGGTCGCCGTAAAGAGATCAAACAATCCCTGCATACCCGAGACAAGCTGACCGCCCGTGCGGCTGTTGCCAAGCTGCTTGCCCGTACTATCCCCTGTCATTCCCTCAATCCCCTTGGTTTCGCCTCCCTGTCTGCTCATGGCCCTCGGTACAGGCATCGCAATGGCCGCAAGAGTCGACCATGCAGCCGACCCCGACCTGATCACCCACCTTGAATTTGCTCACCTGGCTGCCAGCGGCCACCACTCGGCCGATGATTTCATGACCCAGCACGATGGGATAGTGGGCTCAGCCCCAGTCATTGCGAGCGGTGTGCAGATCGGAGTGGTAGACGCCGCAATAAAGAATGTCGATCTCCACATCATCGGGGCGCTGTGGTCGGCGAGTGATGAGGTATAGCGCCAGAGACGCCGTGACCGAGGTGGCGGCATAGGCTTTGACGGACTTGATCATGGCTGTCTCCTGTGAATCGGCATCGGATGCCGGCTTTTCTTGTTTTGGCCTGCTTGTGCCCTCTGGGGAGCGTCAGGTGCTGGCTCGGTTGTGTGTGACGACGAATGGATTGGCTAACGGATTGATCAACTTACTGACCAAGCATGGCGGGCCTGAGCCGGCTGCCATTGCCGACTATCAGAGAGGCAGCGGCAAGTAACAGGGCACTGCCCATAAAGGTGGCACTGATAGAAAGGGAATCCAGTAACCATCCCCCCACGGCAGCCCCCAACGTGATGGCCAGTTGAATAGCAGCCACCATCAGGCCTCCACCGCTCTCGGGTGAATCTGCGATGCCCTGGGTGATCCAGGCTGACCAGGCGACCGGAATGGCGGAGTTAAGCGTCCCCCAGAGGATCAGCATCAGGGCCACACCCCAGAAGTGATGCTCCACCGTCAGCAGCGCCAAGGTGATGACGCCGAGCGCCAGCGGCAACCAGCGCAGCATCCGGTAAAGATGACGGCGCAGCAGCAAGCTTACCGCCGTGGTGCCGACAAAACCGGCCAGTCCCAGCGCCAGCAGCAGCGCCGAGAGTTGTGGCAGGTCGACCTGGGTGCGTGTCTCCAGGAAGGGGCGAAAATAGGTAAAGGCACTGAAGGCGCCGGCAAAGGTCAGCGTCACGCCCATGATGGCAATGGCGACGTTGGGTCTGCGCATCAGGCGAAATGCGCTGTGCGGGCGCGCTTGGGAACGCATAGAAGGCAGGCAAAGTGCCATCCACAGCAGGTTGATCACTACCAGCGGTACCAGCAGCCAGAACACGCCCCGCCAGCCTATCAGCCCGCCAAGATAACTGCCAATGGGGGCCGCAAAGGCGGTTGCGACCGCATTGCCGGTATACAGGATGCCCAACGCTTTGGGGACGGATTGGCTGGCGACCAAGCGCATGATGGTGGCCGTTGCCAATGCCCAAAACCCGCCGATGACGATCCCGAGCAGGGCGCGTGCCACCATCAGCACGGTAAAGTTGGGGCTAAGGGCTATCACGATTAAAGAGGTCAACATCACAACGGCCAGCCCCATGAGCACATGACGTCGGTCCAGCCTGTGAGAGAGGGTGGCGATCAGCAAACTGGTCGGGACGGCAAACAAGCCGGAGATGGCAATGGCAAGACCGGCCATGCCGTTGCTGGCACCAAGATCGGTGGCGATCGGCGTCAACAGGCTGACCGGCATAAACTCGGCGGCAATGAGCAGCGCCACACACAGGGACATGGCGGCAACCGCAGACCAGTGTTCGTTGATGACAGTGGGTGTATGTGATGATAACGATGTTGTGTTCATGGCATGACCTGAAAGTAAAACATGGGCTTATTCGATTGCTTCAATCGTGATGCTGGCGGCCGAGGTGGTGGTGAGATGGGTGAGACCCGACTCAATGCGCCCCAACTTGAGCAGTCCGCTCGAATAGCCAAAGTCCCGATAAAAGATCGCCAGATTGCCCCACGGGGCGTAATAGGCGAGATCCCCCACGTCCGGGTCAATGCCCTTTGGGGCGCCCAGTGTGGTCAATTTGCGGGGCAGATAAGCAATCTTCTCGGTGTCGGCGTAATCCTCGAGGGGCAGCGTCAGGGGGAGCATGGCAAAAAAGTCCCTGGCGCTGTGACTATCTTCCAAGGTGGCCGTGATGATCTGGCCGGCTATCGTCATCTTGATGTTCATACTATCTGCCTTGTTCTGAGCCTCAGTACTTGTGGCGGTTGCTGTGTAGCTCACCCCCAGCAACAGGGCCATTGCGCTGACAAACACTCCTCTGGTCATTGCTCTTCTCCCAATGCGGCGTGAAAGGTAGCGTCGAAACCAGTGAGAAAACGCGGCGAAGAGGCCGCCGCGTTTTCAACGCTTACTTCAGGTTGGTCTTGAAGAACTGCTCGAACTTGGCGAACGGGATCTTGCCAGCCTGGTTGTCATAAAGGTCGACATGATTGGCGCCAGGCACAACGACCAGCTCTTTTTGCTTGCTGCCAACGGCCTTGAAGGCATCTTCGGCAAAGTAGCGAGAGTGGGCCTGCTCACCGGTCACGATCAGGGTGGGAATGGATATTTCGCTTGCATAGCTCAGCAGCGGCATATTCATGAATGACAGCGGCATGGTCGTGGTCCAGGCCCCGTTGGAGTTCACCGAGCGGGCATGGAAACCACGTGGTACACGGTAGTAATCGAAGAACTCCTTGAGTACCGGGTGCGGGTTTTCCGGCAGCACCTCTGGCAGGGTGCGGGCGGCAGCCGTGACATTGCCCTTGTCATCGACATAGAGGTCGTGATTGCTATGGGCATAGGTGCCACTTTCTGCGTCTTTCCAGCGCTGTTCATTCAGGTATGCCAGCACGGCGCGGCGATCGGCGGTGGAATAGCGATCCTTGCCATCGCCCACCCCATGCCCCATGGCCCGGCTCATGTCATACATCACGCTGGTTGCCACCGCCTTGATGCGGGTGTCGCCGGCGGCGGCATTGAGGGCCATGCCGCCCCAGCCGCAAACCCCCAGCAGACCGATGCGGTTGCGGTCGACCTCTTTTTGCAGGCCGAGGAAATCGACGGCGGCGCTGAAATCTTCGGTGTTGATGTCTGGCGAGGCTATATCACGCGGCTGGCCGCCACTCTCACCGGTGTAAGAGGGGTCAAACGCCAGCGTGACAAAACCACGCTCGGCTAGGGTCTGGGCATAGAGGCCGCTCGACTGCTCTTTTACGGCACCAAATGGACCGCTCAGGGCAATGGCCGCCAGCTTGGCGTCACCCCGGTTTTTCGGCAGATAGAGGTCAGCTACCAGAGTGATGCCGTAACGGTTCTTGAAGGTGACCTTGCGATGATCAACCTTGTCGCTTTGGGCAAAGGTCTTGTCCCATTGGGTGACCATGGAAACAGGTTCAGTGGGGTTGGTCGTGTCGGCATGACTCATTGTTGAGACTCCGGTTAAGGCGGCGCCCAGCAGCAGGGCAGACGCGATAGCGGTTAGTTTTTTGGGGAGAACATTCATGGCAAAGTTCCTCTAAATCGGATTTCTGATGCGTGGTCCTGGTGGGGTTGCTGGTTTTGTGACCCACGACACACATTCTAGTTAGAACAATTAATGATGATTAGAGGCGGTTTCTTGATAACATTAATGCGTTTTTGTTCTGAATTAAGGTGCCTGACGCGCATCTGACTCAGGTCGTGGCGGGTAGGAATATAGTGGGGTGAACAAGATGACAGGCCGCGAGAATTACAACGATCTTCACGTCTTTATGCTGGTCGCTCGGGAAGGGAGTTTTACCAAGGCCGCCGCCAGGTTGGGGCTGGCCCAGTCTGGGGTCAGCCGTACGATTAGGGATCTCGAGGCCCGGCTCGGGGTGCAACTTCTGATGCGCACCACCCGCAGCCTCTCCCTGACCCAGGTGGGTGAGCAGTTGTACCGTACGACGCAGGGTTGTTTTCAGTCCCTCGATGCGGGTCTGGCCACGCTCGCCCACTATCGTGATACCCCTTCAGGCACGGTACGGATCAACGCCAGCCAGCACGCCATCGACAAGGTGCTGCTGCCCAAACTGGCCATCTTCAGGCAGCGTTATCCCGATATTCGGCTGGAACTCATCAATGAAAGTCGCTTCGTGAACATCATCGATGAGCGGTTTGATGCTGGCATGCGGCTGGGCGATGAGGTGGATGAGGGGATGGTGGCCGTGCGCATTACGCCCGATCTGGAGATGGTGATGGTGGCCACACCGGATCATTTTCTTCAATACGGTTTTCCCCAGACGCCGGCCGATCTGGCGGGACATCCCTGTATCGCCTACCAGTTTGCTGATGGCAGCCTCTATCAATGGGAACTATGGCAAGAGGGCAAGCCGATTAAGCATCGACCACAGGGGCAGTGGGTCTTCTCTGACAGTTACATGGAGGCGACTGCCGCCAAAATGGGGCTGGGCCTGGCCTATGTGCCAGAGGAATTGGTGAGCGATGAACTTGAGCGCGGCACCTTAATCCAGGTATTAAAACCCTATAGTCACCGTTTGGCTGGACAGTACCTCTATTATCCCCACCGTAATGTCTCACCGGCATTAAGAGTGGTTATTGATGCATTAAAAATATGAGGATACTCATCCACTGTTTATGGAAATAGTATTCGCCCGACAATTGACTACAAAAGTGCGTGGGACGATGAGGCGCTCGTCAATGAATCTCTGGCTCAGTCCCCACGGCATCTGGTATTACCGGAAAGTCACCACGCTCCCCTGTGGTGTTTGTAAAGAGCGGTCGCCGTAAAGAGATCAAACAATCCCTGCAAACCCGAGACAAGCTGACCGCCCGTGCGGCTGTTGCCAAGCTGCTTGCCCGTACTATCCCCTGTTATCCCCTCAATCCCCTTGGTTTCGCCTCCCTGTCAGCTTTAGCGTGCCTACCCCGTCAACACAGGCTGCGGCCTTGCCTGTCTCCTTGCTCGTTGGCCCTCTGCCCAATATCAACTGGCCTCTACTGTCCTGGCTCCCTCGCCATTCCTGCCGTCCATGGCGGCAATCCTCATCCTGGGATCCACGCCAGGATAAACCCATCATGAGCCTCAGGCCGTCGGGGCAATGCCCTTGGCATGGGCAAGGCGCAGCTCCTCGGCGCCGAGCACGAACTCCGGGCTGTCGGTGAGACGCTCGACTGCCAGATCGATGAAGCGGCGTACCCGGGCGGGCTGGGCCGCGCGGCTGCCGTAGTAGAGAAACAGGCTGTACATGTCTGTCATGTGGTCGAGCAGCAGGGGAACCAGGCGACCGGCCCGGATGTGCGCCGCCGCCGTCGGCCCGGCAATTTGGCCTATCACTTCTCCCGCCAGCACGGCGCCCAGCTCTACCGTCTCATCATTGGTCGATATTGCCGGACGAACGAGATGATCCTGCACGCTCTCCCCAAGCTTCACATGCCAGGGAATAAGGTGGCCGGTGCCGGCATGACGAAACACGCTGCAGCGGTGCACGCCCAGATCGTGCAGCGTGTGCGGCACCCCATGTTTGCGCAGATAGGTGGGGGAGGCGCAGATGATGAGCTGCAAGGGAAACAGGCGGCGTGCGATCAGCCCATCCTGTGGCGAAAGGCCGATCCTAAGGCCCACATCGACGCGCTCCTCCACCCAGTTGCCGATGCGGTCATCGAGCTGCACATCCGGCTGGACCTCGGGGTAGAGCCGGCAGTACTCGTCCAGCACTGGGCCGATGATCATCTGCGCGACCGAGCGTGGCCCCACGATCCGCAGCGGGCCGGCGAATGCTTCCCGGGTCTGCCTCGCGGCTGACAGCGCCTGTTGCAGGCCGAGCAGGGCGGGTTGGGCTGCCTCCAGAAAACGCTGGCCCTCTTCGGTCAACGACATGCTGCGGGTGGTGCGATGAAACAGCCGCACCCCGAGATAGGTCTCCAGTTGCCTCAGTGCCTTGCTGGCGGCCTGAGGGGAGATCTGCTGGGCCTCGGCGGCCTTGCTGAGGCTGCCCAGTTCCACCGTGCGCACGAAGGTGGTGATGGATCTCAATTCGCTGATCATGGTCTTGCTCGTCGATTTACATCATTTAGTTGTAACTGATTCATCCATTTGCCGTCTAGTTCGATGTTTGTTGCCCATTTATAGTTCAGCTCATCGACATGCCACCCGGCATGCACCCAGATAGCGAGACAGGCAAGATGGACAATTTCAGCTTTTACAACCCGACCCGGATCGAGTTCGGCACCGGCAAGGAGCGCCTCATCGGCGAGATCCTGGCCCAGCACGGCATCAAGAAGGTGCTGCTGGCCTATGGCAGCGAGCGGATCAAGGGTGATGGCCTCTTCGCCACCGTGAGCGCCAGTCTGAACGAGCAGGGGATCCCGTTCGTGGCGTGCGGCGGCTCCGTGCTCGACAGCGCCAAGGCCATTGCCGCAGGGGCCTTATATCAAGAGGATGTCTGGGATCTGTTCGTCGGCAAGGGGCAGATAGAGGCGGCGCTGCCGGTGTTTGCCATCCTGACCCTGGCTGCCACCGGCAGCGAGATGAACAGCGGCGCCGTGGTGACCAACGATGACACCAAAGAGAAGTTTGCCATCAACTCGGTGCACACCTTCCCGAAAGTCTCCATCGTCAATCCGGCGCTGATGCAGACGGTCTCTCGCGACTATCTGGTCTACTCGGCGGCGGACATCATAGCCCACTCCATCGAGGGCTACTTCACCGCCAAGGTGCAGCCGAAAATTCAGTCCCGCCTGGTGGAGTCCGTCATCGCCACCGTGCTGGAGACCACCGAGCAGTTGCTGGCGGATCCCGCCGACTACAACGCCCGCGCCGAGTTCGCCTGGGCTGCGACCCTGGCATTGAATGGTCTGACCTATGCAGGGACGTCGGGTTTTGGTTACCCCAACCACATGATCGAACACGCGCTCTCCGCCCTGTTCAATGTGCCCCATGGCGCCGGCCTGTCGGTGGTGATGCCCGCCTGGATGAAGTGGTTCCAGGGCCAGAATCCGGCTCAGTTCGAGCGCTTCGCCCAGCAGCTGTTTGGCTTGAACACCGCCGAGGAAGGCATTGCCGCCCTTGAAAAATGGTTCGACAAGATAGGCACGCCGACCCGCCTCTCCCAGCTCGGCATCACGGAGGCGGACCTGCCTGCCATCCTGGAGAACCTCAAGGGCAACGCCCGCTGGTTTGGCCTGGCCGAAACCTACACCCAGGACGTGCTGGCCACCATCCTTCGCAATGCCATGTGAGTGGCGGTGCCTCCCGGTCCTGCGTCAGGACTGAACCGCGCGTCGCCAGCCATCACACCATGGCGCTCTCCAAGGAGAGCGCCTTTCAGGAAAAAGGATCCATCATGCAAACACGTACTTTGGGTAACAGCGGGCTGGCAGTGTCGGCCATCGGTCTGGGCTGCATGGGGCTGAGCTTTGGCTATGGCCCGGCCACGGACAAGGGGCAGGCCATCGCCCTGATCCGCCGTGCCCATGAACTGGGGGTGACCTTCTTCGATACCGCCGAGGCCTATGGCCCTGGCGATAACGAGTTGCTGCTGGGGGAGGCACTGACCCCGTTCCGGGACAAGGTGGTGATCGCCACCAAGTTCGGTTTCAAGCACGGCAAGACATCGGAGGGGCTGGACAGCCGCCCGGCCACCATCCGCGCCGTGGCGGAGGCGTCGCTGCGCCGCCTCAACACCGATGTGATCGATCTCTTCTACCAGCACCGCGTCGATCCCGATGTCCCCATGGAAGAGGTGGCTGGCACAGTGCGAGACCTTATCCAGGAGGGCAAGGTACGCCACTTCGGTCTGTCCGAGGCCGGTGTCGACTCCATTCGTCGCGCCCACGCCGTGCAGCCGGTGGCGGCGCTGCAGAGCGAATACTCCCTCTGGTGGCGCGAGCCGGAGCAGGCCATCCTGCCGCTGCTGGAGGAGCTGGGCATCGGCTTTGTGCCGTTCAGCCCCCTCGGCAAGGGCTTCCTGACCGGGACCATCAAAGCCGATACCCGATTCGATGACGCGGATTTTCGCAACATAGTTCCACGTTTTGCCGAGGCGGCGCGTCAGGCCAACCAGCATCTGGTCGAGGTATTGAGCGACCTTGCGGCCAGCAAGGGGGTGACGTCTGCCCAGATTGCGATCGCCTGGCTACTGGCACAAAAGCCCTGGATTGCCCCCATTCCCGGCACCACCAAGCTGCATCGGCTCGAGGAGAACCTGGGCGCAGCTCGGGTGGCACTGAGCGCCACCGATCTGGGAGACATCCAGCGTGCCCTGGTCGGGATCAAGGTGGAGGGGGATCGCTATCCGTCACACCTGCAGCACAACGTGGGTCGCTAAGGTCGGATCGTCAACAGGAGTCTCATGAATGCAGAACCCTTCTGTACTCTCTCGCGCCGTTCCAAGGGGCCGGCGTTCTCTCTGGTTGCTAACAGGAGCCGTGATGGCAGGCATCTTTTCCTATGTATTGAAACCGGGCCTGCCCGCGCACCCTGACTCTTCCCAGTATCAGGCGGGTCAATTCAGCAATGTCGTGGCACTGCCGCAGCGCAGCACCTGGGAAGGGGTACGGCTCTGGTGGGATTTTCTGTTCGCCAAGCCTGATGGCACTGTGCCGGATCGCGCCATCCCGGTGCAAGCCATGAGCCGTGAAGGGCTGATAGCCGCCCCGGACAACAGTGTGTGGCGCCTCGGCCACTCCAGTCTGCTGCTCAAATTGCAGGGCAAGTTCTGGCTGACGGATCCCGTGTTCAGCGAGCGCGCCTCGCCGGTGCAATGGTTTGGCCCCAAGCGCTGGCACGCAGCGCCCATCACCCTGGATGCGCTGCCCCCCATAGAGGCGGTGATCCTCTCCCATGATCACTACGACCACCTCGACCATGACGCCATCCTGGCGCTGCAGGATAAGGTCAGCCACTTCATCACGCCGCTCGGCGTGGGGGCGCGCCTGGTTGCCTGGGGTATCCCCCGGCACAAGGTCAGGGAGCTGGATTGGTGGCAGAAGGCCCGGGTCAGCGGCATTGAGTTTATCGCTACCCCGGCCCAGCACTTCTCCGGCCGTGGCCTTGGGGATGGCAATCAGACCCTGTGGGCCTCCTGGGTCATTCGTGGGGAGGGAGCCACTCTCTTCTTCAGCGGTGACAGCGGTTACTTCGATGGCTTCAAGGAGATCGGCAAGCGTTTCGGCCCGTTCGACGTGACCTTCCTCGAGACCGGGGCCTACGACAAGCGCTGGGAGTACGTGCACATGTTGCCGGCGCAGACGGCGCAGGCGTTTCACGATTTGCGCGGGCAGTGGCTCTATCCGATCCACAACGGCACCTTCGATCTGGCCATGCATGGGTGGGATGACCCGCTCGAGCAGATTGTCCATCTGGCCGCCGAGCAGCAGATCCCATTGACCACCCCGATGATGGGCGAGCCCCTGAACGTGCTGGCCCCCCATGAGGGCAGCGCCTGGTGGCGCGAGTGACACATTTTTAAAACGCAGGAGTCGACAATGAACCCAATATCCGCAACCACGCTCGCCCAGGCCGAGGCAAAAGACCAGACGATACAGGTATTTTCCCCGGGACTGGTGCCTGCAACCCAGGGTGCCAGCGAGTTCTTCGTCGGGGATGTCTATGTGGATCAGCTATATCAGGGCACGGCGCCCGCCGCCATCTCTGGCGGCCTGGTCAGCTTCACGCCGGGGGCGCGCACCGCCTGGCATACCCATCCTTTGGGCCAGACCCTCTACGTGGTCAGCGGGGTAGGGCGGGTGCAGATGGCAGCAGGTCCTGTCCAGGGGATCCGGCCAGGGGATCTGGTCTGGATCCCGGCTGGCGTGAAGCATTGGCATGGTGCGGCACCTGATACTCCCATGACCCACCTGGCGCTGGCTGAACGGCAGGATGGCCAGGTGGTGACTTGGCTTGCGCAGGTGAGCGAGGGTGATTATCGCGCCTCCGTCGCCGGGGGCCGGAATTGAGCATGCGGGGGAATAACAGTCAGCCCGCAGCCGGAGCCGCACACCTTGGTAGCCAGCCCGAACGCGCTCATGCCCAGGAACTCAGGATCCTGATCATCCTGAGCGCCTTGATGTCGTTTGCCTCTATCTCCACCGACATGTACCTGCCGGCGCTGCCGCAGCTGGTCCATGACTTGAACACAGACATGACCCAGGTCGAGCTGACCATCTCGACCTTTCTGATCGGTTTCAGCCTGGGCCAGCTGTTCTGGGGACCGGCGAGCGATCGCTATGGCCGGCGCTTGCCCATCATGCTCGGTATCGGACTCTTCATCCTGGGCTCAGTGGGTTGTGCTCTGGCCGAGACCGCCCCTCAGATGCTGGTGTGGCGCGTCATTCAGGCTCTGGGGGCTTGCGCCGGTCCCGTGCTGGCTCGGGCCATGGTCCGTGATCTCTATGCCAGGGAGCGGGCGGCCCAGATGCTGTCGACCCTGATCCTGATGATGGCGGTCGCGCCGCTGCTCGGGCCGTTGCTCGGGGGACAACTGCTGCTGTACTGGTCCTGGCGGGGGATCTTCTGGGTGCTGGCCAGCATGGGCGTCGTGGCCTTGATCGCCATGCGCTACCTGCCCGAAACCCTGGCACCGGCAAGTCGAAGCCAGGCGTCTCTGGCCGTGACAATGAAAGACTATGCCGCCCTGGCGATGGACAGACGGTTGCTGCGCTATGCCCTGGCCGGCGGCTTTTACTACGGCGGTTGCTATGCCTTTATCGCTGGGACGCCGTTTGCCTACGTCGATTACTACCAGGTGTCGGCGCAGGCCTATGGCTTGCTCTTTGGCGCCAATATCCTGGGGCTGATGGTGCTGAATTTCGTTAACACGCGCCTGGTGGCCAAGTGGGGGCCCGAGTGCCTGTTTCGTTATGGCGCCTGGGCTGCCGCCGCCTCCGCTCTCTGGCTGGCCCTCGATGCCTGGTGGGGATTAGGTGGGGTCGCCGGGCTGGCTATACCTATCTTCTGTTACATGTCGGTCAGTGGCTTCATCGTCGCCAACTCGGTGGCCAGCACCCTGGCGCTCTTCCCGAAGCAGGCGGGCGCGGCCTCTTCCCTGGTCGGCGCCATGCACTACGGCAGCGGGGTGTTCAGTGCGGCCCTGCTCGGCTGGTGCACCGATGGAACCCCCTGGACCATGGGCTGGATAGTGGCGGTCGGGGGAGTGGGTTGCCTCGTCTTTGCACTGTGGCGAAGCACCGAGCCCGAGGTGTCTTGCGAGCCGATGTCGCAACCCGAGCCGGTGCGATGAGAGCGCGATGCCTTCACATCAATAACAGCAGGACCGGGTGCAAGTGGGGGCAGCATCAGATGGTGCCCCGGGAGGTGGCGGGTACAGTCCAAGGCCTGGCACCGACGCTTTATAAATTTGAGAGTGAACCTTACCCCACCAAGGGGGATGAATGAGAGAGGCAATATCATGGCTAAAAAAGAAGTGGTTGTGCTGGTTGGGGCCGGGTCCATTGGGCAAGCCATTGCAAGGCGGGTAGGGGCAGGCAAGCATGTGGTGCTGGCGGACATCAGCCAGATAAATGCAGAGACAGCGGCCAAGACCCTTGAAGAGGCCGGTTTTGACACCAGCGTGCTGGTCGTGGACCTGTCGTCACGGGCGTCGATCATCAAGCTGGTGCAACACGCCCAGGGCCATGGCACCGTCATGAATCTGATTAATGCGGCCGGCGTTTCCCCTTCCCAAGCCTCCGTGGAAACCATCCTCAAGGTTGACCTGTATGGCACTGCGGTCTTGCTGGAAGAGTTCGGCAAGATCATCGGCGAAGGGGGCTCAGGGATTGTCATTTCGTCCCAATCGGGGCACAGGCTCGGCAACATTCCACCCGAGGAGAGCGAGCAACTTGCCATGACACCCACGGAGGAGCTACTGGCACTCCCGTTGATACAAGGCATCGACGATACCCTGAAAGCCTACCAATACTCCAAGCGCTGCAATGTGTTGCGGGTCATGTATGAGGCGACGGCCTGGGGCAAGCGTGGTGCCACCGTCAACTCGATCAGTCCAGGTATCATCATCACGCCGCTGGCCAACGATGAACTGAAAGGACCCCGTGGCGAGGGGTACCGGACCATGCTGGGCCTGTGTCCCGCAGGCCGCGCGGGTACACCTGACGAGGTCGGGGAGCTGGGGGAGTTCTTGATGAGTCACAAAGGACGCTTCATGACGGGGACCGACTTCCTGATCGATGGCGGCACCACCGCCAGCTACTGGTTCGGCGAACTCCAGTATTTGAAGACAACACACTAGGTTGACCGGGATGAGAGTTCCCCCGTGATCAAACACTCCCTGAGTAGATGATCTGGCGGCCAGGCGGCTCGAACCATTCATCACCAAGGTGAAAGACATCGTCGCCTTCGTGCCTGGCAGCGGATCTGTCTCCTCTGGGATCCCTTTGTCGCGCCAGTCACACCACCGCGAAAGGAACATGAGATGAACACAGTCAGACTCAACAACGGTATCGAGATGCCCCTGCTGGGCTTTGGTGTCTTTCAGATGACAGACGCGGCAGAGTGCGAGCGTGCCGTCATCGAGGCCATCGACAGTGGCTATCGGCTGATCGATACCGCCGCCTCCTATCAGAATGAGACCCAGGTCGGGAACGGGATCAGGCAGAGCGGCATCGTGCGCAACGAGCTCTTTGTCACCACCAAGCTCTGGCTGCAAGACGCCAGCTATGAGGGAGCCAAGGCGCAGTTCGAGCGCTCCTTGAATCGCCTGCAGCTCGATCATGTGGATCTCTATCTCATCCATCAGCCCTACGGGAATGTCCACGGCGCCTGGCGGGCGATGGAGGAGTTGCAGCAAGCCGGCAAGATCCGGGCAATCGGCGTCAGCAATTTCCAGCCGGATCGGCTGGCGGATCTCATGGCGTTCAACAAGGTGGTGCCTGCCGTCAACCAGATAGAGGTGAACCCCTTCAATCAGCAGTTGCATGCCGCGCCCTGGATGCAGAGTCGGCAGATACAGCCACAGGCGTGGGCTCCCTTCGCAGAGGGCAGAAATGGTCTGTTCCAGCACCCGGTGCTGACCGCCATCGGCGCGAAACGGGGGAAGAGCGTGGGGCAAGTCGTGCTGCGCTGGATCTTCCAGCGCGGCATAGCGTCGCTGGCCAAGTCGGTGCGCAAGGAGAGGATGAAGGAGAACCTCGATATCCTCGACTTCGAGCTCAGTCAGGATGAGATGGTGCAGATAGCCGCGCTGGATACGGCAACCAGTGCCTTCTTCTCTCACCGCGACCCCGCCATGGTGGAGTGGTTGACCCGGCGCAAGCTCGACGTCTGACAAGGGCAATCAGCAATGGCGTCGGGAGATGACAGACGGTTGGTGGCGCGGTTCGCCGCCAACTGGAGTCTGGTGCCTGAACATCAGGACAACCGCCCAGATCAGAAGCGCAAGACGGCTAACAGTGCTCGTCTGATCCAAATCTATCACTCACTGATTGCTCTATCGGCTTTGTGCGGGAGAGGGCAGCAGGCTTTGTTCTCTGAATGACCTCACCGACCAGTCGGTTACAGCCATCTCCGGGGTCAGTGGTGCCATGAGGGCCACCGGGAGACAACCCATTATGAATGAGGGCTTTAGCCCAAGAGAGTCCGCGAGGAGGCGGTGTTCTCCACAATTTCAATGGGAAGTACCCTGCACACTCTCTGCATGTACTCCTCGGCTTCGTGTCTGGTGGTGAAGCCTTGAGCTATCCCGGCATCATTCACGACACGGTGTTCGCCTAGCGACGACACCACGGTCGGATACCAGAGGATGTCACTGTGGTTCAGGTTGCAGTAAAGTAGAAGGCCCCCTTCGTTGCCAAATATCTTCACCACTGACTCTCTAATCGTCGTTAAACCCTGCCCGAGCACTGCCTGGAAAGGTGCGAGATTTGTCATGATGTTCCCCTGATTAAGTCATGGTAATTAAACAACGGTAAATTACCCGGGATTGGCTGAATGGCAGCTTGCTACAAAACACGAAAGTGTATGAAAAACCTGCACAGCTCAGGATGGCGGCCGTGTGAGTGTGCCGTGCGTTTTCCATTGGCTGTGAATGTGTCGGCACGCTAGCGTCCCTCCCGGCACTTTTTGGTGCAAAGCGTTGATTATATTGTCAACTTTAGATAAGGGAGGGCGACTCAAGGGTCGATTCTTGTGGCGGGAGGGGCCCCTGTTTCTGCAAATCAATCAGTGACGGCCGATATTCCCTTACAGAGCGCTTGGTCATCCATTGGATGGTTCAGGGCTCTTTCAAGTGATTCACTGGCTCTGTTCGCAAGGCATCTGGTTCGTCGAATGGGGTGGCAGCGCCAGCAACCCGTTCATCGCCAAGGTCCGTGATGCCATCACGGTGACGCTGCCGGTGTTTGCCATTCTGACCCTGGCCAAACAGCGGGTGAGGCCAATTATCGCGTGCCAGTCGCCTGGGTGATACAGGGCTGCCCCAGCTTGCCTCGCGGCAGGCGATCCACGGGAAATAGTGATGTTCATACTCCATTCTCGATAACCCCTCGCTGAGCCTGCACGACGATATATCTGAACGACATGCCCCGGGATCGCACATCAATTATTCCGTAATGATGATTTTGATGAATTGCGAACAATACATGACATTTTAATGACACATTATTTTTGCTGGTTAATTGGTCGCCTGATAATACCTGTCAGATCTGACAGGTATTATAAAAAACTGTCGCTATCTACCCAGTTAATGAGTGCATGATAAATGACGAGCTGTTTAATATATTTGTTTGATATTTTTAGTTAATTCAGTTGCTTAGGCTTGGCTATCAGTGTTTTTTGAAAAAGGATTTTTATGAGGTGGAGCGTCAACTGTTATTTTTGACAGGTTGCCATCGGGCTATATCGAGACCAACCTAGTGCACCTAAGTGGATCCAAGATGGTACTTATAGCATGGGAAAGGGAATCGACGGCGCCACAGTAGCGCCCAAAGAACGTATCAATATCAAATATGTCCCGGCAACCGGTGGTCAGCAGGCGGAAATAGAACTTCCGTTGACCATGATGGTGGTTGGGAATATGAAGGGACGGACTGAAGACACGCCCATTGAAGAGCGTCAGACCGTCTCCATCGATAAGAACAACTTCTCTTCTGTCATGAAGGAATCCGGTCTGGAGTTGAAATTCTCCGTGGCCAATCGTCTGGAAGAAGACAGCCAGGATGAACTGCCTGTCACCATCCAGATCCAGTCTCTGGAAGACTTCACCCCGGATCGCGTTGCCCAGCAAGTGCCCGAACTGCGCAAGTTGCTGGAGTTGCGAGAAGCCCTGGTGGCCCTCAAGGGACCGCTCGGCAATATCCCGGCGTTCCGCAACCGCCTGCAGGATCTGCTGTCCAGCGACGAAGCCCGTGAGCAACTGCTCAAGGAACTGGATGTGATTAAGCCTGCCGAGTAACGCGGCGGAACTGATTGACGAGAAGGGAAATAGACATGTCTTTGGTCGAAGAACAGGTACAGGCAGGGGCCAGCAGCGCCTCTGGGTCCTTGCTGGACGAAATCATGGCGCAGGCCCGCATCAGCCCGGTTGATGAAGGTTATAGCGTTGCGAAACAAGGGGTTGCCGCCCTCATTGCCAATATCTTGGACAATGGTTCAACGGCAGAACCCGTCAACAAGGCACTGGTTGACAGCATGATTGTCGAACTCGACAAGAAGCTCAGCAAACAGATGGATGTCATCTTGCACGCCGGTGAACTGCAGGAGCTGGAGTCCTCCTGGCGCTCCCTGAAGCTCTTGGTCGATCGCACCGATTTTCGTGAAAACATCAAGATCCAACTGCTCCATGCCACCAAGGAAGAGCTGCTGGAAGATTTTGAATTTTCACCAGAAATCACTCAGTCTGGCCTCTACAAGCATGTCTATTCGACGGGCTATGGCCAGTTCGGTGGCCAGCCGATCGGTGCCGTGATCGGCGACTACGCCTTCACCCACAGCTCCCCCGATATCAAGCTGATGCAGTATGTCAGTGCGGTCGGCGCCATGGCGCACGCACCTTTCATCTCCTCGGTCGCCCCCGCCTTCTTCGGGGTGGACAGCTTCACCGATCTGCCGTCGATCAAGGATATGAAGTCGGTATTCGAAGGGCCTTCCTACACCAAGTGGCGCTCCCTGCGTGAATCCGAAGATGCACGCTATCTGGGCCTGACAGCCCCGCGTTTCCTGGCGCGTCTGCCTTACGACCCGACTGAAAACCCCATCAAGGGCTTCAATTATCAAGAAGACATCAGCTCGGATCATGATCATTACCTCTGGGGCAATACCG
Source organism: Aeromonas sp. BIGb0445 (assembly GCF_024809075.1). Classification (NCBI taxonomy): domain Bacteria; kingdom Pseudomonadati; phylum Pseudomonadota; class Gammaproteobacteria; order Aeromonadales; family Aeromonadaceae; genus Aeromonas; species Aeromonas sp. BIGb0445. The sequence goes on from NZ_JANUES010000002.1 coordinate 314,886, forward strand.
CCTATCTGATGGGCTCTTCCCTGACCGACAGCTTCGCCAAGTACCGCTGGTGCCCGAACATCATCGGTCCCCAGAGCGGTGGCGCCATCCATGACCTGCCCGTGCACGTCTACGAGGCCATGGGTCAGTTGCAGGCCAAGATCCCGACCGAAGTGCTGATCACCGATCGCCGTGAGTATGAGCTGGCCGAGGAGGGTTTCATCACCCTGACCATGCGCAAAGACAGCGACAATGCGGCCTTCTTCTCTGCCAACTCGGTGCAAAAGCCCAAGGTGTTCCCGAACACCAAAGAGGGCAAGGAAGCGGAGACCAACTACAAGTTGGGTACCCAGCTGCCCTACATGTTCATCATCAACCGCCTGGCCCACTACATCAAAGTGCTGCAGCGCGAGCAGATCGGTTCCTGGAAAGAGCGTCAGGATCTGGAACGTGAACTCAATGGCTGGATCAAGCAGTACGTGGCGGATCAGGAAAACCCGCCGGCAGACGTGCGTAGCCGCCGTCCGCTGCGTGCCGCCCAGATCAAGGTGCTGGACGTGGAAGGGGAGCCGGGTTGGTATCAGGTTGCCATGTCGGTGCGTCCGCACTTCAAGTACATGGGTGCCAGCTTCGAGCTCTCTCTGGTAGGGCGCCTGGACAAGGAATAATGACCCATGCCGTATCTCTCTTCCTGGGATAGAGGAAATGCGGCCAGTCTGTTCGATCGTATACGGGGGGAGGGGCTTGCAACTCCCCCCGCTTCGGATGTTGAGCAATTGATAGGCTCGGTGAAACGCCAGCTCGATCAGGTGCTCAACACCCGTCCCGGCAGTTGTGCCAGTTCCCCGGAACTGGGTGTCATCGACTTGAACGATGCGACCCAGGGTCAGGCGGACATCAAGGGGCGGGTCCGGGAAGCGATCCGGCAGTGCATCCGACGCTATGAGCCGAGGATCACCCATGTGGAGGTCAGGACACCCGACTATCAGGACAATCCGTTGGAGATGTCTTTTCAGGTGACCGCCCACATACGACTGGAAAATCTGGAGCAGATTGCCTCGTTCAATGTCCACATGGACAACCACCGTCACTACCGCATGGTCTGATCAATGCCGCTGGAACACTACTTCAGGGATGAACTCGCTTTTTTGCGCCTGCAAGGTCGCGAATTTGCCGATGCCCATCCCGAACTGACCCGATTTCTGTCGGAACAAAATACCGATCCCGACGTCGAGCGCCTGCTGGAAGGCTTTGCCTTCCTGACGGGCAATCTGAGGGCCAAGATCGAAGATGAGTTCCCCGAGCTGACCCATGGCCTGCTCGGCATGCTCTGGCCAAACTACCTGCGTCCCGTGCCCAGCATGACCATGATGCAGTTTTCCGTGATCCCGGGCTCCATTGCCCAACCCGCCCTGGTCAGCCAGGGTTGCCTGCTCGATAGCCGCCCCCAGGATGGGGTGAGCTGCCATTTCAAGACCTGCCGGGATGCCTGGATCTACCCCGCCGACATCGCGCGGATAGATGCCCAGAGCGGCACGGATCTCTCCACCATCAGCCTGGACATTTCACTCCATGGCCCGCTGCCCCTGAGCGACCTGCAACTGGACAAGTTGCGGCTCTATCTGGGGGGGGATGGTTACACCGCCTATGAGCTCTATTTCTGGCTTTCGCACCAGCTCTCCCATATCGAGCTGGAAGTCGAGGGCAAGCGCTTTCGCCAGGATGCCAAAGCCCTGCGCAGCGTCGGTTTTGAGCGTGATGATGCGCTGCTGCCTTACCCGAACAACGTCTATTCCGGCTACCGGATCTTGCAGGAGTTCTTCTGCTTCCCGCAAAGCTTCCTGTTTTTCGAGCTCTCCGGTGGCGACTGGCCGCGCCAGCCCTTGCCGGTCAGCGCGTTCAAGATCCACTTCTGCTTCACCAGACCGCTGCCAGCGGATCTGAAGATCCGGCCCGACTCCTTCATGCTCAACTGCGTGCCGGCCATCAACCTGTTCCAGCACGACAGCGAGCCCATCAACCTCAATGGCCGCCAGACCGAATATCCCCTCAAGGCCAGCTATCGCCACAGCGACAGCTTCGAGATCTTCTCGGTGGACAAGGTGGAAGGCTGGGCCGAGGGCAATCTGGGCCGTGCCCGGGGAGCGCCGCGACTCTATCAGCCTTTTGAGAGTTTCCAGCATCAGATTGAGCGGGCCAAGGGCCGCCTGGCGCTCTACTACCGGGTGCGGGTCAAGGAGTCGGTGGCCGGGGAGGGCTTTGAGCATCAACTCTCCTTCGTGCGTGGCGACGAGACCAGCATGGTGCAGCTCGATGAGTCCATCTCTGTGACCCTGACCTGTACCAACAGAGGCAAGGCGGCGCGGCTCAAGGTCGGGGATATCTGCGTGCCGACCGGCAGCTCCCCCTCCTTTGCCACCTTCAGGAATCTGATGCGGCCAACCCGGCCCCTGCATCCGGCTCTGGATGGCAGCCTGCACTGGACCCTCATCTCCAACCTGTCCCTCAACTACGTCTCTTTGCTGCGCCGGGATGCCCTGGTGCAGGTGTTGCGTACCTACGATTTTCCCGCGCTGCAAGACAAGCAGGCGGAGCAGGCATCGCGCAAGCGACTGGCCGGCATTGAGGAGATAACCACCAGTCCGGTCGATCGTCTGGTCAAGGGCATGCCGGTGCGAGGACTCAAGTCGGTGCTCTCCATTCGTCAGTCGGCCTTTGGCAGCGAGGGCGAGCTCTATCTGTTCAGCACTGTGCTGGCACATTTCCTCTCGCTCTACGCCAGCGTGAACGCCTTCCATCTGCTCGAGGTGGTCAATTTGGACAACAAGGAGTGCTACAAGTGGCCGGTACAGATAGGTCAGCACTCCCTGATGTGAGGCCCGCCCAGGAGGCGGCTCGCTACAATTTCTTCCAGCTGGTGGAGCTCTTGCGCCAGCAGGATGGCCTGGATCAGGAGAGCGGACTCGATTACCTGCCCGAGCGGGAGCGGATCCGCTTCAAGTCGTCTGCTTCGCTGGGTTTTCCGACCAGCGATGTGCTGACGGTGGATCGCGATGACGAGGGGCGTCACCACTTGGAAGTCGCCTTCCTCGGCCTGCACGGCAGCCAGTCCCCCATGCCCGGTTACTACCTGGACTCCCTGGCCTGGGAGTATGCCCAAGGGGAGCAAAAGCTCGGCCTGTTCCTGGACTTCTTCCACCACCGGCTGTTGACCCTGCTCCATCGCATCTGGCGCAAGTATCGCTACCACGTGCGCTTTCAAAACGATGGTGAGGATGGCTTCTCCCGGCTGATGTTTGCCCTGGTGGGGCTGGGCAACGACGAGCTGTGCCACAGCCTGCCGGTCAACCGCGCCAAGATGCTCTCCTACGCCGGCATGCTGGCCAGCCCCAGTCGCTCCCCCGAGGTGGTGGCGGGTCTGGTGGCCCACTGTTTCGACCTGCTCGATGTCGAGGTGGTTGCCTGGCAGCCGCGCCGGGTTGCCATTCACGGCGAACAGCAGAACCGGCTCGGCCGTGCCAATGCCTCCCTGGGCAGCGATCTGGTCATAGGTGCGGGCGTCAAGGATTGTGCAGGTAAATTTTTGTTGAAAATAAATAACTTAACTCATGAAGAGTTTCTCACCTTTCTTCCGAACGGCGAGCATTTCCAACCCCTGGTGACCTTCGTCTCCTTCATCTTGCGCGATCAGCTTGCCTGGGATCTGCGGTTGGGCTTCGCCCCGGCCCAGGCCCACGGCATGCAGCTCGGCGAGGAGCAGAGCGGTCGGCTGGGATGGAGCAGTTTTCTCGGCCAGCCGCCGGAAGATCCCTACGTGACCATCTGTGTGCAGGAGTGAAAGTGGAGACCATAAATCAACAGCTGTCCCTGGTGGTGCTCAACAGCGAGCAGCTCGATGGCAATCACAGGGTGCAATACAGCTTTGACGAGCTGGGTGGCACCCTGGGCGCGTCCGAGCAGGATGACTGGCAACTGCGGGACCGGCTCGGTGTCGTCATGCCGGGTCATGCCCGAATCGAGCAGCACGATGGCCGCTTCTGCCTGTGCGATCTGAGCGGCCAGACCTATATCAATGGGGCCAGTTCGCCCATAGGGCGGGCTCGCAAGGTTCACCTGGAGCAAGGGGATGAGCTGGTGGTGGGGCCGTTTCGCCTCAAGGCTTATCTCGGTGCCGTCCGCGTCGAGCCGGACTTGCATCAGGTGCTGCATAACCGGCCATCCGAGCAGCTCGACGACTGGTTGAACGGGGACGCCACTTCGGCCTCCCAGGCCGATGCCGGTCCCCAGGATCTGGCGCTCGACCCCCTGGCTGCCCTGCAACAGGAGCGCCAGCAGAGCCCGCTCATCGACAGCCGCCCCTCGCCGCGGCAGGGCATTGCCGCCCTGTTTGCCGAGGCGGATGCCAGCGCCCCCAAGCATTGGACCGACCGGGTCCCCCCCACTTTTACTTCCGCCGTTAGCGAGGACACCATGAGTCAGGAATATCTCGACATCCCCACCATCGAAGGGGCCGGGCATGATTATCAGGATCTGCACAACGAGGCGAGCCATGTGGCGCTCACTCCGCTGATGCGTGGCCTTGGCCAATCCTTGCGCGCCGCAGACAGCATGCAGGCTCACGACATGCTCGAGGAGATGGGCAGAACCTTGCGGGCGCTGGTCGAGGGGCTCCTGCTGTTGCAGGCGGATCAGACCGCCCTGACCGACAAGCATCTGCGGCCCATCGAAGATAACCCCCTGCGTCTGGGACTGGGTTATGACGATACCCTGGCGCTCCTGTTCGCCGAACAGCAGAGCCCGGTCCATCTGGCCGCACCAGCGGCGGTTGCCGAGAGCCTGCGCAATATCCGGGTCCACCACGTGGCCAACCAGACCGCCATCAAGGCGGCGCTGGATAGCATACTGCACGCCTTCTCCCCCGAAGCACTGCGCTCGCGTTTCGAGCACTATCGCCGTACCCGCAAGCCCGACGACATGAGCGAGGAGGCCTGGAGCTGGATCATGTATCAGCACTACTACCAGGAGCTCACCTCATCTCGTCAGCAGGGCTTCGACAAGCTGTTCCATCAGGTATATGCCCAGGCCTATGACAAGGCCCTGCGCGAGCAACAAGGACTTATCTGATGCGCTCAGTGCTCTGCCTGCTGTTGCTGCTCGGGCTGTCCGCTTGCACCACCATGGGCAAGATGGCTGACGTGGCCATGGATCCGGATATCCAGGTCGGCAGTCATGACAGCCAGCCCTCAACCCTGGGGCTCAGCCTGCTGGCCGAGCCCGATGTCAATCCGAACGAGGGGGGAGAGGCTGCGCCGATCGAGTTCCAGATAGTGCTGCTGGCCGAAGACTCCAAGCTGCTGGCCACCGACTATGACCAGGTGACGGCGGATCCGGAGAAGGCGCTGGGCAAGAACTACCTGGATCATCAGGACTACACCCTGCTGCCGAACCAGTTCAAATATCTGCCGCCTATCGAGCTTGACGAGAAGACCCGCTACATCGGCGTCATTGCCCGTTATGCCGACCCGAACAGCGCCGAATGGCGCAAGGTCATCAAGGTGCGCAGCAAGGGGCGGGCTTATCAGTTGCTGGTTCACCTGCGACTCGATGAAGTCGAAATACAGAAAGAAGAAGAATAACTATGTCCAGTCGAAATCGGGTTATCTGGCGTGAGGGTTTGTTCATCAAACCCCAGCATTTTCAACAACAACAGCGTCACGGGGACTACAGCCTCCAGGCCAGGCTGAGCGCGCTCAGCGACTACTTCTTCGGCCTGCAATCCTTGAGCATCAATGAGGATTATCTGGGCTTTGGCCGCATCGCCCTGGTCGGTGCCAGCGGCATCTTGCCCGATGGCACAGTGTTCAATATCCCAAACGATGATCTGTTGCCGCCCCCCCTCGAGATCCTCGATGCCTCCTTGGCCAACCAGAAGGTCTATCTGGCACTGCCGTTGTCGGTGAGCGGGGTCAACGAGGTGAGTGACCCCGAGCAGGGGATCGCCACCCGGTTGCAGGCCCAGCGCCATGATGTGCGGGATCTGCACAGCGACGGGGGGGACGTGGTCTCCCTGGAGATAGGCAAGGTGAGCCTGCGGCTCATGCTCGAACGGGAAGATCGCAGCGCCTACGCCTCGCTCGCCATCGCCCGCATCCTGGACAAGCGCCCGGATGGCAGCCTGGTGCTGGACAGCAACTTCATGCCGTGCAGCATCAGCGTCTCCGCCATCCCCAGCCTCAAGCGCTTCCTGGGCGAGATAGCGGGCCTGGTGGGGGAGCGGGCTCGCAGCCTCTCCCAGCGTATCGCCGCCCCCGGTCAGCAAGGGGTGGCCGATGTGGCCGAGTTCATGATGCTGCAACTGCTCAACCGCGCCCAGCCCCAGCTCGCCCATCTGGCCCGGCTTGGCACCCTGCACCCCGAACGGCTGTTCGAGGCACTGGTACAGCTGTGTGGCGAGTTGATGACCTTCACCGATGAGTCCCGCCTGCCGCCCCTGTTTGGTGCCTATCGTCACGACGATCAGCAACAGAGCTTCGAGCCGGTGATCCTGGCCCTGCGCCAGGCGCTCAGCACAGTGTTGTCGCCGCGCGCCGTCTCCATTCAGCTGCACAAGCATCAATACGGGGTCATGGTGGCCATGGTGGGCGAGAGCGAACTCATGGCCAGCGCCGATTTCGTGCTGGCGGTGCGGGCCCGCATGCCCCAGGAGCAGCTGCGCAAGCAGTTGCTGCAACAGATCAAGGTGGCGTCGAGCGAGAAGATCCGCGAACTCATCAGCTTGCAGCTGCCGGGGATCCCGCTGCTGCCACTGCCGGTGGCGCCGCGCCAGCTGCCTTATCACGCCGGTTACAGCTACTTCCAGCTCGACCGGCAGAGCCCGGCCTGGCAGATGCTGATCAAGGGCAACACCATCGGCTTCCACATCGCAGGGGATTTCCCGGAGCTCGACATGCAGCTCTGGGCCATCCGCAGCCAATGAGCCCCCGAAGGGAGGAGTATCACAGATGACCATGGACATCATTCACAGCGACCAGATGCAGGACCTGCTGTTCGACCATGCCGAGCAGCTGGACATGGACTCGGATTACTGGTTCCGCCTGCGGGGCCAGAGCATCAACCCCATGATAGATGCGGTGACCCCGCTGCTGGGCTTGGTGCAGCGGGTGCGCCAACTGACCCGCCATGATCGGGTGCCAGAGCTCTATCAACGGGTGGTCACCGAAGTGCAAGCCATCGAGCAGGAGCTGACGGCCCATGGCTACGAGAACGGGGTGGTCTTGTCGTTTCGCTACATCCTCTGCACCTTCATCGATGAGGCCGTCATGGGCCGCGACTGGGGCAGTCAGAGCGAGTGGTCGGAACACTCACTGCTGACCCGCTTCCATAACGAGACCTGGGGCGGCGAGAAGGTGTTCGTGCTGCTCGCTCGTCTGCAAGAGGATCCGGTGCGCTATCGCGACATCCTGGAGTTCATCTACCTGTGCCTCTGCCTGGGGTTTGAAGGGCGCTACAAGGTGATGACCCAGGGCAAGGGCGAGTTCGAGCGGGTGGTGAGCCAGCTCCATCGCCAGCTCAAGGGCGAGGCACAGACCGAGGCGCCCCGGGTCTTTCACCTGGATCTGGGCCAGCAGGCATCCCGTTATCAGTTACCCCGCCAATGGTCCCTGCGCACTCTCTGCATCGGCAGCGCCCTGGTATTGGCCCTCATCTTCGGTCTCTACCATCACCAACTCGATAACCAGACCCAGGACGTGCTGCGTCAACTGGGCGAATTATTAAAATAATTACTAAGGAGAGCACGCCTTGATCCGTATAGAACTGCCAGTACTGGTGGAAAGACTCAACCCCATCTGTCGCCACATGTTGGAAGAGGCTGCCGCCTTGTGTGTCAGCCAGCAAGGCAGCGAGATCCGTATCGAGCATCTGCTGCTCAAGATGCTGGAGACGCCCCTGTGCGATGTGCGCCAAATTCTCAAGCGGGCCGAGGTACCGGTCGATGAGCTGACGGGACTGCTGCAACCCCGGGCGGGGGATGCCAGTACCGATCCGGGCTACCCCTCCTTCTCACCGCTGCTGGTCGAGTGGCTGCAAGACAGCTGGCTGCTGGCCTCCGCCGAGTTTGGCCATGCCCGCTTGCGCAGCGGCGTCTTGTTGCTGGTGCTCCTGATGACCCCCCAGCGTTATCTCAGCGCCGGTATCAGCCGTCTGCTGGCCCAGGTCAACCGCGAACTGCTGCGCCAGCAGTTCGATGAGTGGGTGAAAGAGTCTGCCGAAACCCAGGTCAGCGTCAATGCCAGCGGCGCCGCGACCCAGGGCGCCCTGCCTGCCGATGCCAGTCTGCTGGCCCGCTTCACCCAGAATGTGACCGAACAGGCCCGCCAGAACAGCCTGGATCCGGTATTGTGCCGGGATCACGAGATCGATCTGATGATCGACATCCTCTCCCGCCGCCGCAAGAACAACCCCATCGTCGTGGGGGAGGCCGGGGTCGGCAAGAGCGCCCTCATCGAAGGACTGGCGCTGCGTATCATCGCGGGTCAGGTGCCGGAAAAATTGCGGGGGGTCGAGCTGCTCAGTCTGGATCTCGGCGCCATGCAGGCCGGGGCCTCGGTCAAGGGGGAGTTCGAGAAGCGCTTCAAGGGGGTGATGCAGGAGGTCAAGGAGTCGACGCGTCCCATCATCTTGTTCATCGACGAGGCGCACACCCTGATAGGGGCTGGCAACCAGGCCGGTGGTCTGGATGTCTCCAACTTGATCAAACCGGCCCTGGCCCGGGGTGAGCTGCGCACCATAGCCGCCACCACCTGGAGCGAATACAAGAAGTACGTGGAGAAAGACGCGGCCCTGTCGCGCCGTTTCCAGCTGGTGAAGGTGGGTGAGCCCTCGGCCTCGGAGGCGACCGTGATCCTGCGCGGCCTGCGCAGCATCTACGAGCAAGCCCATGGGGTGCTGATCGACGAGGAGGCGCTGCAGGCTGCGGCCCAGCTCTCCGCCCGCTATATCTCGGGTCGCCAGTTGCCGGACAAGGCCATCGACGTGCTCGATACCGCCTGTGCCCGGGTGGCCATCAACCTGACCACGCCGCCGCGCGCCGTCAGTCACCTGCAAAACGCGCTGCGCCAGCGGGAGCTGGAAATTCGCCAACTCGAGCGCCAGGCCATGATTGGCCTGGGCGACAACGCCGAGCGCCTTGCCGAGCTGCACGAGGCACAGCAAGCCTGCACCCTGGCTCTGGGCGAGCAGGAGGCGCACTGGCAGCAGCAGCAGAGCCTGGTGCACGAGATAGTGGCGCTGCGCGCCGCGCTGCTCGATGGCCAGCATGAACAGGCTCAGGCGGAGCAGCCCCAGGCTGGGGTGGATCTGGCCGACGCCGTCATGGACCCCCAGGTCGCCATCGCCCGTCTCAATCAGCTCGATGCCGAACTCACCGCCCTGCAACAGGGGGCCGTGCTGGTCTCTGCCCACGTGGACAAGGGCCAGATAGCGGCGGTGATCGCCGAGTGGACCGGGGTGCCCCTCAACCGTATCTCCCAGGGGGAACTGGATGTGGTGACCCGTCTGCCGGAGTTTTTGGGCAACACCATCAAGGGGCAGGGGGTTGCGGTTGCGCACCTGCACAAGCATCTGCTCACCGCCCGCGCCGACTTGCGCAGGCCGGGTCGCCCCCTGGGCGCCTTCCTGCTGGTGGGGCCAAGCGGCGTCGGCAAGACCGAAACCGTGCTGCAGATTGCCGAGCTGATGTTTGGCGGTCGTCAGTATCTCACCACCATCAACATGTCCGAGTACCAGGAGAAGCACACGGTTTCTCGCCTCATCGGCTCGCCTCCCGGCTATGTCGGCTTTGGCGAGGGGGGCGTGCTGACCGAAGCCATTCGTCAGAAACCCTACTCAGTGGTGCTGCTCGACGAGGTGGAGAAAGCCCATCCGGACGTGCTCAATCTCTTCTATCAGGGCTTTGACAAGGGCGAACTGGCCGACGGCGAGGGACGAGTCATCGACTGCAAGAACGTGGTGTTCTTCCTTACCTCCAACCTGGGCTTCCAGACCATAGTGGACCATGCCGAGCAGCCCAATGCCCTGCTCGACGCCCTCTATCCGGAACTGGCCGCCTTCTTCAAGCCCGCCCTGCTGGCGCGCATGGAGGTGATCCCCTATCTGCCGCTCGGTCACGACACCCTGGTCGAGATAGTGCAGGGCAAGCTGGCGCGACTGGTTAGCCTGCTCAAGGAGCGGTTCGGTGCCGAGGTGGTACTCGAGCCCGAGGTGGCCGAGGAGATTCTGCGCCGGGCCAATCGCAGCGAGAACGGGGCCCGCATGCTCGAATCCGTCATCGACGGGGCCCTGCTGCCACCGGTCTCTTTGCAACTGCTGCAACGCCTTGGGGCGGGTCAGGCCATCAATCGCGTCAGCTTCCGGGTCGAGTCGGGTGAGTTCATCGCCGAGGTCGAGGGCTAAGCCATGTTACAAGCCCTCGAGTTTGCCCTGGCCCTGACCCGCGCCCGTGATGAGCAGAGTCTGTGTGACTGGTGGCTGGCCGAATTGGCGACCCGCTACCAGGCCAGCGGCGTGCTGCTGGCCATGCTGGATGTCAGCGGTCGCGAGCTGCACTGCCAGGGACGGGTGCAAGGGCAGCCGGTCACCATGGTGCTGGGAGCGGATGATTTCGCCCATCCCCTCGCTTATGTACTGCACAAGGCGCAGTCGCGCACCTGGGATTCCCTCTATGGCGGTGCGCGCATCGAGCATAAAGGGTTTCGCCAACTGTTGACCACCCTTGGTCAAGGCACAGGGCTGCACGCCATGCCGCTGGTTGACAGCCAAGGCAAGCCGTTCGCCGTGCTGGCCCTGCTCGATGAGGGGGCCCGGCTGCAAGCCTGGAGCGCGGAGCCTTGCCTCACGGCCCTGGCGCAACTGTTTTGCAATCAACTGACCCTCATTCGCGAGCTGGGCCGCAGTCGTCGGGATCAATCGGTGCTGCGTGACTCCCTGCGCTTGATCAAGGGAGAGGGTCAGCGCCAGCGCCAGCATGAACAGCTGCTCGATGAGCGGCTGGTCGGCCAGTCTGCCGCAATCCGCGGCCTGCGCCAGCAGATCCATCAGGGGGGCCAGCACAGGCTGACTGTGCTCATTCAGGGGGAGACGGGCAGCGGCAAGGAGGTGGTCGCTCGCCTGGTGCACCAGTGCTCGGATCGCGCCGACAAGCCCTTCGTGGCCATCAACTGTGGCGCCATCCCGGAAAACCTGATTGAGAGCGAACTGTTTGGCTACCTGAAAGGCGCCTTCTCCGGGGCCCAGCACAACAAGGCGGGCCTGGTGGCTCAGGCCCATGGCGGCACCCTGTTTCTGGACGAAGTGGGCGACATGCCCCCCGCCATGCAGGTCAAGCTGCTGCGGGTGCTGGAAACCCACAGTTACCGACCCCTGGGGGGAGAGAAGGAGTGTCACTCCGATTTTCGCCTCATCGCCGCCACCCATCAGCCCCTTGAGCGTCGGGTGGAGGAGGGGACGTTTCGTAGCGATCTCTACCACAGGCTCTGCCAGTGTCTGCTGCACATAGCGCCTCTGCGCGAGCGCAGTGAAGATATCGCCCCCCTCACTCAGCACTTCCTGGCCCAGTTTGGCGCCGCCGAGGGCAAGGTGCTGGGCAAATTGCAGGGCAGCTTCCTGCGCCAGCTACAGGGTTACGACTTCCCGGGCAATGTGCGCGAGCTGCGCAACCTGCTGGAAGTCGCCTGTGCCCACACCCTGGCCGGTGAGGAGATTGGCCTGGAGGCGCTGCCTCCCGAGCTGCAAAACCGGGTGTGCGCCAGCTTGCCGGGCCTGCTCGATGACTACAACCACATCCGGGACTTGCGCATGGCCATGCAGAAATACGAGGCCTCGGTGATCGAAGCCAGGCTGCGCCACTACCAGGGCAATCGCCTGCTGGTGGCCCAGAGCCTCAATATTCCCAAGCGCACCCTGGATCACAAATGCCAGAAGCTGGAGGTGAACTGATGCCTCTTAACCCGCTGGAGGTGAACTGATGTCCCTTAGCCTGATCCCCTTGCTGCTCGCTGTCACGACTCAGGGCGATGCGCTCGCGCCTCAGCTGCAACAGTGCCGTGCCGAAGCGTCTCCGCTAGTGCGCTTGGCCTGCTACGACGCCATCGGCAGCGGTGCCGTCGCCCTGGCCGAACCCGCCCGCCAGTCCGAACTCTGGCAAGCCATCTGGCGCCAGGAGCAGGGCAGAACGGCTCAAAGCGAGCCCTTCTTGCTCGGCCAGGATGCTGAAACGGACGCTGAGCAGGCCAGTCTGTTGCTGACTCGACCCGCCTTGCGTGGCGCCACCCTGGCCATCAGTTGCAGCAACAGCATCACCAGCTTGCGACTGCGTCTGGATGAACCCTGGGTGGGGAACCGCGTCGAGACCCGACTCGATGACGCGCTTCGCCAGGGCAACTGGTTCGTGCGCGAGCAGGGCATGCTGCTGGAGTATGGCCGCGGCCTGCCCGCCATCGATGAGCTCAAGGGCTGGGTCGGTCATCGCCAGCTCACCCTGACGGCGCCCAAGGGGGTGATGTTGCAGTTTGACCTGACGGGTCTGGGCAAGGCCTTGTCACCCTTGCGTCAGCAGTGTCGCTGGTAGGGGGGCGCATGAGTCACATTCACCCCTGGTGCCAACGCCTGTTGACCGCGATCCCTGAGGAACGCAGCCGCGAGCCTGTGCCCCCCGACAATGGCAAGTGGGACTATGTGGAGACCGAACTGGTCAAGCTGGGCTCCCTGGCCCACAGCCAGGTGGATCTCGATGCGGTCGCCGAGTCCTGCCTGCAACTGTTTGAGTTGCATACCAAAGACATGCGGGTATTGGCTCAGCTGCTGCGCTGCCTGCAACAACCGGCCAAGCTGGCGCCCTTCGCGACGGCCCTCGATCTACTGGAGGCCTGGCTGGGTGCCTACTGGTTGACGGCCTGGCCGCACAATCTTGCGCAGAAGCAGCGCTTGATGACTCAGATAGTGAAGCGCTTCGAGGCGGCGGCTGAGCGTAGCTGCGAGTCGGCCAGTGCCGCTGAGTTGAGCCAGCTGCTTGGCCGCTGGGACAGGCTTTCTTCCCGCTGGCTTGCCCTGTGCCCCGATAAGATCGACACCCTGGCCAGTCTGGGCAGCGCCCTGCGCCGGGCCCAGAGCCAGCAAGCGGCCCAGCAGCAGGCCGAGGGTGGTCAGCGTGCCCAGACGGCCCCATCGGGAGCGAGCAGCGCGACCGCTATGGGGCTGACGGCCACGCCATCTCCTGCTGCGCCTCTGGAGATAGACAGCAGCAATGACAGGGCCTGGCGCCAGACCCAGCTCAAGGTGGCCGAACTGCTGATCGAGCGCCAGAGCGAGGCGGCGGTGGGATATCGGCTACGCCGCCACGCCATCTGGTCCGGGATAGCGACGCCGCCGTTGGCGGGGGCCAATGGCAAGACCCAGCTAGCGCCGGTTTCCGCCGACATGGTGGATGAGTACCGCGCCGCCATGGGCCAGCCGACCCAGGCGCTCTGGCAGAAGGTGGAGCAGAGCCTGACGTTGGCGCCGTACTGGCTGGAGGGTCACCAACTCTCCTTCGAGCTGGCCAGGGCCCTGGGCTTCAACGAGGCCGCCCAGGGGATCCGGGAGGAGGCCCAGGCCTTTCTCGCGCGTCTGCCCGGGCTCAAGGCCCTGAGCTTTAGCGATGGGACCCCTTTTCTGCCAGCGGTTTGCGCGAGCTGGTTGCAGCAGGCGCGGGCCGGTGAAGGGGGGGCAGAGCTGGGATCCCTGGCGCAGCTTGATCTGGACGAGGGCGGATTGGATCTGGCCCTGCAGCGGCTCGAGGAGCAGATGCAGGGGCTCAGCGAGCCCCGATCGCGCTTCTATGCCGAACTGGTCCAGGCCGATCTGCTGGCGCAGGCCGGCATGGGGAGCCTGGCACGGCAACATTATCAGCATCTGTGGCAAACCACGGTCCGGCTGGGTCTGGCCCAGTGGGAGCCAAGCCTGGTCAATCGCCTGGAACAGCACGCGACCCCTGGGTCGAAATGAGTCATCGAGTCGGAGTTGAATCACAATCCTATGTTCAAGACCCTATTTAGTTTTTTACGGCAACAGCTGCCCAAGCTGAAACCCTCCTGGACCCTGTTGGGGGGACTGGTGTGGGTCGTCGTGCTGATCCTGGCCTGGTGGCTCGGCCCGCGTCTGACCCTGGGGGAGAGCCAGCCGCTTGCCTCCGTCTGGGCTCGGGTGGTATTCACGATGATCTGGCTCTGGCTGGCGCTGGGGATCCTCGCCTGGCGCCTCTATCAGGGGCTCAAGGCCGATCGCCTGGATCGCGAGAAAGAGGTGGTGCTGGAGCAGGATCCGGCCCAAGCCTTGGTGGACAGTCAGCAGCGTTTCCTCGACCGCTGGCTGGACGCCTTGCGTCAGCACCTCGGCAAGCAGGCGCTCTATGCCATGCCCTGGTATCTGGTGCTGGGCCTGCCTGGCAGCGGCAAGAGCAGCCTGATCCACAGGGCCAACCCGGCCAACAAGCTCAACCCCAGGCTAGACAACGAGCTGCGCGATGACGCCCAGGGCCAGCAGATCGACTGCTGGCTCGGTGAGCAGGCGGTGATGCTGGATCCCGATGGCCAGCTGTTTGCCCAGCCGGGCGCGGATGAGATGAACTCGCCGGCGCAACGGCGCTGGCATCACCTGCTTGGCTGGTTGCGGGACAATCGGGGTCGCCAGCCCCTCAACGGCCTGGTGCTGACGGTGGATCTCGCCTGGCTGTCCCAGGCCAGCGTCTCCGAGCGCAAGGCCTATGCCCAGCTGATGCGGGCGCGCTTGCAGGAGCTGGTGGGCACCCTCAATACCCGTTTGCCGCTCTATGTGGCCTTCACCAAGCTGGATCTGCTGCACGGCTTCGATGCGGTGTACGAGGCGCTGGATAAAGAGGCTCGCGAGGCGGTGCTCGGGGTCACTTTCGAACCCGGCACCAGCCAGGGCAAGCAGTGGTTGCAGGATCTGGAACTGTTCTGGGATCAGTGGCTGGTCAATCTCAATGACAACCTGCCGGAGATGTTGCTGGCCGGGCGCGGCGACAAGCAGCGCAATGCGCTGTTCGCCTTCGTGCGCCAACTGGCGGGGCTCAAGGATTATGTGACCGCGCTGCTGGGCGAAACCCTGGCCCCCCTGGAAGAGGGCAAGCCCATCATGGTGCGCGGCGTCTATGTCAGCTCCGTTTACCAGCAAGGGGTACCGTTTGATGCGTTCGCTCAGGCATCGGCCCGCCGTTATCAGCTGCCCGACCCCATTTACTCCTCGTTGCGCGGGGAGTCGACCACCTATTTCGTGCGCAATCTGTTCGCCGCCATCATCTTCCCCGAGGCCCATCTGGCCGGGGAGAATCGCCTGCATACCCTCTATCGCCGCCGTCGCATGGCGGTGGGCATCGGCGCCATCGCCCTGGTGTGCGCCGGGTTGGTTGGTGGCTGGCACTACTACTACCGAGTCAACGAGGCGGCGGGGCAGGTCGTATTGGCCAAGGCTCAGGACTTCATGCAGACCCGGGATCTGAGCGGTCAGGATGCCCTGGGCTTCAACCAGCTGCCCCGCCTCAATCTTATTCGCGAGGCGACCCTGTCGTTTGGCAACTATCGGGAGCGATCCCCGGTGCTGGCGGACTTGGGGCTCTATCAGGGGGACGAGATAGGCCCCTATGTGGAGGGCTCCTATCTGCAACTGCTGCGGCTGCGCTTCCTGCCGGCCCTGATGCAGGGACTGGAAGAGGATCTTGAGCAGGCCCCGGCCGGTAGCGAGGAAAAATTCGCGATATTGCGGGTGATGCGCATGCTCGATGATGCCTCCGGCCGTGACAAGCCTCAGGTCGAGCAGTTTATGGGCAGCCGCTGGCAGCAAGCCTTCCCGGGTCAGGGAGTGGCGCAGGATCAGTTGATGGGTCACCTGGATTACGCCCTGGACCATACCGACTGGTATGGCAGCCGTGTGCAGAAGGATCAGGCGGCCATCACGGCCTTCGCCCCTTTCCAGCAGAGCGTCTATGGCGCCCAGCGTGAGCTCGGCAAGCTGCCGCTCTATCAGCGGGTTTACCAGAATCTGGTGCTCAAGGCCGACGAAACCCTGGCGCCGGATCTCAATATCCGCGACGAGGTGGGGCCGACCTTCGACAGCGTCTTCGTGCTGCGGGACGAGAAGCGGGGCCTGGTGCCACGGCTGCTCACCTATCCGGGGTTCAGCACCTTCTTCCTCAAGCAGGATACCGCGCTCATCGACTTGACCGCGACCGATGCCTGGGTGCTGGGTCAGCGCAAGAACACCCGGTTGAGCGAGGCGGATCGGCGGGAGATCACCCGTCAGGTCAACGATCGCTATGTCACCAACTATGTGGGCCAGTGGCAGAACCTGCTGACCAACCTGGATGTGCAACCCCTGCAAAACCCGCAGCAGGCCCTGGATGTGCTGGCGGCCATCACGGGCAACGATCAGCCGTTCCAGCGGGTCATCTCGACCCTGGACGACAACACCCGCATCCGCCAGCTGTCGGACAAGGAAGGGGATCCCACCCAGGCCATCTCGGCCCGGATAGGTCGCCCCTTCCTGGCCACCAACGCCGTGCTGAGCGGGCGCGGTGAGCAGGGGCCGCTCATCTCCGAGGTGACCCAGAAGCTGACCGACTTGCAGCACTACCTCGAGCTCATCGTCAACGCCACGGACCCGGGCCAGGCGGCGCTGAAAGCGGTGCAGATGCGATTGACCAACAAGTATGCGGATCCGGTGTTTGCCCTGCAGCAATACGCCACTGGCCTGCCGATGCCCCTGGATCGCTGGGTGAGCCAGCTGGCCGAGGAGAGTTCCCGCCTGGTGGTGGACCTGGCCATGTCCTCCCTCAATCAGGAGTGGCAAGACCGGGTGGTGACCCCCTTCAACACCGAGCTGGCGGGGCGTTATCCCTTCAATCCGGTGTCGGCCAAGGATGCTCCGCTCTCCGAGATGGAGCGCTTCTTCGCGCCGGGCGGCACCCTGGACAGCTTCTATCAGAGCAACCTCAAGCCCATGGTGGAGAGCGGTCTGATGGATGGCGATTACGGCTCGCCAGTGCAGGCCGAGTTGCTCAAGCAGCTCGAGCGGGCGGCACGGATCCGTCAGACCTTCTTCACCCCCAAGGGCAATCTGGAGGTGCAGTTCGTGCTCGAACCCATCGAGCTGACCGCCAACAAGCGGCGCAGCGTGCTGAATCTGGACGGCCAGTTGCTGGAATATGCCCATGGTCGGCGCAGCAAGGTGCCCTTGGTGTGGCCAAACACCATGCGGGACGGGGCCGAGAGCAAGATAACCCTGGTGCCTGCCGCCCGGGACAGATCGCCGCGCAGTGAAGGCTTCGTGGGGCCCTGGGCCATGTTCCGGCTGATGGACAAGGGGGAGCTGACTCAGGTCAAGGAGGCCGCCTTCGACGTGCGCTTCCCGGTGGATCAGGGCGCCATGACCTACAGGGTCTATACGGATGCGTCTCACAATCCCTTTGCCGGGGGCCTGTTCAGCCAGTTCAGCCTGCCTGAATCCCTTTATTGATAGCTAATGGCGAGACACCGGGGCGAGTCCCCGGTGTGCTCCCAGCGAGTGGAATATTGATATGCAAGACGCACAACAGGCACTCAAGATAGGCTCGGATCCCCGCATGCTGCCCGAATACGAGGCGCTGCGCAGCGAAATCAACAAGTTGAGTCATGCCTCTCGTCCCGAGGTGGATTGGGCCCGGATCCATCAGCTGGCGAGCCAGATCTTCGAACGGCACGGGGTGGATCTGCAGACGGCCATCTATTTCGTGTTGGCACGCTCGCGCCTGCAGGGCCTCAAGGGGTTCGCCGAGGGGTGCGAGTTCATGGCCAACCTGATCGTCAGCCAGTGGCAGAGCGTCTGGCCGCCGGTGCATCAGGAGCGGGCCCGGGTCGAGATGCTGGACTGGTTCATCGCTCGTGTCAGCCCCATCATCCGTGAATACCAGATAAGCCATGACGACAAGCGGCTAGTCTATCGCTGCGAGCGGGCCTTGCAGCTCATCAGCGAGAAGCTGCACCACAGCGGGCTCAGCCGCATTCCCAGGGTCGAGAATCTGGTGCACTTCATCGAGGGTTATACCCATCTGTTCGATGAGGCAGAAGTCGTGATTGTCTCGGATGAAGCGGGACTGAGCGACGATCTGCAGATCCCGCCCATGGTGTTCTTCCACGGCGAGCAGGGCGCCCAGGTCGCCGCCGGGTCCGAGAGCGCCTCTGGAAACACCGCGAGCAGCCAGGTTCAGGGCAGCATACTGGTGGGACGAGAACCCGGTACCCTCAGACCTACAGTGCTGAAAATCGAAGCCAAGCACAAGCGACGTCCGGCCTGGCAGTGGTTCGGTCTCGGGGTGCTCTGCTGTGCGCTGCCTGTGCTGGCAGGGTGGGGTTGGCAGCTGAGTCAGCAGCCGGCCAGCGTGCAACAGCAGGTGGAGCAGGCCAAGCGCAGTGCCATGATTGCCCGCTTGCAACTGCCCGCCCAACCCATGCCCAAGGGGCTGGATCGGGACGATATTCGCCAGGCGCGCATCCTGCTTGGCGAGCAGTCCCTTCAGGATCTGGCGCCCACCTTGATCGGTGATTACCAGCGTCGGCTCGCCCAGCTGGAGCAAGTCTCACCCCTCTATTGGTATGGCTTTGGTGACGAGCTCACGAACTCCATGCAACGCCTCTACCCGGAGACGGCCCAGGTGCAGGCCATGACCCGCCAGTGGCAAGATGCCCTGCTGCGTCAGCGTGGCAATGCCGCACAGACTGGATCCGCTTATCTGGGGGTCAGGGAGGGGATCGATGGTCTGCTCGGCACCCTGCTCGAACTGGAGCGTCAGCGTAAATCGGTCACCATCTCCTACCTCAAGTCCCGCCTCTACGAGATCCAGAAAGATCTGCTGGTGGAGGTGCCATTGGACGCGAGGTTGAGCGAGATGGAGACGCGGGGAGGGCAGGTGCCTCCGGCTCAGCTCAAGAGCATGGAGGATGAGCTCAAGTCGCTGACGGTACGCCTCTATCAGCTACAACAGTTGGCCGAGCGCCAGAACGATGGCGTCCAGCCACCCGGTTGAATATCAGGCGGTGCCGGACGCTGTCTGGTGCCGCCATGCAAGGAGAATCATATGTGCCCTACCATTGCCCTGCTCGGAGATCTCGGTACCGATCATGATGGCTTCGTACCATCGCCCATCATTGCGGCCAGTCCCAATGTGCTGCTCGACGGCAAACCGGTCGCGCGTCAGGGGGATCCCCTGGCGCCCCATGACAAACCCAATAATCCCCCCCATCCGCGCAGCATCGCGGGCGGGGTCGGTTCTGTACTGGTCAACGGCAAGCCCATTGCTGTGACCGGCACAGAGATAGGCTGTGGTGGCGTCGTCATCGGCACCGGCAGCGGTTTGGCAGGATAAGGAGCCCCCCATGGCAGACAGCACAGGACTTCAGTTCACCATCAAGGTAGGGGCCTTGCCCGAATCCACCTTCGCCCTGGTCGAGTTCAACCTCGATGAGCAGCTGAGTCGCCCCTTCAACCTGCGGCTCGATCTCGCCAGCCATCAGGCCGACGTCCCCTTCGCCGACCTGCTCGACCAGCCCTGCGAGCTGCTGGTCTGGTACAACGGCGAGTTGCAACGCCGGGTCAGCGGCGTGGTCAGCGACGCGGCCCAGGGAGACAGCGGCTTTCGCCGCACTCGCTACCAGCTGGAGGTCAAACCGGCCCTGTGGCGCCTTGGCCTTCGCCGCAACGCCCGCATCTTCCAGGCGCAAAAGCCCGATGAAATCATCAGCATCTTGCTGCAGGAGGCGGGCATCACCGACTACGCCTTCGCCCTGAAAAATGACCATGGCCAGCGGGAATATTGCGTCCAGTACCGGGAATCCGACTTGGACTTCGTCAACCGCCTCGCCGCCGAAGAGGGCATCTTCTACTTCCACGAGTTTGAGCAGGGCAAGCACCGCATCGTCTTCGCCGACGATGCCGCCGCCCTTGTGGCGGGCCCCGAGCTGTTCTTCAATCTCGGCAACCGCTCCCTGGAGCAGGGCCCTTATGTGCGCCAGTTCCACTACCGCGAATCGGTGCGCACCAGCGATGTTGAGCTCAAGGACTACCACTTCCAGACCCCGGCCTATGGCCTCTCCCATCAAACCATAGCCAGCGCCCTCGACCATCAACGGGATGCCTATCAGCACTTCGATTACCCGGGCCGCTTCAAGGCCGACCCCAGCGGCAAGGCGTTCAGCCAGTACCGGCTCGATGCCCTGCGCAATGACGCCGTGACCGGCCGGGGTCAGTCCAACTGCGCCGCCTTGCAGCCGGGCCAGCGTTTTACCTTGAGCGAACACCCCAACGCGGCCCTCAACGACGACTGGCAACTGGTCAGCATCCAGCACACCGGCAAGCAGCCCCAGGCCCTGGAAGAGGAGGGTGGCGATGGCGCTACCACCCTCAGCAACAACTTCAGCGTGGTCAAGGCCCAGCAGAGCTGGCGCCCCCAGATCCCCCACAAGCCCATGGTCGATGGCCCGCAAATCGCCTTCGTGGTGGGGCCGGAGGGCGAGGAGATTTACTGCGACCAGCATGGCCGGGTCAAATTGCAGTTCCCCTGGGACCGCTATGGCAGCTCCAATGACATGAGCTCCTGCTGGGTGCGGGTCAGCCAGGGCTGGGCCGGTGGCCAGTACGGCATGATGGCCATCCCGCGCATCGGCCACGAAGTCATCGTCAGCTTTTTGGAAGGGGACCCCGACCAGCCCATCGTCACCGGTCGCACCTTCCACGCCACCAACCGGCCCCCCTACGAGCTGCCTGCCCACAAGACCCGCACCGTGCTGCGCACCGAGACCCATCAGGGGGAGGGGTTCAACGAGCTGCGCTTCGAAGACCAGGCCGGGCAGGAGGAGATCTACATTCACGGTCAGAAAGACCTCAATGTGCTGATAGAGAACGATGCCGCCTGGCACATCAAGCACGACCAGCACAGCGACATCGACAATGAGCGGGTGACCCGCATCAAGGCCAATGACCATCTCACTGTGAATGGCGAGAAGCGCGACCACATCAAGAGCGATCTGTCGCTCAGCGTGGATGGCTCCCTGCACCAGACGCTGGGGCAATCCCTGCTGGTCGAGGCGGGCTCCGAGGTCCACCACAAGGCGGGCATGAAGATAGTGCTGGAGGCGGGCGCCGAGTTGACGCTCAAAGTGGGTGGCAGCTTCGTCAAAATAGATCCGAGTGGCGTGACCCTCAGCGGCGGCAGCATCAAGCTAAACTCCGGTGGCAGCCCAGGCAATGGCTCCGGTTGGGCGGGCAAGATGCCGACCCTGCCTGGTGAGGTGGAAGTGGTGGCGCCCCCTGCACCCATGGATCCCGTTCGTCAGATTGCGACGCTCAAATCGGCCGAGCCCGTCTGCGAAATCTGTGAGCAATTGGCGGCCAAGGAGGGAGGGGCCTGATGCAATCCTGCCTTACCCAGACTCGGCCGGATATACAGTTATCTGACTCAGAACGGCTCTATTTACTGCTCGATGGCGGCCAGATATCCGCACTTGAGCAAAGCCTGTTCGAGGTGGAGGGTTCACCTGACTACCAGCCGCTCTACCTCTATCAACCCTGGGACAGCCTGAGGGAGGCGAGTCCCTGTCTGGTCAGTGTCAGTGCGGCCCTGTTAGAGTGGTTTATGGAAAAGCGTGAACCATCATGGGGTTACCTGTTATCTTCCCCCCTTTCATTGTTGCCGTTGGCCGAGAGTCTGCGCACGCTCATCGAGGTCGAGAGCCCCTACGGCAGCCGGGTACTGCTCAAGCTGGCCATGCCGGAGACGGCGTGGCGGCTGTTTGATGGCGATGACGGCTGGCTATGGCAGGGGGTGAGTCAGGTCTGGATCCCGATCAGAGCCGGGTGGCAACACAAACAGGTGCCATCGCCGCTGTCGCCCAGACAAGGGGATCGCCTGCGACTGACCGATGAACAGTGGACGCGCTTGGGGGAAGTGAGCTGGCAGCACACCCTGGACGCCATCTCGCGCCACATGGACACATGGTTTCCCGCGCGTTTGGCCGAGCAGCCTGATGCTTCCCAGTGGGTCGCCCAGTGGGCCCAGTGGGGTTATGACAAGGGGTTTCAGAGCGAGCGGGATCTGCTGCTGATGTTCAACGTGCTGGGTTATCTGGGCCTGGGGGCAATGCAGGCCCCCGATGTTGCGTCAGCCCAGCCTGGCGAGGATGAGCATGCCGATATCCGGCAGTTGATCCTGTCCACTTCCAGTCAGACCCCCTCCCAGCGAATTGAACGGGCCGCCGAACTGGCCCAGACCCGCGTGCAGAACAAGAAGGAGAGAGTGGCATGAGCACCCCCAATCAGGCTGCCCAGTGCGCAAGTCCGAACGATGGAAAGAACCCAAACGGGGCTTGTCCATTCAAGAACAAAGAGATAGCCATAGTACCGGTGCGCTATGCCCTGGATGAGGTGTTTGAGACAGGTGCCAAGCAACCCCATCCGCTGCCAGCAAAGGAGTTCAAGGGCCCTCTGACGCTCAAGGGCAGTGCCTACACCCTGCGCCAACTGCGTGATGGCTGGCTCTATGTCTATGACGAGACGGCCAAGGTGCTCGATGAGTACGAGATCAAGGGGGCGCAATTTATCAGCGCCAGCAAGGGGAGCAAGGGACACCTGCTCTACCCGGCGACGCACAAATTATCGATGATGTTTGCCCATCAGCCTTGGACTGACCGACTCAAGGTGGCCTATGGCGAACAGCGCTCTTTGCGTAGTAAAGGGATGCGCAGTTTCTCTTTGTTGCCTCTGGCTAGCAAGTTGGGAGGCATGCACGCCGGGCTCTTGAGCCTGCTTGAGAGCCATGTGGCAGATATGGCGCAGGCCAATCAAGGCTTCCCCTTGAGTTGTGCGCCCCTCAAAGCCACTGCGGGAGCCGAGCCAGGTCTGCTCTGGTGTGACAAGGCCGCCCAGGCTGCGAGTGCTTATCAGGCGGGGATACCGGATCCGCAAAGTGCCCTGATGGTGGCGCTGGATGATCTCATCTCTGACATGCACGATCTGACGTTGCGCCTGAGCGATATCTGGGTCAGGCAGGAGGCGCCGTTCAAAACCGATAGCGATCGCCATCGCTGGAGCATGGCGGGGATCACCGAGATGCTGGCCCTGCCCCCCTTGAGCGAAGCCGAGTTGCCCGCCGCCGCGCGGGGCAATCGTCTGGCGAGCTTTCGTTTCAAGCGGAAGGTACAGGGCTATCTGGCGGCGCGCCACGCCTTCAATGAGAAGGTGATGAATGGCTCGGGCAACAACTACTCCCTTGCCGAGGAGCAGCGCCTGCAAGCCATGGGCGATGAGTTGGAGCAAGCGGGCTACACGCCGAGCCGGGCGCTGGCCCAATGGTCGGGGGCCCGGCTGACCGATGAGGTCAACTGGACTGGGCTGGAAGCCCTGATAGCCGCGCAGCAGCCGCTGCTGGATGAGTTGCGGGAGCAGTGGCAACTGAGTTTTGCCGATGCCTTGCTGGGGCTGGACGCTGTGGGGAAGGAGCCCCTGCCGCTGGGGATAGATCCCGAGAGCCCCGAGGGGCAGACCTTCTTGCTGAGCGCCAACGGGGAGTGGTTGAACATCTTGGCGATGACTGCGCCGGGGGAGAAGCAGGCCGCAGAACTGCACAAGCTGCTGGGTAAGGGCGCCCTGCCAGCCTTGGTCTATTACGGTTTTTCCGCCCAAACGAAGGAAGACGTCATCAAGGATACCCCCTGGCTCAACATCGGCAACGGCACGGCCCTGGCCAATGCCAGTGCCGGTTGGAGCGCACTGGCGGCGGATGGCCGCTTGCTCGATAGTGCGCTGTTTGCCGGTCTTGGCAAGAGTGCCCAGGCGACCATGACGGCCCTCAACAAGGCGGTGACCGGGCCTGGCATGCAGGCTTGGGAGCGGCTGACCATGGCGCTGCACCCGGCACTGCTCAAGGGGCAGCAGGGCTCGGCCTGGGTCGCAGCGGCAGCACTGGAGGCGGTTCACACCGGTCAGTCAGCCCGCTTCAACCCGAACTTTGCCAGCGAGTTGCAGCTCTGGGCACTCAAGGTGGGAGATGCGGCAGGCTCCCAAAGCCGCTTGCTCGGTAACACAGGGCAAGCCGTAACGCCCTTGCAGATCCAGCGCCTGCAGGAGATGAGTGAGCAGATCAAGGCGGCGCGCACCCCACGGATATTGCTGCTGGGTGGCGGCAATCAGGAAGCATTCGAAGCCAGAGTGATCCGCTATCAGGGCGCATTGGCCAAAGGCGGGGCCCAGGGGGCCCGCGCGGCGAGCCAGGTGTGGGGCGACTGGGGCAACTTTGGTGGTGTGGCGGCCCTGGTCAATATGGCCAATCTGGCCTGCGCCCTCAATGGCTTTGAAGAGAACCAGCGCAAGGCGCGTGGGGATGCCAAGGCCCAGTCGGATCAGGCCCGTGCCCTGGCCTATACCGCCGCCTGGACTGGCAGCGCCATCGCTGGGGTCTATCAGGGCAAGGCCTATGGGCAGTTGGCCTCACAGGGGGGCTTGCTCAATATGGTGCTTAAGGATGCCATGGCCGATGCTCCCGTACTGGCCAGCCGCTTTGCCCTCTCCATGGGCGCCATGGCGGGGCTGGGATTGGTGGCGGCGGTGTTGGAAGGGGTGGAGACGTTCGAGAAGGCTAGGGATGGTACCAATTCGGATGTGGAAACATTCGCTAATTGGCTAAAACTGGCGGGGCTCGGGGTCCAAGGGTTGGCATCTTTAGTTAGTCTTGGCGGACTGTTAGCCAATGGACTGGGAATCTCGGTTTCTATAGGGGCTATTTTCGCCCCCTGGATGGTGGTTGCCATCGCCGTCGGTGGTATCGCCTATCTGGTTGCTACCCTGTTGCTGGGCCGTTATGGCCGCATTCCCCTGGAGCGCTGGCTGCTGCAATCGACCTGGGGCAGTGAACCCAACCCAGCTTGGACGCCAGCAATCGAGTTGCAGGAGTATGAGCGGCTCACTGCGGCCCCCCAGATAGAGATGACGAACACTGAGCTGGTGATCCGGCTGCCGAGTCATATTGACAAGATCAGCCTGAAACTCGGCGCTCGGCGCATGGTGAGGATGTCTAACCCCGATGGCAGCCCGAGGTTGATGCCTCGCGGCGACAAGCCAGAGGCCATTGCATTGACAAACAGCAACGGGCGAGGGGGAGAATATCGAGTGCCTCACACCCTGAACCCGTACGATCAGCTCATCGCACTGATCACCTACCCGGCAGATGAGAGCCTGAGCGGCACAGCGCAGCGCTTCGTGGTGCGTGGCGATCTACGGGCGGGGGCCGTGCTCACCGCAGAGCGTGATGCCAGCCTGCCCATCGAAGGCATAATGATTGGAATAGCACCATGAGTGAACAGCACACCGATAACCTGTCTCCCCTGCAAGGGGAGGCTTTGCGCAGTTATATTAGCGACAGCTATCAAGCACTAGAAAAAGAATCTGTGCTCTACCAGTGGAGAGTAAATATAAAACAAGGGCATGCTATTTTTTCAGTGTTCCTTGTTTTGGTGTTTTTTGGTGGGGGCGGAACTTGGTATCTTTCATCACAAGGGATGGCGTTGAGTTCTGCCCATCTTGGACTACTGATATTTACCTTTTTCGGCATGGCTATTAGCCGCTATTTATTTACACCTAACCAACTCTATCACTACCACATTACTGCCAAAGGGATCTTCTATACCCAACAGGATAATATTCCCGACATCGCCTTTACCATCGCCCGTGGATTGGGCTGGTTTGGCTGTGGTGTCTGTGTGCTGGCCGCGGGCATGTTGGGCCCCGCCGCCTTTATTGGCGCCGGTGCCAGCGCCTTGTTGGCATGGAAAATTAAGGATATGCAGCCAGTAGAAAAGAAAAATGTATGCCTCTTCGTTAAAAATGAAAAGAAAATGACAATCAGACTATTTGAAAGGAAGAGTGCAATTAAGTTCATTGTCAGTCCTTTATCTCCATATACCTATGCATTTATATACTGCAAGGAGGGCGAGTCTGGAAAAGTGATGCAGTTATTATCACCTTATATCGCTGCTTATGACGTTATAAAAGTTAATAGCTGGCGTGAGTTTTAGGACGGCTCTCTACATGACGTTCGTGCTCGGTAGTATCGCCTATCTGGTCGCCACTATATTGCTGGGCCGTTATGGCCGCATTCCCCTGGAGCGCTGGCTGCAGCAATCGACCTGGGGAAGCGAGCCCAACTTGGCTTGGACGCCAGCAATCGAGTTGCAGGAGTATGAGCGGCTCACTGCGGCCCCCCAGATAGAGATGACGAACACTGAGCTGGTGATCCGGCTGCCGAGCCACATTCACAAGATCAGCCTGAAACTCGGCGCCAGGCGCATGGTGAAGATGTCCTACCCCGATGGCAGCCCGAGGTTGATGCCGCGCGGCGACAAACCCGAGGCCATTGCATTGGCAAGTAGCAATGGGCAAGGGGGAGAGTATCGCGTGCCTCACACCCTGAACCGGTACGATCAGCTCATCGCACTGATCACCTACCCGGCAGATGAGAGCCTGAGCGGCACAGCGCAACGCTTCGTGGTGCGCGGCGATCTGGTTGATGGCGCCGTGCTCACCGCAGAGCGTGATGCCAGCCTGCCCATCGAAGGCATAATGATTGGAATAGCACCATGAATGAACAGCAAACCGACAACTTGTCTCCTCTGCAAGGGGAGGCGTTACGCAGCTATATCAGCGACAGCTATCGAGCATTGGAAAAGGAGCCTGTGCTCTATCAATGGAAAATAAATCACCAGTATCATTTTGCTTGGCCAGCAGCCATTATCGTATTTGCGTTTCTTTCGAGTCTATGGGTTGGGTGGGGTCATGATTTACACACTTTTTTAAAAATTGATACATGGATACTGGTGATGCTATTCATCATGTGCCTTGGCGGGCGTTTCTTATTTTCTCCCAATCAGCTCTATCACTATCATATTACTGCCAAGGGTATCTTCTATACCCAGCAGGATAATATTCCCGATATCGCCTTTACCATCGCCCGTGGATTGGGCTGGTTTGGCTGTGGTGTCTGTGTGTTGGCCGCGGGCATGTTGGGCCCTGCTGCCTTTATTGGCGCCGGTGCAAGTGCACTGTTGGCATGGAAAATCAAGGATATGCGACCGGTAAAAAAACACCGAGGATGTTTGTTTACACCAAATGGTTATTTGAAGATTTTCAAGAGAAAAGATGCCTTGATAGTCTGCAGTGAACCTTTTGATGCGGGAAACTTTATCTATTTATATTGCCAGCAAGGTGAGGCAGATAAAGTGCTGAATTATATATACCCATATTTACCTAATCATGAAGTGAGAGAGGTTAATAGTTGGCGTGAATTTTAGGCTGGCTATCTCAATGGTGTTGGCGGCCGGCGGTATTGCTTGTCTGGCCGCCACCCTGCTGGGCCGTTATGGTCGCATTCCGTTGGCGTGCTAAACCGTGAAAACGCTGGTCTGCCCACCTAATTTGGCACCGCCGCCCGCCATTTTTCCAAGCGGCGGCCTCAGTATCCCAAGGTTTTCACGAGGACATTATGAAGACGTTTTACATCATTCAGGACAAACGCCAATTGATGGCCATTGAGAAGCAAGATGCCGACGAGCTGGAGGCCGTCTTCTCCGACGCCGTGGCACGGGGCCAGCAACTGGTGGCCGACGCCGTTGTGGCCTCCGATGAGGGGGCTGCTGTCAAGGCGGTCAAGATGATGCGGGTGTGGAGCATGTTTATCTGCCTGGTCGGGTTGCTCAATATAGGGTTTATGCTGATGGTCCAGGAGACGCCATTCAACGTGGTGATGATGCTCGCCATCGCGGGGGCGTTCATCTGGGTGGCGAGCAGCTTCAGGCGCACGCAGAGTGACGCGCTCAAGACCTTGCTAAAACATCAGGGCAACCGGACCTGATCCCGATCAACCCCCGGCCCGAGGCCATTGCATTGGCAAGCAGCAAGGGGCAGGGCGGAGAGTACCGCGTGCCTCATACCCTGAACCCATACGATCAGCTCATCGCACGGATCACCTACCCGGCGGACGAGAGCTTGAGCGGCACAGCGCAGCGCTTCGTGGTGCGCGGCGATCTGGTTGATGGCGCCGTGCTCACCGCAGAGCGTGATGCCAGCCTGCCCATCGAAGGCATAATGATTGGAATAGCACCATGAGTGAACAGCACACCGATAACCTGTCTCCCCTGCAAGGGGAGGCTTTGCGCAGTTATATTAGCGACAGCTATCAAGCACTAGAAAAAGAATCTGTGCTCTACCAGTGGAGAATAAATATAAAACAAGGGCATGCTATTTTTTCAGTGTTCCTTGTTTTGGTGTTTTTTGGTGGGGGCGGAACTTGGTATCTTTCATCACAAGGGATGGCGTTGAGTTCTGCCCATCTTGGACTACTGATATTTACCTTTTTCGGCATGGCCATTAGCCGCTATTTATTTACACCTAACCAACTCTATCACTACCACATTACTGCCAAGGGTATCTTCTATACCCAGCAGGATAATATTCCCGACATTGCCTTTACTATAGCCCGTGGATTGGGCTGGTTTGGCTGTGGTGTCTGTGTGCTGGCCGCGGGCATGCTGGGCCCTGCCGCCTTTATCGGCGCCGGTGCCAGCGCCCTGTTGGCCTGGAAAATAAAGGATATGAAACCCAAACAAATCAAAGATATAGCGTTGTTTTCATCTCGTCATGGTGTGATAAAGCTTTTCAAAGCCAAAGAGTGTATCAACCTTTTTTCGAAAGATGTACACGGGTTTATCAATATATATTGCCTTCCTGGCGAGTGTGACAAAGTTCTGAAATTGATATATCCATATTTGGATACCTATGAGATTGAGGAAGTAAATACTTGGCGGGAGTTTGGTAGTTGAATAGTATGTCATCGCCATCACACTGGCCTATGGCTAGCTGCTTCATCTATCTATATTGCCAGCAAGGCGAGGCAAATAAAGTGCTGAATTATATATACCCATATTTACCTAATCATGAGGTGAGAGAGGTTAATAGTTGGCGTGAATTTTAGGACGGCTCTCTACATGACGGTCGCGCTCGGTGGTATCGCCTATCTGGTCGCCACTATATTGCTGGGCCGTTACGGCCGCATCCCCCTGGAGCGCTGGCTGCTGCAATCGACCTGGGGCAGCGAGCCCAATCTGGAGTGGACGCCAGCAATCGAGTTGCAGGAGTATGAGGAGTTCACTGCCTCCCTTGACACTTTGCCATCAGGGAAGAATTATCTGATCAACCCTCTAAGTTAGGAGCATTATTTTTGTACATTTTCCTACCCCTATTAATGATTATCATCAAGATCATGATGTTGCTTTGCTGGTGGTCAGACAATACCCTGCGCCAGAAGGAAAGGGATGAGGCCATTTCTAGATTGAAAGAACAAGGCATGACAGCCGATGTGCTATCTGATACCGATCTGGTTTTGCTGAGAAAGATATATAGGCGACGATTTATCGACGGTACCATCTATCAGCATGAAGGGATCTATAGCATTCGCCAGCTGGCGCCTGGATGGCGTCAGCGGTGGCAAGATACCTGTGTTGGTGACCTGAGGGTGGAGTCTATTTATTGGCCAGCGCCCCCTTCCAGCAAGGATGAATCCCATACCGTTTATATCCGAGGAATTATCTATAAAGATGCGCTCTACGCCATCAGTGCCGATGATGCACTCTTTATTCCTGAAACCAAGAGGTTAGAAAACCTGCCCAGGCAGTGGGTGCCTAGAGAATTTGATGTCGTCTATCTTGAGGGATTGCACTTCATCATGCCGTTATTTTCACTTTTTACTTTCATCGCTTCTTTGTCGAGCAGCATCCCCATGCTGTCAATATTAACCACCTTAATCCTCGGTATGCTCGGTGCTTATTTATGGTTGATCCAAAAGCAGCATCGTCTATTTCTGATCGAGGGGGAATGCTCACTCATGTCTGCCAATAGCGCATTTGGTGAAAGGAAAGTCATCAATGAGTGTATGGTCAGCGACCCCGCAAAGAAGTTGCAGCCGGGGGAGCGCTACACATTGCATTGCGTGCGTTCCCACCATGAGGTGTTTCTCTCTCCGGAACGACTAAATAACAAGGAGTATGTAGATGGAGCTCAATTCCTACTCTTTGGCTCTCGCCAGTGGAACTGCGCCTTGGCGCTGGTGCTATTTGTTGCACATTTTATTTTTATTCATAACTTATACCACTCGCCAGCGTACCTGATTCATAATGGCTATATAGAATATGTAAGGGAGAAAGTGATTGATAGCGAGCATTTTTCCGCATTATACGAGGTGTTGCCAAAAGAGTTTATTCATATAAACAGTGTTTTGGTAGTCAATCATGATTTTGATGATACGTTGTGCCTTCGTGATAAGTCGGAACTGAAAAAAGACGATTTCAAGGATGCCGTACAGCACCTTATAGACATGGACTACAGTGTAGAATTGGATGAGAAAAAATCTCTCTTCGAGATGTACCCTGAGGCTTATGAGTACCTTATAAATATAAAATCCAGGAATCAGGTTAATTGCCCTATTACAATGACTATGACAGGTGAAAGAATATATGACTTTGATACATCACCTATATATATTATCACATATTTGTCTGAACGAGCGCAAAAAATAAAAATGACAGCCAATGCTATGATTAGCTCTGAACTAGTAAAAAAGAGTATTTCAGGGTATGTTTATGGGAATGAATTACCGGTTAGAAATTCTATTCATGGCTTGGTTGTTAAGAAAGAAATAAAATCTAATGGAAATGTATTTATCACTTTGAATAGGGCGTTTACCCCAACGCAGAAAGAGGAAGTTGAGAGTATTTACTACAAGATATGGGTGAATATAATCCTAGCTGCAATCTATTTATTCACGTTTATCGGCTTCTTGATTGGATGGTTCAAAGAGTCAGGATCATCGCCCAGCATGCCTAATCCAAGCGCGACATAACAGTTTGATAGGAAAACCAATCGTTCAACGAAACTGGTAGATGGCGTCAGTACGCAGCGAAAAGGATCTGGCTCGTTATCAGGCGGGCAAAGGTGATCGAGGTTACAGTGCGGGCGCTGGGATTGGCCTATCTCCCCACAGCAGGAATCGATATCACTATCGAGCGGGTTCTGCCACATCGCCAGCGGCGACATCCCAGCAAAGCCGTCTGATTCAATACCATCTGGTTACTACCCCTCCATAAGATCAAACGCAATAAGCTAAGTGGCGATCCGGGCGGCACTACACTCAATAAAATGGGTGAGGTAGCCACTATGAAAGGGTTATGGATAGTGATGATGTGGGGGCTCTTTATGGGGCCTTGGTCGCAGGTTTGGGGGGCCGACCCCAAGGAGGAGGAAGAGGAGCGTGCTCAGCTGGACTTTAACAGTGCTGAGCTGTCAAAGCCCGCCTTGGGGGATCTCGATGCCATGCTGGAACGGGGCCGCATCCGGGTGCTGACCACTTACAACAAGACTGGCTATTTCATCAACAAGGGCGTGCAACGGGGTGTTACCTATGATGGCTTTATGCAGCTGGAGCAGCGCTACAACGGCCAGTTGCGAAAAGAGAAAGCCATCAAGCGTCACCTCAAATTACATATCGTCTTTATTCCGGTCGCGCGGGACAAGTTATTCAGCGATCTGATCGCCGGTAAAGGCGATATCGCCGCCGCCAATCTCACCATCACGGATCAGCGCAAGCAGGGGGTTAATTTCACCGACCCCTTGCTTGAGGATGTGCGTGAACTGCTGGTCTCTGGCCCGGCTTCCCCCAAGGTGGAAGGGGCGGGGGATCTCGGTGGACAGGCCATCTATGTGCGCCCCTCATCGAGTTATTTCGAGAGCCTGCTCAGTGATAACCAGGCGCGCAAGGCCGCCGGGCAGCCGTTGATTGACATTCGTGCCGTACCTGAGACCCTGGAAGATGAAGACTTGATCGAAATGGTCAATGCCGGTCTGCTGCCGTTCATCATCGTGGATGAGCACAAGGCGCGCTTCTGGAAGCAGATTTTTCCCGATATCAACGTTCATGAGCAGCCGGTATTTCGTGAAGGGGGTGTCATCGCCTGGGCGGTACGCAAGGAGAGCACCCAGTTGTTGGCGATGCTCAATAAACAGATCGCGGCGCTGCGGGGCAAGCAGACTGGATCTCAGCGGCTGGCCCTCTATCTCAAGCAGAATAAGTATGTAAAGAGCGCAGCCGCCGAGGCGGACCGCAAGAAGTTTCTGCAATTGGTCGACCTGTTTCGCCAATACGGAGCACGCTATGAGGTGGACTGGTTGCTCATTGCGGCCCAGGGCTATCAAGAGTCGGGCCTCAACCAGAAGGCGCGTAGTCATGTGGGCGCCATCGGTGTGATGCAGCTGATGCCCGCCACTGGCAAGCAGATGAAGGTGGGGGATATTCGCCAGACTGAGCCCAACGTTCACGGTGGGGTCAAATACATGCGCTGGATGATAGATCACTATTATGCAGACGAGCCCATGACCGATCTGGACAAGGCGCTCTTCTCCTTCGCCTCTTATAATGCGGGGCCAGCCCGGGTGGCGCGCTTGCGAGCAGAAGCCAAGAAGCGGGGATTGGATCCCAATATCTGGTTCCAGAATGTCGAATATGTGGCGGCAGATAAGATAGGCCCTGAGACGGTGACCTATGTGGGCAACATTTATAAGTACTATATCGCCTACAAGCTGGTGATGGAGCAGATCGAACAAAAAAACCAGGCTGCCGCCGCGTTGGAGCAAGATGCAGGCAAGGCCAGTGGGGCCGCAAGTACGCTAACGACCCCGAAAATCATTACAACTGAGCCTGCACCCGCCACGAAATAAGCATCGCTATTACAGAGGCGCCCAAGTCATTGGCTTGGGCGCCTCTGCGTTGCATAGGGTTTACCGGCTGTGCTGGTAATCCACTCTCGCGGCCAGTGGATGTTGTGGCCTGCAGGGTCTGCGTTATCCCCCGGCGTCAGCGGGGGAGTGGCGTCCCCGTGGCAAACAGGCCATTTGATGAGCCCCCTGTGCCGCGATGTTATTTAGCGCGTCGTGGCGATCGACTCAGATAAACATGCCCCCGGAGGCTTCGATGCGCTGGGCATTGATCCAGCGGCAATCGTCCGCGAGCAGGGCGGCGATGACACCACCGATATCGTCAGGACGACCCACCCGGCCGAGCGCCGTCTGGCTGGCAATAAAATCGTTCACATCCCGATTGTCGCGCACGACACCCCCACCAAAGTCAGTCTCTATGGCGCCGGGGGCCACCACGTTGACGGCGATGCCCCTCGGCCCCAGCTCCTTGGCCAGATAGTGGCTCAATACCTCAATGCCTCCTTTCATGGCCGCATAGGCGGCATAACCCGGCAGGGCGAACCGAGTCAGACCGGTGGAGAGGTTGACGATGCGCCCTCCATCGCACAGCAGGGGCAATAGTTGCTGGGTCAGGAAAAACGTGCCCTTGAGGTGGATGTTCATCAGGGTATCGAATTGCTGCTCAGTGGTCTGCTCGAAGGGCGCGTTGATACCTATGCCCGCATTGTTGACCAGGAAATCGAACTGGGTCCGTTGCCACTGGCTTTTGCCGAGCAGCTGCACCTGCTCGGCAAAAGCCGGGAAGCTGGCGCTGTCGGCCACATCCAGCGCCAGCGCATGGGCCTGGACTCCCAGGGTGCGAGCGGCTTCAACCACCAGATCGGCCTCTTCGGCCTGGCTGCGATAGGTGATGATGAGAGAGATCCCCCGGGCTGCCAGGGTCAGGGCCGTGTTGCGGCCGAGGCCTCGGCTAGCGCCCGTGATGAGGGCAATGGGTTGGTACATGGTGAACTCCTGGGTTGGTTGGCGGTAAGGAGATGCGGTGTCACGACTGTATTTAATCTTTGAAACTGGATAAAGATGGTCATACTGAATGCAATGTTCCATTTACATAAACAATAGCCGATATGGATCAACTGGATGCCATGGGTATGTTTGTGAGGGTAGCCGAGCTGGAAAGCTTTACCCGCGCCGCCGAACAGCTGGCGGTGCCCAAGGCGACCCTCTCGCTCACCATTCGTCGTCTCGAGGAGCAACTGGGCACCCGATTGCTGCAACGCACCACGCGCAGGGTGCAACTCACCGCGGATGGGGGGCTCTGTTACGAGCGTTGCCTGGATCTGTTGGCGGATGTGGACGAGTTGCGGAGCCTGTTTCAGCCCGCGCAGCGCCTGAGCGGGCGACTGCGGGTCGACATGCCGAGTCGCTTGGCTCGGCTACAGGTGATCCCTCGCTTATCGGCGTTTCTGGCTCAGCACCCGGACTTGACCCTGATGCTGAGCACCACGGACAGGCGGGTCGATCTGGTGCGGGAAGGGTTCGATTGCGTGGTACGGGTCGGGACGCTGGGATCCTCCAGCCTGGTGGCGCGCAGGCTGGGTCAATATCGGCAGATCAACTGCGCCAGTCCCGCCTACCTCGCTCGGCACGGGCTACCGGGGACACTGGCGGATCTGGCTCAACACCAGTTGATCCACTATGGCAGCGATCTTGGCGGTGAGCAGACGGGATTCGAGGTGCTGGGGTCGGATGGCCGGGTCGAGCGCCATCCCATGGCGGGCGCCCTGACCGTCAATGACAGCGAGAGCTACCTGGCCGCGGCCCTGGCCGGGCTTGGCATCATACAGTTGCCGGAGCAGGGCGTCGCTGAGCTGCTGGCCAGGGGAGAGCTGGTCGCCCTCTTGCCCGAGTGGCAGGCGCCACCGCTGCCCATTCATGTGCTCTATGGGCATCGCCGCCAACTGGCGCCCAGGGTGCAGGCCTTCATCCAGTGGCTCGAAGGCGTGCTGGGGAATGCCCCGGCGCCAGGGACGGATGGCGCTGAGTGACAAGGGTTGCGCGGCAGGGAGGCAAACTGACGCGGCAGGAAAATCAGCCGGCGAATTTCACGATGCAATTCTTGCCTGCCGCCTTGGCCTGATAGAGGGCGAGATCGGCGTGGTGCAGCAGGGTATCCCCATCAAGGGTGGGCGCGCTCTCGGCCCAGCCAATGCTGAGGGTGCAATAGAGGGTCTGCTGCTCGGCGACGATGGACATGTTGGCGAGGGTGCTGCGGATCCGCTCCAGCACCGGCAAGGCATCCGCTGGCGATATATCGATCAGCGCCAGGGCAAACTCCTCTCCCCCGATCCGCGCCGTGATGTCCTGGCTGCGGCAATGGTTATGGATGATCTGGGCCAGGGTCTGGATCACCCGATCGCCCACCCTGTGACCATGGGTGTCATTGATTGACTTGAAGTTATCTATGTCCAGCATGGCCACGCAATAGGGGCGCGCCTGGCCAGCAAGCCGCGCCAGCTGCGGCATGAAGGCGCGGCGGTTAAGCAGTCCCGACAAGGGATCGTAACTTGCCTCCTTCTCGGCGGTCTGCTTGTCTTGCTCGGTGCGGCGCAACTGGGCCCGCTGCAATGAGACCCCGAAGATGGTCAGCGCCGAGGAGAGCACGAAGGCCATCATCTCGGTGTTGGTCTCCTCCTGGGTCAGATGGATGAAAGGGCCGAGTCCGTGCGCCGTGGCCAGGATCATGAACAGCATGGCTAGGCTGCTAAATATCCCCAGATAAAACCGGCTGACTTCGAAGGCCAGCACGATCAGCAGAGGCGGGAGCAGGTAGAACAACCAGCCGGCCTGCAGACCCAGTCCCAGCAGGGCGAACAGCGACAGGCCCACCCCGGGCAGTATGATGTGACGCAGTTGGGCAATGCGCAGGGCATGCGGTTCCTGCCAGCCGACATAGATCTGGTACATCAACAGGATGCCGAGGATATCGGCAAGGAAGAGCATCTTGACCATGCCGGGCAGCGCGGATCCGGGAATGTAGTGACCCAGCACCAGATTCCATGCGAGCAGCAGGCTGGAGAGCGAGATGGGAAGCACGCCAGCCAGCACCACAAACTTGATGAGATCGTTGGCATTGTGCACCCCAAGGGGCAGGAAACCTTGTAGCAGGCGCAGGGCAAGTGCCGGGGCCAGGGCATCGATCAGGGCGGCGATAGCGGTATGGGACAGGGAGGGGAGCAGGGCGCCCTCCATCATCATGCCTTTTACGTTCAACATGAAGCTGCCCAAACATATCCAGGGCAGCGCCCTCATCCCCCAGTTCAGCAGCATGATCAGGGCAATCCCGGAGGGGAGCCAGATCAGGGTGATGTTGGCGGGTTGCAGGCTAAATAGCGTCTGCCCCAGCCAGCCCGTGAGGCAATAGCAGAGACAGGCCAGTGCCAGGGCGAACCGAGTCCGCCAGGACGGGGAGAGGGGAGCTAAGCGTATGTTCAATCCGTTGATCGGTTCTTATGATGCCAGTGGCGCTACTATAGCCAATGTCATGCTGTAACTAAATTTAATAAATTCAGATGGTTTACCCCCTGTGAGCGAGATCGCGGCCTCGCGCTCATCAGAGGGTCCCTGTTCAGGCTTGCCGGCCATTGATGATGGGCAAGACAGGGCCCGGTGAGGGGGCATGGGAGCACTCTCAGCCAGCACTCTCAGCCAGCACGCTCACTCCCGGTAGCGGCGGGCACGATACTGGCTGGGGGATTGCGCAAAGGCCTCCTTGAAGAAGCGGGTGAAGCTGCTCTGGCTGGCAAAGCCGAGCCGTCCCCCCACCTCTTGCAACTGCAACGAGGAGTCGAGCAGCAAGCGGCAGGCTTCCTCTCGCCGTACCTGCTCCAGCAGGGCCGAGAAGTGGCACTGCTCCTCGCGCAGATGGCGGTTCAGGGTCCAGCGAGTCACGTTCAGGGTCGTGCAGATCCCGGCCAGCAGGGTGCGGGGATCTGCATCTCCCAACCAGAGCTGGCGCCGGATCAGGGTCAATACCTGCTCGCGATAATGGGAGGGCGGTTGCAACTGCGCCATCTGCTGGGTCAGCTCCCCCAACAACAGCGGCTGCAGGGCGGCATTGTGGCCGCCATAGGGCTGATCGAGCAGGGCGGCGGGGAACGTCAGCTGATAGCCATCCCCCAGGCGCACCTGTCCTGCCAGCCAGGCCGCCAGCTCCCGCCACAGTTTTGGGCGTACCGGGGTGGGCAGCACCAGCTGACCCTGGCCCGGTTGATAGAACTGCACCAGGGCATAGAGATAGCAGAGGTTGACCAGGCTGCTCATGGCGATCACATCCGGGTGATCGGAGTCCGAATAGTAGCTAAGCCGCGCCACGCCATCTTGCTCCTGCAACACGATCCGGTCGCACTCGCCGATCAGGGGACGATAGCGCAGGAAAAATTGCAGGGCCTGACGCAAGGTGGCGGCGTTGCAGCAGAGGCTGGCCAGGGGCAGATAATCGGAAAACAGCCCCGTCAATGAGGGGGGCACCCAGTGGTTGGAGAGATCGGCATGGGGTGCGCAGTGGGCCAGCAGCCGGAAGTGGCGTTGGGCATCGATGCGTCCCTGGGGAATATGCAGCTCTTCCCGGGCTATCCCGGCAGCAAGGAGGAGCGAGGCGGGATCCCGGCCCTGGGCCTGCCAGCGGGCGAGGCAGTGCAGGGCAATCCGGTTGGAAACACTTTTCACGGCTGATCTCCTTGTCGGCGGTGCCTGTTCATCATGGCCCGCCATCATCCCCGGTTGGGGATCCATTGCCGTGATCCCGGCGCAAGTTCTCATCCTGCTTGTGTAACCAAAGGTAACCCTGCAAGGCTTTTCACACTTTTGCAACCTGCTCCCAACCGTCAAGTTCCTGCACCCTGCGGGCAAGTGTGGGCGGCGGCCTTTGCATAGAGTGGCCAGACTCATACACACAAGGAAGGCCACAATAATGAAATACTCCAGTCTCGCCCTGACAATCAGCGCCCTGCTGCTGACGGGCTGTAACGACAACGACTCCTCCCCCAAACCCAGCCAACCCGAATTGGGCCACCGCACAGTGAGCGTGATTGAACAAGATGGCCTGCAATTCAAGGATCTGGATGGCAGCGGCACCTTGACTCCTTATGAAGATTGGCGTCTGGGCGCCGCCGAGCGCGCCCAGGATCTACTGGGCCGACTGAGCCTGGCTCAGAAGGCCGGCCTGATGATGCATGGCACTTTGGTGCTCGACGACAAGGGGCGGGTCAATCTGAGTGCCATGGACAAGATGCTGCGCATCGATGGGGTCAACACCTACATCACCCGGATGGCCGGGGATCCGGCGGCCATCGCCGAGGACAACAACAAGCTGCAGGCGGTGCTGGAAGGGGTGGGGTTGGGCATTCCCCTGACCATCAGTACGGATCCCCGCAACCACTTCACCCACGATCCCAACGCGACCAGCGTCGGTGCTGGCGCCTTCTCCCAGTGGCCGGAGACTCTGGGGCTCGCCGCCATCGGGGATGCGGCACTGGTGCAGAACTTTGGTGACATCGCCCGCCAGGAGTACAGGGCCGTCGGCATCCACGAAGCCCTCTCCCCACAGGCCGACTTGGCGACCGAGCCACGCTGGGGCCGCATCAACGGCACCTTTGGCGACAACAACCTGCTGGCCAAGTCACTGGTGCGTGCCTACATCGAGGGCTTCCAGCACGGCAGCGAGGGAATAGGCAAAGAGAGCGTGATCACCGTCGTCAAGCACTTCGCCGGCGCAGGCCCCCAGAAGGATGGACTGGATGCCCACAACCCCTGGGGCAAGGAGCAGGTCTATCCGGGGGATCAGTTTGCCTATCACCTGGTGCCGTTTGAAGGTGCCTTCGAGGCCAAGGTCGGCGCTGTCATGCCCTACTATGCCAAGCCGGAGGGGTTGACCTATGCAGGGCAGGCCATCGAAGAGGTGGGCTTTGGCTTCAACCGCCAGATCCTCACCGACTTGCTGCGCGGCCACTTTGGTTTTGACGGTGTGGTGCTCAGCGACTGGGGCATCGTCAATGACTGCGACACCGCCTGCGAGGATGGCCTGACCGCGGAACAGGTCACCGCAGGAGTGAGTCCCTGGACGGTGCCCTTTGGCATGTCCTGGGGGGTCGAGAGCCTGACCAAGGCCGAGCGTTACGCCAAGGCGATTGACGCCGGGGTGGATCAGTTTGGCGGCGTCGAGGATCCCGCGCCCTTGTTGGCTGCGGTGCAGGCGGGGCTGGTGACGGAAGCGGCGCTCTCGACCTCTGCCCTGCGCATCCTGGTGCAAAAGTTCGAGCTGGGACTGTTTGAAAACCCCTATGTCGATGCCCAGGCCGCGGTGGCGCTGGTGGGCAAACCCGCGTTCCAGGAAGCAGCTCAGGCGGCTCAGGCGGCGGCCCACGTGCTGTTGAAAAATGAGGGCAAGATGCTGCCACTCCAGGCACAGGGCAAGCGGGTCTATCTCTATCAGGTCAATGAGGCGGTGGCGACGGCCAACGGCTTTACCGTCGTGACCGATCTGGCCCAGGCCGATCTCGCCATCGCCCGGGTCAACACCCCGAATGAGCAGGATCCGCGCTTCCCCTTTGGCAGCATCCACTTCGGTCAGCTTGGCTTTGCCAGTGCCGGTCAGGCGGAGCAGGAGACGGCCCATGAGGGGGTCTACCATGGCAGCGAGGATCTGGCCGCCATCCAGGCCATACAGCAAGCCGGCGTGCCCCTGGTACTCTCCGTCTATCTGGACAGGCCCGCCATCCTGACCGAGGTGGCTCCGGCCGCCCAGGTGCTGTTGGCCAACTTCGGCGCCCTGGATCAGGCCCTGTTTGACGTCATCAGCGGCAAGGTCAAGGCGCGGGGCAAGTTGCCATTCGAACTCCCTTCCAACTGGCAGGCGGTATTGAACCAGCACCCGGATGTGGCGAGTGACTCGGTCAATCCGCTCTATCCCTATGGCGCGGGTCTGGCCTATTAAGCCCAGCAACAGAGACATTCAAGGCGCCTGCGGGCGCCTTTTCTATGGTCGCTATCGACAAACCCGGTTTGGCGCGACTGCGCCTCTTGGGCATAATGTGCCCCGATAGAGGAGAGGCGCCCAGCGACCCTCTCAGCCCTGGTTTGATAAGGCGGGGTGGTGTTGCATGATGAGAATCCACAGAACAGAGGACATTCAATGAAGTATATCGGAGCCCATGTCAGTGCCGCTGGCGGCGTAGAGAACACCATAGCCCGCGCCAAGGCCATCGGGGCCAACGCCTTCGCCCTGTTCACCAAGAATCAGCGTCAGTGGCAGGCCGCCCCCCTGACCACCCAATCCATCGATGCGTTCAAGCTCGCCTGCGAGCGGGAGGGATTCGGCCCAACGCAGATCCTGCCCCATGACAGCTACCTCATCAACCTGGGCCACCCGGATCCCGATGCGCTGGCCAAATCCCGTGATGCATTTCTGGATGAGATAACACGCTGCGAGCAGCTCGGGCTCTGTTATCTGAACTTTCATCCCGGCAGTCATCTCAAGCAGATATCCGAAGCTGTCAGCCTGAAGCTGGTGAGCGAGTCCATCAACTGGGCGCTGGAACGCAGCCAGGGGGTGACGGCGGTGATCGAGAACACGGCGGGGCAGGGTACCAACCTCGGCTGGTCCTTCGAGCATCTGGCCACCATCATCGAGGGCGTCGAGGACAAGAGCCGGGTGGGCATCTGCTTTGACACCTGCCACGCCTTTGCCGCCGGTTATGATCTGCGTAGCCCTGAGGGCTGTGCCCAGGTATTCGGGGACTTTGACCGTCAGGTGGGTTTTCAATATCTCAAGGGGATGCACATCAACGGCGCCAAGAGCAGCTTTGGCAGCCGGGTCGACAGGCACCACAGCCTGCAGCAGGGCAATCTGGGGGAGGCAGTGTTCCATCACATCATGCAGGACGCCCACTTCGACGGCATTCCTCTGATCCTGGAGA
The DNA here is from genome assembly GCF_024809075.1 of Aeromonas sp. BIGb0445. Lineage (NCBI taxonomy): Bacteria > Pseudomonadati > Pseudomonadota > Gammaproteobacteria > Aeromonadales > Aeromonadaceae > Aeromonas > Aeromonas sp. BIGb0445. Next base: position 355,712 of record NZ_JANUES010000002.1, read on the forward strand.
CCATCGACGAGTCCATCTGGGCTGACGAGATCCGCTGGCTGCGTAGCCTGGCCGCTTAGTGGCTGCGGTCAGACTCGGCGTTTTTTAATGCAACAAGGGGAGCCGATGGCTCCCCTTCTCATTAGATAACCTGCGAGAGCAGATAGAGGCCGCAGAGCGCACAGCTGGCCCCCAGCAGGCGCAGAACCAGCTTGCCCTCCGTTCGTTTGAGCAGCAGGTAGGCACCCATGGCCCCCAGCAGATGCAAGGACGCCGTAGTGGCCAGGAAACCGGACATGTAGGCGAGCTTGTGCTCTATGACCGGCATCTCGTAGCCGTGGGCATAGCCGTGGAAGATGCCGAAGATGGCGGTGGTCGCGGCGGCGATCAGCGCAGGAAAGCGCTGTTCCAGGGCGATGGCTCCGCCCAGCAGTACCACTGACAGCGCTATGCCTAATTCGGTGCCGGGCAGTTCCAGTTGTTCGAAACCGATGAAGCCCCCGAGCCCCATGAAGCAGACGAAGCTGATGGGCACCAGCCAGACGGCGCGCCCCCCAATCTGGCAGCTCCAGGCGCCGACGGCGATCATCGCCAGCAGATGATCCAGACCCGAGAGGGGATGCAGCCAACCGGCAGAGAGGCCTGCATGGGCGCGGGCAGGGGCGGCCCCGAGCAGCAGGGCCGCGATGAACAGCCAGTAGCCACCTTTGCTTATGACATTGATATTATTCATTTTTATACCTTATTTTTGTTGTTCCGACCCAGAAGGTGAGAGAGGCCCACAGACTCTGCCAATCGCTGTCGAGATCGGCGGCCGGGCTCATGTCCACGGCGTTGAATAGCCAGAGTCCGGGATGGGGAAGCTGAAAAATGACCACGCCATCGGCATCGCTGCGCGCCTTGAGCTCGACGGGCGGAGTGGTCTTGAGCTGGGCTTTGATCAGGGTGTCGGCCAGAGGCTGACCACGGTGCAGCAGCTTGACCGAGAACGGCTCTCCTGCCTGATAGTGCAACGGCTCGGTCAGCGGCACCAATTCCAGCGGCATGCCAACGACGCGATCAAACCCCTGGCTCTGACCATCGACGAGCAAGATGCTCTTGGCACAGCGAGAGAAACGCTCTTTGCCAGGTGCCGACAGGCTGCCATCGACCCGGCGCTGCTCGAGGATCTTGTCCAGCCCCTCTTCGGCCAGATACTGATTAAACTCGGGCCCGGTCAAGGAGATCGCGGCCTCGTGAGTGCGCAGGGCGACCAGGGTGGCCCCCGCTGTGCGGGGTCGCAGATGCCCGATAACCCGGGATCCGTCTCGTCCGGCAATCTCCTGAGTGCCAAGGGCGTCGATTGAGCTGAACGAGGCCACCAGATTGGGTAGCCGGGGGGTCTGGGTGCCGGGCCAAGTCGGTCCTATGCGCAGTTCGAACGAGACATTTTCTCGTTGCTCGGGATGATGGGGGTGAGGTACCAGCCAAAACTCATGGGCCAAGGCACTGATTGAGTAGAGGGGGGCCATCATGACAAAGCCTGCAAGCAGGCGTTGACTGCATTTCATTGCGTGAGAAAGCAAATTCAAAGGCAAGATCCTTCTCGAAGAGAACAAATCAGGATGCCGGTGCCAAGGCCGGCATCCTGTTAGCGGGAGCGGCGACTCCTTATCCTTGCGATTTATTTGAGTACAGCGGGGATCACATAGGGGAAGCTTTGGGTGTGCGCCTTGGGATTGGCGATGCCCTGATTGGTCGGTTGACCTATCAGCAGGCCCAGCATGGTACTCATGGCATCATCATCCAGGGCGCGGCCGTTGCGGACCTTGCCGGTATAGTCTGCCTTGCTGCCGACCTGATACGTCAGGACATCCGGTGTCAGCATGTTGGCCACGATGTCGCCATAGGCGATGGGATCTTTCTGGCTATGGGCCAGGGCGCTGGCCCGAGCGGTGCGCGCCGAGGCAAACTGCTTGATACCATCATCCTTGTCCGGGCGGCTGGCGTCATGCAGGGTCTTGAGCGCATCGCTTTCAAACAGCATGACGTGAGAGAAGAGCGGGTTGGCCGAATACTGCACCTGCTGCCACTTGTCCTGCTCCTTGACGGCCGTGGTCATGAAGACCTTGACCTCTTTGCCGAGCAGCTTGTTGGGAATATCCAACACTATGGCGGCACTGTTGCGACCGGCAAAGATGTTGTTGCCCTTGCTCGACGTCCACAGCCCGGGATCATACTGCTGACCGGCATTCAGTTGGGTGCGATAGACATGCAAGGCTGGCGAGTTGCCATAGAAGGGATCCGTTGCCACGCCAGCCCAAGCCTGAATGCCATCCGTCATGGCGCTCGCCTGGTTCATCATGCCCTGGCCGATGGCCTTGCCCATGGTGCCCACGGCCCCGTTGGGGGCATCGAGATCATAGAGGGTGAAGCTGTTGTCTTCCTTGAATTGCAGGCTGAAGGTATGGCCCTTGCTGAAGTCTGCATCATTGGCAATGTGGATATTGTACAGCGCTCCTGGCATGAACACGCCACCCACCGCCTTGGTTGGGGCGTAGTTGAGGGTCATGATCACGGCGGTGTGGTCGGGGCGGGAGGACTGAAAAACATAGTTATCAAGCTGGGCCAGTGCCGGGTTTTTGATAACGGCAGCAGCTTCGAAATGGTGGCTGGCCATGGCGTTATTGGTCAGAGGCAACATCCCCATCAAAATGCCAGCGGTGAGTGCAGATTTTAGCCACTTTCTCTTATTCATGTTTGCTCCTGAGAGTTAATTGAGATGCGTTTAAGTGCTTTTATCGCATGATAGAGTTGTCAAGAATAATTATCTTAAACCGATAATCGCATTGGTAAACACGTAATCAACTGTTTGCGATTTGTTGGCAATATGGCAACCAGCACACTGCTCTTTCGAGCGGAGTGGAGATGTCTTCTCATAGGGGGGCTTTTTGTGGCTTGAGCTGAAATAACCCCAGTTGCCTTCTAACGTTTTAAACCGTTTTTTGTCTTTTACCATATAGCCAATACCCATAAAGTCTTGTTGGAAGAACGCACTTCCTTCTGGTCGCTGGCAAATACCCGTCGCGGCATCGCAATTGGCTCCAGACTGGGTAGAGGAGAACTCTTTCACTATTTGAGCCCCATCGGGCCATGTCCCTGTTTGCTTGAAATAGGAATAGGTGTAGGGCTCGACATACACATTATAGAACTCTGGTGTAGGGGTCTTTTTGTTATCGAGAATGCTGACATGTGAGGGGCTCAGCCTGCTGCCGACGTGTATCCAGCCGCGGTAGCCTTGGGGAAGCTCGACACTGCCATCTGCCGTGAAGTGCGCCCCACGAGCCTGATAGCCATTGTCCTCTGCCATAACTAGATTGGTGCCTAATATCAAAAGCAAGGGGGTAATAAGACAATAACCAGGCCCTGGTTTGCTCATGTGTTTTGATACAGCGCGGGTGGTTGCTCTGCTCATAACAAGCTCCTTGTTGTTGTGGATTAATAGCTTCCATTTGCTAATTGATAATATTCCCTGTTGCGGATGGTCGGATCTAGGTAAAAAGGCAATGGATGTCGTGTGTTGTGAGCCAGTTCATACTTTTAAACGACGTCATTAATAATTAATATTTGGTGAATTATTTTATTTGGCATTTCGCGCCAAAGTTATTCGTGAAATGTCGGTTGCTGTTTATCAGTATATTAAATTTCCCCTAGGGGTTATTGACGGTATAAGGCGTAGCTGTCATGTTTTAATTTATTATGCAGGGATATTCATCAATCACACTCGTCTATAAGGGAAACATATGACACTCACTATGGCTGTAAATACCTTGGGAAAGATGACGCTGGCGGACAATATCGATATCGAGTTGCTGAGTAATAGCGATGACATGACGGTGGCACGGATCCTGTTTGCGGCGCCGGTCGCGGCGGCCATTCACCATCACCCTCATGAAGAGGTGAATGTGATAGTGGCGGGTCGCTTCGAGGTACAGGTGGGGGAGGCTTTTTACCAGGCGACGACAGGGGATTGCATTCGGGTTGCCCCTCATATTCCCCACAGCATCCGCTCTTTGGATGGGAAAGGTGAAGTCCTGACCTGCTGGACACCCTCACGCCGGGATCTGGTCGCCAAGATGGTAATGTGATCCGTATCCGCCCATTAGAGACTGCCCCATAAAAATGGACGCCAAGGCGTCCATTTTTATGGGGCAGTCGAGCGGCACGAATGCGGTGCTCTGTTACCCTGCCTAACCGCTCTGATTAGCCGTCAGATCTTTTAGCAAGCCTTCCACCCGCTGCAGGCGGGTGACCCTGTCCTGGGTCGGTACCTGGAAGCGCAAGCGGGTCGGCCCGTCCATCTTGAACACGCGGGGCTGCTCGGAGAGCAGCTTGACCAGGTAGCCGGGATTGACCCGGGTGTCCTGGTTGAAGTCCAGGTAGCCGCCGCGCTCGCTCATCTCCAGACGCTTGATGCCAAGCGCCGCCGCCTGCTGGCGGAAGCTGGCAATGTCGAACAGCGTCTTGGCGGCATCGGGCAGCAGGCCGAATCGGTCGATAAGCTCCACCTTCAGCTCGCGCAGCTCGGCCTCATCACTGGCGCTGGCGATGCGTTTGTACATGGAGAGCCGCATGTTGACGTCCGGGATATAGCCTTCGGGCAGGAGCGCGGGCAGGCGCAGCTCTATCTCGGTGTGATTGCTCATCAGCTGCTCGAGGGAGGGCTCCTTGCCACTCTTGAGTGCCTCGACCGCTTGCTCCAGCATCTCCATATAGAGGGTGAAGCCGACCGACTCTATCTGGCCGCTCTGATCGTCTCCCAAGAGCTCGCCCGCGCCCCGGATCTCCAGGTCGTGGGTGGCCAGGGCGAAACCGGCACCGAGATCTTCCAGGGATGCAATGGCATCGAGCCGCTTGGCGGCATCCTTGGTCATCAGCTTGGGAGGCGGGGTGAGCAGATAGGCATAGGCCTGATGATGGGAGCGCCCGACCCGGCCCCGCAGCTGATGCAACTGGGCCAGCCCCAGGTGATCGGCCCTGTCCATGATGATGGTGTTGGCGCTCGGCACGTCTATGCCGGTCTCGATAATGGTGGTACAGACCAGCAGGTTGAAACGCTGGTGATAAAAGTCCGACATGATCCGTTCGAGATTGCGCTCCGGCATCTGGCCATGGGCGATGCCGATGCGTGCCTCCGGGATGAGCTCGGCAAGGTCGCTGGCACATTTGTCGATGCTGGCCACGTCGTTGTGCAGGTAATAGATCTGGCCGCCGCGTTTGAGCTCACGCAACACCGCCTCGCGGGTGACCGCGGGCTCTTGCTGGCGCACGAAGGTCTTGATGGCGAGCCGCTTGGCAGGGGGGGTGGCGATGATTGACAGATCCCGCATCCCGGCCATGGCCATGTTGAGGGTGCGGGGGATCGGCGTGGCGGTGAGGGTGAGGATATCCACGTCGGCGCGCAGTGCCTTGATCTTCTCTTTTTGACGCACTCCGAATCTGTGTTCCTCATCGACGATGAGCAGCCCCAGATCCTTGAAGGTGAGATCGGATCCCAGCAGCTTATGGGTGCCGATGATGATGTCGACCTTGCCATCGCGCAGCTCCTTGAGCACGGCGGTCTGCTCCTTGGCGGAGCGGAAGCGGCTCAGCACCTCGACCCGCACCGGCCAGTTGGCGAAGCGGTCCCGGAAGTTGTCATAGTGCTGCTGGGCCAGCAGGGTGGTGGGCACCAGCACGGCGACCTGCTTGCCACCATGGACCGCCACGAAGGCCGCGCGCATCGCCACTTCCGTTTTGCCAAAGCCGACATCGCCGCACACCAGCCGATCCATGCTCTTGGCCTGGCACATGTCCCCCAGCACCGCATTGATGGCGTTGAGCTGATCTTCGGTCTCCTCGAACGGGAAACCGGCGGCGAACTGGCGGTAGTTCTCCTTGTCGTGCTTGAAGGCGAAGCCGCTGCGCGCCGCGCGCAGGGCATAGACATCGAGCAGTTCGGCCGCCACGTCGCGTACCTTCTCGGCCGCCTTGCGCCTGGCCTTGACCCAGGCCTCGCCGCCGAGCTTGTGGCTGGGGGGATTGTCGGAACCGGTGTAGCGGCTGATGAGGTGCAAGTTGGTGACGGGGACGAACAGCTTGTCGCCACCGGCGTATTCCAGGGTGAGGAACTCGGTGGGCAGGCCGCCGGCGTCCAGGGTCTCCAGGCCCAGGTAGCGGCCGACCCCGTGATCCAGATGCACCACCGGCTGACCCTGGGTCAGCTCGCCGAGGTTGCGGATCACCGCATCGGAGCTTAAGTTTTTGCTCTTGTCGCGCTGGCGCTTGCTGCGGATCTTGCCGCCGAGCAGCTCGCCTTCGGTGATGAAGGCAAGGGGGGCCACCTTGGGCTCGCGCAGCAGGAAGCCACGCTCCAGCGGTCCGACCAGAATACCCTGCTCACTGTGGCTGGCGAGAAATTCGCCTAGGCTGGCAAATTCCGGCGGATTGAGACCGATACGGGCCAGCAAGTCGCGCAATACCTCGCGCCGCCCCTCGGTTTCGACCGCAAAGAGGGTTCGCCCCGCAAAGTCTTGCAGAAACTGCTCCAGGGCGAGCAGGGGGCGCTCCTTGCTGTTGTCGAGTTGCAGCTCGGGCAGGGGCTCGACCGGCAGATTGATCTGGCCGGCGCCCTGGGGGGTCGGCTCTTCTTGCAGACGTACGGCGCCATACTGGCCGAGGGCCTGGAACAGCTGTTCCACCGGCAGATAGAGACGGGCGGGCTCGAGCAGGGGGCGACTGGTGTCCCAGCGCCGATCTTCGAAGCGTTGACCGATGTCGTTCCAAAACCCCTGGGCGGCGGGGTAGATGTCGCCGACCGTGATGAGCTGGGTCTGGGCGGGCAGGTAGTCAAACAGGCTGGCAGTCTGCTCGAAGAAGAGCGGCAGATAATATTCGATACCGGCCGGCCAGCGCCCCTTGCTCACCTCCTGATAGATGGATCCGTCGGCCCGCGACAGCTCGAACAGCTCGCGGAATTGGCCGCGAAACAGCTCGATAGCCCCCTCGTCGGTCGGGTACTCTCGTGCCGGCAGCAGGCTGACGGCAGGAACGGGCTCCCGGGAGCGCTGAGTCTCGGGGTCGAAGGGGCGGATGGAGTCCACTTCATCATCGAAGAAATCAATGCGATAGGGCGCGGTGCTACCCATGGGGAAGAGATCGAGCAGGGAGCCACGGGCGGCAAATTCGCCATGCTCCAGCACCTGCTCCACCGCCACATAACCGGCCTCGGCCAGACGGCCGCGCAACTGTTGCAAATTGAGGCGCTGCCCCGCCTTGACCATCAAGCTGTACTTGTCGAGATAGACCCGGGGGGCACAGCGCAGCATCAGGGTCGAGATGGGCACTATCAGGGCGCCGCGTTGCATCTGCGGGAGCTTGTAGAGGGTCTCGAGCCGCTGGGAGATGATGTCCTGATGGGGAGAGAAGGTGTCGTAGGGCAGGGTCTCCCAGTCCGGGAACAGCAGCACCGGGCAGGCTGGTTCGTCGGGTGCTGCCTGGCTGAGCAGATAGCGCAGCTCCTGCTCGAGGCGCAGGGCGCTGGGGGTATCGGCGGTCACCAGCAGGGTGGGGCCATCGTTTGACCGGGTAAGCTCTGCGGCCACCAGGGCCAGGGCACTGCCATGCAGTTGGCCCAAGGTACTTTTTTGGCCCGCTTTGGCGGGCAGGACGGGTAGGGTTAGGGATCTCATCACTCTGTCTTTAGCCTTGGCCCGTTCGGGCTCGGTGTCTGGTCGACTCGAAGGATGTCACATCGTTCGGGCCACATACTGGCGCGCAGGTTAACGACGTCGCTCCTGGGCGCGAGCCTTGAGCTGGCGGGACTGCACATGGAGGCTGGCTCGCACCAGCAGTTCGCGATCTTCCTCACGTATGCGGGCGTAGTCGAGGGCGACATGCTGGCCATGCTCGCCGGCCGTGACCTCGCGTACCCTGGCGTAGCAGTAGACCGCGGAGGCCTCGTCACGCAGAAAAATCTTGAGGCGCACCAGCTGCGCCTTGGCGGGTGCCTGGCCATGCCCCTGAGCCGGGTGCAGGTAGGTGAGCTGACCCGCGCCAAAGGTCAGGGTGTGGAAGCGCTGCTCCGGGTGATCCTGGGCGGCCAGCACATAGCTCATGATCATGTCGATCTTGTGCGACTGCTGGTTGATGATCTCGATCAGATCCTGCATGGCGTCATTCTGGCTGCGAATGAGCCGGGTGGTCGCCATGTCGATGGAGCTGATGGCGGCGGCGATGCGAAAGGGCTCGGGCAGCTCGGCCTCCAGCGCCTGTTCGCTCGGCAAGCTGTAATCATCCGGCAGGAGGATAACATTGACCGGCGTGGCATGGGTGACGCTGAAGAACTGTTCCTGCATGGAGGCTATCCCTTGTTGTCATGGACGGTTTCCCTTTATTATCCGGTATCTTATTTTGTTGGCAACGTGCATATCCTTGAAGACCGGACTTTTTCAGCCCCTTTCGCTGGCCATTGGCCTGCGATATGCAGGGTCACGGCGCAGTAATCGCTTCGTCTCTTTCATCTCTCTGTTTTCCACCTTTGGCATTGCCATCGGGGTCGCTGCCCTGATGGTGGTGATTTCCGTCATGAATGGCTTCGAGGGACAGCTCAAGGGCCGCATCCTGGGGGTGATCCCCCATGTGGTGCTGACCAGCGAGACCGGGCGCATCGATGCCGCGCCCGAGGGGCTGCCTGATCTTGCCAAATTACCCCATGTGGTGGCGGTGGCCCCCATGCTCGATAGCGAGGGCATGCTGCAAAGCCCCGGTCAGCTGACCGGGGTGAGCGTGCAGGGGATAGATCCCGCCCACTGGCCCAAAGATGACATTCTGCACTCCCAGATGCTGGGGGGGCGCCTCGCCTCTCTCAAGGCCGGTGAGTATCAGATTGTCCTGGGTCAGGGGGTGGCGCGTCGCCTCGGGGTGGGGCTGGGGGATGAGGTGCGACTCATCCTGACCGAAGGCACCCGCTTCACGCCCTTTGGCCGGGTGCCCGCTCAGCGGCTCTTTACCGTCTCGGGCATCTTCGGCGTCGGTGCCGATGTGGATGACCAGATCGCCCTGATCGCCATCCAGGATGCCCAGCGACTGCTCCGTCTGCCTGAACATCAGGTTGGCGGTCTGCGGCTCTGGCTCGATGATCCCTTCGCGGCCGATGCCGTGATCAAGACGCCGCTGCCTGCGGGCTACCAGTGGCAAGATTGGCGACGGGAACGTGGCGAGCTGTTCCAGGCGGTGGCCATGGAAAAACGCATGATGGGGCTGATGCTGGTGCTCATCATCGCGGTGGCGACCTTCAATATCCTCTCTGCCCTGGTCATGGTGGTCACCGACAAGGAAGGGGAGGTGGCCATCTTGCGTACCATGGGCATGAACGAGTCTGGGATCGTCAAGATCTTCATGGTGCTGGGGGCGTCCAGCGGGATGATTGGTGCCCTGTTCGGCGCCCTGGCGGGCATTGGCCTCTGCCTGGGCCTCAATCCGTTGCTCAACGGGCTGGGACTCAACCTCTATATGGCGGCGGGGGGCAGTGGCCTGCCCGTCATCGTCGAGCCGATGCAGGTGGTCACCATCCTCGGTGGCGCCGTCTTGTTGAGCTTTGCTGCCACCCTGTATCCTGCTGCCCGCGCGGCACGGGTGCGTCCGGCCGAGGCACTGCGTTATGAATAATTCATCTTCTGTACCTACCCCCGATGTGAGTGGAGTCCCTGTTATGAATGAGCCCTTGTTGCAAGAACCCCTGCTGCGTTGCCAGGGGCTCAATCACGTCTATCAAGAGGGGGAGCTGGAGACCCAGGTGCTCAAGGGGATCGATCTCTGCGTCGCCCCCGGCGAGATGCTGGCCGTGGTGGGCAGCTCGGGCTCGGGCAAGACCACCTTGCTGCACCTGATGGGCGCCCTTGACAACCCGTCGAGCGGCTCAGTGCAGTTCAAGGGGCAGGATATTCATCACTGGGACAGTCGTACCCAGGCGAAATTCCGCAATCAGGAGCTGGGCTTCGTCTACCAGTTCCACCACCTGCTTGCCGAGTTCACGGCCCTGGAGAACGCCGCCATGCCGCTGCTCATCGCCGGTGAATCCGTTGCCACGGCCAGTGACAAGGCGAGCAAGATGCTGGCCCGGGTCGGGCTCTCCCATCGTCTGCATCACAGACCCTCCGAGCTGTCGGGTGGTGAGCGCCAACGGGTGGCTATCGCCCGTGCCCTGGTCAATGAGCCCAGCCTGGTGTTGGCGGATGAGCCGACCGGCAACCTGGATCACGCCAGTGCCACCGCCGTCTATGAGCTCTTGTGCGAGTTGAACCGCGAACTCGGCACCGCCTTTGTGGTGGTGACCCATGATCTCAGCCTGGCGGCCAAGTTGCACCGCCGGGTGGATCTGGTGAACGGCGTCATGGCGGAGGTCGCCTGATGTTCAAGCCGCTGCCCCTGTTTCTGGGCCTGCGCTACAGTCGCTCCCGCCGTCGCAACGGTTTTATTGCCTTTATCTCCGCCTCGTCGCTCATCGGCATCGCCCTGGGGGTGATGGCGCTCATCCTGGGGCTCTCTGCCATGAACGGCTTCGAGCGTGAGCTCAAAGACCGGGTACTGGCCGTCATTCCCCATGGGGAGCTGGATGCGGTGGAGACACCGCTGCCCGACTGGCCCAGGCTGCGCGATTATCTGCTGGCTCAGCCCGGCATCGAGGCCGCAGCCCCGGTCATTCGCCTCAACGGCCTGCTCGAACATGGCAGCGCCCTCAAGGGGGTGCAGCTGCGCGCCGTGCTGCCCGAGCTCGAAGCCAATCTCTCCGATGCGGGCAACTTCATGACAGGGCGGGGTTTTCGCGAACTCAAGGCCGGTGAGCGTGGGGTCATCCTCGGCAAGACCATCGCGGACAAGCTGGGGGTCGGCATCGGCGATCAGGTGGCCATCTTGCTGCCCCAGGGCGGCGACGCCGCCGGCATCAAGAACCCGAGGCGCGAAGCGTTGCACGTGGTCGGCCTGCTCGAACTCGGCGGTCAGCTCGACGGCCTGCTCGGCTTCATGCACCTCAATGATGCCCAGGCCATCTCCGGCATGGGCACGAACGTAGAGGGCTTCAGCCTCAAGGTGGATGATGTGCTCAAGGCGCAGTCCATCACGGTGGCGGCGGCCCAGCGTTTCCCCCATCACGTCTATATCCGCAGCTGGATGAACAGCCAGGGCTATCTCTATCAGGACATCCAGATGGTGCGCACCGTCATGTATGTGGTGATGTTGATGGTGGTGGCGGTGGCCTGTTTCAATATCGTCTCCACCCTGGTGATGGCGGTGAACGAGAAGCGCAGCGAGATTGCCATCCTCAAGACCATGGGGGCGAGCCCGGGCCAGATCCGGCTCACCTTCGTCATCCAGGGCATGGTGAACGGGGTGCTGGGGGCGCTGTTGGGGGCGCTGCTGGGTGGCCTGCTGTCGAGCAAGCTGACCCAGATCCTGAGTGCCATCGAGGGGGTGATCGGCCATCGCTTCCTCAACCCCGATATCTATTTCATCGATTTTCTGCCCACCGAGCTGCATTGGCAGGACATGGCCATCGTCACCGGGGCGGCCATCTTGATGAGCCTGTTGGCGACCCTCTATCCCGCCTGGCGGGCGAGCGCTCTGGTGCCGTCCCGGGAGCTGGGGCACTGATAGAACGATACGTGATGAACCGCGTTGCTCGCGAATAGCAATGACGGAAATGAAGAAGGGCCTGGCAGGGCCCTTCTTCTATTTGCAGCGCAGGCGGGTCAGTGGCCGCTGAGTTCATCGAGGGGGAGGGAGAAGCTGGGCACGAACACATCGATAAAGTAGCGCATGGCTGGGCTCATGCGCTGCTCAAGCATCTGTTCCAGGCGTTTTCTGGCGGGCTCAAATTCCCGGTTGCCGGCGTTGATCTCCTCCAGGCACTTGGTATAGGCACAGAGGGTATCGGCATCCTTGACCAGCCGACCGAGCGCACTGTCCTGGGCGGCGGAATCGAGCAGGGGACGAAAATCCTCGACCAGTTCGGGGGGTAAGAGAGCCAGCAGTCTCTGCTCGGCGGCCAGCTCTATCTTCTTGTATTCCTTGGCTATCTGCGGGTTGAAGTACTTGACTGGCGTGGGCAGGTCCCCGGTCAACACCTCGCTGCTGTCGTGATAGAGCGCCATCACGGCGGCGCTGTTGGCATCGAACTGACCGTCGAACAGGCGGTTATGGATGAGCCCCAGCGCATGGGCCACCATGGCGACCTGCAAGCTGTGCTCGGCGATGTTCTCCGGCTGTATGTTGCGCATCAAGGGCCAGCGATAGATGAGTTTCATGCGGGAGAGATTGGCAAAGAAGTGGCTGGGCAGCATGGATGACCTCGAGCTATGGCAATAAAAAAGGGCAGACCTTAGTCTGCCCTTTTTTTACCCCGCAGGCATCGCCTGCATGGTGATTCTTCATCAGCGAATATAACGACCGGATTCCGCTTCCTGGTTGGTGACCACCATCTGGCCTATGGGGGCCAGGGCAATCAGTGCCAGCTTCAGATGCTGTATGCCAAAGGGAATGCCGATGATGGTCACGAAGCAAGCCAGCGCCGAGGCGATGTGGCCGATGGCGAGCCAGATGCCGATCACCAGGAACCAGATGATGTTGCCAATGAGGCCGAGCGTCCCGGTGCCTATGTCTCCCTGGCCCATCATGCTCTTGCGGCTCACGGCCTGCTTGCCGAAGGGGAAGAAGGTAAAGGTGCCGATCACGAAGCAGGAGCGGCCCCAAGGAATGCCGATGAGCGAGATAAAACAGATCAATCCCGCCAGCCACCAGGCCAGTCCCATGATGACACCACCGAGCAAGAACCACAGCAGGTTGAACACAACGCGAAAAAAGCCCATCAGTTTGACTCCAAATCCAGATTGGCTGCCACCATAGCCGCGCGGGGCGGGGGACGCAATATGTGAATAGGCGCCTCGCCATAGTGAACGGTCAATTAGAGTCGCAGCCTGTGGCGCAGCGGGGGCATTTTCGTTCGATTTATCGAAGAAAAAGTGAGCCAGTGCAAATTCTTGCACCCTTTACCCTTGAAGTTGGCCCCAGCTTGCCCCATATCCACCACAGAATTGCACTCATTGCCGCATCAGGGGCAGGGATGTGGGGCTCTGCGGCTCGACGTGACCAAAGTGCGCCGCTATAATGTCGCGTCATATTTTCTCATCACAAAGACAGTCGTTGTCTTTATAAACAGGAAGACTCCGGGTCTCGACCCAGGGGCAATAAAGGGTCAGCACACAGTGCTGAGTTGAACGAGGTAAAAGAATGCAAGTTTCTGTAGAGACAACCCAAGGTCTGGAACGCCGTCTTACCATCACTGTACCGGCTGCCGCTGTTGATGCCGCCGTGCGTAAAGAATTGAATGGCCTGGCCAAGACTCGTCGCATCGACGGTTTCCGTCCTGGCAAGGCTCCGGTAGCCATCATCAAGAAGATGTTCGGTGCCATGGCTCATGCCCGCGTTGCCGATGAGATGATGCAGAACAACTTCATCAAAGCCATCATCGAGAGCAAATTGAGCCCGGCCGGTGCCCCGACCATGGATCCGAAAGAGATCAAGGAAGGCGAAGATTTCGAATTCACCGCCACCTTCGAAGTCTATCCGGAATTCGAAGTTGCCGGTCTGGAAGCCATCAAGGTTGAGAAGCCGGTTGCCTCCGTCAAGGACGCCGACTTGGCCAACATGATCGAGACCCTGCGCAAGCAGCACGCCACCTGGGCTGACGTTGACGCAGCGGCCGCCAGCGGCATGCGTGTCACCATGGACTTCGTCGGTTCCATCGACGGTGAAGAGTTCGACGGTGGCAAGGCTGAAGGCTTCACCCTGGAGCTGGGCGCTGGCCGCATGATCCCTGGCTTCGAAGACGCCATCCTTGGCAAGAAAGCGGGCGACGAGTTCACCATCGAGGTGACTTTCCCGGCTGACTACCACGCTGAAAACCTCAAAGGCAAGGCGGCCAAGTTTGCCTCCAAGCTTAACAAGGTTGAAGAGCAGGTGCTGCCTGAGCTGACTGAAGAGTTCGTCAAGCGTTTCGGTATCGAAAGCGGTTCCGTGGACGACCTGAAAGCCGAAGTGCGTAAAAACATGGAACGCGAACTGACTCAAGCCCTGAAAAACAGCGTGAAAGAGCAAGTGCTGAACGGCCTGGTTGAAGCCAACCAGATCGATCTGCCTAAAGCAGCTGTCGAGCAAGAGATCGATGCCCTGCGTGAGCAGGCACTGAAGCGTTTCGGTGGTTTCCAGGGTGGTCAAGCGCCCGAGCTGCCGGCTGAGCTGTTCCAGGCTCAGGCTGAGCGCCGCGTGCGCGTCGGTCTGCTGCTGGGTGATGTCATCCGCACCAACGAGATCAAGGCTGATGACGCACGCGTTACCGCACTGATCGAGTCCATGGCCACCGCCTACGAAGATCCGAAGGAAGTGATCGAGTACTACCAGAAGAATGAGCAGATGCTGAATGGCGTTCGCAACCTGGCAGTAGAAGATCAAGCCATCGACCTGATCCTCTCCAAGGCGCAAGTGACCGAAAAAGAAGTGGCCTTTGACGACGTGATCAACAAGTCTGGCGCCGCTGCCTAAGAAGATTTGACTTAAGGTCAACACTGTTAAGTATAATGGCTCGTGTGATGTCCACTCGGGCCATTTTATTTTAGGGACAATGCCTTATGTACAAAAACTATAACGACGTGACAGATTCTCCCCGCAATGCCCTGATCCCCATGGTGGTCGAGCAGACTGCCAAGGGCGAGCGTTCGTATGATATCTACTCCCGTCTGCTCAAGGAGCGGGTCATCTTCCTGACCGGTCCGGTTGAAGATCACATGGCCAATCTGGTCGTGGCCCAGCTCTTGTTTCTCGAGTCCGAGAGCCCGGATAAAGACATCTCCATCTATATCAACTCTCCAGGCGGCGCGGTGACGGCAGGCATGTCTATCTATGACACCATGCAGTTCATCAAGCCGGATGTGAGCACCGTCTGTATGGGGCAAGCCTGCTCCATGGGCGCCTTCCTGCTGGCGGGTGGTGCCAAGGGCAAGCGTTTCTGCCTGCCCAATGCCCGGGTGATGATCCATCAACCGCTGGGCGGTTTCCAGGGCCAGGCATCGGACATCCAGATCCATGCCCAGGAGATCCTCAAGATCAAGAATACCCTGAACGAGCGGTTGGCTTTCCACACCGGCCAGGACATGGCGACCATAGAGCGTGACACCGACCGTGACAATTTCATGTCGGCAGAGCAGGCAATGGCCTATGGCCTGGTGGATGGCGTGTTTAACCAGCGCGCCTAAAGCAGGGTACACCGGTCTGTTGTAAACTCAGCAGACTGATCATCCTCTATTGATACAACGAGGTTGCTGAATGACAGAGAAACGCAAGGGTGAAGGTGACAAGCTGCTCTACTGCTCTTTTTGCGGCAAAAGCCAGCATGAAGTGCGCAAGCTGATCGCTGGCCCTTCCGTCTACGTTTGCGATGAGTGCGTCGAGCTGTGCAATGACATCATCCGTGAAGAGATCCGTGAGATCTCTCCCAAGCGTGATGGCGATGCCCTGCCGACCCCTCACGAAATTCGTGCGCACCTGGATGACTATGTCATCGGTCAGGAGTATGCCAAGAAGGTATTGGCGGTTGCCGTCTACAACCATTACAAGCGTCTGCGTAATAGCGGCGATGGCAGTGGTGTCGAGCTCGGCAAGTCCAACATCCTGCTGATTGGCCCGACCGGTAGCGGCAAGACCCTGCTGGCCGAGACCCTGGCCCGCCTGCTGGATGTGCCTTTCACCATGGCCGATGCCACCACACTGACCGAAGCCGGTTATGTGGGGGAGGACGTGGAGAACATCATCCAGAAGCTGCTGCAAAAGTGCGACTATGACGTGGAGAAGGCCCAGCGTGGCATCGTCTACATCGACGAGATCGACAAGATCTCCCGCAAGTCGGACAACCCCTCCATCACCCGCGACGTGTCCGGGGAAGGGGTACAGCAGGCCCTGCTCAAGCTGATCGAAGGCACCGTTGCCTCTGTTCCGCCGCAAGGGGGTCGCAAGCATCCGCAGCAGGAGTTCCTGCAGGTTGATACCTCCAAGATCCTCTTCATCTGTGGCGGCGCCTTTGCCGGTCTGGACAAGGTGATCGAGCAGCGCTCCCACAAGGGCGCGGGTATCGGCTTTGGCGCCGAGGTCAAATCCAAGGATGCCAAGGCTTCCTTGAGCGAGACCTTTGCCAAGGTGGAGCCGGAAGATCTGATCAAGTACGGTCTCATCCCCGAGTTCATCGGCCGTCTGCCGGTGGTGGCGACCCTGACCGAACTGGATGAAGCGGCCCTGATCCAGATCCTCAAAGAGCCGAAGAACGCGCTGACCAAACAGTACGCGGCCCTGTTCGATCTGGAAGGGGTGGAACTGGAGTTTCGTGACGATGCCTTGAACGCCATTGCGCGCAAGGCAATGGAGCGTAAAACCGGTGCCCGGGGTCTGCGGTCTATCGTCGAAGCCGTGTTGCTCGATACCATGTATGACTTGCCCTCCCTGGACGGGATCAGCAAGGTGGTGATCGACGAGACGGTGATCAAGGGGGATTCTGCGCCCCTGATGATCTACGAAAATAACGATACCCAGGCGGCTGCATCAGAGTAACAGACTGATTTTTAATCAGATGAAAGGGGCATTTAGCCCCTTTCTTGCTTTTTACGGCCAAGGCGATTGAATCTCATCTTTACGCCCCCATATACTCAGCCAAGCGCTTTGCCAACGGTATAACAAGCCGAGAGGACATATATGAACCTAGAGCGTTCAGAACGCATCAAGATTCCCGTCCTGCCTCTTCGTGACGTGGTGGTTTACCCCCACATGGTCATTCCACTCTTCGTGGGGCGGGAAAAATCCATTCGCTGTCTTGAAGCGGCCATGGAGCAAGACAAGAAAGTCCTGCTCATAGCCCAGAAAGATGCGTCAACCGATGAGCCAACCGTCGAGGAGATCTTCTCGGTCGGGACTGTGGCCAACATATTGCAGATGCTCAAGCTGCCGGACGGTACCGTCAAGGTACTGGTCGAAGGCGGCCAGCGTGCGCGTCTCGAACAGATGATCGATGATCAGGACTTCTTCGTGGGGGAGGCCGAATACATCGCTTCCACGCCTATCGAAGAGCAGGATCAGGAAGTGCTGGTGCGCTCCGCCATCGGTCAGTTCGAAGGCTACATCAAGCTCAACAAGAAGATCCCGCCCGAGGTGCTCACCTCGATCTCGGCGATCGACGATGCGGCGCGCCTGGCCGATACCATGGCGGCCCACATGCCGCTCAAGCTGGAAGACAAGCAGAAGGTGCTGGAAATCGCCTCTGTGTCCGAGCGCATCGAGTTTCTGATGGCCATGATGGAGTCGGAGATTGACCTGTTGCAGGTCGAGAAACGCATCCGCTCCCGGGTCAAGAAGCAGATGGAAAAGAGCCAGCGCGAGTACTATCTGAACGAGCAGATGAAGGCCATCCAGAAAGAACTGGGTGAGCTGGAAGACTCGCCGGATGAGTTCGAGGCGCTCAGTCGCAAGATTGAAGAGGCGGGCATGCCTGCCGATGCCCATGACAAGGCTCAGGCTGAACTTGCCAAGCTGAGAATGATGTCGCCGATGTCGGCCGAAGCCACCGTAGTGCGCAGTTATGTGGACTGGATGGTGCAGGTGCCCTGGCGTACCCGTTCCAAGGTCAAGAAAGACCTTGGCAAGGCGCAAGAGGTGCTGGATGCGGATCATTATGGCCTGGAGAAGGTCAAGGATCGCATCCTCGAATATCTGGCGGTACAGGCGAGAGTCAACAAGCTCAAGGGTCCCATCCTTTGCCTGGTTGGGCCTCCCGGTGTGGGCAAGACCTCGCTCGGTCAATCCATTGCCAGGGCGACCGGCCGCAAATATGTGCGCATGGCGCTGGGCGGCGTGCGAGACGAGGCCGAGATCCGCGGTCACCGTCGCACCTATATCGGCTCCATGCCCGGCAAGCTCATCCAGAAGATGGCGAAAGTCGGCGTGAAGAACCCGCTGTTCCTGCTCGATGAAATCGACAAGATGAGCTCGGACATGCGCGGTGATCCCGCTTCCGCCTTGCTGGAAGTGCTGGATCCCGAGCAGAACAACAGCTTCAACGATCACTATCTGGAAGTGGATTATGACCTGTCGGACGTGATGTTCGTGGCCACCTCCAACTCCATGAACATCCCGGGGCCCTTGCTGGATCGGATGGAAGTGATCCGTCTGTCCGGTTACACCGAGGATGAGAAGCTCAACATTGCCAAGCAGCATCTGGTGGCCAAGCAGATCCAGCGCAATGGCTTGAAACCGGCGGAGATCACCATAGAGGATTCCGCGCTGGTCGGTGTCATTCGCTACTATACCCGCGAAGCCGGGGTACGTAGCCTGGAGCGCGAGATCTCCAAGATCTGCCGCAAGGCGGTCAAACGCATCCTGCTGGACAAGAGCATCAAGCATATTCTGGTCAATCAGGACAACCTCAAGGAGTACCTGGGGGTGCAGCGTTTCGATTACGGCAAGGCCGCCGATCAGAACCAGATTGGTCAGGTATGTGGTCTGGCATGGACCGAAGTGGGCGGCGATCTGCTCACCATCGAAACCACCAATGTGCCAGGCAAGGGCAAGCTCACTTACACAGGTTCCCTGGGTGATGTGATGCAAGAGTCCATCCAGGCCGCCATGACGGTGGTGCGGGCTCGCGCCGAGAAGTTGCGTATCAACGCCGACTTCCACGAGAAGCGCGATATCCATGTGCACGTACCCGAGGGGGCAACCCCGAAAGATGGTCCGAGCGCCGGTATCGCCATGTGCACGGCGCTGGTTTCCAGCCTGACCGGCAACCCGGTCCGCGCCGACGTGGCCATGACGGGGGAGATCACCCTGCGCGGCGAAGTGCTGCCCATCGGTGGCCTCAAAGAGAAGCTGCTGGCAGCCCATCGCGGCGGCATCAAGCGGGTGCTGATCCCGAAAGATAACGAACGAGACCTGGAAGAGATCCCGGCCAACGTCAAACAAGATCTTGAAATCTATCCGGTTCGCTGGATTGATGAGGTGTTGGAACTGGCGTTGCAGGACAATCCACAGGGTTTCGAACGCGTTTCTGTCATATAAAAGTTGATGCGCCGCAAACTTGGCGCACGTGCTCGGGGGTTAAGGCTTGCAAGCGCCGGATAACGGCAGTAGCCTTGACCCCCGATCCGGTACTCATGATCAGTCGCAATGCGTGATGTGGCGCGGGTTTGCGCCATATTGTCACTTGCAACTGGCCAGGAGGCTTGCTATAAAACCTCCACTTGTTGTGGCCAGGGAAATCACTGCCGCAGCGATGTTCGATAAAAGGGGAATATAAGAGTGAATAAATCTCAACTGATTGACAAAATTGCAGACGGCGCTGATATCTCCAAAGCCGCCGCTGGCCGTGCGCTGGATGCTTTCATTGATGCCGTAGGCGAAGCCCTGAAAGAGGGTGACCAGGTTGCTCTGGTTGGTTTCGGTACTTTCGCTGTCCGTGAGCGTGCTGCCCGTTCTGGCCGCAACCCGCAAACTGGTGCGACCATCGAGATCGCTGCAGGCAAAGTGCCTGCTTTCAAGGCCGGTAAGGCTCTGAAAGACGCTGTAAACTGAGTCGGTTGCTGATCCTGTCGGCTCCGTCCTTGGTCGCAGACCAGACAAAGTTAGAGGGCTCTCCCTCATACTGATTGACCAAGGCGCATCGCAATCGGTGCGCCTTTTCATTATTCATGCCCATCGAGTTCGGGAGCATAAGTACACACATGATGTTGGACAAACTACGCGAAGGCGCGCAGGGCACGGTCGCCAAGGTAATCCTGGGCCTGATCATCCTCTCCTTCGCCTTGGCCGGGGTAGGCAGCTACCTCAATGGCCCTGCTCGTACCGCACCCGCTATCGTCAACGGGACTGAAATCAGCCAGCAGGCGCTGGAAAATGCCTATCGCAACGAGCGGGCCCGCATGGAATCCCAGATGGGAGAAGCCTTCAGCCAGCTGGCCGCCAACCCTGACTACATGAAACAGTTCCGCCGCAGCGTGCTTGATCGCCTGATCGATCAGGCGCTGGTCGATACCAAGGCCCATGAGCTGGGTTTGCGAGTCAGTGACGAACAGATCAAGCAGGCCATCGTCGCCATGCCGGAATTTGCCAAAGAGGGCAAGTTCGATAACGACCTCTATCTGCAACTCATCCGCCGCGCCAACATGACGCCCGAGATGTTCCGCGACTCCCTGCGCCAGGACATGGTACGCCAGCAACTGGTCGGCGCCTTGTTGGGCACTGAATTCGCCCTCAAGAGTGAAGCCGAGCAGCTCGACAAACTCTATAACCAGACCCGGGATCTGCGTCTGGTGCGCCTGGCCGCCGACAAGTATCTGGGCGAGGTCAAGGTGAGCGATGAAGAGGTGGCACAGTTCTACAAGAGCAACAGCAACCGCTTCATGAGCGATGAGAAGGTCAAGGTCGATTATCTGCTGCTCGATGCCGCCAGCTTGAGTAAAGAGATCAAGGTGACCGAGCAGGAAGCCAAGGATTACTACGATCAGCATCAGGACTTGTTCCAGCGTGCCGAGCGTCGCCATGTGGCTCATATCCTGATCCCCCTTGGCAAGGATGAGAAAGCCGCCGAGCAGAAAGCCGCGGGCTTGCTGACCGAGCTCAAGGGCGGGGCCGATTTTGCAGCCCTGGCCAAGGCCAACTCCTCTGACACCTTCTCCGCCAAACAGGGCGGCGAACTGGATTGGTTCGAGAAAGGCGTCATGGATCCGGCCTTCGAGCAAGCCGCCTTCGCCCTGAACAAGGCAGGGGATCTCTCCAACCTGGTCAAGAGCCCGTTTGGCTTCCACATCATCAAGCTGCTGGGCGTGCAAGCCGCACAGACCAAGCCGTTTGACGATGTGATGAGCGACACCATCACTCGTCTGCAGGCAGACAAGTCGAAGGAGCAGTTCTTCAATCTGCAGCAGAAGATGGCCGATACCAGCTTCGAGAACCCGGACTCGCTGGACATGACAGCCGATGCCCTGGGTCTCAAGGTGCAGTCGGTTGACTACTTCAGCCAGGCCGATGCCCCGGCGCCGCTCAATGATGGCAAGGCGCTCAATGCCGCCTTCTCCGAACAGCTGCGCGAGGAGAACACCAACTCGGACGTGATCGAGCTGGCCGATGGCAAAGCGCTGGTGCTGCATGTGACCGGTCATCAGCCCAAGGCTGCCAAGCCGCTGGCCGAGGTGAAGGATCTGGTCGTTGCTGCCATCACCCACGACAAGGCGAGCGAGATTGCCCGTGGCAAGGCCCAGGGTCTGCTCGAGCAGATCAAGGCCGGGGAAGAGATCAGTGCCAAACTGACGGCGCTGGGTTTGAAGTCTGAAACCCACAAGGGTGTCGCCCGTTTCGCTCAGGATCTGGATCAGAACCTGCTGGCCGATGCCTTCCGTCTGCCCCATCCGACCGACGGCAAGCCGAGTGTGGATCTGGTGACCGAGGCCAATGGTGACCGTGTCATCGTTGCTCTGGACCAGGTCAACGTACCTGCCGAGGCGTCCCAGATGCTGACCATGCTGCAAGGGCAGCTCGGTCAGGGCAAGGCGCAGGCGAGCTACAAGTCTCTGGTCGATGGGCTGCGCAAGTCCGCCAAGATTGAGTACTTCACTGATGTGGAGTCTGCGGTAGAGTAATCACCCGCCTCGGACAACATGAAAAGGGCCCGCAATAGCGGGCCCTTTTTTATGCTGACAGATACTGCGGGGCAGAACCAAAAAAGGGAGCCTGATAGCGGATCAGGCTCCCTTTTGACAGGTTGTGACGGGGGTTAGACTGCCTGGTATTCCAGCTCGACCTTGCCCAGGGCCTTGAGCACCGATCTGGCCGCATCTTGCTGGCTGATCTGGCCCTTGCTGTTCTCCACCAGGACGGCCCGGCGCACCTCAGCGAGATCGGCGCCATTGAGCACCGCATGGGCGCAGGCCATCTGCATGGGGGGCAGACTGGGGTTGAAGGCGGCGTTCTCGGCATAGCGACCACAGAAGATGCGTCCGTCATTGAACTCCAGTGCGACGGCGGCGTAGCCCTGGCTGTAGGGAGCATAACTCTGGCGGGCGGCGGTCAGGGCGGCGAGCACCAGGGCATCGTCACTGCAGAGGGACAGATCATGATGCTGGGGGCTCATCAGGGCATCGCTGATCTCGAGATCTGCCGGGCCGAAGGAGTGGGGCAGGAAGGCCTGCAGGGTGCTGATGGCATCGGGCAGGGAAACTTTCATCTCCTTGGCGGTGCTCAGCTCGTTCATGAACTGGCGGCAGTGGCCGCAGGGGGTGTAGTTGACCGTGATCTCGCTGATCCCGGTCTCGCCACCTAACCAGGCATTGGAGATGGCAGACTGCTCGGCGTGGACCGAGTGGAACAGCCCTTGCCCTGCAAACTCCATGTTGGCACCCAGATACCAGTGACCGCTGAGGCCACAGGCGATGGCGCCGACGAAGAAGCGGGAGATGGGAGCCACCGAACAGGCGGCGGCCAGCGGCAACAGGGCCAGGCGCAGCTCGCGCTCGGCCAGCTGGCTGGCTGCTAATAACTGCTGGATCTGCGCCGGGCTGAAGCTGGCGGTAAAGTCATCCCCAAGCATGGGGGTCACGGCGTCTCTCAGAGAGGTCGGCAGCTGGTCGAGTATCTTGGCAAAGCGGGGATGCATCTATCTGTCCTCATGGGCCAATTGGGAGGACATTGTAGGGAGTGGTTGAGGTCATTTGTGTGAACTAACTCACAGCTTGCTCGTGCTGCCAGGGTTACGGGGAAGGGGAAACGTTTGCTTTGCCAGTGGTTTGTCGGCGGCCAGGGTTAACGTGCCTCTAAAGCGTGCTAAGAGTGGGGCAGACAAGTCTGGACAGAATGACGGGGGGAGAGCCGCCGCGACTCATTGGGGGTTATGGAACAGCGATGGCGGCCTGGCAAGCCGCCATCAGATTTAAGGGATCAGCCAGTGATAGAGGGCGAACAGCAGCGGCGCCACGGCGGCAGTCAGAATGCCGCACATCACCATGGCGAGGGAGGCGAAGGCACCCTGGCTAATGCCCTGCTCGGCGGATGCGGCGGTGCCGATGGCATGGGCGCAGGCCCCCATGGCGAGTCCCTGAGCCTCGGGATCCGTAACGCGCAGCAGTTTGAGCAGGGGATAGCCGATGAGGGCACCTATGATGCCGACCACCACCACCACGGCGGCGGCGATGGCCGGTATGCCCCCCAAGGATTGGCTGACGCTCATGGCCAGGGGGGTGGTGATCGATTTGGTGGCCAGCGACGCCAGCAGGGCCGGCTCTGCCCCCATGCAGTAACCGATCCCTAAGGTGGTACACACCGAGATCAAGACCGAGGCCAGGGTGCAGATCAGAATGGGCTTGAGCCTGGCCTGGATCTGGCGTGCCTGTTGATAGAGCGGCAGGGCAAGGGCCACCACGGCGGGCTCGAGCAGGGCCGTGATGGGGCGGGTGCCTTGCTGATAGTCGCTGAAGGGGAGGTCGAATCCGAGGATGATCCCCATGATCACCAGGGTCGGGATCAGCACAGGGTTGATGATGGGCCAGGGCAGACGGCGATAGAGGACCCGGGTCAGAAAGTAGAGCGCGAGGGTCAGGGGCAGGGCCAGCCAGATCATGAGTCCACCCCCTGTTTGATTTTTTGATTCATCTGTCGATTCATGTGCTGATAGAGGCGTCCCACCACGGCCAGGATCAGCACGATGCCAACCACGACGCACAGCAAGATAAGTTCGATGGACTGACTCAGTGGCGCTAGCCAGGCGACCAGACCGACGGCCACGGGCACGAACAGGACGCCCATATGACGCAGCAGCAGGCCGGCACCCTGCTCGACCCAGCCTAGTTTGACGATTTGCAGGGAGAGCAGCACGAACAGGATCAGCAGCCCCAGTATGCTGCCGGGGAAGGCGAAGGGCAGCAGGGCCGCCAGGGCTTTGCCTGTCAGCAGGCAGGCGATGATGACCATGAAGTCGCGAAGGTAGATCAAGGCGCGTTGGGCTAGCACTTGAGCCTCATTGGATAGCTGTGAGCGAGGTCGCAGTTTAGCAGAGTGCAGGGGCCGCAGGACAGGGCCAACTGACCCACTTATGGTACAAGCAGGGTTGGGCTCTCACGCCGCGCATGCTGAACGACCTTTGGCGCAGCACCATGAGTGCCACTCCCTGCACTTATCCAAGGAAACCGCCATGTCATCATCACTCCTCGCCCGGTTACGGGCGCTGCCCGCGGATCTGGCCCAATCCGACAGCATGCTGCAGACCCGGCAGTGGGAGGGGCCCCTGTGCCGGGTACGGCTGGACAACCTGGGGCCTGAGCCTGCGGCAGTCGATGAGTGGCTGTTGTTTGATGGCTCCCTCGGCATCTCGCTGGATGCGGCCATCTATGGTGAGGGGTTCCAGATGCTGGCCCAGACGATGGGTCGCTGGCAGTCGCCCGAGCCGGTGGGGCGCTGCCCGGATGCCGATGTCTATCGCATCACCCAGGATGACGGCTTTCACACCATTCATAATCTCTTGCTGGTTGCCCATCCCGAGGGGTGGCTGCTGCTGGCCTTTACCAGCTGCATGCAATTTGGTGGCGAATTTCGCCTCTACCCCGACGGTCGCCTGCAGATCTTGATGCGGGCCGAGGGGCGGGCGCTGGGGCCCGGCCAGCATTGGCAGAGTGAGGGGCTGCTCTGCCTGACGGGGCCGGATCGCGAACGGCTGCTGGTGGAGCTGGCCGACAGGATCTGCGCCGAGCATGGCACCCTGGTTTCGCCGATGCAGGCGCGGCCAACGGGTTGGTGCTCCTGGTATCACTACTACAGCGAGGTGGGTGCCGAGGACATCCGCGAGAACCTGGCGGTGCGGGGCGCGCGCTTCCCTGCGTTGAAATACGTGCAGATCGACGACGGCTATCAGGCCCGGATGGGAGACTGGCTGACACCTTCTGCCAAGTTCGAACAAGGGGTTGCCACCCTGGCGGCAGAGATCCGCGCCAGCGGCTGTGAGCCGGCGCTCTGGGTCGCCCCTTTTATCGCCGAGCCAGGCTCCCGGGTGTTTCAAGAGCACCCTGAGTGGTTCGTGCAAGGAGAGGATGGGCGACCGCTCCCTGCCGAGCGGGTGACCTATGGCGGCTGGCGTTGTACCCCCTGGTATGTACTCGATGGCACTCATCCCGAGGTACAGGCTCATCTCCAGCACCTCTTTCGCACCCTGCGCGAGCAGTGGGGGATCCAGTACTTCAAGCTGGATGCCAACTTCTGGGGGGCCATTCATGGCGGCCGTTTCTTTGACCAGGCCGCGACCCGCATCCAGGCCTATCGCCGTGGCATGACGGCCATACTGGCGGGTGCCGGGGAGGGAGCCTTCCTGCTTGGCTGCAATGCGCCGCTGTGGCCGAGCCTGGGGCTGGTGCATGGCATGCGGGTGGGCGATGACGTGGAGCGCAGTGGTCACCGTTTTCGCCAGATAGCCAGGGAGAGCTTCTGCCGTGGCTGGCAAAATGACAGGTTGTGGGCACTGGATCCCGACTGCGTCTGTCTGCGGGATCTGCCGGGGCAGCAGGCAAAGCCCCATGACTATGAATTCCACCTGGCGGCCCTGGTGGCCAGCGGTGGCCTGGTGCTGGCTGGCGACCGGTTACAGGATCTTGACCAGCAACAAGCGGCAGCCCTGCAAAAACTGTTGGCGCTGAGCGCGATGCGCGCCCCCGGCGCTTGCTTCGACACCATGGCATTTCGCCGCGGCTGGGTCGCCTTGCCCGGGGGAGGCAGGTTGCTCTGTCTGTTCAACTGGCGCGATAAGCCAGAGAGGGTGACTGTGCCGGCAGGGGGCGTGGATTTCTGGCAAGCGAGCGGGGTGGATGAGAGGCTTATTCTGGAGGCCGGTCAGGGGAGAGTGATCCGCTACACCTGAACCCGCGCCAGGATGACATCAGGCTCCCGTGGGAGCCTGATTGCTGAGCGGTATTCGACTCAGTAGCGCCACTCGATGCCGAGGGCGTAGTTGGCTTGACCGTAACCGGGGATCTGATTGGTGGAGGCGAGGGCCTTGACGGTGAGCATGGGGCTGAGCGGGACACCCAGACCCATGCCAACGGCCATCTGATCGTTCGGGTTGCCTATCATATCTGCCCGCAGCATGCGATAGAGAGACATGTCCTGGCTCATGTGCACATAACTTTGAGAGGCGAGGTTATAGAGCTGGCCAAACACTTCCAGCTGAAAACCGGCCTGGGGGGTGATGGCCAGGGGCACCCCGACAAACTTGTAGAGATCCGAATAGTTGAAGTAACTGTTGGTGATGGAGGGCGTGAAGTTGGTCTGCTGGTAGAGGGAGCTGAAACTCTGCTGTATCAACTGATAGCTCTGGCGTGGCAGCTGCAACAGGTATTCGGGCACCTCGAAGCGAGGGGCTGCGAAGACGGTGGGCGTCAGCAGTGTCAGGCCAAACAGGCTGGCAATAAGCAGGTTAGCGCGCATCTTGTTATGGGGTATCCCTCTGGCTGGATCTGGTTGCCCTGTCATCAAGGCCTGTTGCCATTATGGCGTGAGCAGGACTGTGCGACAGGGCTTTAACTGTGAAACTAGTCACAAGTTACAGATTTTCAAGGTAATGGTAGAGGGACTTCAGGATGATAAAGTTCCGTTCGTTACCCTGATTCTGCTCCGCCAGTGCCTCTAGCCTGGGCAGATAGTCCGGCAGTTGGGATTCAAAATAGTCGCTACAATGCTGGCGCCAGCGTTTAAGTTCAGGCTCGCTCAGGGTCTGTGGCCAGTTACGGGCGCGATAGCGGAACAACAACTCGGGCAGGCGCTTGTCGCTGAAGGCAAACTCCCGTTCCCCAAGTAGCTCCGGGGCCGTGGCGCGCACCATGTCCATGGCCGCTTTGTCACCCTGACCGAAAAAACCGGCGTAGAGCTGGGTGTCGGGGTCGTGGTCGTGGCTCCCCTCAAACTCCTGATTGAAGACCTCGACCAGCTTCTCGCGCACTTGTGGGTGAGCACGCAGCAGGTCAAGGCTCTTGCGACACTGTTCCCTGTCAATCCCCAGTGCGTCGGCCCGCTCCGGAGTCAGGGTGGCCGCGGGGGCCAGCACCGGGCACTTGTTGATGTGTACCAGCTTGACCGGAATGCCTGCCAACTCTCCCAGCTCATCCTTGCGGGTATAGAGCCGTTCGCGGATCTCCTCGCTGCTGAGTGTGATGAGCGGGGTGGGATCCCGGGTCAAATCGACCATGATGACGGCGTTCTGGTTATGGGGATGCCACGCCAGGGGGGATACCCAGCTCACGCAGCCCTGCCAGGGGGAAAACATGCCCGAGACGTGCACCAGGGGTTTCATGGTGACCAGATCGAGGAGCGCCTTCACCTTGTTCTTGTTGCGCAGGGCAAACAGGTAATCGAACAGCTTGGGCTGCGCCTCCTTCACCTTCTTGGTCATGGCGATGGTGGCCAGCACATCCGAAAGGGCATCGTGAGCATTGGCATGGCTGATGCCATTGGCTTCGGTCAGCTTCTCCAGGCGAAAACTCGGTTTGCCCTCCTCATCGAAGGCCCACTCAATCCCTTCTGGCCGCAGCGCGTAGCAGGCGCGCAGCATGTCGAGAATGTCCCAGCGAGAGTTGCCGTTTTGCCAGGCATAGGCGTAAGGGTCATAGAAGTTGCGATACAGGGTGTAGCGCGTCACCTCGTCATCGAAACGGATGCTGTTGTAGCCGAGAATGCAGGTGTCCGGCTTGGCGAATTCGGCGTGAATTTGGGCGATGAAGTCCGCCTCGCACAGGCCATCTTTCATCGCCTTTTGCGGCGTGATCCCCGTGATGAGGCAGGCTTCCGGGCTTGGCAGGTAATCGGCAGGCGGTTTGCAGTAGATGACCAGGGGATCGCCAATCAGATTGAAATCCGCATCGGTGCGCACTCCGGCAAATTGCGCCGGTCGATCCCGGGCCGGGCTTATCCCGAATGTCTCGTAATCGTGGAAGTAAAATGTTGGCTGTGTCATGGGTCTCTACTGGTGCTGCACGGTGAAACATGGCCCCTGAGGCCTTGGGCCGCCAATGCTGGCACAGATGGGGAACCCACTGCAACGCTGGCGGGGCAAGGGGAGGGCGTCTGCTGCATTATTGGTCGCCGTTCTCTCTCATTCGAGACGCTGATTGCCATTCGACTATGGTTTACTATAAGTTGAAATATCAAATCGATAGGGTGTGTTCAGGCTCGGAGGAAACCGCATGATCGGAGGAAACCGCATGATCGGAGGAAACCGCATGATGAGCAGAGTCGCACGCAGGGGGGCTGTGGGCGGGACACGGCCGCAGGCAAGGAGCGAGCCAGGGGCACCAGGAGCAGGAGATGAGCATCATGCTCAGTGACGAGAGCGGCCGCGCGCGCACGGTCGCGGTGCAGTGTTTGGCCAGGGCCTTGGCAAGACTGCCTCAGATGAACACCGGGGGCGGGCCCCTCGCGACGCGGGGCAAGGAGGACGATGGGCACCTCTTGCTCAAGACTCGCAGCGCTGGCCCTGTGCCTGGCAAGCACCCCTGCCATCGTCAGATTGGGCGGCAAATGACTCAGCGCGAGACCCAATAGCATGGTGCGCGGCAAGTTTGCCTCCCTGGCCCTGATCCTGGTGGCCTTTCTCGGGGTCACTATCTGGTCGGCCTGGAGCAATGATCGCGCCTTCACCCTGCTGGTGCGCTACACCCAGCTCTCTGCCTGGTCGTTGGCCCAGCTGGAGTTTGAAATGCAGAGCTTCCAGGAAGGGGTCACCCTCTACCAGAGCGGGGATCTGGATGAGCGCGAGCTGAACAAGCGTTACGATCTGGCCTGGAATCGGCTGGAGATTTTTCTCAATGGGGACGAATCGAGTACCATCCGCCAGCACTTTGACGCACAAAGCAAGGTGGGGCGCATCTTCACGCTGATCAAGGCCCATGAGCAGGATGTGCTGGATCCCCATCCGGGGTCTGCGGGCCTTGATAAGCTGGCATTGGGACTCAAGGAGATGATGCCGGACATTCGCGGCCTCATGGTGGAGAACTTCACCGGCCCGAGCGCCATTCGTCAGCGAGTCTCATTATTGCAATCCAAGCAGAGCAATTTCTGGTTGCTGAGCGGCCTGTTGCTGGTGGGCCTGGTGATGCTCTACATGCTTTTCCGGGAAACCCGCCGCCATCAATTCCTGGCCTGGAATGATCCTCTTACTCGATTGCCCAATCGCGCCGCCTTTATCCGGGAGCTGGAGCAGGCGGCGCGGCGCGATGTCAATCAGGAGCGCCCGCTGACGCTCTGCCTGCTCGAACTCAATCACTTCAAGGAGGTCAATGACAGCCTGGGTTATGCGGCGGGGGATGCCCTGCTGATGACGGTGGCCCGGGCCATCGAGGAGTTCGTCGCAGGCAGGGCCTTCGTGGCGCGCATTGGCGGTGACGAGTTTGCCCTGTCGTACTTCGGTGAACAGGAGCCGGATTACCCGGATCGCCTGCTGGCTCACCTGCAGCAACTGGTGTTTCAGGCCGATCCGGCCCACAGAGTCAAGGTGAGCATGGGGATCAGCCAGGGCCTGACTGCCAGCCACCAGGTTGAAGAGATCATGCTGTTTGCCGACATTGCACTGGACAATGCCCGCCAGCAAGGGGTCCGCAGCCAGCTGTTCAATCAGGCCATGCTGAGCCGTTATGAGCGCAGCCGTCAACTCGCGGCCGAGTTGCGTGATCATCTGGATGGGGATGGGAGTGATCAACTCAGTCTCTACTATCAACCCATCATCAAGCGGGAGGGGCGTCACCTGCTCGGCGCCGAGGCCCTGCTTCGCTGGCAACATCCTCAATACGGCTTCATCAGCCCGCCGGACATCATCAGCCTGGCCGAAGACAATGGCCTGGGAGAGCGCCTCGGCGACTGGATCTTCAATCAGGTCAGCCAGGACTTGGCACCACTGCCGCCCAGCAAGATGATGAAGCTGGAGATCTCCATCAACCTTTCCAGCTCCATGTTCAATGAGGAGTTGCCCTCGCGGGTGGCGCGCATGCTGCTGACGAGTCCACTGTGTGCCGATCAGTTGATTTTGGAGTTGACCGAAACCATAGCCCTGGACGATCTCGAGCTCAGCCAGCGTATTCTGACCGCTTTGCAGCAGCTGACGGTGCGCATTGCCCTCGATGATTTTGGCACCGGCTGGTCCTCCTTTGCCTACCTCAAAGAGCTCAACTTCAACAAGATCAAGATAGACAAGTCCTTCATATGCGATATCGACAGCCACGCCCGCCAACAGCTGTTCGTCAGCAGCATCACGGATCTGGCCCACAAGCTGGCGGTGCCCGTGGTGGCCGAAGGGGTGGAGACGGCGGCTGAGCTGGCGGTGGTCTACGATCTCGGCGTCGATGAGATCCAGGGGTTCTTCTACGCCAAGCCGATGCCCGCTGCCGATTTTCGTGCCTTCTGCCAACGCTACCTTGCCCATCAACCCCACGCTGTCTCACTCATGGGCTGACGCCCGTCCCTGCCTCGGGTATAGTCCTGCGCCAGGAAACGCCTTGAGGAGTGCGAGATGAAATTCAGTCCCCTGCTGGACGACATGATGAAGGCCTTGCAGGTTCTGCCCGGGGTCGGCCCCAAGTCTGCTCAGCGCATGGCTTTTACCTTGCTCGAACGCGAGCGCAGCGGTGGCCTGCGTCTGGCCCAGCTGTTGACCCGCGCCCTGACCGAGATTGGTCATTGCAGCCAGTGCCGCACCTTTACCGAGCAGGAGCGCTGCGAGATTTGTCAGAGCCCCAAACGGGCCGAGAGTGGTCTGCTGTGCGTGGTGGAGAGTCCGGCGGACGTGGCCGCCATCGAACACACCGGCCAGTTCTCCGGTCGCTACTTTGTCTTGATGGGGCATCTCTCCCCCCTCGATGGCATCGGACCCGAAGAGCTGGGGCTGGAGATCCTTGAGCGCCGCCTGAAGGATGAGTCCATCAGCGAGCTGATCCTCGCCACCAACCCCACTATCGAGGGGGATGCCACCGCCTGGTACATCGCCGACATGGCGCGCAGCGCCGGGGTCGAGGTGAGCCGCATCGCCCACGGCGTGCCGGTGGGCGGCGAGCTCGAATTGGTGGATGGCACCACGCTTTCCCACTCCCTGATGGGGCGCCAGCGTCTGAAGTAGCGCTTCGGCGTGACCCGGGTCTTGGCGCTCACCCGCGCCGACACCCGACAATGTGACCGCCACGACCAGGGGCGAGTGAGCAAGATTGCACACTCGCCCCTTGATATTTGCAAGGCCAGCCCCATCTAGGTTGGGTAACCGTTCAACCGATGTTTTGAGGACTGGTCGATGACCCAAAGTGTTCATGCCGAAACCCACGGCTTTCAAACCGAAGTCAAACAACTGCTGAGCCTGATGGCTCACAGCCTCTACTCCAACAAAGAAGTGTTCCTGCGCGAGCTTATCTCCAACGCCTCCGATGCGGCGGACAAGCTGCGCTTCAAGGCGCTTTCCGATGCCTCTTTGTTCGAAAACGACGGCCAGCTGCGCGTGCGTCTGGTGGTGGACAAAGAGAACAAGACTCTGACCATCTCGGATAACGGCATCGGCATGACCCGTGACCAGGTGATTGAACACCTGGGCACCATTGCCAAGTCCGGCACCGCCGACTTCTTCAAGCACCTCTCCGGCGATCAGGGTAAAGACTCCCAGCTGATCGGCCAGTTCGGGGTGGGCTTCTACTCTGCCTTCATCGTCGCCGACAAGGTGACCGTGATCTCCCGCGCCGCCGGCACCGAGCCGAGCCAGGGCGTGCAGTGGGAATCGGAAGGTGAAGGCTCCTTCACCGTCGCCGACGTGACCAAAGCCGGTCGCGGTACCGACGTCATCTTGCACCTGCGCGCCGAGGAAGAGGAGTTCCTGGACGACTGGCGCCTGCGCGCCGTGGTCGCCAAGTATTCCGACCATATCAGCGTGCCGGTGGAGATGTACAAGGAGGGCACCCCGGACAGCGAAGAGGACGGCGAGACCATCGTCGGCTCCGATGCGGGTACTACTGGCGAGTGGGAGCAGGTCAACCGCGCCACCGCACTCTGGACTCGCAATCCGAAAGAGATCAAGGACGAGGAGTATCAGGAGTTCTACAAGCACGTCGCCCATGACTTCGAAGATCCGCTGCTGTGGGGTCACAACCGGGTGGAAGGCAGCCAGGAGTACACCAGCCTGCTCTACATCCCGGCCCGCGCCCCCTTCGATCTTTACAACCGCGAGCAGAAGCATGGCCTGAAGCTCTACGTGCAGCGCGTCTTCATCATGGATGACGCCGAGCAGTTTATGCCGACCTACCTGCGCTTCGTCAAAGGGGTGCTGGATTCCAACGATCTGCCGCTCAACGTCAGCCGCGAAATTTTGCAGGACAACAAGGTCACCGCCTCCCTGCGCAAGGCTTGCTCCAAGCGCGTCCTGACCATGCTGAACAAATTGGCCAAGGACGATAGCGAGAAGTACGCCAAGTTCTGGAGCGAGTTCGGCAACGTGCTCAAAGAGGGGCCTGCCGAGGATTATGCCAACCGGGAAGAGATCGCCAAGCTGTTGCGCTTTGCCAGCACGGCGGGCGAGGGTGAAGCCCAGACCGTCTCCCTGGAAGAGTATGTTGGCCGCATGAAGGAAGGTCAGCAGAAGATTTACTACATCACCGCCGACAGCTTCGCCGCTGCCAAGAACAGCCCGCACCTCGAGATCTTCCGCAAGAAGGGTGTCGAAGTGCTGCTGATGTGGGAGCGGGTCGACGAGTGGCTGATGAGCCACCTCGACGAGTTCGATGGCAAGCAGCTGGTCTCCGTCACCCGTGGCGAGCTGGACTTGGGGGATCTGGAAGATGAGGCATCCAAGCAGGCGCAGGAGGAGGCCGAAAAGGCCAACGCCGGTCTGGTTGAGCGCGTCAAGAGCAGCCTCGGCGAGGCGGTGAAAGAGGTACGGGTCACCCACCGGCTGACCGACTCACCCTCTTGCATCGTCACCGATGACAGCGGCATGAGCACCCAGATGATCAAGCTGATGCGCGCCGCCG
The DNA here is from genome assembly GCF_024809075.1 of Aeromonas sp. BIGb0445. Classification (NCBI taxonomy): domain Bacteria; kingdom Pseudomonadati; phylum Pseudomonadota; class Gammaproteobacteria; order Aeromonadales; family Aeromonadaceae; genus Aeromonas; species Aeromonas sp. BIGb0445. Next base: position 388,816 of record NZ_JANUES010000002.1, read on the forward strand.
GCCAGCCGGTACCGGAGCAGAAGTACATCCTGGAGCTCAACCCCGACCATGCGCTGGTGAAGAAGTTGGGCGCCATCACCGACGACAACCTGTTCGGCGAGTGGGTCAGCCTGCTGCACGAACAGGCCCAGCTGGCGGAGCAGGGCGGCCTCAATGATCCGGCCAGCTTCGTCTCCCGTATCAACCGGCTGTTGCTTCAGTCCTGATGAGTTGGCCCACTCTGGCGAGTGGGCCTCTTTTTTGCCGATCCCTTGGCAGCTGTCGTGCCGGACAGCTACGACAGCTACGACAGCTGCTGCATTTTCACTCACTTCCGGTTTCCATCTGCCTCTCCTCACCCTAAGGGGAGTGTGGGGATACTGGTGGTAAAATCGGCACTCGCTCGCGGTTTGCTTGTTAAAAAGCGGGAAACCGTGTAGTTTTTTGCCTTCTCAAGATTTGAATAACCAATCAATAGGAGCGTGTATGCGCATTGTTCTGTTGGGGGCTCCGGGTGCCGGTAAAGGCACCCAGGCTCAGTTCATCATGGAAAAACACGGTATTCCCCAGATCTCCACCGGCGACATGCTGCGGGCGGCGATCAAGGCGGGCACCGAGTTGGGCCTCAAGGCCAAGGCTGTGATGGATGCAGGTCAGCTCGTCTCCGACGACATCATCATCGGTCTGGTCAAGGAGCGTATTGCTCAGGCTGATTGCGCCAACGGTTTCCTGCTGGACGGCTTCCCCCGCACCATTCCTCAGGCACAAGCCATGAAGGATGCTGGCGTCGTTGTTGATTTCGTGCTCGAATTCGCCGTGCCGGACGAAGAGATCGTCAAGCGCATGAGCGGCCGTCGTGTGCACTCCGGCTCCGGCCGAACCTACCACGTGGTGTTCAACCCGCCGAAAGTGGAAGGCAAGGATGACGTGACCGGCGAGGATCTGGTGATCCGTGCCGATGACGAAGAGACCACGGTGCGCAAGCGTCTGGATGTGTACCATCAGCAGACTGCGCCGCTGATCGGTTTCTACGGCAAAGAGGCCGAAGCCGGCCACACCCGTTACGTCAAGATCGACGGCACTCAGCCCGTTGATCAGGTGAGCCAGCAGCTGGCCGCCATTCTGGCCTGATCCCGCCATCGGGATCATTGCCATATAAATAGGGCCCATACTGGGCCCTCTTTGCATGTGACAGGAAGCAAACGTGACCACCAAAACCGGGATCCTGCTTGTCAATCTGGGCACCCCAGCCGCTCCGACCCCCGCCGGCGTCAGGGCTTTTCTCCGCCAATTTTTACAAGACCCTCGGGTGGTAGAACTGCCGCGCCTGCTGTGGTCGCCCCTGCTCAATCTCGCCATTTTACCCATTCGCGCCCCCAGGGTGGCCAAGCTCTACCAGCAGATCTGGACCGAGCAGGGCTCGCCCTTGATGGCCATCAGTCAGCGTCAGCGCGCGGCCCTTGAACAAGAGCTCAAGCGCGAAGGCGTCGATGTGCCCGTGGTATTGGCGATGACCTATGGCAAGCCTTCCCTGAGCGACGGCTGGCAGGCGCTCAAGGCGCAAGGGGTCAACCGGGTGATATTACTGCCGCTTTACCCCCAATATAGCGCCAGCACCACGGCGGCCGTGTTTGATGGCTGGGCCAAGGTGATGAGAGGCGAGCGTCACTTGCCGGTGATGCGCCTCATCCGCGACTATCACAACCACCCGGAATACATTCAGGCGCTGGCCATGAGCGTGCGCCGCCAGTGGGAGCAGCAGGGCCAGGGTGAGCACTTGTTGATCTCTTTCCACGGCATCCCCCAGCGCTGTGAAGATGAGGGAGACCCTTATGGTCACCAGTGCCGCCGCACCGCGACTCTGCTGGCCGAGGCGCTGGGTCTTGCGCCTGAGCAGTGGAACGCCAGCTTCCAGTCGCGCTTTGGCAAGCAGGAGTGGCTCAAGCCTTACACCGACGTCACCATAGCCCAGCTTGCCGAGCAGGGGGTCAAGCGGCTCGATGTGATCTGTCCGGCCTTCTCGGCCGATTGCCTCGAGACCCTGGAAGAGATCCAGGTCGAGAACCGCGCCGTCTTCCTTGAGGCGGGGGGGGAGCAGTTCCACTATATTCCGGCCCTCAACAGCGATCAGGCCCACATCCGCATGATGGTGTCGCTGATCTGCCGCGAGCTGGCCTGAGTGGGCCAGGCGCTGCCCTGATATTCAGGGGCAGAGCCTGGCTGTTTTCACATCCTGATACCCGATCCACGCCAGAGGGACACGCCCATGCTGTTACCCATCACCCTGACCTACGCCGGCCTGCTCGGCTTGCTGTTTCTGCTGCTCTCCGTCTGGGTCGTCAAGCGCCGTGCCCAGTTCAAAGTGATGATAGGAGAAGGGGAGGCCCCGCAAATGCTGGCGGCCATTCGTGCCCACGGCAACTTTGCCGAGTATGTGCCACTGACCCTGTTGCTGCTGGCGCTGTGTGAATTGGCGGGCTCGGCGCCGCTCTGGCTGCATCTGGGCGGGGGCATGCTGCTGCTCGGACGGATACTGCATGCCATCGGCATTCAGCAGCCCAAGGCGCCCAATCCGGCACGACTCTTCGGCACGCTGCTGTTCTGGGGGTCGCTTGCGCTGCTGAGTCTGCTGGCCTTGCAGGCGGGGATCTCGGCGCGCTAGTCCTGACGCCAGCCATTTTCTCCTGGCGGCCGACAGAGACTGTCGGTTAGCCCAGCGCACGGGCCGGATTGTTAATGACCACCCCATGGCCGGGTGGTTTTTCAGGTCTGCATGGCAAACGTTTTCGCCCTGCAAGCCTTGTCTATACTGACTTCATATTTTAAATGTGCGTCTATTCGCCGCTTCGGATTGTGTTAAAATCCCGCCCCTCGTTCATCCCAGAGTCAAGGCCACAGCCATGAAATTTCCCGGTCAGCGCAAGTCAAAACACTATTTTCCGGTCGACAGGCGCGATCCCCTCATCACCCAGAATCCGCAGATGACCGAGCTGGGTCAGGCTTATGTGGTGGGGATAGATCAGACCCTGGTGGACATTGAAGCCCATGTTGATGAGGCCTTTCTGACCCGCTACGGCCTGAGCAAGGGTCACTCAGTGGTGATCAGCGACGATGTGGCCGAGCGCGTCTATGAGGAACTCAAGACCAACAACATGGTGGTGAGCGAATTCGCCGGCGGCACCATAGGCAATACCATGCACAACTACTCGGTGCTGGCCGATTCCCACTCTATCCTGCTCGGCGTCATGAGCCAGGACATCCGCATCGGCAGCTACGCCTACCGTTATCTGTGCAACACCTCGTCGCGGGTCAATCTTGATTACCTGCAGCCGGTCAGTGGCCCGGTCGGGCGCTGCTTCACCTTCATTACCGAATGCGGCGAGCGCAGCTTTGGCATCAATGCCGGCAAGATGGATCACCTGGACGTGGCTCATATCCCGGAGGAGGTGATCAAGGGGGCCTCAGCCCTGGTGATCACCGCCTATCTGGTGCGTGGCGAAGATGGCACGCCGATGAAAGAGGCCGCCATGGCCGCCGTGCGTTATGCCCGAGAGTCCAATGTGCCTGTGGTGCTGACCTTGGGCACCCGCTTCGTCATCGATGAAAACCCCCAATGGTGGCGTGACTTTATTGCCGAGAACGTGACCGTGCTCGCCATGAACGAAGATGAGGGGGAGGCGCTGACCGGTTTCTCCGATCCGCTGATGGCTGCCGACAAGGCGCTGGATTGGGCCGACATGGTGCTCTGCACCGCGGGCCCTATCGGCCTCTACATGGCGAGCTACACCGACGAGGACCATAAGCGCGAGACCACCCATACCCTGCTGCCGGGCCAGATCCCCGAGTTCAACATGTATGAGTTCAGTCGTCCCATGGCTCGGAACAGTTGCCGCAATCCGGCACGGATCTACTCCCATATCTCCCCCTACATGGGCGGTCCGGAGAAGATCAAGAACACCAATGGTGCCGGTGACGGTGCCCTGTCTGCCGTGTTGCACGACATGGTGGCCAACGCCTACCACCGCATGAATGTGCCCAACTCCGCCAAGCATGCCTCCGAGTTTCTGACCTATTCCTCCCTGGCCCAGGTGTGCAAGTACGCCAACCGGGTGAGCTACGAGGTGCTGGCCCAGAGCAGCCCGCGCCTGTCCCGGGGCTTGCCCGAGAAAGAAGACAGTCTGGAAGAGGTGTACTGGGAGCGTTGATCCTGCGTTGTGGAAAACTTTAGGCGCCTGCGGGCGCCTTTTTGCATTCTCTGGTCTGGATCATGTTTTTGGTGCCCCATTTGGCTCATGAATAGACAGCGTCAACGGAGCCGTCATACCTTGGTCATCAAGTGTTTTCAGGGCAAGGATGAAGGAATGTTGAGACGATGGACCATAGGCCGGCGCTTGTTGCTGGTGACCCTGAGCGTATTGTTGATCCTGGCGTTGCTGCTGGCCAGCAGCCTGCACCTCTATTTTGATGGCCTGATGGCGGAGAAGAGTCGCCAGACCCGGGCTCAGGTTGAAACCGCTTACACCCTGGTGGCGAGCTTCGAGGCGCAGGTGCGCAGCGGTAAGCTCGATGAGGCCCAGGCGAAAGCTCAGGCCCTGGCTGCCCTCAAGGGGCTGCGATACGGCGACAACGACTACTTCTGGGTCAATGACAGTCACCCGACCATGGTGATGCACCCCATGAAGCCCGAGCTGGACGGCAAGGATCTCTCCGGAGTGGAGGATCAGCAGGGACTCAAGCTCTTCGTCGCCTTTGTCGACGTGGTCAAGCAGCAGCCGGAGGGGGGCGAGCAGGCTTACTACTGGCCCAAACCGGGGGTCGATGCGCCGGTGCGCAAGATCTCTTACGTCAAGCGTTTCGCCCCCTGGGACTGGATCATCGGCACCGGCGTCTATGTGGACGACGTCGAGGCCCAATATCAGGGGGTGCTGAAGACCCAGCTCGCCATCGGCCTGGTGCTGGCCCTGCTGCTCATCGCCCTGGTGAGCCTGATAGTGCGCAGCATAGTGGCGCCGCTGACCCAGTCGGTCACGGCCCTTGGCAACATAGCGCGGGGAGAGGGGGATCTGCGATTTCGTCTCCCGGCCGAGGGCCGTGACGAGTTGGCCCAGCTCTCGACCAATTTCAATGACTTTGCCAATCAGATGGCCCTGCTGGTCGGACGCACCCAGCAGATCGCCAGCCAGAACCGGCAAGGGGCGAGCCAGCTTGGTCAGGTGGTGGAACGCACCAGCCAGATAGTGACCAGCCAGGAGCAGGATACCCTGCGGGTGGCGAGCGCCATGGAGCAGATGACGGTGAGCAGTCGCGAGGTGGGAGATCATGCAGCCCAGGCGGCGGTCGCCGCCGATGAGGCCAAACGCCTGGCCGGTGATGGCTGCCAGGTGGTGGAGCAGACCATAGGCACCATAGCCCGATTGGCCGATGAGATGCAGGAGACGGTGCGTGCCGTCACTCACCTGGAGCAGGAGACCCTGAAGATAGGTTCAGTGCTGGATGTGATCCGTGGCATCGCCGAACAGACCAATCTGTTGGCGCTCAACGCAGCCATTGAGGCCGCCCGGGCCGGTGAGCAGGGCCGAGGCTTTGCGGTGGTGGCCGATGAGGTGCGAACGTTGGCCAATCGCACCCACAGCTCGACTGACGAGATCCGCCAGATGATATCTCGGTTGCAGGCAGGGGTGAGTACGGTGACGGGGGGGATTGATCAGTTGCAGCAGTTGTCGCGGGCGACCGCCGACCAGGCCACCGATGCGGGGGGCGCCATCCATGCCATCACCAGGGTGGTCGATACCATCACCGAGATGAATGCCCAGATAGCCAATGCCGCCAACGAGCAGAGCAAGGCGGCCGATGAGATAAATCACCGCCTGGTCTCCATCTCCCAACAGGCGGGGGAAGCCCAGGCCCAGAACCGCCAGACGGAGCAGGCGACACGCGCGCTGGCACAGTCGAGCGATGAGTTGAGTGCGCTGGTCAGTCAGTACCGCACCTGATCTCCAATGGGGCGGGATCTTGGCCGGTCGTGCGTCATCAGGGTGTGGATCTGCACGTTACCTGGCCTCAGTGGCGGGGTTCGGGCCCGGATCCCCCCTTTTTAGGGATTTGACTTGAGTCCGCTGCGCTTTTGGGACACCATTTGCCCAACCTGGCCAGTACTGGCCCCGGCAGCCCGAAAGAGAGAGCACCATGAGCAAGCTAACTGACAACCTTGACGCCAATTTCCAACTGTTTATCGAAGAGGTCCGTGAGTCGGGTCAGCTGTGGGGCTTGCGCTACGGTGAGGATTGGGTGGTGTGCCGCTCAGCCGAATTTGAAGATGCCGATGTGATGCCACTCTGGTCTGCAGAAGGGGATGCCCGTCTGCATTGTGTCGATGAGTGGGCCGACTATGAGCCTGAGCTGATCGATCTGGAAGAGTTTCTCGATATCTGGATTGGCGATCTGGACGAAGATGATGTCCTGGTCGGACCGAACTGGAATGCGGAGCTGGAAGGCCAGGAGCTTGAGCCTATCGAGCTGGCCAAGGTACTGGTTGAACTGGACGCCTGAAGGTTAGCGACCCCCTCACCTTACCTGCATTGAACCTGCGATCCGTCGCAGGTTTTTTTATGGGCGTTTTGCCTTTGCAGCGCTGCCTCCTATGGTTCATCATGAACGTTTTGCCAAGGGAAGCACCATGTTTGTATTCGAGGTGACGGGAGTGGAGGGGGAGTGCGGCGAGATCCGGGTGCAGGCGCTGGATTGGAGCCAGAGTGGCCCGGTCAGCTTCACGTGTACCGACAACAATCTGGCCATTCTGCTACTGAGTGAGTGCCGCTGCGATGCCGTGGGCTTCTTCAATCTGCTGGCTGGCTGCAAGCCGCTCTATGTTGAGCAGTGGCTCGGCTATTTGCAGGAGAGTGGCCGTCTTGCCAAGGTCGTGTGTCAGCAGCGCAGCCCCGCCGAGGCAGATTATCTTGCCAGCGCCGGGTTGAGCAACGAGGAGCTCAATGCCTTGCTCGGTCAGATCTACCGGGTCGCCGGGTTCAACCGATTGCAGATCAACCGCTACCTCAAGCATCGCCACAATCCCACTCTGCTGGCGACGCGTTACGATCAGAAAGAGCTGGAGCGCTATCGTCAGCTCAACGATGTCATTCTCACCTTGTTGCGTTTGAAACACACTCAGTGAGCCGTGCCGACTGGCGCGGGCATCGGGTGGGCAATGAGGTAACCCTGCAACCCATCCACGTACATGCTTGCCAGCAGTTGTTTCTGACTCGACTGTTCGACCCCTTCGGCGATGACCTGGCTCCCCATGCGGTGCGCCACTTCCACTATCATGCGCACAAATTTCTGATTGGTACTGTCCTGCTCCAGATCGAGCAGCAGCGCCGGATCCAGCTTCAGATAGTCAGGTTTGATCTCCTGGAAAAGAGAGAAAGAGCGTATTCCCTGGCCGAAGTTGCAGATGGCCGAGCGGCTGCCACAGCGGCGTAGCAGCTCAAACAGCCGGCGAGCCCCGGTCAGTTGCCGAGACAGGTGCTCCTCATCAAGCTCGAAGACCAGATGGGCACTGATATCGGGTTCCATGCTGAGTTGACGCTCCAGCCAGATGAGAAACGCGCTGTTATGGAGCAGATGGGGGGACAGTTTGATGCCCCAGCGACTCTGCTGTGCCCCCAGGGTTCTGTGCTCGCGGATCAGGTGCAGGATCATCAGCTGGCTCATGCGCATCAGCAGATCCAGACGCTGGGCCATGGCAAAGAGGCTATCCGAGGCCAGCACAGCCCCATCTTCCCCATAAAACTGGGGGTAGAGGCTGTAATAGGCCGGATGATTGCCATTGAGCAACTCGATGGGCTGGTAGGAGAGCGAAATGCGCTCCTGTTGCAAGATCTGCTCGAGCACCTGGCGCCACTGCTGCTGTCCCAGCCCCTCCTCATACTCGTCCTCCAACTGAATGGACCAGCCATTGATCTCCTGGGTCTGGGCACGAGCCAGAGCCAGATCGGCTCTGGCCAATATGGCCTCGATACGCTGGCCACTGCAGATGGTGGTGATACCGCAGCACGCCACGCTCTCTATCTTCTGGCTGTTTTGGTAGAGATCGAATGCCAGCTTGAGATCCCGGCCGAGCAGGGGCAGGGGGGTGTTGTTGATGGCATGGATCTGCACGGCGAAGTCGGCACCTGAGATGCGATAAATTCTGTGCTCCGGCCAGCGCTGGGCTGCCTGTTGAATGAGGGTCGCCACGTCTTTGAGGTAGGTATCGCCGGACACAAATCCGCGCTGGCGATTGAGGCTCTCCAGTGCCGTAGCCCGGATCAGCACCAGGATGGCGGTGCGGGTGCCTTGGTCTTCCTGCAACAGATGGGTGATATCGTGACGAAAGCGCTGGCGATTGGCGAGCTGGGTGAGGGGGTCTTTCTCGGTGCGGTGCTTGAGATCGCTGAGTTGTAGACGCAGTTGCTCTTGCTCAAGGTGCTGGCGATTGAAGAGCTGTTGCAGGGCCTGACGCTCCGGTGAGAGGGGAAGTGGCTCCGCCGAGCCTTGCTCGAGCGCCTGGATGAGGGCCACCCGTCTCGCCTCATCGGCCTTATGGCGGCGATAGCGGCCATAGGCAAGGGCAAGCAAGGTACAAGCGAGCAGCGCCAGGGTCGACAAGAAGGGGTGATCGGCAGGGAGCAGGCTCCACTGCGCCAGCAGGATCAGCCCCGTCATCAGGGGATAGGGTGTAATGCTCTTGGACGGCTTTAAATGCATCCTATGATCCCGCGCTTGGTTCGCTTAGAGTAAAGTATGCAGTCAGTATGGATGCTGTATTAAGTTCGAGCATATGCCTTCTCATAAGGGGAATTGGGATCCCGTAAATGTGAGTGAAACCACTTTCACGATCCCCGAAAAGAGGGAGTATGGGATGGAAACAGAGACAGAGACGTCGAGGTGAATATGTCGTTAGAGCCCATGAATACTGCCAAGGCACGGCAGCTGTTAAACCAGAGTATGGCCTTGGTCTTGGCAGGGGGGCGAGGAAGTCGTCTCAAGCAATTGACCGATAATCGCGCCAAGCCGGCAGTCCATTTCGGTGGCCGGTTCAGGATCATCGATTTTGTATTGTCCAACTGCATCAACTCGGGAATAAAGCGAGTGGGGGTGGTCACCCAGTACAAGTCCCACAGCTTGTTGCGTCACCTGCAATCGGGTTGGTCTTTCCTGCGCTATCAGATGAATGAATTCATCGATCTGCTGCCTGCCCAACAACGGGTGGATGAGGTGCACTGGTACAGAGGCACCGCCGATGCCATCTATCAAAACGTCGACATCATCCGGGATTACGGCCCCAAATACATAGTGGTGCTGGCGGGGGATCACATCTACAAGATGGATTACGCCGCCATGCTGCTCGATCACGTGCGGCTGGAGGCCAAGGTGACCGTGGCCTGCATCGAAGTACCGCGCAGCGAGGCATCCGCCTTCGGGGTCATGGACATAGACGAGCAGCGCAAGATCCTCGACTTTGTGGAAAAACCGGCCAATCCCCCCGCCATGCCCGGTTGCGATGACACCTCCCTTGCCTCCATGGGGATCTATATCTTCGATGCCGAGTACCTCTATCAACTGCTGGAGGAGGACATCAACAACCTGGACTCCAAGCACGACTTCGGCATGGATGTGATCCCGCGCATCGTCGGCGAGGGGATGGCTTATGCCCACCCCTTCAGCATGTCGTGCGTCGGGGCGCGTGAGGGGCAAAAACCCTATTGGCGTGACGTGGGTACCCTGGACTCTTTCTGGGAGGCGAACATGGACTTGGCCTCAGTGGTGCCTGATCTCGATATCTATGATCAGAATTGGCCTATCTGGACCAGCCAGATCATGACGCCACCGGCCAAGTTCGTGCAGGACAGAAATGGTCAGCATGGCATGACCATCAATTCGATCTTTGCCGGGGGCTCCATCGTCAGCGGCTCCTTCGTGCTGAACTCGGTGCTCTTTACCAACGTGCGGGTCCACTCCTTCTGTACCCTGGATCAGTCGATCATCTTCCCTGGGGTCGAAATAGGCAGTGGCTGTCGTCTGCGCCGTGTGGTGGTCGATAAGGGCTGTCAGCTGCCCGATGGCATGGTGATAGGGGAGAATGCCGATGAAGATGCCCGTCGTTTTTATCGTTCTGAAAACGGTATCGTGCTGGTGACCAAGCCGATGTTGCAGGCCCTTGCCAAGAAGTAGGTCGAGGTTAACAACCCCCAATAGAGAAGGGAGCGCAATGCGCTCCCTTCTCGTTACTCGGCTAAGGGGATCTGCTATTCGCTGATGCGCGCCTTGGCCGCCATCACCATGGCAGTGCCGTGCTGACCACCGGCGGCAGTCACCTGGGGCACACCATCTTCATCGGTGTCGCTGCCAGCGCCCTGGATGATGTTCTCGCCAGAGTCACCCACCCATTCGGCCATCTGCATGCCGCCGTTGACGGTGCCACGGAACCAGCTCACATAACGCTGGGTCAGCTGGGCCAGCTCCAGGGCGGGGGCTTTCTCGGAGCCGGTATTGCGCAGGTTCAGCATGGCCGAGCGCAATCCCCCCGAGATGGCAGCCTGGGTCCAGGGAGTATATTCCCCCTGCTTGCCCACCAGCCAGGTACCCGCCTTGGCATTGAAGTAAGCCTTGTCGGTGGCGATAAACAGTTCACGGGCGGCAGTGCGGTACTTGGTGTCCTGGGTCGCCAGGAAGGCGGCACTGAGGCCACGCACTGCGGCAAACTGGGCATCCACGGATTGTCCGGCATCAGGCTTGCCACCGAGGGTCAGACCGTCATAGACCAGGCCGTTCTTGCCCATCAGCTGGTTCAGGATGAAGTCGGCCTGCTTGCGGACAAGTACCAGGGCTGCTTTGCCTTGGGGGGTCTTGAGGTTCAACTCACCATTGTCACCGGCGGCATAACCGACCGGCAGGGCGTCCTGGGCGCGCTGGAAGATTTGCAGGGCGACCAGGGCGTAGGCGGCATCGAAGGTGGTGACATGCTGACCCTGTTTACCACCCTGCCAGCTGTCGACCAGGGTGCCTGCCTTGCTATTGAAATGCAGGGTATCGAGGTTCTTGAACACCATGTTGGAGAGGTTCAGGGCCAGGGAGAAGGCATCCTGACCGGCGCTGGCCTTGCTCAGATCCCCGCTCTGATTGGCAACCGGGGCCGCGGCGAAGGGTTGACCATCGAACACGGCGTGGAAGGCCGGATTCTGATTGCCGTTGCCGTTGGCGCTGCGCTGATCGCTGTAGGCGAAGAATTCAGACAGTGGCCACAGCAGCATCCAGCTGTCGCGCAACTGGGCCGACGCATCGACCACGTCAAGCTTGCCGATGGCGCCGACGTCATGCTTGGCGGTCTCGGTGACTTTCACCTGATGAGGGAAGTAGACAACGCCCTTGGCAGGATCGTATTGCGGGGTGATGGCGGCGCCCAACTGCTTGCCGTCATAGCCAAGCTGGCCTTGCAAGATGGCGAGCTTGTCGATGGATTGCTCGGTCAGCATCATGCCATTGAAGCCATCGGCGGCAGAGACGCCGAGCTTGTGTTTGCCATCCTGATCCAGGGTGGCGGAGCTGGCCTCGACCTCTTCATCGGTGGCGGCGACGTGCATGCCGCCGAGGAAGTCCTGGGACCACATCACTTCCTTGAGCAGGATGCCGCCGACGGCGGCCGGATTGAGCAGATTGTCCGAGCCGCTCCAGCGCAGGCTGGTGTAATCACGGAAGTAGGCCGGTATTTGCGTCTTGACGCTCTTCTCGACGCCCTTGGCGGTCTTGATGGTCAGCTCGTCGCCATTGACCGGGCTGGCATTGACGGCGCCAGCAAACTGCGGCTTGGCAGACGAGTAGGGCAGGGAGAGGGGATACATGCCTTGTGGCACTTCATCTGCCGGGAAGCCCACGGCATCGGCCATGGCCAGTACCCGTTTGCCAAGGTCGGCCAGAGTGCCACCCCGGGCCTGGTTCTGCGGGCCATTGACCAGGTGGGGACCCATGCCGGACTGGTAGTTGAGGGCGTACATCGCCTCTTCGGAATACTCGTAGGATTCGATACCTGCGGCGAAGTCGAAGGGGGTCGGCTCATCGGCACGATTGGGATCCAGCACATCCAGATCCAGTCCCAGGGCTTCGGCCAGGGGCTCGCCGGAGAGTTCGAATTCGGTGTAGGCCAGCATGCTGGCGGCGGTATTGAAGCTAGCATCTTCAACCTTGACGGCGGCATGGGCAGCACTGCCCAGCAGCGCCAGGGTGATCCCCTGTACCAGTGCGGTTTTTTTCATGTGTCCCTTCTTCTTATCTGTGATGTTGCGGTGACGCTTCTCATCAATCTAAATGAGAATGGTGTGCATTATGCGACATGGTCTCAGCCATGAGAAGAAAAAAGCCGCTCTAAGGAGCGGCCGAATTAATCACAACAATTTGAAGGGGATGACCAGGCGTCCCGGCTCGACCTTGAGTGCTTCCACCTTGTCCTTGATGCGCGCCTCGTTCTGGCGATTGCCATCCAGGCGATAGATGGGGGTCTGGTTCAGGAAGAGGCTGAGGGATTGATTGAAGGTCGGCAGCACCGGGCTCAGGGCCGCGCCAATATCGGCTGGCTCGGTCTTGACCGAGAGCAGCTCAAGGTCACGCAGATAGATGGCACCCTGCTCGGCCACGTAGTCGGGGCGTGCGCTCAGGGTGAGGCGGATCTTCATCTGCTGGCTACCCAGCGGGCTGGAGACCTGCAGATCCCCTGCGGCATCGAGCTCCACTCTGTCGGCCTTGCTGCGGCCGATGCGGCTGTGCATCTCGTCCAGGCGGATCTTGCTCGACATGATGCCCGGTATGCCGAGTTGCTTCTCGAAGGCCACCTGGTTCTTCAGATAGTCATTGATCTCGCCCTCACTGACGCTGTATTGCGTCAGTGAGCAGGCGCCAAGCAGCAGGGTCAATGGCAGTAATAACAGGGTGCGGAACAGGCTGATTGACATGGGGTATCCAGAGATGGTCGTTAGAGGCTGCCATCTTACGGTTAAACACCGATCTCGCCAACCCGGGAGGCCAACGCTGTGCAGGGGAGACGCGGGATGGCAGGCTGGCCCGTCAGAGGGTGGGGCAGGGACGCCTGAAGGCCATCGGGGGACCGATGAGGCAGGTTAAAAGGGCCTCTTGAGGCCAGCAAATAGCAGGGAAGTGTCGTCACCATCGGGGATCGTGATGAATTAACTGGTATAACCTGTCAGTCGCTTTACAATAAGTGTCCCCCCACTCTTTGATCCGTTTCATGTCTGTGTCAGATCCTGTTTTCGATACTTCATTTCAAGCTCGCCTGCTCAGTCCCCGCTACTGGTTCAGCTGGTTGGCACTTGGCCTGCTCTTCGTTCTGGCCTTCGTCCCAGTGCGCCTGCGTGACAAACTGGCAGATTGGCTGACTCCCCTGGTGCTGCGTGTTTCCAAAAAGCAGGTCTATATCGCCAATACCAACCTCGATATCTGTTTTCCCGAGTTGAGCGAGGCCGAGCGCCAGGTCATCTTGCGAACATCGGTACGTATCGGGCTCAAGAGCCTGCTCGGCTTCGGTGAGTTCACGGTGCGCAGCCCCGCCTACCTGATGAAACGCATCCAGGTCAGTGGTTGGCATCATATCGAGGCGGAGCAGGCCGAGGGGCGTCCCGTCATCCTGGTGGTGCCTCACAGCTGGCCGGTGGATGCGGCCGGTTACTACTTTGCCCAGCGTGGCATCGAGATGTGCACCATGATGAAGAGCGCCCGCAACCCGGTGTTTGACTGGCACATCAATCGTGAACGCGCCAAGAGCGGTTGTCGGGTCTATGAGCGCCAGGCTGGCATCAAGCCGGTCATCAAGGCGGTCAAAGCGGGGCGCAGCTTCTTCTATCTGCCGGATCAGGATCATGGTCGCGAGGCCAGTATCTTCGTCCCCTTCTTCGGTCGTGCCAAGGCCACACTGCCCGCCTTGCCCAGACTGGTGAAGCTGACCGGCGCCAAGGCCGTGCCGCTGCTTGCCTGCTATGACGAGGCACAGCACTGCTATCGCCTCGAGATAGAGGCCCCCTTCGTTGACTACCCGAGCGGTGATCTGCAAGCTGACACCCTGCATATGAACCAGGCGGTGGAGCAGCAGCTCAGGCGTCATCCCGGCCAATACATGTGGTTCCTCAAGATCTTCGAGACCCTGGAGCACCCGGTGGACAAGCACGGCCTCTACGAGGCGGGGATCAAACGCATTCGCCGTGGTCTCTCCCCTCATTCTTGAGGAAGAGGCGCTGTATTTCTGCTAGCCAATGGCCCCTAGGGGCCATTTTTCATGGCGTGAGTCGAGAGCAAGGCTTGTCCGGAACCTGAACAGGATCTGATCCTCTCGCTGGTCAGGCTAGAAAAATACGTTGAGATAACTAAAATAACCTCCTTGTTTAGATGACAAGAGCCGAAACATGGCCCCTCAAGATCCGGTGTTCGACACCTCATTTCGCCTCGCTCTGCTTCACCCAAGGCACTGGCTCAGCTGGCTCGCCCTTGCCTTGCTGAGCCTGTTGGCCTTCTTGCCCGTCCGGCTGCGCGATGGCCTGGCCAACGGCTTGGCCCCGCTCATCTTGCGGGCCTCCGAAAAGCAAGCCTATATCGCCAATACCAACCTCGACATCTGCTTTCCGCGCCTTGATGAGGCGCAGCATCAGGCGCTGTTGCTCAAATCAGTGCGAGTCGGTCTCAAGACCTTCATGGGCTTTGGCGAGCTGACCTGGCGCAGCAACCGCTACCTGGCATCCCGGGTCCAGGTGAGCGGTTGGGAACACATTGCCGAGCAGCAGGCACAGGGGCGCCCCTTGATCCTGGTGGTGCCGCACACCTGGGCGGTGGATGTGATAGGCCGCCTGCTCACGCTGCGTGGTTTGCCGCTGTGCACCATGATGAAGAGCCCGAAGGATCCGCTGTTTGACTGGTATATCAATCGCGAGCGAGCCAAGGGCGGCCGGGTATACGAACGCAGTGTCGGCATCAAGCCCGCCATCAAGGCGATCCGCAGCGGCGACAGTTTTTTCTATTTACCGGATCAGGACCATGGCCGTGAGGCCAGCATTTTTGTACCCTTCTTCGGCCACCCCAAGGCAACCCTGCCAGCCCTGCCCAAGTTGGTGAAGCTGACCGGTGCCAAAGCTGTGCCCATCCTGGGCAGTTATGACGAGGATCAAGGCTGCTATCGCCTCGAGATAGAGCCTCCCTTCGACCCTTATCCCACCCCGGATCTGGAGGCCGATGTGTTGCGTATGAACAATATGGTGGAACAGCAGATAGACCGGCGCCCCGAACAGTACATGTGGTTTCTCAAGATTTTTGAGACCCAGCCCGATGGCGGCCGTCATCAGGGCCTGTATGAGAACGGGATCCGCCGCATTCGCCAGGGATTGCCGCCCGAGCCTTGAACCGGGTGCGCTGGCGAAAGGGGTTATACGGGGCCAGCCTTGGCTGCAATCTGAACGCGCGTCGGCGATGACGTGAGCAGCCATGCAGTCAAGCCCCCCAAAACTGACAGGAATGCACGGCACCACTGGCGCCGGGTGCGCAAATAGGGTAAAAGTTCGGCCATGAAAATACCAAATCGAATCCAGCCTCTGGTGGACGACGGCCTCGTCGACGAGGTCATCAGTCGGCTGATGAGCGGCAAAGAAGCCGACGTCTATGTGGTGCGTTGCGGCGAACACGTTCGCTGCGCGAAAGTC
This sequence comes from Aeromonas sp. BIGb0445, assembly GCF_024809075.1. NCBI lineage: Bacteria > Pseudomonadati > Pseudomonadota > Gammaproteobacteria > Aeromonadales > Aeromonadaceae > Aeromonas > Aeromonas sp. BIGb0445. Next base: position 404,523 of record NZ_JANUES010000002.1, read on the forward strand.
TATAAAGAAGCGGCCAAACGCAGCTTCAAACAGGCCGTGGTCTATCAGGAAGGGCGCAAGGTGCGCAACAGCCGTAGCCAGCGTGCGATGGAGAAAGGCTCGCGCTACGGGCGCCGCCAGCATGAAGAGGTGTGGCAGAACACCGAGGTCGACGCCCTGTTCAAGCTGGCCGCCGCCGGTGTGCGCGTGCCGACGCCCTATGTCTGCCTGGATGGTGTGCTGCTGATGGAGCTCATCACCGATGATGAGGGCAATGTTGCCCCCCGTCTCAACGACGTGGCCCTGAGCCCCGAGCAGGCGCTGGCGGACCATGACAAGGTGATAGGCTACGTGGTGCGCATGCTATGCACGGGTCTGATCCATGGGGATCTCTCCGAGTTCAACGTCCTGGTCGATGATCAGGGGCCCGTCATCATCGACTTGCCCCAGGTGATCGATGCCGCCGCCAACAACCAGGCCAAGGCCATGCTGGTGCGCGATGTGGAGAACATGCGCAACTACTACGGCATGTACGCCCCGGAGCTGCTCAAGACCCGTTATGCCCAGGAGATGTGGGCCCTCTATGAAGAGGGGGAGTTGACGCCGGAGAGTCGTCTCACGGGTCAGTTTGCCGAGAGCACCGCCATCATCGACATCGATGCCGTTCTGCACGAGATAGAGAGTGCCGAGGAGGAGGCCATGGCCCGCCAGGCCAGAGCCAAGGCCGAGCAGGAAGATGAGTACTAGCCAGTGGCTGGCTATGTCAAACAGGGCGCCTCGGGGCGCCCTGTTTGTTGATATGCGGTGATGGGGTTGCCGGGGGCGTCAGAACATATAACCCAACAGGTCGATGGGTCTGTCCGGCCAGGGCGCGTCACCGACCGCCTTGATCAATATATCGTCCAGCAGCTCCACCGCGACACCGTAATTCTTGAAGTCGTTGATCCTGAGCCAGCTGCAGTACTGGGTTATCTGCACGAAACCGTTGGCCAGATAGAGGCTGGGATCCTCGGCGATGAGAAACAGGTAGTCGAGCGCCTTGCTGTGCGCGAATACCTGCAGCTCGGCCAGCATGGCACTGGCCAGCCCCTGACCGCGCAGCTGGGGGGCCACACAGAGATCGATCAGCCCCAGTATCGCCACGGGCTGATCGCCCACCGCAATCATGCGCTGATCCAGTCCGACATGGCCGACCAACTGATCTCCTTGCCACACCAGCCCCCTCAAATGAGGTCGCTGCTTGAAATAGGATCGCGGCAGGGCATAGGCGGGAAAGCAGGTATTGCGCAGGGCCGTGATCCCCTCATGCTGATGGGGCGAGAGATCGATCTCGGCGACCAGCTCCATCAGCAAGGGGGGCTGGGCCCCGCTCACCGCACCAGGGGCGCTGGGCTGAAGGGAAAGGAGGAGCGTCATGGGCACTGGCTCAGAGCCCGGCCAGAGAGGGGGCGGTCAGTCGGGCCCCGACATAGCCTGCCACCTCGCCAAAGCGTGGATCCCCTGACTGCCAATCCTGGGCCGCGATGCGAATAGCCTCCTTGTCGAAGCTGACGAAGTTCCACCAGATCTGCAGCGGTTTTGCCAGAGGCTCGCCACCGATGAGCAGCAAGCGGGCGCCAGCACTCAGGGAGATGATCACCTCACTGGCACCTGGCGCCAGATAGGCCAGCTGCTCGGCGGCCAGCGTCTGGCCTGCCACAGTCACCTCACCGGCCAGGGCGAGCAGGCCATGCTCGAACTCGGGGGCCAGGGGCAGGGTCAGGGTGCATGGGGCGTCGGCCTGCAGATCCAGACCCAGTATGGGGGCGAAGCTGAGGGTGGGGGCCTGCCTGTCCTGATAGGTGCCAATTAGCAGGGTGAACCAAGCCCCATGCTGCTGCCAGCGTGGCAAGTCCGGGTAGTGATCGAAGCGGGGCCGGGTCGTCTGATGGGTCTCCGGCAAGGCTATCCAGAGCTGGGCGGCATGCACGCTGGGGTGGCCGGGCACCGACTCCTCTGTGTGGGCTATCCCCTGGCCTGCGGTCATCAGATTGACCTGGCCCGGGCGGATCACCTGCTCGCTGCCCAGGCTGTCGCGGTGCAATATCTCCCCCTCCAGCATCCAGGTGAAGGTCTGCAACCCAATGTGGGGATGGGGGCCGACGTTCAGTCCCGGCTCACCCGGGGCAAAGCGGGCCGGGCCTATGTGATCGAGAAAGCACCAGGGACCTATGGTGCGCCGCTCCTTGACCGGGATGGCGCGAGCGACCGGTATGCCACCCACGTCCGTGGTGCGCGAATCGATCAGTTGCAGCTTGTCTGTCATGGGTCTCTCCTTGAACGGTGGGTCATCTGATCAGCGGCGCCGGATCACCGGCATGTTCATCATGGTGGCGGGGCGAGCCATGGGCCTGGTCATCGGCTGCATGGGGCGCGTCGCCGGCAGGGTAGCGGGTCTGGTCGCAGGCAGCGTCGCCGGCCGGAGTGGCTTGTCCAGCCCCCCACCGTCCAGATTGAGTCTGCGGGCGGCCTCGGTGGCGTCTGGCAACGAGAGTCTGCCCGCATCGGCCGGGTGTATCTTGCGCAGCACCTGCTGGCGCTCGCGCAGGGTGTTCTTCTGCTCCGGGCTCAGGGCATTCCAGCGATTGGAAAAATCGGTGCGCAGCGCCTCCACATCCGGTTTGCCACGTTCGCCCTGCCAATCCTGGAACTTGTTCTTGATGTCGTCACGCTTGCCCTCATCCAGATCCTGCCACCAGTGCTGGATCAAGTCATCGAACTCGCCATCGTTATTGCAACACCAGGGGTAGTAACGGTCCCAATAGTAGAAGTAGTCGTCATACCACCAGGGGTAGGGGGCCGCGCCATAGTAGCTGCCATACCCCATGCCGACACTGGCGCCGGGGCTGGTATTGCTGCAACCACCCAGGCCGAGGGCGGCCAGGATGAGCATGAGGGAAGGGGAAACGCGCATGAAAGCTCCTTGTCATGGACAGGCGAGGGCGAATCGCCAGCCGGGCACAGATCCGGGTGCACAGTGGGATGGGAGCCATGCATGCTGCGCCGCAGCCCACTCAATGAGCCACTATAAGCCAAATCCCGAGCGGGGGGCAGCCCCGGCTGGCCCTGCATGCAGCAGCATTGCGAGCAACTACTGTATGAACGTACAATAGCTTATCTTCCCTTTGTCCCTTGCCTCGACCATGACCCCAGCTCTCGCTCCCACCGACGGTTTTATCCTGACTCGCCACAGCCGGGACGTGCGCGGGCGCGGCAACGGGCGCGATGGCACCGAGATCGTGTTCTGGCTGTGGAGTGAGCAGGGGCCGGTGCGGCTGGTGGTGGCAGATCAGGAGCCACTCTTCTTCCTGCCCCAGGCGAAGATGGAGGAGGCCGTGACCCTGTTCAAGGGAGCCGGGGTGCGTGGCCGCTTTCGTCGTCTGCCCATGCACACCTTCGACGGTGAGGCGGTGGTTGGCTGTTATTTTTCCACCCTGAGCGCCTATCACAGGGCCATCGAGCTGCTGCTCATCCGTGGCCTGGCGCACTTCGAATCGGATATTCGCCTGCCCGAGCGTTACTTGATGGAGCGCTTCATCACGGCGGGCATGCGCTTTGGCGGCAAGACGGTCAAACGCGGTGATCACTGGTCGGTCAGCGAGGCACGCTGCGCGCCCCAGGCCGTGACACCAACCCTCAGCTGGGTCTCCCTCGATGTGGAGTGCGCCATGGACGGCGCCCTCTTCTCCATAGGGCTCTATAGCGAGCAAGATGCCCGGGTCATCATGATAGGGACGGCCCCCGATGACGCCGCGTCCTGGGAGACCCAGGTTGAGTGGGTGGCGGATGAGCCCGCGCTGCTTGGCGCCCTCGAGAGCTGGTTTGCGCGCCATGACCCGGATCTGGTGCTCGGCTGGAACGTGGTCAACTTCGACTTTCGCCTGCTGCTGCGTCGGGCCGAGCTGCACAAGCGGCGATTGCGGCTCGGCCGTGGCCGTGAACTGGCATTCTGGCGCGCCTCCCGGGGCGATCCCCAGACCGGCAGCGTCATCTTGCCGGGGCGCATGGTGCTCGACGGCATCGACACCCTCAAGAGTGCGACCTGGCAGTTTGCCAGTTACAGCCTGGATGCGGTGGCGAGCGAGCTGCTTGGCCGTGGCAAAGACATTGAAGACGTGGCGAACCGGGGTGAGAAGATCACCGAGCTGTTTCACTCCGACAAAGAGGCGCTGGCCCGCTACAACCTCGAAGATTGCAAGCTGGTGTGGGAGATAGTCGAACACTGCGCCCTGATCCCCTTTGCCATCGAGCGAGCCAATCTCACCGGGCTGGAGCTTGACCGGGTCGGCGGCTCGGTGGCGGCCTTCACCAATCTCTATCTGCCGCGCTTGCACCGCGGCGGCTATGTGGCCCCCAACCTGCCCGCCGATGGGGGGCTGGCGAGCCCCGGCGGCTATGTGATGGACTCCAAGCCCGGCCTCTATCGCCAGGTGCTGGTACTGGACTTCAAGAGCCTCTACCCCAGCATCATTCGCACCTTCTGCATCGATCCCATGGGACTGATCGAAGGGCTCAAGGCCCCCGATGACGCCATTCCCGGTTATCGCGGTGCCTTCTTCTCCCGGGACAAGCACTTCCTGCCAGATCTTATCGCCACCTTGTGGGCGGCGCGGGACAGGGCCAAGGCGGCCAATAACAAGGCGCTCTCCCAGGCCATCAAGATCATCATGAACTCCTTTTATGGGGTGCTGGGCTCGGGGGGCTGCCGCTTCTACGATCCCAGGCTCGCCTCCTCCATCACACTGCGCGGTCACAGCATCATGCAGCAGACCCGGGAGTGGATAGAGGCGCGGGGCTACAGCGTCATCTACGGGGATACCGACTCCACCTTCGTGCATCTGCCCGAAGAGATGAGCCCGGCCCAGGCGGACGAGATAGGCCGCTCACTGGCCCAGGAGATCAACCACAACTGGACCCAGTTGATCAGGGCTGAGTTTGATTTGCCCTGTCACCTCGAGATCGAATACGAGACCCACTACCGCCGTTTCCTGATGCCCACCATCCGCGGCCTGGAGAAGGGCAGCAAGAAGCGTTACGCCGGGCTGGTGGGGCAGGGGGAGTCGGAGCATCTGGTGTTCAAGGGGCTGGAGACGGTTCGCACCGACTGGACCATGCTGGCCAAGCAGTTCCAGACCCGGCTCTACGAGCTGGTGTTCCACGATGAGGATCCTTGCGACTACGTGCGCACCATGGTGGATGAGACCCGCAGCGGGCGCCACGACGAGCTGCTCATCTATCGCAAGCGGCTGCGCCAGAAGCTGGAGGAGTACCAGAAAAATGTGCCACCCCATGTGCGGGCGGCGCGCCTCGCCGATGAGGAGAACCTGCGCCGCGGCTTGCCTCAGCGTTACCAGCATCGCGGCAGCATTGCTTATCTGATGACGCTCGCAGGCCCGGAACCCCTCGAATACAGGCGCAGTGCCATCGACTATGAGCACTACATCGACAAGCAGCTCAAACCCATTGCCGATGCCATCCTGCCCTTCATCGGTGAATCTTTCGAGCGGATCTGCGGCCAGCAACTGGATCTCTTCTAACCGCTCTGCCGCCGGGCCCTGTGCCATCCTTAAAGTCCTTGAAAACGGTGCGGCGCTCAATGTGCCGCCCTTCCTACGCTGGAGGCCTTATGGCTTTGACGCTTCGAGAGGTGACCCTGGTGGCCGCCATGGTACTGAGTAGTGGGGCCCTGGCCCATACCCTGAAACCCGGTTTATGGGAAATGCAGACCAAGATGGAGGCCGGATCCGGCGAGTTGGGCCAGGCCATGGCCGCCATGCAACAACAGTTGGCGGCCCTGCCCGAGGGACAGCGCAAGATGATGGAGGAGATGTTGGCAAAGCAGGGTGTTGGCATTCAGGGCCTGGACGCCGCCGGGGTGCGAGTGCGTCACTGCCTCAGTGCGCAGATGGTGGCCCAGGATAGGCTGCCTTTCGAGAAAGGCGAGGGCTGCCAGCGTCAGTTACGCAAGCGCAGCGAGACCTTGATGCAGTTCACCTTCAGTTGCAGCGACCCCAAGGCCCAGGGGGAAGGTGAGGTGAACTTTATCAGCCCCACCGCCTATCACAGCCGCTTTAGCCTCGACATCGAACATGAGGGCAAGATGGAAAAACTCACCGGCACCAGTCAGAGCCAGTGGTTGAGCGACGACTGCGGCGATATCAAGGCGGTGGAATAAGAGGCCAGCGCAGCACTGAGCGCCTGGTTCCCAATCAGCGGCACAAACCAACGAGGAAACATGGCCAGACAGAGGACGCTGGATAACGCCATGGGCGATCTGTTCGAGCAGGAGACGCAGTCTCGCTGGCTGGCCCCTGGCGCCCTGCATCTGCCAGGGGGCCTCGATAGCCTGGGGCCTGGGTCAGCCTGGTTATTGGCCTGGATTGGGGCGGTAAGCAGCCAGGCACCCTTTCGCCACCTCAGGACGCCGGGAGGGCAGAGCATGTCGGTGGCCATGACCAATGCCGGTCCCTGTGGCTGGGTGTCGGATCGGCGTGGCTATCGCTATAGTCCCCTCGACCCCCTCAGTCAGCAGCCCTGGCCCCCCTTGCCGAGGGAGCTGCTCACCCTGGCCAGCGACGCGGCACAGGCGGCAGGTTTCGCGGATTTTGAACCCGATGCCTGCCTCATCAACCGTTACCTCCCCGGGGCGCGCATGTCCCTGCATCAGGACAGGGATGAGGCCAGTTTTGCCCATCCGATCGTCTCTGTCTCTCTGGGATTGGCCGCCGAATTTCAGCTGGGGGGGCTGACGCGAGGGGATACGGTGCAGCGGCAGAGGTTGCGCAGCGGCGATCTGCTGGTATTGGGCGGCGAGGCGCGACTGCGTTTTCATGGGGTGGCCCCCGTCAAAGCGGGCGCCGAAGGTGAGCTGCGTTTCAATCTCACCCTGAGACGGGCCCAGTGAACCTTGGAGTCTGGAGGCAGGCGAGTGGGCCGGATTGCCGGTTTGCATGAACCGCCATTGTCTGCGCAGCACACATAAAAAACCCTCCGGCTGGAGGGTTTTTTTCAGATAACGGCTGTCATCAGAACAGGGTGGTGGAGAGGTCGTACAGCTCCTGATTGAAGGGGCGCTTCAGATTCTCGATGCAGTCGATGATGTCGTGGTGCACCATCTCGTTGCCCTGGATACCGACGCAGCGGCCACCTTGACCGGCCAGCAACTGCTCAACGGCGAAGGCGCCCATGCGGCTGGACATGATGCGATCACGGGCGGTCGGCGAGCCGCCGCGCTGGATGTGACCCAGGATGGTGGCGCGGGTCTCGCGGCCCGTCATGGCTTCAATGTCCTTGGCCAGGGCGTTGACGTCGGTGACGTGCTCACAGATGGTGATGATGGCGTGCTTCTTGCCCTTGGCTTCGCCTTCCCGGATCTGGGTCAGCAGCTTCTCTTTGTCAAACGCCACTTCCGGCACTATCACGTACTCGGCGCCACCGGCCACGGCGGCCGACATGGCCAGATCGCCACAGTGGCGACCCATGATCTCGACCACAGAGATACGGTGGTGGGAGCTGCAGGTGTCGCGCAGACGGTCAATGGCATCCACCACCACGTTCAGGGCGGTATCAAAGCCGATGGTAAAATCGGTGCCGGCGATGTCGTTGTCGATGGTGCCCGGCAGACCTATGCAGGGGAAACCCTCTTCGGTCAGCTTCTTGGCGCCCATGTAGGAGCCGTCACCGCCGATCACCACCAGGGCGTCGATGCCGTGGGACTTGAGATTCTCAATCGCCTCGGCGCGTACCTTGGGATCTTTGAAGGCCGGGAAACGGGCGGAGCCCAGGAAGGTGCCGCCGCGGTTCACCACGTCGGAGACGCTGTGACGCTCGAGTTTGACGATACGATTCTGGTGCAGACCGAGGTAGCCATCATAGATGCCATAGACTTCCAGGCCATGGTGCAGACCGGCGCGCACCACGGCGCGAATGGCTGCGTTCATACCCGGTGCATCGCCACCACTGGTCAAAACACCAATACGTTTGATTTGCTTGGTCATGAGTGCCTCTGGATCTCAAGTTATCGAATGGATAAGCCTGTTTGACTATATCGGCTTTCGTATCGGCTTGTTGGTACCGCCAAGGGTTCGCCATACGAAAACCGGCAAAGGAGGGGGCCTGGGGCCCCCTCTGGGCTCATTACTTGGCAGCGCCAGCAATGATCTGGGAGAAGTCGTCCACTTTCAGGGACGCGCCACCCACCAGGCCACCGTCGATGTCCGGCTGACCGAACAGATCGCTGGCGGTCGCGCCAGTGACGGAACCACCGTACAGGATCTGTACCTTGGCAGCCACAGCGCCATCAAATCCGGCCAGGTACTGGCGGATGTGGGCGTGAACGGCCTGGGCGATTTCCGGGGTGGCAGTCTTGCCGGTGCCGATGGCCCATACCGGCTCGTAAGCCACGACGGCGTTTTCGAAGGAGGCGATGCCACAACGGTCGATGACCGCTTTGAGCTGAGTCTCGACCACGTTCTTGGTCACGCCGGCTTCGAACTGCGCCAGGGTTTCACCGATGCAGAGTACGGGGATCAGGCCCGCTTTCTGGATGACTTCGTACTTGGCAGCCACCAGGTCGTCGGTCTCGGCGTGCAGGGTACGGCGCTCGCTGTGGCCGACCAGGGAGTAGGTGCAACCGAAGGCTTTGAGCATGGAGGGGGCGTTCTCGCCGGTGAAGGCGCCAGACTCGTGCAGATCGGCGTTCTGGGCACCGTAAGCAATCTTGCTGCCGGCAGTCAGCTGCTCAACTTGACCCAAAAAGATAACCGGTGGGCAGACGGCGACTTGAACGGAAGGGTGCGCGGCGGCAGCCGGGATCAGACCCTTGATCAGCGCTTCGACAGAAGCTTTGGTGCCGTTCAGTTTCCAGTTACCCATTACCAGGTGCTGTCTCATCTTTTAATACTCCTAGGCGTTTGATTGCGCGTCATTATATGAATTGAACCGAGCCCAAGATAGCTGACCCGGCGGCAAATGACGTAATTTTTTTTCCCTTTCCTGATCCAAATCAGGAAAGCTCCTCCCGACTGTTCACTCGTTGACCTGACCACGCAGCCGGGCCCAGAGCCGACCTATCCACTCGTGGATGGCCGCTTCCGAGTACATCAGGTAGCGCCCCTTGGGCAGGTAGCTATAGAGCGGCTGAGGCTGCTGGCTCTGCTTGGCGGTGTAGTCGGTGGGGGCGGGCAGCGCATTCAGGCCCTGCTGGCGATAGAGTGCCAGGGCCCGGGGCAAATGGGTGGCCGAGCTCACCAGCGCGACCCGCTTGCCCTTAAGGTGGGCACTGATGCTGACCGCCTCGTCATGGGTGTCTTTGTTGTTTTCAAACAACGTCATTCGGGATCTCGCTATCCCGAGGCTCGCCGCCATGCGGGCGTTGACCTCGGCATTGGACAGCGGATCCCCGGACACATAACCGGAGAAGATGAGCTCGGCTTCTGGGTAGGCCTGGGCCAGCCGCACCCCTTCCAGGGTGCGGGCGAGGGCTATGTTGTTCTGCCAGGAACGCTCGGGCACCGCCGGATCGCTGACATGGCCGTTGCCGAGCACCACGATGGCCTCGATGCCCGGATGTTGGCTCACGTCGAAGGGCGGATAGGTCTGCTCCAAGCCTCTGGCCAGCTCATAGCTCACCGGCCGCATCCCCATCAGGGCGATGAGCAGCAGCGAGCAGGTCGCCAGCAGCTTGCCGCTTTTTTGAAAACGGGTGAACCAGAGCAGCAAGAGAGCCAGCAGCAAGAGGGAGAGAGAGAAGGGGAGCGGCATCAGCAACTGGCCCAGCCACTTTTTGAGTTCAAACATGGAGTTCTCCAATTTTTCCTGACACAGAGGCAAGTGACGCTGAGAGTAAGGGGGGCGGGGCAAATTGCCAAATGATGCCGAACTCGCACAGGCCACAGCATGCTGGAGAGAGCGGTTATTCGAGCCACTTGCCTAGCGCCAGCGACGCCAGATCAATGAAAGCTCGCAATCTGGGAGGCATAAAACGTTGCCGTGGGTAGACGATGTGGATGGGATCCGCCTTGCCATGCCATTCGGGCAGGACAGGCACCAGTCTCCCCTCTTCGCAGGCCTGGCGACACAGGTAGGAGGGCAACAGTGCCACCCCGCCGCCAGCCTGCACCATGGTCATGATCAGGCCGACATCGTTGATCAGTGTCTGCTGGCCCAGAGAGACGGTCACACTGTTGGCGGCCCCGTCGTGGAGTACCCAGGCCTCCTTGCCCAGTGGCGTGAACTGCAGGCAGGCATGCTGCCGCAGCGTATGAGGTGCTTCTGGCACCCCGGCGCTGGCGAGGTAATCCGGGCTGGCAAACAGGGCCCAGCGCGCGATGCCCACCTGCTTGGCGATCAGGGTCGAGTCCTTGAGAGGGCCGGTGCGAATGGCGACATCGACCCCCTCGGCGACCAGATCCACATAGCGGTTCATCAACACCAGCTCCACATCGACCTTGGGCCACTGGCTGCGCATCTGCCCCAGGATGGACGACAGGATCTGGTTGCCGACATCCACCGGAGCCGTGATGCGCAGCAGCCCGCAGGGCTCTTCCCGCGCCTCGGTCACCGCCGCCTCGGCGTCAAGCACATGCACCAGGCCGGCCGAGGCGTGGTCGTAATAGATCTGTCCGGCATCGGTCAGGTGCAACCTGCGGGTGGTCCGCTGCAAGAGGGTGACGCCCAGACGCTTCTCCAGCATGGCCACCCGATGGCTGACGGTGGAGGTCGGCAAGCCCAGCAGACGCGCCGCCGCGCTGAAACTGCCCGCTTGCACGACCTTGACGAATACCACGACCTGATTGAAGTCCATCTTCCAACTCATTAGAAAGTGTTTTCTTATTTAACCATCTAGTCCGGTAAATGACTACTTTCTACACTGTCTCCATTGATTCAACGGAGACATTGAGATGAAAGAACTGGCATTTATCAAGCGCAGCAACGAGAGGCACTGGGTCGGCGATGGCTTCCCGGTCAGGAGCATCTTCTCCTACAACGACATCGCCGAAGAGATGTCCCCCTTTCTGCTGATGGACCATGCGGGCCCGGCCAATTTCCCGGCCACCTCCCATCAACTCGGCGTCGGCCAGCACCCTCACCGCGGGTTCGAAACCGTGACCATCGTCTATGAGGGCGGCGTCTCCCACAGAGACTCCTCGGGGGGCGGCGGCACCATAGGCCCGGGTGACGTGCAGTGGATGACGGCCGCATCCGGCCTTATCCACGAGGAGTACCACAGCCCGGCATTCGCCAGGACGGGCGGCGCCTTCGAGATGGTGCAGCTGTGGGTGAACTTGCCCGCCAAAGAGAAGATGACGGCCCCTGGCTACCAGGGCATCACCGCCGACGAGATCCCTCGGGTGGCACTGCCAGAGGGCGCAGGAGAGGCTCGCATCATCGCCGGGCAGCTCGGCGATACCCGCGGCCCTGCCCGCACCTTCACCCCGATGAACGTCTGGGACATGCGTCTGAAGGCCCATCACCGGGTGACGCTCGAACTGCCGGAAGGACACACCACGGAGCTGTTTGTGCTCAAAGGCGCCATTCGCCTCGGCAACCGCCACCCTGTCCGCACCGCCGAGCTGGCAGTCATGGAGCGCCGCGGCAGCCAGCTGGTGATCGATGTCGAGGAAGATACGACGCTGCTGCTGCTCAATGGCGCCCCCCTCGATGAACCCATCGTCGGTCACGGCCCCTTCGTGATGAACACCCAGGACGAGATAGTGCAGGCCATCAATGACTACAACAGTGGCCGTTTCGGCCAGATAGGACGCTGAACCTCAGCCCCAACAAATGGAGAAAATCATGAGCAACCCAGCCAATTTCGACGGCGCCAGACCCGTCCTCAACCCAGATGACGTAGCTATGCTGCTGATCGACCATCAGAGCGGCCTGTTCCAGACAGTGGGCGACATGCCGATGCCGGAACTGCGCCTGCGCGCGGCCGCCCTCGCCAGCATGGCGACGCTGGCCAATATTCCGGTGATCACCACGGCATCTGTCCCGCAAGGACCGAATGGCCCGCTGATACCGGAGATCCACGAGAATGCGCCGCACGCACAGTATGTGGCGCGCAAGGGCGAGATCAACGCCTGGGACAACCCCGATTTCGTCGCGGCGGTCAACGCCACCGGCAAGAAGCAACTGATCATCGCAGGCACCATCACCAGCGTCTGCATGGCCTTCCCTGCCATCAGCGCGGTCAACGCGGGCTATCAGGTGTTTGCGGTTGTCGATGCCTCGGGCACCTACTCCAAGATGGCCCAGGAGATCACCCTGGCTCGCGTGGTTCAGGCGGGCGTGGTTCCCATGGACACTGCGGCAGTGGCTTCCGAGCTGCAAGGCAGCTGGAACCGGGCAGATGCGATGGAGTGGGCGGCTATCTACACCAAGATCTTCCCCGCCTACCAGTTGCTGATCGAGAGCTACGGCAAGGCACAAGCCGTGGCGAAAAACAACGAAGTGCTGGATTCCCAGCGCTGATACCCGCAACAACCAAGGAGAACCATCATGGCTAAACCCTACGTCAAACTCGACAAGCACAACGCGGCAGTACTGCTGGTGGATCACCAGGCAGGGCTCTCTTCGCTGGTGCGTGACATAGAGCCGGACAAGTTTCGCAACAACGTGCTGGCGCTGGCCGCGCTGGCCAAGTACTTCGAGCTGCCGACCATACTGACCACCAGTTTCGAAAACGGGCCCAACGGCCCGCTGATGACAGAGCTCAAGGAGACCTTCCCGGACGCCCCTTACATTGCCCGCCCAGGACAGATCAACGCCTGGGATAACGAGGAGTTCGTCAAGGCGGTCAAGGCTACCGGCAAGAAGCAGCTGATCATCGCCGGCATCGTCACCGAGGTGTGCGTGGCCTTCCCGACCCTGTCCGCCCTCGAGGAGGGGTACGAGGTGTTTGTCATCACCGATGCCTCGGGGACCTTCAATGAGATCACCCGTCACTCGGCCTGGGATCGGATGTCATCCGCCGGGGCGCAGCTGATGACCTGGTTTGGGGCCGCCTGTGAGCTGCACCGCGACTGGCGCAATGATGTGGAGGGCCTGGGTACCCTGTTCGCCAACCACATCCCCGACTATCGCAATCTGATCAACAGCTACACCACAGTCCAGAGCAGCAAGTAACCTGAACCAGCAACCTGAATAAGACCCCGGGCAACCGGGGTCTTCTGCTTGACGCCATCCATCATCCCTCCCGTTAAATGGCTCCCCACCGCGCTTCTCAGAGTGGTTTGCTCGCGCGAGTAGTTCTGGCATCCCCATCCAAGAGGTGCAGGGGTCGGGCTCTTGTCTGCGACAGGTCGAGCAAACCGGAGTTGCAACAAGGTGTGGTGACCCGATCCAGGCTGCCACGACACTCTTCCTTGAGTTTTCAGGCAATCCGGGATGTGACAGAATACCCCTCTTTTTTTCGTATGGCCCATCCCAGAGTGGCCCATGCCTGTATCGACAAGGCTGAGTTTGTCTTGAAGCAAGATCAGAGTTTTGACGGCCGCGCCGACAAGTTTGCCCGCAACATTTATGACTCCAGCAAGGGGCGCATTCGCACCACTGTGGTGTGGAGCGACATCGAAGCCTGCCTGGCCCGACTCGGCAATCGGCCCTTGCGCATTCTGGATGCCGGTGGCGGCTTCGGTTATTTCGCCCAGAAGCTGGCGGCCATGGGCCATCAGGTGGAATTGTGCGATCTCTCCGAGGAGATGCTGGCCCTGGCCCGGGTTCAGATCGCCGAGAAGGGGCTGGAAGACAGAATTCGTCTCATCCAGTGCCCCATTCAGGATCTCAAGGCCCATGTGAGCGGCAGCTTCGATCTGGTGCTCTGTCACGCCGTGTTAGAGTGGCTGGCCGAGCCACGTCAGACCCTGTTAGGTCTGTTTCCTTTCGTCCATGCAGGGGGCATACTGTCGCTGCTTTTTTACAACCGTCATGGCTTGCTGTTCCAGAGTCTGGTGGTCGGCAATTTCGACTATGTGCGCCAGGGGCTGAACAAGAAGCGTCAGACCGCCTTGACCCCCACCAATCCACAGTTGCCTGAGCAGGTCTATGACTGGATTGGGCGAGGGGGGCTCAAGATCATCGGCAAGACCGGGGTGCGAGTCATTCATGACTACATGCGCCACAAGCAGGATCAGGTCGAGAAGTTTGACGATCTGCTGGCCATGGAGCAGCACTATTGCCGCCAGGAGCCCTTCGTCGCCCTCGGCCGTTACATCCATGTGATGGCGCAAAAGCCAGCCAGTTGATGTCAGTTTTTATGCTAGCGGGATCTAGCCGCCCGGGGTCATCCACAGTGCCCCGTGGCCCATACCACAGCGAGGGAGTGCGCCATGCACCAGGTGCAGGTCGCTCCCTCGGATATAACAACGAGATGATAACGTCATGATGAGTACATCCCGTACCCTGCCGGAAACGGTGGCATGGGTCAGGCAGGAGGGATTGGCCTTGAGCCTGCCCACCGACAGGTTGGCCTTTCTGATTGCGATAAAGACCTTGTCCGAAGATGAGTCGGACTTGTCGGAAGCGGCGCTGCACGATGCCTTTGGCTATGTGAGCAACGCCTTCGGTCAGATGGATGAGACCCTGACCGGTCGCGCCAACAACGCCATCAACGATCTCATTCGCCAGCAACTGCTGTCGCGTTTCAACACCGACATGGTGGCCGGCGAGAGCCTCTATCGCCTGTCGCGCCTTGGCATGAGCATCGTCGACTTCTTCCTCGACCAGCGTCAGGTCGATAGCATCAAGCTCTCCATCCTGCTCGAACACCTGGCATCCGAGCTCGACACTGCCCGCAAGGCGGCCCTCGAACTCGATACCCGTGAACAGTGGGATGCCGAGGTGCTGCCCAGGCTGAGTTTCTCTTTGGAAGAGACCCTGGGGCGCATCGACCTGACCCAGCGCGCCATGGATGAGCAGCAGAATCAGGTCAAGAGCGAGATAGCCGCGCTGCTGACCCAGAACTGGATCGATGCCATTCACAACTGTGAAAAGCTGCTGCGCGAGACGGGCCAGACCCTGCGCGAGCTGCAAGACACCCTGGACGCCGCCGGCCACCGCCTGCAGGCGGGGCTGCTCAATATTCAAGAGGCCGCTCAGGGGAGGGACGACTTGTTCCACGTCGAGGAGCTGACCCACGCCCTGCAGGGGCGGCTCGATGTCATTACCAGCTGGGGTCAGCAGTGCATCGAGCTCTGGTCCCGCTACGACAGACATGTTCACAAGTTCATCCGCAACGCCATCGACATGGACAAGAACCGTGCCTTCAGTCAGCGACTGCGCGAATCCATCCGCAACTTCGAGCAGCACAACTTCTTGCTCAGAGTCGCCGAGGAGCCCCGTCTGCTGGAGCTGCGCGACGAAACCATCACCATCCATGATGACGATGTGACCGGTGAAGTGCCGCTCGAGATGGAGTACATGGAGATGGTGGACATCAACCAGGCGCTGGCCGAGCGCATCGAGCGCTATCTTGCCCGTTATCCCGAACAGGGCCATCAGCTGGACTTGGCCGATGTGCTGCGGGAATATCTGCTCGATTTCCCGGCCCACGCCCACTTCGACGTGGCGCGTCTTCTGATCGACCAGGCCGTGCGCCTGGGCCATGCCAGCGGTGAGCACATGCTGCACCGTCAACCCGCATGGAAACCCATTAACCAAGCTGGATCCAAGGTTCAGGCCTATGTCATTGATCAATTCTGAGTTTCCTTTGCCGCTGCGGCTCGCAGAGGCCATCGCCAACCCCTTGTTTCCGCGCATCGATACCGCCTTGCGCTCGGGTCGCCACCTCAGTGCCGATGAGTTCGAACAGCACGCCATGCTGGTGGAGTTTCACGGCGAGCTGGAGAATTTCTACGGCCGCTATCAGGTCGAGCTCATCAAGGCGCCGGAAGGCTTCTTCTATCTGCGGCCACGGCCCAGTGCCGACATCGGCACCACAGTGCTCTCCGAGCTCGATATGCTGGTGGGCAAGGTGCTCTGTTATCTGTTCCTGAGCCCGGACCGCCTCGCCTCGGAGGGGGTGTTCACCATGAGCGAACTGCAGGAGGAGGTGCTGAGTCTGGCGGACGAGAAGCAGCTGCTGCGCATGGTCAACAGCCGCTCCGGTGGCACCGATCTGGACAAGAAGAAGCTGCTGGAAAAAATTCGTACCGCCATGCGCCGTCTCAAGCGTTTGGGGATGGTGAGCTCCCTGGGTAACAGCGACAAATTCCGGGTCAACGAGACCGTGTTTCGCTTCGCCGCCGATGTGCGCTCCGACGAGGATCCCCGCGCCGTGCAGCTGCGCATGATCCAGGAGGGAGAGGCCATCTTCCACGACGACGAGATGCCAAGCAGCGATTCGTTGTTCGAGGATGTCGAGGGGGATCTCGACGAAGAGCAGCTTGAGCTGGAGGTGGAAGATGATCTGCAATCCTAAATTCCGGGCTCTGACGGAGCCTGCCGGTGTGATGGTGCTTATTGGTGTGATGGAGCGTGTGGCGTGAGAGGCAAATTCAAATCCCTGACCATGGTCAACTGGAACGGCTTCTTCGCCCGCACCTTCGATCTCGACCAGCTGGTGACCACCCTCTCCGGCGGCAACGGGGCGGGCAAGTCCACCACCATGGCGGCCTTTATCGCGGCCCTCATTCCGGATCAATCCCTGCTCCATTTCCGCAACACCACGGAAGCGGGCTCCAGCAGCGCCTCCCGTGACAAGGGGCTCTACGGCAAGCTGCAGCGCGGTCACTGTTATTCGCTGCTGGAAGTGATGAACAGCCGCGAGCAGCGGATCTGGGTCGGCGTCCACCTGGAGCAGGTGGCGAATCGCGACAACAAGGTCAACATCACCCCCTTCGCGCTGGTGGATGTGCCGGAGCAGCTGCAACCCACCGATCTGCTGCTGGAGAAACTCGAGGATGGCAAGGGACGGGTGCGCGCCTTTGCCGATCTGAAGGGGGCCGCCGCCGAACTTGGGGCCATGAAGGTCGCCAAGTTCAATACGGTGACCGACTATCACAACTTCATGTTCGAGTTCGGCATCACCCCGAAAAAACTGCGCGACCAGAAGGATCGCGGCAAGTTCTATCGGCTGATCGAGGCCTCGTTGTATGGCGGCATCTCTTCGTCCATCAGCCGATCCCTGCGGGAATACCTGCTGCCGGAGAACTCAGGGGTGCGCAAGGCGTTCCAGGACATGGAGGCGGCCATCTACGAGAACCGCCGCACCCTGGAAGCTATTAAGGAGACCCAGGGGCAGCGGGATCTGTTCAAGAACCTCATTACCGAGACCACCCACTATGTGGCGGCCGAGTATGTGCGGGGCGCCGCCGAGAAGAGCCGTCTCTCCGAGCTGGCCCTGAAGGCCCGTGCCGAGCTGGCCGGCAAGCGTCGCCTCTTGGCCGAAGAGAAGCAGCGCGCCATCTATCTGGCGGACGAGGCGGAGCAGCTCACCCACCGCGAAAAATTGCTGACCGACGAGCTGGAGTCCGCCGCCGAGCACCTGGCCAAGGTGATGGCTGCGGTCAGTTTGCAAAAGAAAATCGATGTGTATCGCGCCGATCTGGCGGAGCTGGTCGACAAGCTTGAGCAACAGCAAGCGATTGTGGAGGAGATCCACGGCCAACTGCTGGAAGTGGAAGAGCGCAAGGAGCTGGCCCAGGGGGAGGTTGACAGCCTCAAGACCCAGCTCGCCGACTATCAGCAGGCGCTGGATATCCAGCAGACCCGCGCCATCCAGTACCGTCAGGCGGTGCAGGCGCTGGACAATGCCCGCACGCAGTGCGAACTGCCCGAGTTGACCATGGAGCAGGCGAATGAAAGCCTGCATCAGTTCCGCGCCGCCGAGCAGAGCTTAACCCGCCGAGTGCTGGGGGCCGAGCAGCAGCTGGCGCTGGCCAAGGCGGCGGTGGCCGAGCATCAGGCCGCGCTGACGCTGCTGCTCAGCATTGCCCCCGAGACCGCTCGCGAGGCCGCCTGGCCCACGGCCCAGGCGCTGCTCAAGCGTCATATCGAAGACAAGGCCCGCATTGCGCAGGGGCAGGGGCTGCGCGCCGCCCTGGCTCGCCTCGAGAAAGAGCGCGACAGCCAGCAGGCACTGCTGCGCTTGCGTGACGAGCTGGCCCAGATTTGCGGCCAGCAGATCGCGAGCCAGGACGAGCTGGAGCTGTTTCTTGAAGCCCAGCGCAACCGTCAGGAGGAGCTCGCCGATCAGCAGGCGGAGGCGAACCAGCGCCGCGCCAGCCTGGAGCATCAGGGCGTCCAGCTGGGCCGCGATATCGCGGAGCTGACCAAGCTGGCCCCGCGCTGGCTCAAGTCGTTCGAGAAGCTCGAACAGCTGCGCGAGCAGAGCGGATTGCCGCTGGCCACCGCCGAGGCGCTCTCGGCCGGCATGCAGAGCGTGCTCGACAAGGAGCGGGAGTTCGAGCAGCAGAGCAACCGCATCCAGGGCCAGAAGCAGGCCCTGGAGCTGCAAATTCGCAACCTGCAACTGGGGGCCGGTGAGGCGGATCCGCGTCTTGCCCGCGTCGCCGAGCAGGTGGGGGGCGTGCTGCTCTCCGATGTCTATGACGACATCTCCATCGACGATGCCCCTTACTACTCCGCGCTCTACGGCCCGGCTCGCAGCGCCCTGGTGGTGCTCGACCTGGAAGGTGCCATAGAGCGGCTGAAGAAGCTGGAAGATTGCCCGGAGGATATCTACCTCATTCAGGGCAACCCCGACTCCTTTGACGAGGATCTGGTGGAAGCGGACGAACTGGGGGATGCCGTGCTGGTGCGTACCAGCAAGCGTCAGGTGCGCTTCTCCCGCTACCCCGAGCTGCCGCTGTTTGGCCGCGCCGCCCGGGAAAAACGCATCGAGCAGCTCGACCTTGAGCGGGAAAATCTTATCGAGGGCTACGCCAAGGCCGCCTTCGAGCAGCAGAAGTACCACCGCCTCTACGGGCATTTTCGCGACTTTATCGGCCAGCATCTGGATATCGCCTTCCGCCCCGATCCGGAAGCCGAAGTGCAGGCCAAACAGGCCGAGCTGCGCACCCTGCAAGGGGCCATAGCCGAGTGCGACAAGCAGCTGGCCGAGGCCAAGGCGGCCACCGCCCAGCTGACCCGATATATCCAGCTGGTGCAGGGGATGCTGCCCTTCGCCCACCTCTTTGCCGAGACAGATCTGGCGGCCCGTCTCGAGGCGGCCCGCGCCGATGTGGAGGCCCTTAAAACAGCCGAAGCCTTTATCGCCCAGCACGGCAAGGGGCTGGAAAGACTGGAAACCCTGGTGCAGGTGCTGCGCCAGGATCCCCAGGATCTCGCCGCCCTGCAGGCCGCGTTCGACGAGGCGAGCGAACTGCTGGCCGAGCAGAAGCGTCGCTGCTATGCCCTCGATCAGCTGGTGGCCCGTCTGCCGCACTTTGCCTATCAGGACGCCCAAGACCTGCTCGGCAAGGCCTCGGAGATGAGCGAGCGGCTCAAAGAGAAACTCAAAACCGCCGAGCTGGCCGCCCGCACCGCCGGTGAGCAGCACAAGCAGATTGCCCTGCGCCACACCGAGGCGTTGCAGCTGCGCACCGCGCTCGATTCCAGCGCCTCGGCCAAGGGCCAGACCCTGGCGGAGTTCGAGCAGGAGCTGGGGGCCATGGGGCTCACCCTGTCGGACGACATGGAGGAGAAATCCCGCGCCCACAAGAAAGAGATCGAAGAGTTGCTCATCCGCACCCGCTCCCGTCGCACCAGCGCCGAGGCCCAGTTGCAGGTGACCAAGCGCGAGATTGAATCCTTGGGCGGTCGTCTCAAGCTGGAAGGCAAGGACTACTTCGGCGCTCGTAAATCCCTGGTGAGCCACAAGGCGAACTGGTCGCGGGTGGTGCGGCTGGCGCGGGAGACCGATGTCGAGAAGCGCCTCAACAAGCGCGAGCTGGCATATCTTGACAGCGACGAGCTGCGCTCCATGTCGGACAAGGCCCTCGGCGCCCTGCGCGTCGCGGTGGCCCACGACGAGGCTCTGCGCGATGCGCTGCGCCTCTCTGAAGGCAACCGCAGCACGGAGCAGAAGGTCGCCTTCTACGTGCAGGTCTACCGTTACCTGAAAGATCGCATCCGCAACGACATCATCCGCTCGGACGATCCTGTGGAGGCCATCGAAGAGATGGAGATCGAGCTGGCGCGTCTGGCCGACGAGCTCAAGCAGCGGGAGAACCATCTGTCCCTCTCCTCCCACGAGGTGGCGGCCAAGATAACCAACATCATACGCCGGGAGCAGAACCGCATCCGGGTGCTCAACCAGGGCCTGCAGAACATCGCCTTCGGCCTGGTGCGCGGGGTGCGCCTCAACGTCAATATCCGCGAGGCCCACACTCGCCTCTTGACCGCGCTGGCGGATCAGAGCGCCATGCACAACGACTTGTTCGCCGACAAGGAGCTCAGCTTCTCCGAGGCCATGGCCAAGCTGTTCCAGCGCCTCAATCCGCAGGTGGAGCAGGGGGAGCGCAACTATCAGGTGATGGGGGACGTGCTGCTGGACTATCGCAACTACCTGGAGCTGGAAATCGAGGTGCAGCGTGGTGCCGATGGCTGGCTGCGTGCCGAGAGCGGCGCCCTCTCTACCGGCGAGGCGATCGGTACCGGTCAGGCCATCCTGTTGATGGTGCTGATCAGCTGGGAGGAGGAGTCCCGCCGTCTGCGCGGCAAGGACATAGCCCCCTGCCGTCTGTTGTTCCTCGACGAAGCGGCACGGCTGGATGGCAAGTCCATCGCCACCCTGTTCGAGCTGTGCGAGCGCCAGGACATGCAACTGCTTATCGCGGCGCCGGAGAACATCAGTCCCGAGAAGGGCACCACCTACAAGCTCATCCGCAAGGTGCAGGGCAAGCACGAGCACGTGCACGTGGTGGGGCTGCGGGGCTTCGGTTTTGCCGATGACAAGCTGATCGCCTGACCTCTTCCCCTGACAGGGGCTGACGGAGCAATACGCAAAACGGGAGGCCTGGCCTCCCGTTTTATATGGGAAGTATGCGACAGTGGCGGCCTGTGATGGGAGCCTGACCGGCTATGAAGGGTTGGTCGCTGTGGCAGGTCTGCCGGACATCGGATCGAGGAGTCAAGAATGAAGTGGAATGTGCAAAGAGGGTTGCTGTTGTCGTGCTGCCTGCTACTCGCGGCCTGCAGCAGCCAGCCTGATGCGGGCAGTGCGGGCAACTGGCGGGGTTATACCCAGACGGGGCTGGCCTCCTACTATGCCGATCGCTACCACAACAAGCGCACCGCAAGCGGCGAGCCCTACAAGAAGAGCGCCAACACGGCAGCCCATATGGCGCTGCCCTTCGGCGCCATGGTGAGGGTGACCAACCTTGCCAACGGCAAGAGTGTGGTGGTCAAGGTCAATGACAGGGGCAATTTCCCCAGAGGCCGGATCATCGATCTCTCAAGAGCGGCATTTAGCAGCATAGGCAACACCCGATCCGGCCTTCTCAAGGTCAAGGTCGAGGTGTTGTAGGGGGCCATAAGCCCGGCCCATTGCACAGCGGGAAACGGCAAGGCCCCGGACATTGCCTCTCAGCATTGACAGCCTCCAGCCTCCAGTCGTATCTGTGTTATTGCGTGACTGCCGCTCAAGGCACTCGGCTGATCTCTTGCTGCCCCTTGCCAGGGCGCCTGGGCGAGCATTCCTTCACCACCTATTGCCTTGACGTTGAACCCTGGTTTGCAGGCCGTGATCGCTCGCCGTGATCATCTGCCCCCCTGACATGGCGACGTCGCTCGCCCTGTGATCAAGGGGCCAGGTGAAGCAGCCCTTCAAGGAGGGCCCGTGACGGTGAATCATGGGTTAACCACACCACTATGTCCAAGGAGCAATATGAACAGTGAGAGCAAGGCCTTTCTGGTGATAAGTGCCCACCGCTGCGAGTATCCAGACCCCATCACCTTTCGCAAGGGGACCCCGCTCGTCGTGGGCGACCGCTATGAAGGGGAAGAGGAGTGGCACGACTGGTTCTTCTGCCATTGCGACGGGCAACAAGGAGGCTGGGTACCGGCCCAGATCATAGGGTCGATGGACGATGGCACAGCTTTCGCTCGGGAAGATTACACGGCCAGGGAGTTGAGCGTGCAAGCGGGTGACTGGCTCAATGGCGATCGGTTTATCAACGGCTGGCTCTGGTGTGTGAGGGGTCAAGATGGCGCCTCCGGCTGGGTGCCGCTGGCCAATCTCAGGGAGGCATAGGCGCCCTCATGGGCAGTTGCCGATCTGCTCTGTTGTTCAAGGGCGTTGTTCAGCAGGATGGATAGTCTGTCCAGATTGTCTGTCTATTCGAATCAATCCCCCGTGATTACACTGGCTCTCATGGTGAAACATGTGCTCCTCGCGCGGTGACAAGCCGCAGTGAGGGGTGTTTCGAATAGCCCCTTGATAACGGAGTGTAATGAAGATGACAACAGACAAATTGGTATCCATCGCCGTGCTGACGGCGAAGCCAGGGATGGGCGAGCGCCTGCGCCAAGCGCTGCTCGCGTTGATCGGCCCCACCCGCCGGGAGCCCGGCAACCTCGATTATGTGCTGTTCGAGCTCAAAGACGAACCCGGCACCTTCTATATGCGCGAGGCCTTCGTCAGTCAGGCCGCCCTGGATGCCCACTGCGAGACGGACTATTTCCAAGGCTTCGCCCGCCAGGCGGACGAACTGCTGGCAGAGCCCCTTCGCCTCATCTTCATGGACGAGGTGAGCCCGCCATCGGCCATGGGGCAGGGCTGAGAGCCTGCCCGTTCGCTTGCCCCATGTTCCCGAACGGTGCGGCTTCGCTATGATTGAGACGGCGCAGTGACAGAGCCTGAGGGCAGGGCATGCAGACCCTGGCAGTCACTAGCCACAAGTGACACGGGGCCGATAGTCGGCCGTCATGGGAGGCGTCATGAAGAGAACCCTGATCCTGGTGCGTCACGGCAAGTCGAGCTGGGAAGAGCAGGGGCTGCCTGACAGGGCACGGCCGCTCGCCGAGCGTGGCCTGCGCGACGCCCCCCTGATGGGCAGACGGCTGGCGCACGATAAGGTGCGACCCGACCTTATACTGTCGAGCCCCGCCTGCCGGGCCTTGTCGACGGCCCATATCATCGCCGAGACGCTCGGTTACCGGCCAGAGGAGATAGTCACGGACGAGCGGCTCTATGGCGCAGATGTGAGGACCCTGCTTGAGGTGATGGGGGAGCTGGGTGACGAGTTAAGATGCGTCATGCTCTTTGGTCACGATCCCGAGTTCACCGACCTTGCCCACCGCTTTTCCGGCAAGATCACCCGGATGCCGACCTGCGCCGTCGCCCGCTTCACCTTTGACGCCCCCTCCTGGTCGGCCGCTGTGTCGCAAACGCCGCTGACGGCCGTGCTCGACTATCCGAAAAAGGGGTAAGTGAATGGCAAGAGGAAGCGCAGGGTAGTCGCTCACCGGGTTGGTGAAGAAGCCGGCAAGAGATCAAACAAGAAGGGGAGCCCAGGCTCCCCTTCACATTCCCGTCATGTCGCCTATTTGGCGGCGATCGGCCCCTTGGTGCCCGCATCGTTATCGACCCAGCCATCTTCACCCTGGATGCGACGATCCCCCTGTATGGTGTAGATGACCATGCCCTCCTTGAACACCAAGGCCCCGTCAGATTTCTTGGCGCTGACCTGCTTGTCGTTGACCCACACCTGATCCTTGTCATCGATGCGGATGGTGGCGACGGTGGCGCCCGTCTCGGGGAAGGTGGCGACCCAGTTGCCGGCGTAGGGGCTGGCGCTGGTGGCTGCCGCCGGAGCATCACCAAACCCGTCTGCCGCGTTCTCGGCCTTGGTCTTGTGAATGTCGCAGCCCTGGGCCTCGCTCACCTGGGTGCAGCCGGAGCGCTCCAGCTGCTGGGCATATTTTGCGTTGATGGCGTGAGCCGGGGCCATGCCAAGCAGGGACAGGGTGGCGATCAGAGCAGCATTCCTGGACATAGTGGATCCCTCAAATGTGAGTCTTGCCGGTTCATCGCAGCCTTGACTGCCATGAGCAACAGCCTGGGTTCGCGGTAATATCCTGGGTGCGAGGTGGCAGGCCTCTCTCACGTTAGCACCTGAAAAAGGGCTCGAACAGGTGGCCGATAAACAGATGCGATCCACGGGGATCCCCTGAACCTGCGGGATCAACTCTGGGTTCGCCGCATTCCGGTGTCGAGATAGAGGCTGCTATGGTGGACGCTGTGGCTGACGAACATCACCTGATGACGGCTCTGATCCGACAGTATTATGATGTCGCCAGCACAGACCGGGCAGCTGAACGCCATCTCGTGTTCGGGGGCCGCCAATTGATCGGCCTGCTCCTTGAAATCCAGGGTGTAAGAAAACATATGGCTCTCCAACTCGCACATATACAGACACGGCTCCCCAACTCTAGACCCTGGAGTAGCCCTTCGCGGCGCCCGTTCGGCGCCAATGGCAGGGTTATTTACCGCGCAAGCAGGGGCCCTGCCTGGTTTTTACCCATTGGGAACCGTTTTGCAGCTATCCCAGCTTGCTCGCTCCCCCGTATCAATGGACACAAGGAGTTGTCATGACGCAACCCGATCACCCGACCCAGGCGGACGGGGTTATCACCACTGAGTTGACCCGCATCGCGGCCTTTGCCGATGGCGAGCAAGGTGGCAATCCAGCAGGAGTCTGGATTGGCGCAAGCTTGCCTGCGGCGAGCGAGATGCAGCGTATCGCCGCCGAGGTGGGATTCTCGGAAACCGCATTCGCGGCGCCCCTCTCTGCACACCCGTCGTCCGGGGGAGCACACCCCGCACCGCGGGAGTGGCGGGTGCGCTACTTCTCCCCCGAGGCAGAGGTACCCTTCTGTGGTCATGCCACCATAGCCCTGGGGGTTGCCCTGGCACGGCGCTTCGGGGCCGGGGATGTTGGATTGAGCCTCAGCCAGGCCGCAATCCGGGTGTCGGGCTGGCAGGATGAGGCGGGGCAATGGCTCGCGGCCTTGCAATCCCCTTTGACTCGCAGCCAGCCGGCACCTGCCGATGTGGTGCGCGAGGCCCTGGCACTGTTTGGCTATCACGCGGCAGATCTCGATCCGCGCATTCCCCCTGCACTTATCCATGGCGGTGCCGATCACCTGGTGCTGGCCTTGAACAGCCGTGAGGCGCTCAGTGCCATGGACTATGAATTTGCCCAGGGCCAGATCCTGATGCGCCGTGAAGGTTGGGTGACCATATTGTTGAGCCACGCAGAGAGTCATCAGCTGTTTCATACCCGTAACCCCTTTGCCTATGGTGGTGTCTATGAAGACGCGGCAACCGGGGCGGCCACCGCGGCCTTTGCCGGGTACCTGCGTGATCTCCGGTGGCCCCACGGTGGCATGATTGATCTGATCCAGGGGGAAGACATGGGCATGAGATCGCGGCTGCATGCCGAGATCCCGGCCGAGCCAGGCAGTTCGATCCGGATATCCGGCAAGGCCCGGCTGATGTGAGCCCACCGCCCTATATCCAAGCAACGAGGGGAAAGCCGATGACATTTTTCGAGCGCGTCGAGATCCGGGCATTGAGTGAACGTCTGCTGGCGTTGGCGGCGGGGCAGGGGATCTTGCTCACCAGCCGTGCGGGCTGCGAGCTGGATGAGATGTTGAGAATTGTTGGTGGGGTGCAGCCGATAGGGCGGGGTGAGCGGCGTCAGTTGACCGAGCGGGGGCGTGAATTCTTGATAGAAAAGCTCGCGCAAACAGCAGACGAGTCGCCCTGGTCGGGTGAGGCGGTATTGGCGGCGTTAGGGGGGCAGTTACCCGCGAGTATTAACAGTGCGACCCTGAGTGGGCTCTGGTTGCAAGATTGTAAAGCCATCTTGTCTCCTGCCCACTTGGCGCGGGCTGAGGCGCTGGGGGTAAGGGTATTCAATGATGAAGTGATCCGGCTTCGCAGTGCTTCATCGCTATCTCTGTTATGGAAAGATGGCAGCCGTTATTGCGCAGATGAAAGCCTGAATATGTTGGGTGAGATTGCCTTACCAGAGCGCGCCTTGGCCAGGTTGCAAGGCGTCGAGTGGCAAGGTAAGCAGATTATCACGGTGGAGAACAAAGGTGCCTTTGTGGATTACCCCCTGCAACAGGGGGAGTTGCTGCTCTATGTGCCGGGTCGCAATACGGTGTTGGCCAAACAAGTGATCCCTTTACTGCCTGCTGCTATTGCCTGGGCTCACTTTGGCGATCTGGATCAGCGTGGCGTGGATATTGCCAGCGGGCTGGCCGTCGCCATGAACAGGCCTCTAGCACTCTGGTTGCCAGAGGATCTCATGGAATATGCATGCCGCTACGCTCGCCCCTTGATCCGCCAGTTGGAAGGGCAGAAAAGCAGCAGAGGGAAGATCCCCTGGCGACTCGCTAGCGTTCAGTCGAGTGGGATGTTGATAGAAGCCTTGACTCATCTGATAACCCATAAAGCATGGCTGGAACAGGAAGTCCTGGTGTCGGCCAGACGTTGGAAGTCATGGTCTCTTCGTGAAACCCCGATGTCATTACACGGTAAAAACTGACTTCTTCCGGGGCATCCATTACCGCGACTTTTCAAAGGCGTCGCCACGGAAATGGCTCCAGTGATCGACGTCTTGGGAAATACCCAGAGACATGTTCTGTGGTGGTTGCCGGGTTCAGGCTGGGACTAGGTAAGGACCAGAGAGGATGGACACAACCTCAAGGCCGCCCGCTCAGCAAGATGGCGCCACCGAGTGTGATAAAGATCCCACCGGTAAGGCGGGTAAAGAGTCGTTGACTGCGGGCCGGGTTGAAATAGCGACCGGCCCGTCTGGCCAGGGCGACATAGCTCAGATGCACCAGGCTGACGATGAGGCAGATGGTCAGATACATGACAGAAAACTGCAGCGGCAGCGGGCTCTGATGGTCGAGGAACTGGGGCAGCAGAGCACAGAGGAAAATAATGGTCTTGGGGTTGCTGGCAGAGACCAGAAAGGCCTCACGCCACAGGGAAAAGTGCTGTCTGGGTCTGCTCGCTGAGCCGGTCAGCACCACACCCTGTTGAGTCGAGCCGGCGGCCCGCAGCGCCTTGTAACCGAGATAGATGAGGTAGCCGCCACCCGCCAGCTTGAGGGCGAGGAACAGAGGAGGCAGGGTCTGCAACAGGGCGCCAACGCCCATGGCGACCAGCAAGATGAGGATGGCCTGACAGAGCAGATTCGCGCTGATGGTGAGCAGCGCCGCGCGCCAACCGAGTTGCAGGCCATTTTTGACGACCAGCAAGACATTGGGGCCCGGGGTCAGCGTTGCCAGCAGATAGGCAAGCAGGAACAACATCCATGTGTCCAGGTTCATATTTATCCCTTGTAAAAAACGCATCATGCCTCTGTGCCAAGGGGATAGTCCAGCAAGATAGGTGGCGGCTCGATCCGGGCCGCACCTGGGCACTTCCAACTCTCGTCTGCCACACAAATATTGTCTGGCACCTGGCCTTGGGGCGGGGTGATGCGAGATGAGGTCCGGGCGATGAAACGCCGAATAGAAAAAACCGCCCTCAGGCGGTTTTTCATCATGGCAGCCCTTATTTCAGGGCTTTCTTCAGCTTCTTGATCTTGCCTTCGTGCTTGGCGATCTTGGCCTGACGAGCTTCAATTTTCTTCTTGATGTCTTTCTTGGATGCCTTAGCCATATTCCATTCTTCCTTAATGTCGGCACAGGGTGCCCTGGGTTGTCTCTCCATCGACGACTTGACTGATGATGAGGGTTAATTATCGTCTTGCTGTGAGCGAATATATTGCCGAATGAAGCGGCGGATCTCTCGGGAGGCCGAGCTGTCTTGCTGCTCACAAAGGTCGATAAATTGATCCCGCTCCTCGCCCGAGAGGCGGATGATTAATTGGGCGTCCTTCTTGGGCTTGCTGGCCCGCTTGCGTGGCACCTGTTCCATCTGGTTTCTCGCGTATCGCCAATGTATATACACTGTAGTGCAAATATCCGCCACGTCAAGCCTGAACTATGTGCCAAGTGGCGCTGGCTTTCCGAAGATGTGGATGCTGTGTCGCGAACCGCTATGGCGCTGGCCACTCATCCTCGCTGAGGAGGACAATAAAAAAGCGCCCGGAGGGCGCTGCTTATTTTCAGTGTAACAGTATGGTTTATCAGGCTTTTTTCAGGTAGGCGGCGACCAGTACTATCTGCACGCCATTGACCTTGCCTTCGATATGCAGGGGATTGTTGGTCAGGCGTATGCCCTTGACCAGGGTGCCGCGTTTGGCGGTAAAGCCACCCCCCTTGACCTCCAGATCCTTGATCAGGGTGACGGCGTCCCCCTCGACCAGCACGGCGCCGTTGGAGTCGACGGTCGCGACACTATCGTCATCTTCCGCGCTGATACCGGCTTCGGCCCAGCTCCTGGTCTCCTCTTCCATGTACATCATGTCGAGCAGGTCCTGGGCCCAAACTTCGCCCTGGCCAGCCAGATACTTGAGCTGGCGCCATGCCAGTACCTGCACCGCCGGGACCTGGCTCCACATGCTGTCCCCCAAGCAGCGCCAATGGTTGACGACTGTGGTGTCAGGCTCTGCCAGCTGGCCAAGGCAGGTCGCACACAGGGCGGCACTGTGATCATCATCTTGGGCAGGAGAGTGGGGAACCTGATAGGCAGTCAGGGCCTGTTCGGCACTGCACAGTTCACATTTGGCGCCAGCGCGCCCCTGCAAGATGGCATTGATGGTCATATCAAGGAGTCCCGGATGATGAGAGGCCCGCTGGGCCTGATAAGTGATTCGAGGCGCGTCTTGGACGAACGCCATAACAGGGGCCGCAATATAGCATAAATCCCCTCTATTTGTCAGGGGAAAGCGTCAGGGCCATGCAGCCGCCGGGGCCCTATATGGGGGGAGGGGATTGCAATTATCATTCAAGCTGGATAAGGCGCGACATGAATCATTATTTATCCCCCATGGAGGAGGATGACCTGCTGGTTTTTTCCTGCGTGTTGTCGACAATATATCCACTGAAAATGGAGTCCCCTTTACCGGGTCATGGTGCGTCATGGTTTGACGGTTATTTTCCCGCATCAAACGGAGGTGTGGAATACACATCGGCCCGCTTGTGATGGCCATGAAAATAGTCAGCAGGTATCTTTACAAGCACAAAGAAAATATGTATCTATCTGTTTTTATTTGAATTTAAGTTCACCTTTCTATCCATGGACAGACGGCCATTGCCCAGTGTATCCATGGATACCGGCCTGTGCTCCCATGCTATCCATCACGCTTATTCCTTAGGTTGTCGATTTATTCAACGCTATTTCAATCGGTCAGCGCCTGCGCTGTCACTGATGCGCAACAAAATCCTGTAATTGTTAACCAGCTCGCGGCATGAAGGGAGCCAAACTGGCACATTAGCGCGGTATTTGGCTCAGCCAATACAGCTGAAATAAGGTGCTGCCCGCCTGGCGGGTCATTAACAAATTTACCAATAAAAAAGGAATACTGGCTTATGTCTGGACGACATTCACTGATAGCGGCGGCCGTTGGTTTGGCCCTGTCAGGGCAAACCCATGCCCAATTGCTCATCACCGAGTACCTGGAAGGAACCGGTAACAACAAGGCCATCGAGCTGAGCAACCTGGGTAGCACGGCGCTGAACCTCGCCGACTACCGCCTCGCCCTCTATGCCAATGGTCGCACCCTGGCCCAGGGCCCGACCAACAGCCTGACCCTGCAAGGGCAGCTTGCCCCGGGGGCGAGTCTGGTACTGGCCCACCCGAGCGCCAGTGCCGATATCCTCGCCAAGGCCAACCAGACCAGTGGCAACCTCACCTTCAACGGTGACGACGGCCTGGTGCTCTATCGTGGTGATGAACTGGCCGACAGCCTGGGACAGATTGGGGTCGATCCCGGCAGCGCCTGGCAGTCGGGTTCGGTCAGCACCCTGGACATGACCCTGCGCCGCAAGGCCACGGTGAACCAGGGCCGTATGGATGCCGGATCCCCCTTCGACCCCGCCCTGGAGTTCAGCGCCTTTGCCAAGGATGACGCCAGCGGCCTGGGTTGCAACGGCGAGTCGGCCTGCGACGACAGCACACCCCCCAATGCCTTTGCCTGCCCGGTCGATGGGTTGACCCCCATTCCGGCCATTCAGGGCAGTGGCGCCACCAGTCCGCTGGTGCCCGCCGGTCGCTTCGAATCCGATATCAGCTATGCCACCCGTGGCCGGGTGACCCAGGTGGTCAATGGCCTCTACAAAGGCTTCTTCATCCAGGAAATGCAAGGGGATGGCGATGAGCGCACCTCGGATGGCCTCTTCGTCCATAGCACCCAGAGCAACCCCGCCATCAAGCCCGGGGTCGAGGTCTGTGTGCAGGGCAAGGTGGCCGAGTACTATAACCAGACCCAGATAGGTGCAACCGATCTGGTGGTGACCGATGCCAATGTCCAGCCGCCAGGGGCGGTGGATCTGCTACCCGATGGGGGCGAATCCCTGCAGACACTGCTCGAGCGCCACGAAGGGATGCGGGTGCGGCTGGTGCCAGCCTCCAGCCTGGTGGTGACCCGTAACTTCAGCTTCGATTACGACGGCAAACGCAACAACCTGGTGCTGGCCTATGGGGCGCCACTTATCAAGTCGACCCAGAAGTTCCCGGCCATGAGTCAGCAGGCGAGCGACTGGGCCGCGCGCAACCTTGCCAACCAGCTGGTGGTCGAGACCGATGCCAAGGCGCCGGATGGCGTGCTGCCCTGGTACCCGGGCTTCCATCCTGAGCAGGGTTATCTGCGCATCGGCGACAAGCTCAACAACCTCGAAGGGGCCATCGGTTACTCCTACAGCCAGTATCGTCTGGTGGCCGATAACCAGATTGGCAGTGCCGACGTGGACCATGGCGGCTGGGACAGGAGTGATACCCCAGAACTTGCCATGACCGGCGATCTGCGCATTGCCAGCTTCAACGTGCTCAACTTCTTCACCAGCGTGGTGGGGGGCGATGCCAACCCGACCGGCAGCAACCGCGGCGCTCTGACGGTCCCTGAGTTCGAGTTGCAGCGCACCAAGATAGTCAGCGCCATCACCCGCCTCAACGCCGATGTGGTGGGGTTGATGGAGATAGAGAACAACGGCTATGGCGAACACTCGGCCATCGCCAATCTGGTGGCGGCGCTCAATGGGGCCCTGCCCGACGAGGCGGATCACTATGCCTGGGTAGCCTCTCCGGATGGCCAGCCTATCGGCACCGATGCCATCACCGTCGGTCTCATCTACAAACCGGCCAAGGTGCAACTTGCCGGTGGCGCCGAACTTATCCCGCTGCCGGGACAAGTCGCCGAGACCCAGGACGCGGCGGGCAAGCCGGTGAGCATTCGCCAGGGCATGCGTGAATCCCTGCTGCAACGCTTCACCTCCCCCAAGGGGGATGTGCCGCTGACCCTGGTGGTCAACCACCTCAAGTCCAAGGGGTCGGCCTGCTTTGAGGATTATCCGGATTACGCCAGCGCCGATCCCCTCGATGGTCAGGGCCACTGCAATGCCCTGCGGGTCTCCGCCGCCAAGGTGCTCGGCGAGCAGCTGGCCACTGAGACGGGGGATCTGCTGCTGCTCGGCGACCTGAACGCCTATGGGCTGGAAGATCCCATCCGGGTGCTGACCGATTATGATCCGGCGGCGCAAGCGCGCCAGATCCTGAGCGCCTCCTTCACCACCCTGGCGGGGCAGCCTTATGAAGAGCAAGGCAGTGCCCTTGGCAAGGGGGCGGGGCTTGTCAACCTCAATACCCAGTTCCACGGCACCGACACTTACTCCTACAGCTACGAAGGGGAGCTGGGCAATCTGGATCACGCCCTGGCCAATCCCTCCCTGGCCAGCAAGGTGGTGGGCATAGAGGATTGGCACATCAACTCGGCGGAGAGCAACTTCTTCGAGTACGGGGTCAAGTACAGCGGCCAGTTGGTCAAGTCGGAAGGTCCCTTCAGCGCCTCGGATCACGATCCCGTGCTGATTGCCATCGACTATCCCGAGCCGCCTGCAGGGGTCATTGCCCTCGACAGCGCCGTGGCCCAGGTGGAGGAGGGGCAGACCCTGACCCTGACCGTGAGCCGCAAGGATGGCAGCCATGGGGCGGCCAGCGTCGACTACCGTCTGGTGTTTGGCAGCGCAGGGGCCACCGATGTGGCCCCGGTTTCCGGAACCCTCAACTGGTTAGCGGGCGACGAAGAGAGCAAGAGCATCAGCATCCCGGTCTTTAGCGATGGCCTGCATGAAGGGGATGAGCAGTTCACCCTGATGTTGCAGGATGCCAGCGGCGCCACCTTGGGTGAGCAGAGTCAGACCCTGGTCACCATCAAGGACAAGGCGATGGCGGCCACCATCGCCATGGCACAAGGGGAGATGCGAGTCAGCGAGGGGCAGTGGTTCGCCGAGATCCCGCTGGTACGCAGCGGCGACCTGAGTCAACCTGCCCGGGCCCAGCTTGCCTTCCAGGGCCAGAGTGCTTACTGGGGTCTGGACTTCCTGCCCTGGCTCAGCCCTTCCGTGAGCTGGGCGGCGGGCGAGGGCGGCAGCAAATCGGTCAAGGTGCTGATCCTGGATGACTGGTTCGTCGAGGGGACTGAACAGTTCACCGCCACCCTGCGTCAGGTGCGCGGCGCCGTGGCGGGAGAGCAACGCCAGACCCGGGTACAGATAGAAGACAACGACAAACCCTGGTGGCCCTTTGGCCGCAAAAATAGTTAAGTTAGCTAATTGATAAAGGGGAGCCTTGGCTCCCCTTTTTATTGAGAGATTAAACTTATTTTAATTTCGCGACTTGCCAGCTTTATTTCGCAACTTGTTAAGATTGAGGGTCGATAGATGAGTACTATTGTCTGATTAAACGAGCGCTCAGGGAGACGGATATGTCATCGCAGGTCTTGAAATTGTCGATATGTCAGATATTTATCGAACTGTATACCTATGCTGAGTTCTGGTTTGGCAACAGAGTGCGCGTCGAAGGTACTGTAACCCAATTGTTCAAAGAGTATTATCATACTAGCGATAAAGATTATCGAGAGTTTCGTTTGTGTGCCATCAAGCATATGGTGGCACTATCTGCTCAGGAAGATAGCCACTGTAGTAAACAAGAAAGTAATAGAAAAAGTGTAAAAGAGAGTGTGAAAAACCTTCCGATGAAGTACAAAATACCCTTGCTGCTGCAGATAAAAGGGAGGTTTTGTCGTGCAGATATTGCAAATATTTTGAATATCTCCCAGATGGAAGTTGACGAGCGATTATTTATTGGGAAAACAATTTTAAGAAACAAAAAAATTGACTCTAAAATGTAATCATGTAGTTTTAAGTTATGTATACATTTTTGAATGTAAACCCTGTGATTCCATTAAAAGGCATATTGGCACAAGTGTTTGCTACTTGTTCAGTTGTGGCTAGCTATGGAAAGCTGCTGATGAATCTAACCTTCAGGAAATTGTTGATTTTTCCATTGTTGAGGGGACATTCCCGTCCACTTTTTAAACTCCCGACTAAATGCAGAGGGGTCAGAGAATCCTAATTCAAATGCAATATTGGTAATGTTTTCTTGCCCCTGTGAAAGGTGGAAGCAGGCCTGTTGAAATCGGCACTCTTTCAACATAATTGTGTAGCTGGTATTAAGTTTTTTTAACGCCGCCTGTAGATTTCTGATAGATATTCCCAGTGTGGATGCCAATCGCCCAACACTACATTCTCCCGCTTTAAGAAGTTCTATCATAGTATGCTTGCATTTTGTTTCAAAGTTATCAGGATAGGATGACACCATTTTACTTAATACGTTATCTACGAGTGAGTTGACATCTTCCTCATAAATAACTGGAGAGCTGTCGGCATATTTCATTGGGAAGCTAACCCCATTAAAACCGGATGAAAACTGAATGTGTTTATGATGTTCATCACTATACTCTTCTGGAGAAGACATCATAACATTCATGTGCAGATCTTTTTTTGGTATACCCAATCTTGTATTGAGTAATTTATATAATGACTGCGTTTGACAGAGAGATAGCTGTTGCATCATGCGCCCATCTGGGTCAGCAAGGTTGATGATACTGATTATCCCAAGCGCTTTACTATCAGAGAAATCAAATACAAGACTATTGTTGTGCACATAAAATTTATCTTTTAATAGCGCAATTATTTCCTGCATGCTCTTACGAGTGGTTAAGGCCACGGATAGGGCACCCAGCCTTGACCTATAATCAATCAGCGCATAATGCATGCCAAACAATGGCATTTTTAACTCTTTGGCGGTGAGAGAAAATAGGTCTGCTACCGATACTACAGGGATGTAGTTATCAGGGTTTCTGATCTGGGCCGGGGTCAAACCGACCTGCTTCATCAATGTAACAGGATTCCCGTTATGGGATCTGACGAAGTGCTCAAAGTGAAATAAACATTCCGCCCTTACGATGAATTTCCGTTTCATCAGCATATCCAGAGGTAGCATCTATATGCGCCTAGTCTGATGCAACTGAAGCCATTACTCAAGCCTCTTCCTGTCTGTCACAAAATCAAGTGAAACTAAAATTCTTCAACATAAAATCATTTAAAATCATATTGTTATGCCTATGTGTGGGTCGTTCGAAGCCCTTTCCGTCATTGGTCATGTGAATTTCGCTATTGGTCAAGCATGCCTCGCAACCTTGCTGCTAGACTTTCCACCATAGAAATTGAGTGGACAAGCGCTTGAGTAGTTAACCTCTGTAAAGCCTATGAAAACCACCTTAATCCACCGCTATCTCTGCACATGAATAAATCAGTGCGGAGTGAGCGTGGTTTACTTTATAAGCGCGTCTTTGCGCATTTAATAGTTTTAATGCAACGCGGTTTTTGCATGTGCATGGAGAAAAATAGCGATGCAGTTCATCAAGGTGACAGTGTTAAGAGACTTTAAGGCATTGTGTAGTCATTACAAAATTGATCACTACTCAATGTTGGATGCGGTTGGGATAGAACCTAACTTACTTAAAGATACAGCAGAGGGAGTGATCCCATTTATAGCCTATGTCAGACTACTGGATCTGTCTGCAGAAGTGGCTAATGCCCCTTTGTTTGGCTTTTGGTTGGCGAAAGCTACAGGTGTTAATTTCACCGGCCCCCTGGCCCTTGGATTCAGACTGCAAAGCAGTTTGTCCAATGCCCTGAGTTTTTTGAAAGAGAACATCAGCATTTATGTCTCTGGCGCTTATATCTCACAGGAGAGTGCGCGTGATGGTTACTGTGCCATCTCGATTGGTTGTGATTACTCGGACAGTATTCAATACCCCGGTATCTGCCAGGCCATATCGACATATTTATACAATTACATCCAGCTGTCATCATTAGGTGATAGTCATCTATGCAGAATAGTGTTGGAGCAACCAGCACCACACAATCTCAAGGAGAAAAACATTCCCATCGACTTTGGCGGTATGTTCAATGGCGTTTGCTTTCCACAGACATGGCTGGAGCGAGGATTTGAGATAGAAAAACATGAGGTGTTGGATTATATCAACCACAAGGTTGAGGAGTTAAGAAATGATAAAGTGATTACTATCTGGGAGCAAACAGAGGAAGTCATCAGAAACACCCTTCGCTTTGGTAGTGGATCTATCTATACCGTTGCGAACAGTCTCAACATCAGTGTGAGAACGTTACAAAACAGGCTGAAAGCAGAAGGGAAGTCCTATTCTGAGCTCCTCAAATCAGTTCGGTATGAGATGGCCGTACGAGCCCTTGAAGGAAATGAATCTATTACTCAGATTGCATTCCATTTGGGGTTTTCTGATGTATCCGTATTCAGTCGGTGCTTTAAGGGCTGGACGGGTATGTCGCCAAATCAGTGGCGAGGAAAAATGGTAAAGCCGTTAAAGAGAGCTGGTTAGCCATTTTACGCGGATAGCGTCATGATTATTAATTAGAGCAGCACTGAATTGCAGTTTACCTTGCGCATTATGCACGCATTGGTGCATCGATTGTACGGGATGATCTCACATGGAT
Organism: Aeromonas sp. BIGb0445; assembly: GCF_024809075.1. Classification (NCBI taxonomy): domain Bacteria; kingdom Pseudomonadati; phylum Pseudomonadota; class Gammaproteobacteria; order Aeromonadales; family Aeromonadaceae; genus Aeromonas; species Aeromonas sp. BIGb0445. The sequence continues at coordinate 440,484 of NZ_JANUES010000002.1, forward strand.
CTGTATCATGTGATGACTGCCTGACAACAAAGATTGAATGAACGATTTAGTCCATGGATTTATACATTCTGTTATGGGCGGTTAGTTGCTTTACCGTCGGGTGGATATTGGGCCTTTTTGTTACTTGAGGCTTTTTTACTGTTTAATTTTTCTTGTATTTATGGAGCAATAAAATGATGAAGAAAACAATCCTGGTTTCGGCCACTGCTGTTGCACTGTTTGGTCAAGTAGGTATCGCCAATGCGGCATCCACTGGCACCATCACATTCAATGGTGAGTTAACTGCGACCACTTGCGATGTGAGTATTGATGGTCAAGGTGCCGATGCGACGGTAATACTGCCAACCGTAAGTGCAAACACTTTGGCTGCGGCAAATGACACCACTGGGACTACTGCATTCAATATGGCCCTGAGTAACTGTGCTGGCACATTGCAAACGGCATCTGCCTTCTTTGAAGCAGGCACCTCAGTTGACCTGGCGAGCGGCCTGCTCAATAACATGGGCGGTACAGCCACCAATGTGAGCTTGCAGCTGCGTGATGGTTCGAGTGCATCTCAGGATGTGATCCAGGTGGGCAATAGCAGCCAGGTGACCAATACCACCATGGTCGATACGTCCAGCGGCAGTGCCGTGCTTCCATACCTGGTTGAATATATCACCCCGGCCGGTGGCGCAACACCAGGTACTGTCACCAGCAATGTTACCTATTCAATTCAATACAAATAATTCATTACAGAGAGAGGCCTCCTCTCTCTGTATCTTTTGAGAGGAATATATGAGAACGATTTATCCCGGTTCGATAGGGTTGATTTGCATGCTTTTTTTAACAACATTTAGCATGAACACTTCAGCGAGTGTCGTTATAAAAGGGACGCGAGTAATATACAAATCTGATCGTCAGGAAGTATCCGTCAAGCTGGAGAATATGGGAGCAATACCCGTGCTGATCCAAAGCTGGGTTGATGAGGGCGATATTGATGCCAGGCCTGATGATATCAAGAGCCCATTTATCTTAACTCCGCCGATAAATCGCCTCGACCCAGGCAAGGGGCAGACTTTGCGATTACGCTACGTTGGCAGTCAGTTGCCGATGGATAAGGAGAGTGTCTTTTGGCTGAACGTGTTGGAGATCCCAGCAAAGAAAAAGTTGGCAAAAGATAACAACTCTCTTCAAATGGCATTTCGTTCACGCCTGAAGATATTTTATCGTCCTGCCAGTTTGTCTGGTTTACCCCACGAGGCGGTAAAGTTTGTTAGCTGGCAGAAGAGACAAAATGGCGTCGAAGCGAAAAATAGCAGCCCCTATTATATCTCTTTTGCGAGTCTGTCGCTGGCGGGTAACTCTATCGATGGCGATATGATTCCCCCCAAGAGTAGTAAGTTATTCAAGCTTAAAGGCAGTGCCAATCAGGTCAAGGGAACCTATGTGAATGACTATGGTGCCATCATCCCTTTTGAGTCGGTCTTGAATTAATTATTTCCTCTAGTCAGGCGTTATTTTGTAACTCCCTTGACCTAGCATATTCCTATGGGCGATAACATGAATATATGTACTGTCACTTTCATGAGAAACTTGACATCTTATAAAACACGCATCTCGAAATTGTCCATGGTGTTATTTTATGCTTATTCGTCAATGGTATTGGCGGGTCAGGATGATACAGATCGTGATTATAATACTGACTCAGAAGAGGTAGAATTCGATCCCTCTTTCTTGCATGTAATTGGCGGCAAGAGTATTGACCTGCATCAATTTGGCAAGGGAGCTATGGCACTACCCGGTCATTATACGGCAGATCTGTACATCAATGATGTTGTCTCAATGAGGAAAGAGATTGAAGTTATACGCGGGGATAATGGCGAGAGTTTCCCCTGCGTCGATTTGACGATCATTAAAAATATAAATTTTGACTATCAGTCATTGCCCAAAGAGTTCCTCGATGAACTGGATGGTAGATCGACATGTATCAATATTGCCAATTTTATTCCTGCTTCTGCGGTGAACTTTGACAGCAATGAGCAGCGCCTGGATATCAGTATTCCGCAACGCTATTTACTGAAGGTGGCTCGTGGTGCTGTCAACGAGAACCTATGGGAAAGTGGTATACCTGCGCTGTTATTGGGCTATGGTATTAATGGCTATAGTAGTGCATCTCATGGTGTGAGAAACAATTCCATCTATGCTGGTATTGATGCGGGACTAAACATAGGATCTTGGTACTTCAGACATAAAGGATCATATAATTGGGCCGATTATGGTCTGAGTGATTACAGCATGATCAGTAATTATGTTCGTCATGATTCAGCAAACATCGGCGGCACCATCACCATAGGGCAATCAAACACCACAGGCCAAATATTTGACAGCCTGCCTTATCGCGGTATCAGTGTTGCCAGTAATGACAGCATGCTGCCCTCCTCATTAAGAGGTTATGCTCCTGAGGTGAGAGGGGTTGCGCGCACGAATGCGAGAGTCATCATACGGCAAAATAACCAGACCATTTATGACACTACGGTGTCTCCAGGTGAGTTTGTCATTGATGACCTCTATCCGACGGGCTATGGCGGCGACCTGGATGTGAGTGTCAATGAGGCTGACGGCTCAGAACATCATTTCAAGGTACCCTATAACGCAGTATCTGAATTGCTGCGTCCTGGTACGGCCAAATATTCATTTACGGCCGGGAAATATTATTCGACCAGCCTCATCAGCTCACCATCGTTATTGGAAATGACTTACCAGTTTGGTTTGACTAACTATCTCTCCCTCTATAGCGGAGGACAGGCGAGCGATCACTATTACACCGGTTTGCTTGGCTCTGCCATGGGAACCCCTGTAGGCGCGTTCTCTTTTGACATCTCCTATGCCAAGACGGAATTGGGAGAGGAGGGCGGCGTGATGGGCAATGAACTGAGCGGACAGAGTTATCGAGTCAGTTACAGCAAAGATTTTCAGGCAACGGGCAGCAATCTTGCCATTGCCGCAAACCGTTTCTCCTCGGACGGTTTCATGGACTTTCAAACAGCCATGCAGACGAGAGACGTCATAGATCGTGGTGGTAAAAGTGATCAGGTTTTTCGAGCAAAAAATCGCTTCACCGTGTCGGCCAGCCAGAGTCTCCCTGTTGGCTGGGGCCATGTGTATGTCAGCAGTTCGGTACAAAACTATTGGAACCGAAGTGAAACCGATAAACAGTATCAGGCTGGTTATAGCAATCAATATCGAACCTTGTCATATGGACTTAGCCTGAATCGCAGTTACAACCAGAATAATGATGCTGAAGATACCGTATTGCTGAATTTCAGTATGCCCTTAGGAGTAGGTGCCAATACACCTCAGTTGCGTCTTGATCTCTCTCGTGACAGCAGTGGTCATTTGGCACAACAGGCCACGCTTTCCGGATCCGCCGGGGAAGATAACCAAATGAGTTATGGCCTTTCAATGCTGCATGATTACCGAGGTCGAAACAGTGTCACAACTTACGGCCAATATCGGACCCCGGTTACCAACCTCAGTGGGAGTATCAATTCGGGTTATTACTATAACAGCGAAACAATTGGCCTGACGGGCACCCTGGTTGCCCATGAGGGGGGTATTACTGCGACGCCTTATAACGCTAACACCTTTGCCTTGGTGGAGGCCAAAGGGGCCGAAGGGGCCTCCGTCTCGTCATACCCAGGGGTGCGGGTCGATGGCAATGGATATGCATTGGTGCCGAACTTGACCGCCTATCAGATCAATAATATCGAGTTGGATCCCAATGGCATCGCAGCGGATGTCGGTCTGGAAAACACCCTGCTGAAAGTCGTTCCCAGGGCGGGAGCCGTGGTGAAAGCGCAATACCAGACCAGGCAAGGAACTCCCTTGCTGATCAATGCCCGCTACCAGGGCAAGCCGGTGCCCTTTGGTGCCAAGGTGCGGGATGAAACAGGAGATTACGTCGGAGCCGTCGGTCAGGGAGGACAGCTCTATGCCAGGGTGGCGCAGTCTGCGGGCTCTTTGGTGCTGAGCTGGGGCGAGGGAAAGAACAAGGAGTGTCGACTCGAGTATGCATTGACCCCCTCCCTGACGGGAGACCAACCTTTCGCGATTGCGCGTCTCGAGGCCGAGTGCCTCCCGTTATAAGCGATGAAAATGATATTGGCTACCCGTTGATGGGTGCAAACAAGAGATGAACATGAAGATGACAAGCTGTAATTTCAAGATGATGATCCAACGAGGCGCTGTTGCGCTGCTGCTCTATACAGGCGTGCCGCTCTTTGCCCAGGCAGCGCCGTTGTGCACCATAGATGCGGCAACCCCGGTCATCAACTACACGGCTGTTTTGCAAGGCGGCAACCTGACGGTGGGGCCGGATACGCCGGATGGCACCATCATTTTTCGCCAATATTTCAAGCCCTCCTACAACGTCAGATACGTGTGCGCCAGCTCGCCGACCCCTTATAGCCTGCATGAATACGACGATTACCAGAGCCTGCCATTGCCTCTCTCTTCTTGGGGAGGCTCCCCCTTCGGGGGCCAGGTCTATGAGACAGGGGTGCCGGGTATAGGGGTAGTCGCCTGGTATTCTGGCACCGCCTTCCCCTTGTCGAAGAACCCAGCCGATGTCAATGCCCTTTCCGTCTTTACAAAGGCGTTTATCCCGGAGTTTGATATCAGCTTCATCAAGACGGGTCCCATCAGCCCTGGCACCATACAGGGGGGGCAGTTGCCCACCCTGCGGGCCGACATGGTCATGGACGATGGCACCCATTACCCCATCATCAGGGCGGCGATGAGCGGCAGCATCAACATCGTCTCCCAGTCGTGCACCACCCCGGATGTCAGTGTCGATCTGGGCAGCCATGATATTGCCAGCAACTTTAGCGGTCAGGGTAGTGCCACCCCCTGGGTTCCCTTCCAGCTTCGGATGGAAAATTGTCCGACCTTTTATGGCACCATCAACGATGGTCAGAACAACTTCTACAGCAACGATGGCAGCAGCGGGGTCGGTGCTGTGAGCCCCAACTCCATCACGGTGAGCCTCACCCCCAATACCGCCATCATCGATGATGCCCAAGCGATCATGGGCTTGGCCGACACCGGCAGCCAGGCTAGCGGGGTGGGGATCCAGATTGCGGCTTATCAGGAGAGTAGGCCCGCGACCTTCAGCAAGCCCACCATTTTTTACCAGGGTTCGGATGGTTCCCCCTCTCGGACGGTGAACTATTTTGCCCGTTATATACAGACGGAGACGACTGTCACCCCGGGGGATGCCAATGGCACTGTCTCTTTCCTGATTGAATATAAATAACGAGGTGAACAGGCAGGGCGATGGGAGACCCCTTAACCGATAGAGATACCAAAAGAGCGTTATTTAAGACGTCGGTACTCATCATATAAAAAAGGAAATATCAGCATGGGATATGCAGATGTTATCAAAGGGCCCCTTCAAATAGGGGGGGCTGGTTTTTTTGCGCTCTATCTGGGCATTGTCCAACCGGCCATGGCGGCCCCCAAGTGCACAGTACGGCCAGAGAATCCGGTGGTGGATACCACCTCGGTATTGCAAGGGGGAAACTTGACGGTGGGGCCCGATACGCCGGATGGCACCATTATTTTTCGTCAATATTTCAAGGCAACCCATTGGGCATACTATGACTGTGAGCCGTCACCGACGCCTTACAGCTATAGCGAGGTCGATGACTTTTTGGTGCTGCCGCTGCCACTCTCCTCCTGGAGTGGTACTCCCTTCGGCGGACGAGTCTATGAGACAGGGGTGCCGGGTATAGGGGTAGCCGCCTGGTATTCGGGGACAGCGTTTCCATGGACCAGGGTGACGAGAAATGTGGCTGAAAATAGTTACTACTCCATAAATTTCGATCCCTCCTTTGATATTAACTTTATTAAAATTGGTCCCATTTCAGCGGGTACCATAAGTGGCAATATGTTGCCGACGATTAAAACCGAATTTGTCATGGATGATGGTACCCGCTATCCGGTGGAAACGGTGTCATTCAGTGGTGCCATCAATATTGTCTCTCAATCTTGCATGACACCGGATGTTTATGTTGAGCTGGGGCGTCATGATATCGCTGCTTTTAAAGGGGTGGGCAGTGGGATGCCTTGGGTGCCATTCAACATTGAGTTGCAACAGTGCCCAACCTTTCATGGCACCCTTAACGATGGGCAGAATACTTTCTACAGCAATGATGGCAGTGCCGGGGTGGGGGCAAGATCCCCCAATATCATCAAAGCAAGTTTGATGCCCAATACCACCATCATCGATGATGGCCTGGCCATCATGGGCCTGGCAGATACCGGCCGCCAGGCTGAGGGGATCGGAATACAGATAGCGATTCAGCAGGGAAGCCGCCTGGCCAGCTTCAACCAGCCGATAGACTTCATTGCCGGCATGGATGGCAGCCCGACCCGGTACTTGCCCTATTTAGCCCGCTATATTCAGACCGAAGCCGAGGTGACGCCTGGCGATGCCAACGGCACCATGGCGTTTCTTATCGAATACCAATAACCCCCTTGAGAGATAAAGGGTCATATTGCAGCCCATGTCATGACTCAGGCCCAACAAAAAGCCCATCAATCGATGGGCTTTTTGTTGGGCCTGAGCTGGCGTTGCGCTTAGCTCTGGCTGTCGATGACCAGCTTGCCATCCTTGACGGGGATGGTTTTTCCCGGCTCGCGATCCATGCGGATCACCCCTTCCTGACCGGCCAGCTTGTAGCTGACGTCATAGCCCAGGGTGCGGGTGCTGCTGTCTTGCACCGTCTTGCAGCGCTGCTCGGTGGTGGTGTAGGTGTCATTGTTTTGCATGTTGCCTTGCACCTGATTACCGGCGTAGCCGCCCGCCGCCGCCCCGGCGACCGTGGCCACCGTCTTGCCGCTGCCACCGCCAAATTGATGACCGAGTACGCCCCCCAAGGCGCCGCCGACCACGGTGCCGAGGATCTTGTGCTGATCCTGTACCGCTTTGCGGTGGGTCACCGTGACGTTGCGACACTCCTGGCGAGGCGTCTTGATGGTCTCGGTGACAGGCTTGCTGGCCAGCACTTCGGCGAACTGGGGCTTGGACTCAAACAGTGAGCCGCTTGCCACCGCCGAGAGGGTCACTGCCGAGGCTATACCGATGCCGAGACCGGCTAACAGGGACTTGTTCATCTCTCTCTCCTTACAGTCTGTTGCTGCCTGCGATGAGGCTTGCCGCTATCTTGGCAGTTTACGCAATAGTCTCAAGGCAAAGGCCCCCCGATTGCGACAAGGATTGACTGCGCCAAAAACCGCCGCCTGCAAAGGGTGTCTGTAAATAGCGACAAGTCAGGCCCGGATAGCTGCAACATCCGGCGGAGTGGGGCCGGTGGCGGGCGATGAAAGAGGGGGCGTTGACGAGCCGGGACTGCTACCTCGACCGGCCAGGGTTGAGACACCAGATGGTTTCTCTTGTGCAGAGGCAAGGAGGCGGCGGCCAACTCTGGGGGAAGAGTGTTTGCGGATAGTATAAAGAGAGCGATGAACGGGGCCCTGTCGCCATGGCCCCGGCAAGCGGGTTCAGCGGGGCGACTTGGTGCCCCTGACCCACTTGTTCAGCGCCTCCCACAGGCCGCTGATGAAGTAGTAGAGTCCCCCCGCTTCGGTCGCCTTGGTGTACTCCTCCAGAGGTTCAATCATGCCGCTTCGGAATTTTTCGAGGGCCTCCTGGTCACTGTCTGCCTGTATGTAATCCCCCACCACCTCGAACTCCTGGGCCAGCAGTTGTTCCTTTTCCGGCAAAAAGGACGGCGATGACATCAGCAAGAAGGTGACACTGGCGGGATCCTGCCCCTGACGGAAGAACTGGTATTTGCTCATACAACCTCTGGATTTGGATAGCATGGCGGCATTATCCCCGCAGGGAGCCCGCCTTGGCAGGCCCCATCTGTGGCGTCAAACGGAGTCGGTTGTTCAGGTTGACTTCAGGCTGCGGGTGAATGGCTGCGGGGTTGTGTTGCTCTGCGCTAAGGCGCGCGCACTCAGCCTTGGCGCGGTTTTTTCTTGCCAAATAGCCGGGGGGCATGGAGCAGCAAATAGATGAAGGCGCCGTGGGCGGTGGGGGCACCATAGGGGCGGCTGGGTTCTGCCATGTTGAGCTGGTGGGATTGCACCGCCGACCGGGGATCGGGGGCCAATATGGGTTCCCCGATAACCTCGAAGCCCTGGGACAGCAGTGCCTGCTTGTCCCTGAAAAAGTCGGCGGCGGCCATGTCGAGCAAGGTGAAGGCTTCGGGTGCTTCCTGGGTGGCAAAAACCTGGTATTTGTTCATGGAGCCTGGGGCTAAGTGGCAAGGGACAGTGGCCATTATCGTCGCGAGCTCATTGAGAGGCGACTCCCTGTCTAGGGGGGATGGGTCAGGAAGAGGCTGCCATCGGCAGCCATCCCGACTTATCATGGCCGCCCCATCATGGCGTCCCTGAGGCATGCGGTGAGAAAATCGGATCGACTGTTTCAATTGACCAACTTGCTGCGCGCCCACCAGCCGCTGACCGCCAGCGCGCTGGCCGAGCGGCTCTGCGTGTCGGAGCGAACCATCTATCGCTATATGGACGATCTCTCCCTGGCGGGTATCCCCGTGTATGGGGAGGTCGGGGTTGGTTATCGGCTGAGTGAGGGGTTCGAGCTGCCCCCCTTGCAGCTGTGCGCCGCAGAGCTCGATGCGCTGATCACCGGAGTGAATCTGGTGACTGTGCTGACCGGCAAAGGGCTGGCTGATCCGGCTCGGGCCCTGCTGGCCAAGATAGAGGCAGCCTTGCCGGCGGGGCGCCCTGCATCACAACCTCATTCCGTGCGGGTGCCTGATCATCGCCGTGCCAGCGATGAGTATGGACGCTGGGATCAGCTGCACGGCGCCATTGCGGCAGGAGACTGGTTGAGCATCGATTATGGCGCCGCATCGGGTCAACAGACCCGCAGACGCATCTACCCGCTAGGACTCTTTTATTGGGGGGGCCGCTGGACCTTGGGGGCCTGGTGCTCCCTGCGCCAGGGTTATCGGGATTTCAGGATAGATCGCATTCACGCCCAGATTTCGGTGCCGCACTGTGACAACCCGCCCCCTTGGGTGAGCCTGGCTCACTATCTTGACGAGCGGCGCGTCGAGACGACATCTGGGAATATGGTCACCTTGTCCGGGATCAGGCCGATGCTGAACGGACTGCCGAACGGCAAAAAAGGTGAACAGGACTGACACAGTGCTGTCAGTGGCACTGCCCTATGCTCCCCTCTCCATTTAACCAATATGAAGAGAGAGCAGCGATGATAGTCAATGGCGGTATGCAAGGGGTGGGCGGTCTGGAGTTTGCCACCTTCAGGCTCAAGGAGGGGGTAACAGAGCAGGCGTTGATCGCCTTGTCGCAGCGGGTCGAGGCCGAGTTTCTGGTGCAGCAACAGGCGCTTGTCGTCCACTGTTTGCTGCGCGGCGCCGATGGCACTTATGCCGATCTGGTGATGGCCCCGAGTCAGGCGCTGGCTGAAGCCTACTGTCAGCAGTGGCTGCATAACGAGGTAGCGGGTGAGTACCTGGCGCTGTTGGAGACGAGCTCGGTCAACATGAGCTTCTGGAGCCGCATCAATTGAGGGTTGCACCCGAGAGAGGGGACTCTCATTCACGACCCTCTTGCTGGTCAATCGCCCGTGCCTGCCAATGGTTTCATCAACGGCAGCATGGATAAAAAAACGGGCCAGAGGGCCCGTTTCTATGTCGATAGGTGAGAAAGTGACGCCTCGCCTATTGGGTGTGGCGCTCATAGAGGCGCGCCACCACATCCTTCAATCCCAGCCCCTCGTTTTGCAGCAGCACCGTCAGGTGATAGAGCAAGTCGGCGGATTCGTTGATCAGCTCTTCCCGATCTTTCGCCATGGCGGCCAGCGCCACTTCGACCCCCTCTTCACCGACCTTTTGGGCGATGCGCTTGGTGCCCTTGGCATAGAGGCTGGCGGTGTAGCTGGTAGCAGGGTCGGCGCCCTTGCGCGCCGCCAGGATCTGCTCAAGCTCGGCCAGGAAGCCCAGCGGCGGCAGCGGGTGGCCATCGAAGCAGGACGCGGTGCCGAGATGGCAGGTAGGACCGACCGGGTCTGCGGCAATCAGCAGGGAATCGCTGTCGCAGTCGGTGCTGATGGCGACCAGCTTCAAGACATGGCCCGAGCTCTCGCCCTTGGTCCAGAGACGCTGCTTGCTGCGGCTAAAGAAGGTGACCTGGCCGCTGGCCAACGTCTTTGCCAGGGCCTCGCGGGTCATGAAGCCTTGCATCAGCAACTGGCCGCTGGCGGCGTGCTGTACCATGGCGGGGATCATCTCATCGCACTTGGCCCAGTCGAGCCGGTCGATGAGGGTGGGATCAATCACTGGATTATTCACGGATAGCGACTCCTTGGGTGCTAAGCCAACGCTTCAATTCGGGTATGGGAATGAGACCTTTGTGGAACACCGAGGCGGCCAGGGCCCCGTCCACATCGGCGTCGATAAAGGCATCGCGAAAATGCGCCATGGTACCGGCGCCGCCCGAGGCGATGAGGGGCACCTTGCACTGGGCGCGCACCAGCTTGAGCTGGTCGAGATCATAACCCTGGCGCATGCCGTCCTGATTCATGACGTTGAGCACTATCTCACCTGCGCCCCGCTGTTGCACCTCTTTCACCCAGTCGAGGGTATTCCAGGCGGTTGTGCGGGTGCGGCTCTCGTCGCCGGTGAACTGCTTGACCTGATATTGGCGGCTCTGTTCATCAAAATAGGAGTCGATGCCGACCACGACGCACTGGACCCCAAAGCGCTCGGCCAGGCGGGTGATCAGGGTCGGATCGGCCAGGGCAGGGGAGTTGATGGAGACCTTGTCGGCGCCAAATTCCAGGATGCGCTTGGCATCCTCGACGCTCTTGATGCCACCGGCGACGCAGAAGGGGATGTCGATCACTTCCGCCACCCGGCTCACCCAGCTCTTGTCGACCACGCGATCATCGCTCGAGGCGGTGATGTCATAGAACACCAGCTCGTCGGCGCCCTCCTGGGCATAGCGACGGGCCAGCTCAACGATACCCCCCATCACCTCGTGATGGCGAAACTGCACGCCCTTGACCACGACGCCATCTTTGACGTCGAGACAGGGGATAATACGTCTTGCCAGCATCAGTGGCCTCCTTGTAGTGACGAAGCGGCTTCGCCCTGACTTGCCCAGCAATTGATGGCGTCGCTCACGGTGAACTTGGCCTCCAGCAGGGCGCGGCCGAGGATGATGCCCTTGACCCCGGACCCCTTGAGCGCCTCTATGTCCCCAATGCCGCCGATGCCGCCCGAGGCTTGAAACGCCACGCTCGGGTAGCGGGCGCAGAGATCCCGGTAGAGCTCGACGTTGCACCCCTTGAGCGTGCCGTCCCGGCTGATGTCGGTGCAGAGCACATGCTTGAGCCCGACCGGCAGGAATCGCTCGATGAGTGCCTCTATGGTGATGCCGCTGTCCTCTTGCCAACCCGCCACCGCTATCTTGCGATTGCCCAGGGAGTCTATGTTGACGTCCAGGGCGAGCACTATCTGCTCGGGGCCATATTTTTCCATCCAGCTCGCGACCAGCTCGGGGGACTTGACCGCGGTGGAGCCAATCACCACCCGATTGGCACCGGCGGCCAGCAAGTCGGCCACGTCCTGTTCGCTGCGCACGCCGCCACCGACCTGCACCGGGGCTTCGGTGGCCGAGAGCAGCTGCGCGATGAGGGCGAGCTGACGGGCCTTGGCGTCTTTGGCGCCATCGAGATCGACCAGATGCAGTTGTACCGCGCCCTGGGAGACATATTCATCGAAGCGTGCCTGGGGGGCACTGGCATACTCGGTCTTCTGGTCGTAATCGCCCTGATAGAGGCGCACCACCTGGCCGTTAATCAAATCAATTGCCGGAATAATCATCCTTGTCATAGCTCCAGGAAATTTTGCAGTAAACGGGCACCGACGGCGCCGGAGCGCTCCGGGTGGAACTGAGCGCCAAACACATTGTCCTGATGGGCGATGGCGGTGAAGGGCACCCCATAGTCGCAGCTGGCCAGGGTCGCCTGGGTCACTTCCAGGGCGTAGGAGTGCACAAAGTAGAAGTAGCTGCCATTGGGGATCCCCTTGAGCAGAGGATGTGTCTCATCGTGCGCTATCTGGTTCCAGCCCATGTGGGGCAGGCGCAGCGTGCCTACCTCCATCAGTTTGATCTTGCCGGGAATGATGCCGAGACAGGGGAGCTCGGCGCTCTCATTCATGGTCTCTTCCGAGGCTTGTGCCAGCATCTGCATGCCCAGACAAAAGCCGAGCAGGGGCTGGCGGGCTTCGCGGATGAGAGGCACCAGCTCGCGCTCGTTCAAGTTGCTCATGGCCGCTACCGCCGTGCCCACCCCGGGCAGGATCAACTTGTCGGCGGCGCGGATATCGCGGGCGTCGCAACTCACCTTGGGGCTGACCCCGAGTCGTTCGAAGGCCATGCGCACCGAGGCCAGATTGGCGCAGCCAGTATCGATAATGACCAGATTTTGTGTGCTCATCAGCAGCTCCTTCTTGTGGGCAGGCCCCTGCTTGGCACTGTCGCGGCGCTATCGATAACGGTCAGGTTGCACGAGCCCATCAGAGCACCCCCTTGCTGGAGGGGAGATCCGTGCCTTCCACCCGGATGGCCTGGCGCAGGGCGCGGCCGAAGCCCTTGAACAGCGCCTCCACCTGGTGGTGACTGTTACCGGCATCCACCGAGAGGTGCAGGGTGATGGCCATGGCGTCCGACAGGGAGCGGAAGAAGTGGGGCACCATCTCGGTGGCCATCTCGCCCACGCTGTCGCGGCCAAAACCGGATTCGCAGCGGAACACGAAGTAGGGGCGACCGCTCAGATCCAGGGCGGCGCTCACCTTGGCGTCGAGCAGGGAACCTTCGGCCGGCAGGCGAGGCTGAGTATCGATCAGTGCTTCTACCTCCACCTTGGTATCGAGCAGGGAATCTTGCGTTGGCAGGCGAGGCCGGGCATCGATCAGCGCTTCCACTTCGTCCATGGCGAGCACGAAGCCAAAACGGCCTATGCCGCGCTTGTTGCCAAGGGCCTCGCGCAGGGCCTGACCCAGGGCCAATCCGACATCTTCCACCGTGTGGTGATCGTCAATGTGCAGATCGCCGCTCACCGCCAGTTGCAGGCTGAAACCGGCGTGGGTCGCTATCTGATCGAGCATGTGATCGAAGAAGCCGATGCCGGTGCTGATCTGGTTGCCGCCGCTCTTGTCCAAGTCCAGTGCAACCCGGATACGGGTCTCCTTGGTGTTGCGCTCCACCAGGGCGGTGCGCCCCTTGCTGAGCAGCTGATCGCGGATGGCGAGCCAGTTGTGATCGCGTGGCTGATAGCGAATGCCGCGAATGCCCATGTTCTCGGCCAGCTGGATATCGGTCTGCCGGTCGCCAATCACAAAGGAGTTGGCAAAGTCGATGCGGCCCGAGGCGAGATACTCCTTTACCAGCCCCAGATGGGGTTTGCGGCAGCTGCAGCCATCGGTGGGGAAGTGGGGGCAGATGAGCACCTTCTCCCAGTTCACACCCTGGGACTCGAAGATGTGCATCATCAGATCCTGGGGTGGCTGGAAGTTTTCAAGGGGCAGGCTGGCCGTGCCCAGCCCATCTTGATTGGTGACCATCACCAGCACATAACCTGCGGCCTGCAGCTCGCGCAGCACCGGGATCACCATGGGCTCGAAGCGCAGCTTGGCGAGGCTGTCCACCTGCTTGTCGGTGACAGGCTCTTCAATCAGGGTGCCGTCACGGTCGATAAATAAAAATGGGGTCTTCATCTCTCTACATCCTTATAAGCGGCTGGCGGGCGCAGTGTCGTTCGCGCCGTTGCTAGCAGACATCTTGTTGGCAGTGACGTCCCGCAATACGTTGAGCACGGCATCCATCTCATCCTGATAACCGACCGTGATGCGAATGCTCTCTCCCAGGCCCGGCTTGTTGGAAAAGTCCCGCAAGATGATGCCGGCGGCCTTCATGGCGGTGAAGACGCGCGCGCCATCATGGAAGCGCACCAGGATGAAGTTGCCCTTGTCTTCGAAGATCTCGCGCACGCAGGGCAGGGTTGTCAGTGTACCCTTGAGCGCCGCCTTCTGCTCATTGAGATCAATGACGCGCGCCTGCATCAGCGCAAGACCGGCCGGGGTCAGGGCCTGGGCGGCAATTTGCGCCACCGGATCCGGGATGGGGTAGGGGGCGATCACCTTGGCGAGCAGGGCGATCACTTGCGGGGAGGCGAGGGTAAAGCCGCAGCGGATCCCGGCCAGGGCGAACGCCTTGGAGAGGGTGCGGGTCACCACCAGATTGGGGAAGCGGGCCAACAGATCCACCACAGAGGCGTCCGGGCAGAACTCGATATAGGCCTCGTCCACCACGACAATGGCGCTATCTCTGGCGGCTTCGAGCAACGCGATGAGGCCATCGCGCCCCACCAGATCCCCGGTCGGATTGTTGGGGGAGCAGAGGAACACCAGCTTGACCTCGGAGAGGGCATCGCGAATGGCGGGCCAGTCCGGCTGACGATCAGCGGTAAGAGGCTGTTCGACGATGCCCACTCCGCAGGTCTCGGCGCTGATGGCGTACATGCCATAGGTGGGCGGACAGATGAGGATCTGATCCTGACCCGCCTCGCAGAAGGTGCGAATGAGCAGCTCGATGGCCTCATCGGCACCGCGGCTCACTAGCACCTGATCGGCGTTGACCCCGGCATAGGCCGCGTAGCCATCGACCACCTGGGCTGGCTGGCACTCGGGATAGCGGTTGAACTTGTTGCTCTGCACCGTGAAGGCGGGGGAGAGCGGCGCCTCGTTGGCATTGAGCCAGACGTGGCCGGTGCCGCCGATGCGGCGGGCGGACTGATAGGGGGTGAGGGCGCGCACCACACGGCGAGCCAGCTTGGCGATGCTCATAGCAGATCCTTTTGCGGCAAATTCGTTTGGGAAGCCTCAGACAGGGCACGCAACCTCAGGGTGACGGCCTGCTTGTGGGCATCGAGCCCTTCTGCCTGGGCAATGCGCTGGACGATGGGGCCCAGATCGCGAATGCCTTGCTCGCTCAGCTCCTGCACCGTGAAGCGGCGCTGATAGTCGGCCAATCCCAGGCTGGAGCAGGTGCGGGCATAGCCGTAAGTGGGCAGGGTGTGATTGGTGCCGCTGGCATAATCCCCCACCGATTCGGGGGTCCATTGTCCCAAGAAGATGGATCCCGCGTTTTCGAGCTTGTCGAGCAGGTCCCGGGGGCTGCGGGTCTGCACTATCAGGTGCTCAGGGGCGTAGGCATTGGAGATGGCACAGGCCTCCTCCAGGCTGTCACACAGGAGGGTGAGACTGCTTGCCAGGGCCTGAACGGCGATGTCCCGGCGGCTGAGCTGCGCCAGCTGGCTTGCCAGCTCGATGTTGACGGCCTCGGCCAGGGCGGCGCTGGTGGTGACCAGTACCACCTGGCTGTCCGGGCCGTGTTCGGCCTGGGAGAGCAGATCCGAGGCGATGAAGGCGGCATTGGCGCTCTCGTCGGCAATTACCAGCACCTCGGAGGGGCCGGCGGGCATGTCGATGGCGGCGCCGCGCCAGTCCCGGGAGACCTGGCCCTTGGCCTCGGTCACATAGCTGTTGCCCGGGCCGAAGATCTTGTCCACCTTGGGGATGGACGCAGTGCCGTAGGCCATGGCGGCGATGGCCTGGGCGCCGCCGATGGCGAACACCTTCTCGACGCCGCAGGCGCGGGCAGCGAACAGGATCTCGTCGCTGGCCGGCGACGGCGTGCAGAGCACCACCTCGCGGCAACCGGCAATGGCGGCGGGAATGGCCAGCATCATCACGGTGGAGGGGAGGGGCGCGCTGCCCCCCGGCACATAGAGACCGACCCGGCTGATGGGTTGAGTGCGCAGCTCGCACAGGACGCCGGGCTGGGTCTCTACCCGCAGCACAGGCTGCACCTGGGCGCTGTGGAAGGTGCGAATGTTGGTGGCGGCGGCCAGTATGGCGGCCCGGATGT
Organism: Aeromonas sp. BIGb0445; assembly: GCF_024809075.1. NCBI lineage: Bacteria > Pseudomonadati > Pseudomonadota > Gammaproteobacteria > Aeromonadales > Aeromonadaceae > Aeromonas > Aeromonas sp. BIGb0445. Next base: position 456,516 of record NZ_JANUES010000002.1, read on the forward strand.
CGTCATCGAGCCGGGCGCAGGCGGCATCGATTTCCGCTTCGCTCACCCGCAACTGTTCACGGGGGGCGCGCTCGAAACGCTTGCTCAGTTCGCGCAGGGCGTCATCGCCCCGGGTTTTGACCGCGGTGATGATGTCCGTTACCACGGCGCCGACATTGGCTTCATCGTCCAGGGCCGGGCGGGTCAAGGCCTCGGCTTGCTGGGCGGGGGTGAGCTGGTTCCAGATGAGGGTCTGCATGGTGCCTGTCCTTATTCCATCATCTTTTCGATGGGCAGCACCAGAATGGAGCTGGCTCCGAGGGCCTTGAGCTGCTCCATGGTCTCCCAGAACAGAGTTTCGCTGGAGACGACGTGCAGGGCGACCTGATTGGTGTCACCGGCCAGCTGCATGATGGTGGGGCGCTCGGCGCCGGGCAGCAGATCGGTGATGGCATTGAGCTTATCTTTGGGGGCGTGCAGCATGATGTACTTGCTCTCGCGCGCCTGCTGCATGCCCTGGATGCGGGGCAACAGCTTGTCGATGATGGCTTGCTTGGCGGCGTTCAAGGGATTGGGGGCCTGCACCAGTGCCGCCTTGGAGCGGTAGATGACCTCCACCTCTTTCAGGCCGTTGGCCTCCAGGGTCGCGCCGGTGGAGACGAGATCGCAGATGGCATCGGCGAGACCCGCGCGGGGGGCGACTTCCACCGAGCCCCCCAGCATGACGCTCTTGAACGCGAGACCTTGCTCGTCAAAGAAGCGCTTGAGCAGGCCGGGGTAGGAGGTGGCGATGCGTTTGCCAGCCAAGCTTTGGGGACCTGTGTAGCTGGCATCTTCCGGCACGGCCAGGGAGAGACGGCAACCGCCGAAATCGAGCTGTTTGAGGGTCTTGACCTCGAAGGGCAGGCCCTGGGATTGGCGAATGAGCTGCACCTCTTCGAGCACGTTCTCACCTATGATGCCAAGGTCAACCACCCCCTCCATCACCAGACCCGGGATGTCATCATCACGCACCCGCAGAATGTCGATGGGCATGTTCTCGACGTGGGCGATGAGGCGCTGTTCACGCAGATTGATCTTGAGGCCGCAGCTCTTGAACAGGGCCTGGGAGTCCTGGCTCAGACGACCGGATTTTTGCATGGCGATGCGCAGACGTTGTGTTTCCATTGCTCGATTTCCTTCTAGTCAAAAACGAAAAAACCCTCGGAAGTGTGTGCTTCCGAGGGTTTATGAATCTTGCGGTCCTTTTGGAAGTCACCTGTTAAGTGTCTTCCAGCAGCTAACCTCCTGAAAGACTATTCGGGATGATGATGGTGGTGATGAGTCTTCAGTGAGGTGAACTTCATGTAAACAATCCTTTACAAATAAGATGTCGTAACTGACGCCGGGTTTACATTACCGACCTTGACGAAAATTGCAACCCGGGATTGTAAATTTCAAGAAGAAAGTAAGGAAAGGTCGCCGCTGGTCGATAATAAGACAATGTCAGTACGGAGGATATCCCATGCCTAATCAGGATCTGCTCTTCCCCATCTTGCCGAGGGCCCCGGCCACCCCGGGCAGTGATGCCATTCGCCGTGAGGTGAACCCCATCGATCACAAGCACAGTGCCCACGAGATAGGCACTGAGCGGGATGGCGGCCAGGGCACCCCTCAGGAGCCGCCGCGTCCCAGGACGCCACCGCCAGTCAGTCAGGGCGATGCCGATGAGCCAGGGGGACACAAGCCGGATCCGGACCACAAGATCGACTTGTTCGTCTGAGCGTTTGGCTTGCCCCCGCTTTTGGCTATAATCGCCCCTTTGCTTGCGGGAAACCTCCTTGACCATCCAGACCCTGTTCTCAGAAGGCGGCCCTCTTGCCCGTCATATCGACGGTTTCCTGGCCCGTGCCCCTCAGTTGGAGATGGCTGAGGCGGTGGCAAACACCATCAAGGACCACGACCGTCTGCTGGTCGAAGCGGGAACGGGCACCGGCAAGACCTACGCCTACCTGGTACCTGCCCTGGCATCGGGCAAGCGGGTGGTGATCAGCACCGGCTCCAAAAACCTGCAGGAGCAGCTCTTTTACCGGGACTTGCCCACCATCACGGGGGCGCTCGATTATCACCAGCCCGTGGCCCTGCTCAAGGGGCGCAGCAACTACCTCTGTGTCGAGCGCATGAACCGCTTGATGAGCGAATCCCATCTGCAAAAGCCGGAGGTGATGAGCGACCTGGTCAGGGTCAAATCCTGGTCGAGCACCACCAATACCGGCGATGTGGGGGACATTCCCGGCCTGCAGGAGAACGCCGAAATCTTGCCCCAGATCACCAGCACCAATGACAACTGCCTCGGTCGGGATTGCCCCTATTACGACGATTGTCACCTGGTGATCGCCCGGCGCCGCGCCATGGATGCGCAAGTGGTGGTGATCAATCACCATCTCTTCTTCGCCGATATGGCGGTGAAAGACACGGGATTTGGCGAGTTGGTGCCGGAAGCTCAGGTCTATGTGTTCGACGAGGCACACCAGCTCGGCGAGATAGCCACCAACTACTTTGGCAAGTCGGTATCGAGCCGCACCATCCAGGATCTGGCTCAGGATATCCAGCTTGCCTACCGGGCGGAGGCCCATGACATGGCCCAGCTCGGCAAGGCGGCGGATCGGCTCAGTATTGCCAGTCAGGATCTGCGCCTCGCCTTCGGGGTCGATGGCGGGCGGGGCAACAGCCGGGATCTGCTGCGCCAGCCCCAATGGGGCCAGGCCCTGGCCCGGCTCAATGATGCCATCGAGTTCTGCTATGAGGTGCTCAAACTCGCCTTGGGGCGCGGCGAGCAGCTCGATCACTGCTTCGAGCGACTCTGTGAGCTCAGGACGCGACTCGGGGAGGTGCTGGCCATCAACCAGACCGGTTACTCCTACTGGTACGAGTGTACCCGGCTCCATTTCTCCCTCAATCTGACCCCCTTGTCGGTGGCCGAGCGGTTTGGCGCCGAGGTGATGCGCCCCAAAGTGGCCTGGATTTTTACCTCGGCCACTTTGACGGTGGACATGGGATTCGATCACTTCAAGGCGGAGCTGGGACTGGCGGGCAGCCGTGAGCTTATGCTCGAGAGCCCCTTCGATTACAGCGAGCAGGCGCGCTTGTGCGTGCCGCGCCAGCTGCCCGAGCCCAATGCCTTTGGTCGGGGCGAGATGCTGGCACTGCGGCTCATCCCCCTCATCAACAAGACGCCGGGGGGCTGCTTCTTCCTCTGCACCAGCCATCAGGTGATGCGTCAGGTGGCCGAGGTGCTGCGCCGGGAGATAGGGCGCACCGTCTTGCTGCAAGGGGAAGACAACAAACAGCGACTGCTGTCGACCTTTGTCGAGAATGGTCGCGCCGTGCTGGTGGCGACCAGCAGCTTCTGGGAGGGGATAGACGTCAGGGGGGCGGCACTCTCCTGTGTTATCATCGACAAGCTGCCGTTTGCGAGCCCCGACGATCCCCTTCTCAAGGCGCGGGTCGACGACTGCAAGCTCAAGGGGGGGGATCCCTTCGCCGATATCCAGCTACCCAAGGCCGTGATCGCCCTCAAGCAGGGGGTGGGGCGGCTGATACGTGATCGCCGTGATCATGGCGTCCTGGTCATCTGTGATCCCCGCATGGTCAACAAGCCCTATGGCGCCACCTTTATCAAGAGCCTGCCAGCCATACCGCGCACCCGGGACCTGGATTGCCTTGGCGAATTCTTTAGCGGTTTGGCCGAGGCGGCGCGCCCGGACTTGGCCCAGACCGATCTGTTTCAATGATGCCTTTTAGAGAAGAGTTGCGAATGAACGAGTTGAAGATCCTGGCCCTCGATACCGCCACCGAAGCCTGCTCCGCCGCCTTGCAGGTCGGAGAGTCCATCTATGCGCGCTGGGAAGAGGCGCCGCGCGATCACACCAAAAAGATATTGCCCATGGTACAGGCGTTGCTCGATGAGGCCGGGATCACCCTGAGCGAGCTCGACGCCATTGCCTTTGGCCGTGGTCCAGGCTCTTTCACCGGGGTGCGGATCGGGGTTGGCGTGGCTCAAGGCCTGGCGTTTGGGGCCGGGGTGCCGCTGATTGGCATCTCGACCCTGGCGGCCATGGCCCAGGGGGCCCACCGCCTGGAGGGGGCCGAGCGGGTAGTCAGCGCCATCGATGCCCGCATGGGGGAGATCTATATCGGCCGCTATCTGTTGCAAGATGGTCTCATGGTATTGGACGGCGAAGAGCGGGTCACGGCCCCCGAGGCCGTGGCGCAAGAAGAGACCCTTTCCGGTCTCTGGTTTAGCACGGGTACAGGATTCGAGACCTATGCTGATCTCCTGAACGGCCTGGCCGATGACCTGAGACCCTGCCCGGCGGCTCGTCTGCCGGCTGCCCAGGACATGTTGCCACTGGCCAAGGCCGCCTGGCTGGCTGGCAGAGCGGTGGCCCCGGAGCAGGCGACCCCCGTATATCTGAGAGACAAGGTCACCTGGAAGAAGCTGCCCGGACGGGAGTGAGCCGGTTTTGCAGTCGAACCAGAGCAAAGGAGAGGGATATGAACACATGCCATCTGTTTACAAAGAGCCTGCTGCTGGGCCTGGCCGGTCTGCTGCTGGCCGGGTGCAGTTCAGTGCCCAAGGAGCTGGCCTATGAGCCGCAGGGGGACTTGGTTGCCTATCAACCTGCCCTGACGGGCCAGGAGGGCAAGCCGGCCCGCTGGAGTGGAGTCATTGCCGCTGTCCATAACGAGCAGACACGCAGCCTCATCGAGGTGGTCTATCTGCCCCTCAAGAGCAATGGCGTGCCCGAGCAGACGGAGCAGAGCCCTGGTCGCTTCCTGGCGGTGATGCAGGGTTTTGTTGATCCGACCCTCTATGCCAAGGGGCGCAGCCTGACGGTGCTTGGCACCCTGGACAAGCCGGTGGAGAGCAAGATTGGCGATCACAAGTATGAGTTTTCGGTGATCAGGGTAACCGGCAGCAAGCTGTGGCCCCCCATCAAAGAGGTGGAGGTTCGTTACATGGATCCCTACTTCAATGACCCCTTCTACGATCCCTTCTGGCCGCGCCGGTCGATGCGCCACTGGTGATACCGCGCCATGGATGAGAGAGCCGCGCTGGGAAATCTGATGAGAGAGGGGCAGTTGCGGCTGGCCGATGGGCGCCTGATCGCCTATCTGGAGTCCGGCCAGCCGGGACAGCCTCTGCTGCTGGCACTGCATGGCTGGCTCGACAATGCCGCCAGTTTTTTGCCTCTTGCCCCCCATCTGGCTGGTTTTCATCTCATCTGCGTCGATCTGCCGGGCCATGGTCAGTCGGATCACAAGTCTTCTCCCTATGTCTTTATCGACTGGCTCGACGATCTGCACCAGATCATCGATGCGGGAGGCTGGCAACAGATCACCCTGCTCGGTCACTCCCTGGGGGCCTTGATCGCCTCGGCCTATGCCGGGGTCTTCCCGGAGCGGGTCGCGCGGCTGATCATGCTGGAGGGGCTGGGGCCCCTTAGCCAGTCCGATGACGCCGTTCCCGAGCAGATCCGACGTGCCATTCTCAACCGCTCTCGTACTCGGGAGCGAGCCAGTCAGGGTTTTACCAGCCTGGAGGAGGCGGTGGCGGCCCGTTGCAAGGTGGCCGATATCTCCCCCGAGGCGGCGCGGCTCATCTGTGCCCGGCAACTCGTTGCGCGAGCTGCCAGGCTGCATTGGCGCAGCGATCCCAGATTGCGGGATCTCTCGCCGCTGCGCATGAGTGAGGGGCAGGCGAGGGCGCTGATGGCGGCGATTGCCTGCCCTGTATTGTTCATTCAGGGTGAGCAAGGCTTTGCCCAGCTGACGGCGCAATGGCAAGCCCGCCAGGGATGCTTCGCTGACATTCAGCGGCGCTGGGTGGCGGGAAATCACCACTTTCATATGGATAATCCCGTGCAAACCGCTGTTGCTATCGAAAAATTCTGTCAAATTCGCTAGAATCCCCCGCTTTCAATCTTTCAGGTTTGCCTCGTCCCTCACATTTCACGCTTGTTAAGTGGCTGTTAATTTCTATTGTCGTATGTAAAGATGTCCGGCATTAGAGCTCGAGCTCAAAACGAATGATTAAAAATGAACGTGGACAGGGATGGAGGCAACACAGTGAGCGCACAGGTGCGAGTTATGCATGAGCATAAAGATGAGCATGAGAACATCATGCCGCAGCAGTCCGACTTGACCACAGGGTCAGTCGATATGGATGAGCATGAGCAAGCCATGTTGCAGCCGCAGGGCGAGCCGACCGTCACACCGGCCGAGAAAATCTGGCTAACACGCTACCCGGACGGCGTGCCTGCCGAGATCAATCCCGATATCTACGGCTCTCTGGTCGAGATGTTCGAAGCCTCGGTGAGCGAGTTTGCCGACCAGCCCGCCTTCGTCAACATGGGCCAGACCATCACCTATCGCCGGCTCGAGGAGCAGTCCCGCGCCTTCGCCGCCTACCTGCAAAACGAATTGAAGCTGGAGAAGGGTGACAGGGTCGCGGTCATGATGCCGAACCTGTTGCAGTACCCTATTGCGGTGTTTGGCATACTGCGTGCCGGCATGATAGTGGTCAACGTCAACCCCCTCTATACCCCGCGCGAGCTGGAACACCAGCTCAAGGATTCGGGTGCCAAGGCCATCGTCATCGTCTCCAACTTCGCCCATACCCTGGAGAAGGTGGTCTACGACACCCCCATCAAGCATGTGATCTTGACCCGGATGGGGGACAACCTGGGGCTGGCCAAGGGGACCCTGGTCAACTTCGTGGTGAAATACGTCAAGAAGCTGGTGCCGAAATACAATCTGCCCCACGCCAGCACCATGCGCCATGCCCTGGCCAAGGGCCGCTTCCTGCAGTACATCAAGCCCGAGATCCATGGGGAGGAGATCGCCTTCCTGCAGTACACGGGAGGGACGACCGGCCTCTCCAAGGGGGCCATGCTGACCCACCGCAACATGATTGCCAACGTCGAACAGTGCCTCGGGGTCTATGGCCCCGTGCTGCAGCGGGGCAAGGAGTTCGTGGTCACGGCTCTGCCGCTCTATCACGTCTTCGCGCTCACGGTGAACTGCCTGCTGTTCATGCGCCTCGGGGGTTACAACCTGCTGATCAGCAACCCGCGCGATATCCCGGGGTTCGTCAAAGAGATCAAGAAGTACCCCTTCACCTGCATCACCGGGGTCAACACCCTGTTCAATGCCCTGGTCAACAATGACGAGTTCCAGAGCATGGATTTCAGCAAGCTGACCCTGACCATCGGCGGCGGCATGGCGGTGCAGCGGGCGGTGGCCGAGCAGTGGAAGACCATGACGGAGACGCCGCTGCTGGAGGGGTACGGCCTGACCGAATGCTCCCCGCTGGTCAGCGTCTGTCCCTACGACTTGACCGATTACAACGGCTCCATCGGCCTGCCGGTCTGCTCCACCGATATTCGTCTGGTGAATGATGCCGGTGAGCCCATTCATTCCCTGAATACACCCGGGGAGATGCAGGTCCGTGGTCCCCAGGTGATGACTGGCTACTGGCAGCGTCCCGAGGCCACCGCCGAGGTGATGCAAGATGGCTGGCTCTGCACCGGGGACATTGCCGTGTGCGACGAGCAGGGTTTCTTCAAGATCGTCGATCGCAAGAAGGACATGATCCTGGTGTCGGGCTTCAACGTCTATCCCAACGAGATTGAAGACGTGGTGGCGCTTCATCCCAAGGTGCTGGAAGTGGCGGCGGTCGGGGTGCCTCACAAGGTGTCCGGCGAGCTGGTGAAGGTATTTGTGGTCAGAAAGGATCCAGGCTTGACCGAAGAGGAAGTTATTGCCCATTGCCGTCAACATCTTACTGCCTATAAGGTACCTAAGCTGGTAGAATTTCGCGACGAACTGCCCAAGACCAATGTGGGCAAGATCCTGCGCCGCGTGCTGCGCGACGAGGAGATCGCCAAGCAGTAACCTATCTAGGGCGATGCGAAACCGTGGGTCACGCCACGGTTTTTTCTTTTGGGCCAACCGACAAGATGCAGGCAAAGATGCAATATCAACTCATTTCACAGCAAGCCGAGCTGGAAGCCTACCTCGCCACTCTGGCCCGGGTGCCACTGGCCATCGATACCGAATTCGTGCGCACTCGCACCTATTATCCCCAACTTGGTCTCTTTCAAATCTTTGATGGCCATCAGCTGGCCCTGCTCGATCCCCTGACCCTGGATCTCGCGCCCCTGTGGGAGCGTCTGGGCCAGGATGGCCAGATCTCCATCCTCCATGCCGCCGGGGAAGATCTCGAACTCATTCAGCACCAGGCCGGTCATCTGCCCAACCGCGTCCATGACACCCAGCTTGCCACCGCTTTCCTGGGCTATGGGGTCTCCGTTGGATTTGGCGCCATGGCCAAGGATTTTCTCGGGGTGGAACTGGTCAAGGATCAGGCCCGTACCGACTGGCTGGCCCGTCCCCTGACCGATCGTCAGCTCGAGTACGCGGCGGCGGATGTGCTCTATCTGATGCCGCTCTACGACACCGTCATGGCCAAGCTGCACGAGAGCGGCAAGTTTGCCTGGTTCGAGGAGGAGTGTCAGAACCACTGCGCCCGCCGGAGCCAGGGGAGCGATCCCTATCAGGCCTACCTCGACATCATCAACGGCTGGCAGCTGGGTCGGCGCGAGCTGGCCATCTTGCGCGAGCTGGCCGCCTGGCGGCAAAAAGAAGCGGTGCGCCGGGACTTGGCCCTCAATTTCGTGGTCAAGGAGTTGCACCTGTTCAAGGTCGCCGAGCGCCGTCCGACCTCACTGCGCGAGCTCAACGAGCTGGATCTCTCTCCCATCGAGATCAAGATCCACGGCAAGCGGCTGCTCGACATCGTCGCATCGGCTCAGCAGAGCGACCCTGAAGGGTGGCCCGAACCCATCCGTCGTCTGGTGGATTACCCCCAGTACAAGGCGGAGCTCAAGCGCATCAAGGCGCTGGTGGAAGAGAAGGCCAAGGCCAGCAATATTCCCCCTGAGCTGGTGGCCAGCAAGAAGACCATTCACCAGTACTTTACCTGGAGCTGGCGGATGAGCGCAGAGGAGCGGGCACGCGGGCCCAAGCCCATGTTGCTGCAAGGCTGGCGTCATGAGCTGGTCGGTCACCTGCTGGCCCAGTGATGGGCGCAGGGATGGCCGAGTCTGCTCGCGCCCTCTGCCGGGTTTGTCGCGATCGGCATGAATAGAAAACGGGCCCCTGTCTTGGCAGGGGCCCGTTTTGTGTGACGCTGGTGGGGTGTGTCGTTCGAACACTTTGGTCGATACGACAGGCGGGGTTGGGACCCGCAGCGGGCAGTGATGCCCCTACAACTCGTGGCCGTGAAAGCCCTTGCGATAGCGCAGTTCGCAGCGCTGACAACGTTGTTGAGTGGGATCTTGCTCCAGCTTGGTCAGGTTTAGCGGCTCCTCGCAATCGGAGCAGAGGCCAAACAGTCCCAACTCTATCTGGCAGAGGGTCGCGTCGATCCGCTTGAGCGCCGTCACGTTTTGTTCTACTTGCGGCAGATCCAGCCGACTCGTCAAATCCACCAGCTGATCCCGTTCACAATGGCTGGCCCGTTCGGCCCAGTCTCCCTGGCGACTTGCCTTGAGCTGACCTATCAGCTCCTCTCGAATTCGTGCCCAGTCGGCAAGCAGGCGATCTCGCCAGCCCGCCAGCTGAGCTTGCGTCATTTCACACACGGATGCCCCCAACAGACGGTTATAGAGTCAGGGCAGTATAGGGAGTCGATAGGAGAGTCAAGATGACATGCGTCAAGTAAATGACGGGTTCTGGCCCCTATTCCCGCCTGTGGGGGCAGGCAGGAGAGGGGAATGACCTCCAGGGGGAGGGCTCAGGGGTGGCGGTCGCTCTCTTGCAGCAGACGAGCGCGGATCTCCTCTGCGCTCTTGAGTACCCGGATATCGGTGAACAGCACGTCGGCCTGGGGATATTCGCGTTTGAGGTAGGAGAACCACTGCTTGATGCGGCTCGGGTAGTAGTCCGCCTTCTCGCCGGCCAGATCCTGCTCCGTGTAGCTCACCATGAGCCGCAGTGCCTCGGCCCAGCTCATGTGAGCGCAACCTGTCTTCATGACGTTGGCCAGATTGGGCAGGGAGATGGCGCCGCGTCCGACCATCAGGCTGTCACAGCCGGAGACCCGGGCGCAGGTGAGGGCATCCTGCCTGTCCCAGATCTCGCCGTTGGCGGTCACCGGAATGGGCAGGGCGCGGCGGATGGCATCCACATACTCCCAGTGGGCGGGGGGACGATAGCCTTCGCGCTTGGTGCGGGCGTGGACCGCCAGCTCATTGGCCCCAGCCTGGTAGACCGCCTGGGCATTCTCGAGATAGAGCGCCTTGTCATCGTAACCGAGTCTTATCTTGGCGCTGACCGGCAGATGGGCGGGCACCGCCTCACGCACCGCCTTGACGATGCGGTAGACGGCTTCCGGCTCCTTGAGCAGCACGGCACCGCCCTTGCTCTTGTTGACCGTGGGCGCGGGGCAGCCGAAGTTGAGATCCACCCCGGGGGAGCCGAGGCTGACGGCACGCAGTGCGTTTTCGGCCAACCATTCGGGGTGCTGACCCAGCAGCTGTACCCGAACCGGCGTGCCAGCGCGGGTCTTGCCCCCCTGCTTGAGCTCGGGAGCGAGCCGATGGAACACCTTGGCTGGCAGCAGCTGATCGACCACGCGCACAAATTCGCTGACGCAGAGGTCATAGTCGTTGACCGAGGTGAGCACCTCCCGCATCAGGTGATCGAGCACCCCCTGCATGGGGGCCAAAATTACGCGCATAACCGGTTTTCCGAAGGCAAGGGCTGAAAAGGACGCCAGATTGTAGTGGGAACGCCTGCGGCTGTCAGCTTCGACATGGTCGCAGGCGCCTCGCTGGCGCACAAAAGCAGCAGCCAGGGGCGGCGAGTCAGCGGATGGCTCTGGTGAAGGGGGCTTGCCAGGGCGCAGCGTGGGCAGAGGGCCACCTCGCGCGGGATGGCCTATCTGTCTGGGGGGCGGGTCTGCTAGGATGGACCCTCGAGTCAAGATCCCATGGTAGCGAGGCGAGCGCGCATGAAATCCTGGTTGTTGTTTTGCCTGGGGTGGCTCAGTTTTGTCACTGGCCTGCTTGGTCTGGTATTGCCCCTGTTGCCCTGCACCCCCTTTATGCTGCTGGCGGCGGCCCTGTTTGCCCGCTCGTCCCCGCGTTTTCACCACTGGCTGCTCTATCATCCCTGGTTTGGCCCGCCCATCCGGGACTGGCAGGAACACAGAGGGATCCGCCGGGATGCGAGGCGGCGCGCCATTATCTTCATCCTGATAAGCTTCGCCATCTCCCTGGCCCTCACCCCCATGATGTGGGTGCGTGGATTATTGCTCGCCATCCTGGCGATACTGCTTGGCTGGTTAATGCGCCTGCCCGTGCTGGAGCCAGTTGCAATGGAGAAGTGAAGTGCCTAAGCTACTGCGGCAATCATGCTATGGAGTTGGCCTGTCGTTTTTGCACTTTGGGTGTCTCACCTTGAACTGCACGATGGGCCTTTTTGTTTTCCCGAGGGCCAGGTCTCACGTACCGGACCCGGGTCAAAAATAAGCGGTCAAATAATGAATCCGGATATTCTGAAATTTATCGAAGCTAGCATCAAGACCATCCCCGACTATCCGAAGCCGGGCATCCTGTTTCGCGACATCACCAGCCTGATAGAGAACGCTGAGGCCTTCAAGGCCACCATCGATCTGCTGGCTGAACATTATCGCGATCAGGGGATCACCAAGATTGTCGGCACCGAGGCCCGCGGCTTCATCTTCGGTGCACCGGTCGCCTTCGCCATGGGGCTGGGGTTTGTCCCTGTTCGCAAACCGGGCAAGTTGCCCCGCGCCGTGATCGAGGAGTCCTACTCGCTGGAGTACGGTACCGATACCTTGCAATTGCATACCGATGCCATCGTGCCCGGTGACAAGGTGCTGGTCGTGGACGATCTGCTGGCCACCGGCGGTACCGTCGATGCCACCGTCAAACTGATCCGCCGTGCCGGTGGTGAAGTTGCCGATGCGGCCTTCATCATCTCGCTGCCCTCCTTGGGGGGCGATGCCCGCCTGACGGCGGCCGGTATCAAGGTCGTCTCGCTGGTCGAACTGGCTGGCGAATAAGCGGCGTTAACCGCTTGCATGAAACAGGGAGCCGCGCCGAGTCGGGCTCCCTGTTTTTATGAGGGGTTGTGGGATAACCCCGATCGCCAGGCGCCATGGGCGCGGGCAGGTTGAACCCTGCAAGATAGCCTGCTCCCTCGTCTATCGGGTTGAATTTCAGTCAGTTATCCCAGGCTTTGCCGCAACTTGGGCCATCGCCGTGACAGCACCCCCGCCATTTGTGTTAGCATTCTGCCTCAATGCCTTGTCTTCCCCGCATCCAAAGGTTCTATGAGCTATCAGGTTCTGGCGCGTAAATGGCGCCCCCATACATTCGAGCAAGTGGTGGGCCAGCAACATGTGCTGACCGCCCTGACCAATGCCCTGGATCAGGGCCGCCTGCACCATGCCTATCTGCTCAGCGGTACCCGTGGCGTCGGCAAGACCACCATCGCCCGCATCCTGGCCAAGAGTCTCAACTGCGAACAAGGGATCAGCAGCACCCCTTGCGGGGTCTGCGGCACCTGCAAAGAGATCGATCAGGGCAACTTCGTCGATCTGCTGGAGATAGATGCGGCGTCGCGCACCAAGGTGGAAGACACCCGCGAGCTGCTCGACAACGTGCAATATCGTCCGGCCCGCGGCCGCTTCAAGGTCTACCTCATCGATGAGGTGCACATGTTGTCGCGTCACAGCTTCAACGCCCTGCTCAAAACCCTGGAAGAGCCGCCCCCCTATGTGAAGTTCCTGCTGGCCACCACGGATCCGCAGAAGCTGCCGATCACCATCCTCTCCCGCTGCTTGCAGTTCCACTTGAAGAGTCTGGATCAGAGCCAGATCGCCAAGCAGCTGGAGTGGGTATTGGGGGAGGAGGGGCAGCCGTTCGAACCCCGCGCCTTGCTGGCATTGGCCAAGGCGGCCGATGGTAGCATGCGCGATGCCCTGAGCCTGACCGATCAGGCGCTGGCCCATGGCAACGGCAGCGTGGGGCTCGCGAGCGTGCTGACCATGCTGGGTACCCTAGACCATCATCATCTGCACCAGCTGCTGGAGGCCATCCTGCGTCAGGATGCCCCGGCCACCATGGCCAAGATCACCGAGATCGCCACCCTGGGGCCCGATTTCGATCAGCTCCACGCCGAGCTGGAAGCCCTGCTTCATCGCGTTGCCATGGCCCAGCTGCTGCCAGCCAGCGTGCAGGAGCAGGGGGCGGATGCCGATGCCTTGCTGCAACTGGCCGGGGCCATGAGCCCGGAAGAGGTACAGCTCTGCTACCAGATCGTGCTGGGGGGGCGCAAGGACTTGCCATGGGCTCCGGATGGTCGCACCGCCCTCGAGATGACCTGCCTGCGGATGCTCGCCTTCTCGCCGCGCAGAGCCCAGCTCCACCCGGCGAGCCTGGCCCCCTTGCCAAGCCAGGCGGGGCAGGGGGCCGCTCCTCTGGGGTTGGGAAAGTCCCAGGGGGTGACCGCTTCGCCGACGCTAGCCCCCCAGGGCACTGAATCAACATCGACCCCCCTGGGTGACCAGGCAGAGGCTGCCACCGAGTCTGTGGCGGATCTCCGCCAGGCTGGCATCACCGCCGAGAACGATACTGAACATCAGGCTGACCTGAGCCCCTCTTCGGCGGCACTGGTCAAGCAGGATGGCGATGATGAATCGTTTGAGCCCGCCCTCTCTCCGCTCTTTGCCGAGCAGGAGGCGTTGCTGCAGGCGGCGGATCAGATGGGCTATCAGCCATCTCCTGCCCCTGTGGCAGAGGATCCGGCCCCGGATCCCGGCTTGGATGAGATCAGCGCCTCGGGGGCGATGGCCAGCCCGGACATCCCTGTTCCGGCCCATGGGGAGCCTGCGATGGTTCATCCCGCGGCCAATCAGGACGCGGAGCCTGTGTCCATGGCGCAACCGGTGCCGCAACCCATGGCACAGCCCCCGGAGGCAGCGACGGGCAGTGATGGCAGTGGTGGCATCCTGAGCCTGCTCGGTACGCGCAACATGCTGCGCAGCCGCTTGCGCGCCTCTGATACCGATGCTGCGCCGCGCACCGCTAGAACACCGAGTGCTCCCAAGGCCGGGGCGGGGCAGACGGCTGCCCCGGTTAGCCCACCTGCGGCGCAGCAGGCCGGGCCTGGCTCCGCCCAGACGGCCATGGTGGCGCCTGCTTCTTCTGTTCCGGACGATTGGTCCTACGACGAGTTGCCGAGCCATGACGACGAAGAGGACAATCAGCAGGATTATCAGGAGTACCTGGCCCAGGGGGAACAGGGGGTTGTTACACCTCCGCGCCAGGCCGAGCGCGGCAGGGCACCAGCCCCGGCGCTGAGCCAACGGACACCTGAGGAGGCAGCGCCCCCCTGGGATCCCCAAGGACCCTCGACCGGTATCCAGCAGCCCATCATCCGTGACGCGGCGGCGGCTTCCCCCCCTGCCGCAGGGCAGCCCGCTCGCCCCGCCGCAGCGCAAACCGTGCTTGAGCCAAGCCGGGCGGTACCGGCACAGATGGAGGCTACGGCCCCGGTGCTGGAGACCATCGACTGGGACTCCATTGATAGCGATCAAGCGCAAGAGGAGCCGGGGGATGAACCCAGTAAGCTGCTCCCTGCCAGCCTGCTCGATAATTGTGGCGATCCCTGGGGCGAGCTGATTGCGCGCACTCGGATGGGGGGTCGTCTGCGGCAGCTCGCCATCAATGGGGTGATGGTGCAAGAGGGATCCCGGGTGCTGCTGACCCTCAAGCCCGAGCAGCGCCACCTGGTCAGCGATCGTGCCCTGATGGAGCTTGCCGCCATCATAGGGCCAGCACTCGGTGGCGAGGTGCAGGTCGAGGTGACGCTTGGGACAGTGCCCGATTGTGAGACGCCCCTTGAGATAGAGCAGCGCCTCTATCTTGGGGTGCGCGAGCAGGTGAAACGGGATCTTGAGCAGGATCCCAACATACAGTTTTTACGTCAGCGGTTTGGTGCGGAGCTCCATATGGACAGTATTGAGCCCCTCAATCGCTGAATCTGGTGCGGGGAGCCCGGCTCCCCGCTTGAAATGCCGCTCGGCCGTCCCCATCTAGGACAGACGAGCCTAACGCCCGGCCAGGTCGCCGGATTTCAACGCGAGAGACGACATATGTTTGGTAAAGGTGGAATGGGTAACCTGATGAAACAGGCCCAACAGATGCAAGAGCGCATGCAGAAGATGCAAGAGCAGCTGGCCCTGCTGGAAGTGACAGGGGAAGCGGGCGCTGGCATGGTCAAGGTCACCATGACCGGCAGCCACAGCGTGCGTCGCATCGAGATCGACCCTTCCTTGATGGAAGATGACAAGGAGCTGCTCGAAGATCTGGTCGCGGCCGCCTGCAACGACGCCGTGCGCCGGGTCGAAGAGCAGAACAAGAGCAAGATGGGCGAGATCACCGGTGGCATGCAGTTGCCCCCAGGTATGAAGTTGCCGTTCTAAGCGAACCACTAAGCGAGTAAGAAGAGGGGCCCTGGGCCCCTCTTTCGTTGTGAACGCGCCCCTATGATGGCGGGTGCAATTTCTGGCAAGGCCGTTACAATGGCGCCCTCTTTTCGCCTCCCGACTCCCGAGATTCCTGTGCTGGCCCAACGCTTCGAACGCCTCGATCACCTGCTGACCGCTTCCCGTGCCTGGTGGCAATATCAGCCCTATCATCACCTGACCCTGGCGTTTGCCGGGCAGGCACCCGATCTGGCCGCCTTGCTCAATGGTTTGAGTCTCGAGGAGATCAATGGGCTCGATGGTGACATGGGGGCACTGGCCACGCTGCTGGCACCCTGGATCCCGGGGGGGGCCGAGTTGCACCGCTTGAGCGAGCTGGTGAGATTCGAACCCGAGCCCATCGATTGCGGCAAAGGGATGGCGCTGCACATGCCGGGGCGAAAACAGGCCCAGATAGAGGCCTTTACCGGTTGTCTGCCACCCCATCAGGGGCCCTATCTGGAGTGGTGCGCCGGCAAGGGACACCTTGGGCGGCTGGTCTCTGTCCATCGCAGTGCCGCGATAACCAGCCTGGAGCTGCAGGGGCCGCTGTGTGAGGCGGGACGCATCCTGGCGCTGCGCGATGGGGCCCGGATGCACTTTATCGAGGCCGATGCCTTCGCCGCCGAGTCGGCCGCGCTGATCGCCCCCGAACACCATGCCATGGCGCTGCATGCCTGTGGCGAGCTGCACACTCATCTGCTCGAAGGGGTGGTTGAGCGCGGCGCCAGCGGCGTCTCCCTCTCCCCTTGCTGTTATCACCTGATCCGGGGCAACGATTATCGTCCTCTCTCCCGAGCCGCCGAACAGAGTGCCCTCCAACTGACCAAGGCCGACCTGCGCCTGCCCCTGCAAGAGACGGTCACCAGTGGCGCCCGCATCGCCCGACTGCGCGAGCTGGAAGTGGTGTGGCGGCTGGGTTTTGACTGCCTGCAGCGCCAGGTGCGGGGGGTGGATGAGTATCTGCCGGTGCCCAATATCCAAAAGAGCCTGCTGAGCGACAGCTTCGAGGCCTTCTGCCGCTGGGCCGCCGAGCGCAAGGGTATAGTGCTGCCCGAGGCCATCCATTACGATGATCTCCTCGGTCAGGGGGAGGCACGTTATGGGGATGTTGCCCGCATGGAGCTGGTTCGCCACCTGTTCCGCCGCCCGCTCGAGATCTGGCTTGCCCTGGATCGCGCTCTCTTCCTGCAAGAGCAGGGCTACAGGGTGGAAGTGGGGGAGTTCTGCGCTAAACCCATGACGCCGCGCAACATCTTGATCCGCGCGATACGTGCTTGATCGTAAATGGCGGTGCCTGAGCTGGCTGCCACCCCCGACTTCATCTTGATCCGTGCGGTATGTGCTTGATCGTAGATGGCGGTGCCTGAGCTGACTGCCACCCCCGACTTCATCTTGATCCGTGCGGTAGGTGCTTGTTCGTAGATGGCGGTTTCTGAGCTGACTGCCACCCCCAACTTCCTGATCCGCGCGGTAGGTGCTTGATCGTAGATGGCGGTGCCTGAGCTGACTGCCAACCCCCAACGCTCCTGGTATTTCACCCTAAAACAGGGGCTATTTTTGATCGCCCCCATCACAGTGATCCGCAGCTGCAACGCTCTGGTGATCAAAACAACGGTCTGCCGTCAGAAGGGATGAGGGAGGGGACACAAGGGCGCTCGCACGGTGGGAGTGGCCGATCCCATGGGGCATAGCACAGAGTGAAATGGCTCACATATTGGTAACATTTCTTAATTTTCTCTGTAAATTTAGTTATCAGGCAGCCTATGCTCGGGATGAAATTTCACCCAGAGACAAGGATTGTTGCCCATGTTGAAGCTCACATATTGCGCGGGGCTCGTCGCCGCGGCCTGTGCCTTGCCAGGCCATGCCGCCATGAATATCCAGCCGGATCCTGACAACGCGGGGGGCTATGTGATCGCTGCCGCCGACGTGGCGGCGGTGGCGCAGGCCAAGACGGCCAATCCCATGTATGCGCTCTGGTCCAAGGCGTTGGCCACCCGCTCCAACACTGTGGTGGATGCGATCTTCCCACGAGATGCGAGCAACCCCGATAACGTCAAACGGGTTGAACGTGTCTTCCCCGAGTCCGAATGGGACTTTCTAACCCAGATGGCGGCACCGGAATATACCTATCTGCGCTTCCTGCGGGCGGTTGGCAAGTTCCCGGCTTTTTGCGGTGAATACATGGATGGTCGCAACGCTGATGCCATCTGCAAGAAATCCATCGTCACCGCCTTCGCCCACTTCTCCCAGGAGACGGGGGGCCATATCGCCAAGGAGAACATCTCCGACAACCCGCAGGCGCTGGAGGAGTGGCAACAGGCCCTGGTCCATGTCCGTGAAATGGGTTGGTCCGAGGGACAACTCGGCTACACCACGGGTTGTGGCCAGAATGACTGGCAGAACAAGAAGTGGCCCTGCGCCACCGGCCAGGGCTATTTCGGCCGCGGCGCAAAACAACTCTCCTATCACTTCAACTACGGCGCCTTCTCCGAGGTGATGTTTGATGGCGATGCCTCGGTGTTGCTCAACAACCCCGGCCTGGTGGCCGACTCCTGGTTGAACCTGGCGTCCGCCATCTGGTTCTTCCTGACCCCGCAAGCCCCCAAACCGGCCATGCTGCACGTGATCGACAGAACCTGGGTACCCTCCCAGCGCGAGGTTGCCGCCGGCATCGGCTATGGCTTTGGCACCACCATCAACGTTATCAATGGCGGTATAGAGTGCGGCGAGCAGAACAAGACGAAAGGTCAGCCAGTCAACCGCATCCGTTACTGGGAAGGGCTGGCGGCCCATTACGAGATCCCGGTCGCGAGCGATGAGAAGAATACCTGCTGGCAGCAGACCCCCTACGGCAGCCTGAACCTCAATGGCGCCACCGATGTGCTCTATACCAACTGGGACGGCAACTGGAAATATTACGCCGACCGACCCGGTGGTTATTCCTTCGAGTGCGAGCTGGTCGGTTTCCAGACCGCTTATTCGGCACTGGTGCCGGGGGATTACCAAAAATGCGTGACCAACTTCTATGGATCCCATGCCGGTTGGCCCAAGGTGCGCATCGTGAGTGAGCTGGCCCCCGCGCCGACAGACCCCAGCACGCCACCGGTTGGCGGTGTGCCCGTCTGGGGGGCAAGCAAGGTCTATGTTGCCGGAGACAAGGTGAGCTATCAGGGCGCCACCTATCAGGCGAAGTGGTGGACCCAGGGTGATGAGCCAAACAAAGGCGGACCCTGGGCGCTGCTTCCCACCAGTTAAGGGCAGCGTTAGCTTCACAGATTGAGTCCTAAGAGGGAGGCATTAGCCTCCCTCGATTGATTGTTGGCGAGGTTGTCACAAGGGTACTGACTCTGGTGCAGAGGCGTTATGTTGATAAATAAGACAAATAGTGATGACGGCGCGGGATATATCAAGGAGGGAGCCAAACATGAATATCGCCATGCATTTTGAAATACCGGTGACGGATATGGCGCGAGCCATCGGCTTCTACTCCCGAGTATTTGGCATCGCATTCGAGCGAGCAGATATAGATGGCAACGAGATGGCGCTATTTCCGCTGTGTGAGGGCATGGCGGGTTGCTCCGGCGCCCTGGCCAAGGGGGAGAGCTATGTGCCCAGTCTCGACGGCACCCGCATCTATCTGAGCGTGGCTGATATCGAACAGACCATGACCAGGGTGCTGCAGTGCGAGGGGAAGATACTCTATCCCATCACCCAGGTGAGTGATGGCATCAGGGTGGCCGAATGCCAGGATTGCGAAGGAAACCGCATCGCCTTGCAACAGTCGCGATAACCTTATTCACCGGGTGCATGCATGCATGGATGGAATTCATTCGCCGTGTTTATAGTCACCGGGGTGGGTGGGCTCTTTGCCGGAAAAGAGTGGCGTGCCGAGGATGGCGATGCGCAACATGGTCAGTTGCCGAGTTCGGGATTTGCATGATACTCATCTGACCGTAAATGGCGGCGGCACCCTGTCGGCGCCCACGCTGAATATGAGGAGGATGATATGCAAGGCAGCTGTCTGTGTGGCGGGATCGTCGTGTCGAGCGAGCAGCATAAAGAGGTCAGCCTGTGCCACTGCGCCATGTGTCGGCGCTGGTCAGGGGGGCCCATGTTCGCGGTACATGGCGGCACTGGCGTCATATTCAAGGGGTTGACTCCCGTCGCTTACCGCTCCTCCGAGTGGGCGGAGCGCGGCTTCTGCCCGACCTGTGGCACCCATCTTTTCTATCACCTGTTGCCAACGGATGAGTACATTCTCCCCGCTGGCCTGTTCCAGGAGGAAAGGTTCGAGCTTGCCAGCCAGATCTTCATCGACGAGAAGCCGGACTTCTACACACTGAAGAACGAGACGCCAACCCTGACCGGGCAAGAGGTGTTCGAGCAGTTTGCCCCGAAACCCTGAGTCCAGCATCGGCCGTGCCTGCCCGGACTGGCAGGCCATCAAGGAGCATGACATGGATGAACCGCAGAAGGTAAAGGGGCCTGCCTCCTATTTCCCGGCCATCGAGCAGAAATATGGCCAACCGGTCGCGCACTGGTTGGCCCTGTTGGCAGGTCAGGAGCACAAGAAACACATGGCGCTGGTGACCTGGCTCAAGACAGAGCACGGCATGGGCCATGGCCATGCCAACGCCCTGGTGGCCCACTATCTGGCACAGGGGTAGAGCGCCCCTGTTTCTGTTAGGGGCCGTCACTCAGGGTTGGGCGGGGGTCCCCGTCTCATCACTCTCCTGCGCCCCCCGACGTCATCAGGCATCGGGGGCGTTTTTTATCCAAAGCCGCAGGCCGCAGCTGAACGTCTGTTGTTCAACGAGGGCAGAGCAGGGGAAACAGGCCGGGTTTGGGATGGGCAAGCGCCCCGAGCCGTCGAGTGGCTTGCAAAGGACGGCGGGCTTTGGGGTTACTCTTCGATGTCCAGCAGCACCAGGATGGCGCTGTCGCCGCCCCATTCGCGGGGAGCCTGATGGAAGGCCTGCACATTGGGATGCTGGGCCAGCCAGTTCGGGATCCGCTGTTTGAGAATGTGTTTGCCGATGCCGTGCATGACGGAGGCGACATGAATATTCTCTTTTTGGCAGAGGCTGAGCAGGGCGGCGAGCTCCTGCTTGGCCTGATTCTGATTCATGCCATGCAGATCCAGGTAGATCTCCGGCGGATAGAGGCCGCGCTTGAGCTTTTTCAGCTCAAATTTTGACACATCTTCACGCACATATCGGGTCGGCCCCTCTTCGTCCAGATGGGGCTGATATTCATCGCTGAAAAAGTGGCCAACCCCAAGCATTTCGCGGCTCTCACGCATTTCGCGTTTCTGCTTGACCGGGCGCAACTCGGCCCTTAAGGTATCTTGCTTGATTTTCCGGGTACCTTTTATCGCATCGCGGAACAGCTGGCTTTCATCGCTTGTCAGTGAAGGCGTTTTTTTCATCAGGTACTCGTCTTGCTCGCTATATAAGAATGCTCGGGCCGGATATTACTCGACTTGGAGGTGGATTTGGACAAGATATTTATCGACGAGGTGGTTGCCGAAATGCACACCATCCAGGACATGTTGCGCTGGGCCATGAGTCGTTTCAACGACGCCGGTATCTTTTACGGCCACGGCACGGACAACGCCTGGGATGAGGCCGTGCAGCTGGTACTGCCTGCGTTGCATCTGCCGCCGGATGTGGACTCGGGCATGCGCCACTCCCGTCTGACCCCGACCGAGCGCCATCGTATTGCCGAGCTCATCATCCGCCGGGTGCAGGAGCGGGTCCCTGCGGCCTACCTGACCAACAAGGCCTGGTATGCGGGTTGGGAGTTCTACGTGGACGAGCGGGTGCTGATCCCGCGCTCCCCCATCTCCGAGCTGGTGGCCAATCGCTTCGAGCCCTTCTTGAAAGAAGAGCCGACCCGGATCATGGACTTGTGCACCGGCTCGGGTTGCATCGCCATCATCATGGCCCACGAGTTCCCCCATGCGGAAGTGGACGCCATCGACATCAGCGTCGACGCCCTCAACGTGGCCGAGCGCAATATCGCCGATCATGGCCTCGAGCAGCAGGTCATCCCGATCCGCTCCGACCTGTTCCGGGACTTGCCGGCCGGTGACAAGTACGATCTCATCGTCTCCAATCCGCCTTATGTGGACTCCGAAGACATGTCGGACTTGCCTGACGAGTTCCGTCATGAGCCCGAACTGGCGCTGGCATCGGGCTCCGATGGCCTCAAGCTGACCAAGCGTCTGCTGGCCCATGCCGCCGATTTCCTCAAAGACAATGGTGTGCTGGTGGTCGAGGTAGGCAACAGCATGATCCACCTGGAGACCCAGTTCCCCGAAGTGCCCTTTACCTGGGTCGAGTTCGAGAATGGCGGCCATGGCGTCTTCGTGATGACCAAGGCTGAACTTGAGCAATATCAGCCTCATTTCGCGATTTACAAGAACTAAGGAGCACAGATGGCAGGGAACAGTTTTGGCCAACTCTTTCGGGTCTCCACCTTCGGTGAGAGCCATGGCCCGGCGCTGGGCGCCGTGGTTGATGGCTGCCCGCCCGGGCTTGAGATAAGCGAAGCGGATCTGCAAGTCGATCTGGACAGGCGCAAGCCTGGCACCTCCCGCTACACCACTCAGCGCCGCGAAGCGGACGAGGTGAAGATCCTCGCCGGGGTGTTCGAGGGCAAGACCACGGGGACCTCCATTGGACTGCTGATCGAGAACACCGATCAGCGCTCCAAGGATTACTCGGATATCCAGGACCTGTTCCGCCCGGGTCATGCTGACTACACCTATCACCAGAAGTTCGGCCAGCGCGACTACCGTGGCGGCGGCCGCTCCTCGGCCCGGGAGACCGCGATGCGGGTCGCTGCGGGCGCCATTGCCAAGAAGTACCTCAAGCAGATCCATGGCATCGAGATCGTCGGCTTTCTCTCCCAGCTTGGCCCCATCAAGGCCGAGGCCTTCGATCGGGAGCAGATAGAGCAGAACCCCTTCTTCTTCCCGGATGCGGGCAAGCTTGAGGCCCTCGATGAGTACATGCGTGCCCTGAAAAAAGAGGGCAACAGCATAGGCGCCAAGGTGCAGGTGATGGCGATCAATGTGCCGGTGGGCCTCGGCGAGCCGGTGTTCGACCGGCTCGACGCCGACATCGCCCATGCCATGATGGGCATCAATGCGGTGAAAGGTGTGGAGATCGGTGACGGTTTCGCGGTGGTGGAGCAAAAAGGCTCCGAGCATCGCGACGAGATGACCCCTGCCGGCTTTGCCAGCAACCATGCCGGTGGCATCCTCGGCGGTATCTCGTCCGGTCAGGATATTGTGGTGAGCATGGCGCTCAAACCCACCTCCAGCATCACTGTGCCGGGCAAGACCATCAATACCCGGGGTGAAGCGACCGAGATGATCACCAAGGGTCGCCACGATCCCTGTGTCGGCATCCGCGCCGTGCCCATCGCCGAGGCCATGCTGGCCCTGGTGTTGATGGATCACCTGCTGCGCCACCGTGCCCAGAATGCCGGTGTCCATACCGCGACCCCGCAACTGCGCTGACGGTGGTTGCCCCATGATCTGAAACAGGCAGCCTTGGCTGCCTGTTTTGTTGGGGGTTGACTCAGGTTGGCCGGGATGCCGCTGATGTGCCTCCCCCAGGCGTGTGCCACGGGCTGCTGGGCAGAGATAAGAAGGGCAGGGCCGTCGATGCTATTTGCCTCGTTTTTTAATCATGTTGCGATAGTTGTCACATTTCTCTCGTCTCGGGACGCCAACTCCGCTAGACTGCGGCCTCTATTCTTTCCCCTTTGCTCTGCTCCCCGGGGAAAATCGTTGTTTTCTCAATAGGCCCAGTTCTTGTGAGATGGCATCGGCTCGGCAGAGGAGCCCCACCACAAATCCCCGGCGCCCCAAATCCCTAGCAGGTAACTATGAGTTTTACTTCCCTCGGTCTGGCCGAGCCTTTGCTCCGTGCCGTCGCCGAACAAGGCTACGACACTCCGTCCCCCATTCAGCTACAAGCGATCCCGGCCGTACTGGCTGGCCGTGACCTGATGGCGGCGGCCCAAACCGGGACCGGCAAGACCGCAGGCTTTACCCTGCCGATGCTGCAACGTCTGACCGAGAGCAAGCGCAAAGTGTCGCCGAACCGGATCCGCGCCCTGGTGCTGACCCCGACTCGCGAGCTGGCCGCCCAGGTGGGCGAGAGCGTGCGCAACTACGGCAAACACCTGCCGATCCGCAGTCACGTGGTATTCGGTGGCGTCAGCATCAACCCGCAGATGATGGCGACTCGCCGTGGTCTGGACGTGCTGGTGGCCTGCCCGGGTCGCCTGATGGATCTCTACAACCAGGGCGCCGTGAAGTTCGACGAAGTCGAGATCCTGGTGCTGGACGAAGCGGATCGCATGCTCGACATGGGCTTCATCCGCGACATCCGCAAGATCCTGGCCCTGATGCCCAAGCAGCGTCAGAACCTGCTGTTCTCCGCGACCTTCGCCGAAGAGATCCGCGAGCTGGCCACCGGCCTGCTCAACAACCCGGCCGTGATCGAAGTGGCCCCGCGCAACAGCACCGCCGAGCGCATCGAGCAGCTGGTTCACCCCTGCGACAAGGCCAACAAGATTGGTCTGCTGAGCCACCTGGTGACCAGCAACGATTGGCAGCAGGTACTGGTGTTCACCCGTACCAAGCACATGGCCAACCGTGTCGCCGAGACCCTGGACAAGAACGGCGTCAGCGCCGCCGCCATCCACGGTAACAAGAGCCAGGGCGCCCGTACCCGTGCCCTGGCCGGTTTCAAGGATGGCAACGTCAAGGTGCTGGTCGCCACCGACATCGCCGCCCGTGGTCTGGACATCGACAAGTTGCCGCAAGTGGTCAACTTCGAGCTGCCCAACGTTGCGGAAGACTATGTGCACCGTATCGGCCGTACCGGTCGTGCCGGCGCCACCGGTCATGCCATCTCCCTGGTTGCCGCCGATGAAGGCAAGCTGATCAAGGCCATCGAGCGCCTGACCAAGCAGAACATTCCCTGCGAGCAGGTTGCCGGTTTCGAAGCGTCCCGCGAGACCCTCGACAACATCGCCCGTGGTATCGGTGCGCCCCTGCGCAAAGAGCCGCGGGATCCGAGCGAAGAGCGCCGTGCGCCGCGCCCGCAGCAGCGCCAAGGCGCTGGCCGTTCCGGCAATGGCGGTGGCCGCTCCGGCGGTGCCAGCAATGGTGGTCAGCGTTCCGGTAACGGTGCTCGCCCCGAAGGCGCGGGTGCTGGCAAGCCAGCCCAGGCTCGTCGCCCCCGTCGCGCCAGCCACAACCAGTAAGCAGGCGAGGGGACTCCCTCACCGCTCACTGCGCTGTCGCGTGATATAGAAAAGCCCCGCCAATCTGGCGGGGCTTTTTGCATTGGGCAGGGTTATTCACTCCCCATAGAGCTTGATCTCCAGCACGTTGGCGATGGCGTTGCCGTTCCAGTGGTACTCCAGATGCTGGGCCTGGTGGATCCTGGTGACCAGGCAGGGGCGATAGAGCACATGGCAGTGGTGGCCGCTGTGACGCACCGAGCGATAGTGAATGCCGTCCATGGCCTTGCCCTTTTGCATCTTGGCAAAGGCCTGGGAGTGGCTGTAGTCGGTGGCGTGATAGAGGGGGGTGGAGAGAAAATCCTCCCCGCTGATGTCGGCAAGATTGGCGCAAAATTCGGTATGGAGCACCCGCATCTGCACCTTCTGGGCGGGCTCCTTGGTGTAACCGAAGATCCGCTCCTGGTGATAGACGGTCTCCTTGACGGCGGTGTCGAGCAGGGGGGCGCAGTAGTAGCCGCCGAAATCACCGGTGGTGAAGCGGGCCCCTTCCGGATTGAGATGGGTAAAGGCGGCCATCACATAGCTGCCCCCATGCAGGCCGACCAGCCAATCCTCCTTCGCAACCCGAGTCAGGTCGCCCGCCTCTTCCCGCAGGCGATCGTTGGTGAGCGCCTCAATGGCCCAGACGGCTTCTAGCTCGTCGGCGTTGGCCACATCTTCATAGATGCAGATGGTGGGATAGCGACTCGGAATGATCCGGTATGCCTGCTGCCCCTTGAACGCAATCAATGGCGCTTCCATCAGGCCATGCCCCCACGCCAGGCGTGCAAGCGGGTGGCGACTTCATACAAGTCTGCCACGCGACCCCCTTTCATGATGTCCATGGCGCTGCGCCCGGCAAAGAAGGGGTGGCTGCTGGGCTTGCGCACCCAGCCGTAAATACTGTCATCGACGCTGAACAGCACCCGCAGGCTCTTGTGGATGTTGAGGATGTAGCTCATCCGCTCCTGCATATCCACACTCAGGCGGATACCGCCGCTCGACTCTTTGTATTTGTTCAATGTTGAACGGGATGAGATACCCAGCAGTTTCAGCTGCTCATCGGTCGTGCACTGCCATTTATCCAGGATGCGAAAGACCACGGGCAGCGCCTTGCTAGGGTCAATGGCACTATCGTTCAGGGTTTGTTGGGCGGCTTGGGTCATATCTCCTCCTTGCTGCACCCCCTTTCAAAGGGTCTGGTGCGCACTGTTCTCAGTGTAGGAGGGTTGTGCGGTAATGTACACATATGTACATATATACCAAATTAAAACACTTATGTTGTCAGTGTGGTTGGATGGCAGACCCGTCGCGGGGCGAGCAGGGGTTGTCTGTCGGCTATCTCCGTTGATGAAATCCGTTGATGAAAAAGCCCCGCCAACGGGGTTGGCGGGGCTTTCGGCAGTTCATCACGGGGAGGACTTAGAGGGCGGGTAACAGCCCCAAACTGACGCTCAGCTGCACCCCGACGATCAATATCCCCATGGCACCGGCAACACCGAGGGCCAGCACGCCGCCCGGCGCGCGGTAGTGGTGCGGCTCAGCTTGCTTGCGGCTCTGCCACACCAGGGCCACCGGCAGCAGTACCGCCAGTATGGCCAGGGCGATGGCGGCGTAACCCAGGGCCATGATGAAGCCTTGCGGGAAGTAGAGGGCAAACAACAGGGGCGGCACGAAGGTGATGAGCCCGGTCTGCAGACGGCCGCTGGCGTTATCGTCGCGTTTGCTCACCTTGGCCATGAAGTCAAACAGCCCCAGGGTCACCCCGAGGAAAGAGGTGGCCAGGGCCAGGTCCGCAAACAGGTGCATGGCCTGGTTGAACAGGGGCCAGTTGACCAGCTTGCCGACGCTGGCCAGCAGGCTGTCCAGGGCGCCGCCACTGTCGAGCAGGCTCTGCTGGCCGAGCAGCCCCAGGATGGCAACTTGCCACAAGACATAGAGGATCAGCGGCAAGGCAGAGCCCCACACGAACACCCGGCGCAGCCGCTTGGGGCAGTCGCCCAGGTAGAGCATGACGCTCGGGATGGAGCCGTGGAAGCCAAATGAGGTGAAGATGACCGGCAAGCCCGCCAGCAGCAGCCCCTGACCCAGCGGCATGGAGAGCAGGTGTTGCCCTTCGGCGCGGGGCAGCAGCAGGGCCAGCACGGCCACCATGATCACCAGTTTCACGGTGAACATCAGTCGATTGAGGTAATCCACCTGCTTGGTGCCGACGCAGACCATGCCGCCAAACAGCAGGGTGAAGGCCCAGGCGGCCTGACCCTGACTGAGGGAGAATCCGGCATCGGCCAGTGCCTGCACCAGCAGGCTGCTGCCACCGCTGATATAGGCGGAGGCCAGGGAGTAGAACAGCATCAGGATGCAGAAGGAGGCGATGCGCTTGCCCCAGGGGCCGAGCAGCTGATCCGCCAGCTGATGAAGGTACCACTTGCCGGTGCTGAGGCTGGCTTCGACTTGCAGCATGGCGGTGAAGGCCATCAGCGCCCAGAGCCCCAGCATCAGTGCCAGGGTGGCGGGGCCGCCCAGGGAAGAAGAGGCCAGGGGCAGCGCCAGCATGCCGGCGCCTATGGTGGTACCGGCGATGAGCAGGGTACATCCGAGAGTCTTGGTATTCATGAGTCCAATCCGATATTGAGGATAACAAGGCCGCGCGGGCGGCTAGGGCATAACGGGGCAGTGCGCCTTCGGGTCCGATCCGAAGGCTAGCAATATCGCAGCAGACGCATCTGTACTCAAAACCTGTCGTTTGTAAAAAGAGATTGCCAAGCTAACGGATCAAAATGGGGGAAACAAGCCCGCCATAGCTGGATAAGTGATTTTCTTGCGCTGGAACTGGCAATAAATGCTGACAGTGATGAGTGGGGTGGTGAATTAGTCGGCGGCAATGGGGCCGTTGTCAGCACGGGGAGGGTATGAGGTGAACTGATCAGTTGGCACCGCCATAGGGCCGTTGTCAGCACGGGGAGGGTATGAGGTGCACTGATCAGTTGGCACCGCCATGGGGCCCTGCCGTCCGGGACAGAGCGTGGCCCTGATCACGAGAGAGCAAACCCGGCTGACGCTGGGGTTTGCTCAAGAGGGAGGGATCAGCGCCGCCGTTTCAGGCTGCGGGCGATATGGTGCAGGCCGCAGCGGTACTCCCCTGTGATGGCCTGGAAGGCGAGTTCCAGGGCCAGACCCGCCAGCTCGTCATGGCGCTGGGGCAGCGAATTGATGCCGAAGGGGAGAAAATCGAGCAGGCGATCATCGCCGAAAGTAGCCATGGCCAGCTGGCTCATGTTCGCCTCTTGCTCTATCAGGTAATCGAGCACCCCTTCCATCAAGATGTAGGAGGTGGTCACCAGGGCCGGGGGCAGGGCGCCCAGTTTATGATGCAGGGCGCTGATCAGCCGATAGCCTTCGGCGCGGGAGAAATGCTGCCCCTCGCACAGATGACGCTCGGCGTTGCACCCCTCCAGGGCTTGCAAGAAGCCGAGCCGCCGCTCCTGGCTGATCGTCAACCCTGGCAGTGCAGTGATCAAGGCGATATGGGCGAGCCCCGGGTGCAGCAGGGAGGCGGTCAGCTCCTCGCATGCCTTGCGGTTCTCGCTGGCGACGCTGATGAAGCGCCCCGGCGCCATGGTCCGGTCGATGGCAATGATCTGGGTGCCGCTCCCCTGCTTGGTCTGATACCAGGGATCGTCCGGTGACAGGCAGCTCGCCACCAGCAAGGCATCCACATGACGGCTGATCAGCATGTCGCACAACGCCTTTTCGGTGTCGGGCTCATCTTCCGAACAGACGATAAGCAACTGGTAACCCCGGGCGCGGGCGCCCTGCTCGAGCCGCTTGGCCAGCTTGGCATAACTGGCGTTCTCCAGATCCGGCAGGATGAAACCCAGGGTGCGGGTCTGGCCGCCGCGCAAGGAGGCGGCGCGGCTGTCGGGTCGATAGTTATGGGCCTCGACCACGGCCATCACCTTGTCACGGGTCGCCTGACTGATACGGTGTTGATCGGCCTTGCCGTTGATCACATAGCTGGCCGTGGTGCGCGAGACACCGGCGAGGGCGGCCACTTCATCCAGTTTCATCTTGTTGGCCCTGTCTTGTTTGGCTCTCTCTGGCAACAATATCCCGCCCTCCTTACCCTGTTCCGACCCGAAAAGTGTGCGCCGGATCATATCATTGAACAAGGTGAAGTGCGGGGACTTGATCAAATAGCTGAAACGATTCAGTCTGAGTGTAAGTGAAACGATTCAGCTTGTCAGTAAGCAAAGGCAAACAGAGGACAAATCCCCCAGTGGGATGCGATCCGGTCTATTGTGAGCAGGGCAAGCGGGGGTCAACCGACCCTTATCACAGAGCCTTATCACAGAGCCTTATCATTGAGCGCAATCCAGGTGGCCGCCTCGGCCGCCTCAGCGGATGGAGAGAGAGTATGTTGAAGTTGGCGCAAGAACAGATCCTGTTGAACCAGACCGCCGCTAGCAAGGAGGAGGCCATCGCGCTGCTGGCCGAGCGACTGACCCAGGCCGACCTGGTCGAGGCGGGCTATGTGGCCGGCATGCTGGCCCGTGAAGCCCAGCACGCCACCTACCTTGGCAGCGGCATCGCCATTCCCCACGGCACAACAGAGACGCGACATTTGGTGAAGCAGACCGGGGTCATGGTGGCCCAGTTCCCGGCAGGTATTGAATGGGATCAGGGCCAGGTCGCCTATGTGGCCATTGGCATCGCCGCCAAGTCCGATGAGCACCTCGGCATCTTGCGCCAGCTTACCCATGTACTGGGGGACGAGCAGGCCGCCCTGGCCCTCAAAGATGCCAAGGATGCCGCCACCATCATCGACATACTGACGGGGGCGAGCGCACCGGCCGAGGTGCAATTCCTGACCCTCGCCGATTTCCCTGCCGATGATGCCGACCAGCTGCTGCTGGGCGCCGCCGCCCGCGCCAAGTCCGCCGGTTGGGGTGGCGCCGAGATGGTGACGGCTCTGATGGCGAGCCAGCCAAGGGCCCTGGGGCAAGGGATCTGGCTGGCCAGTGCCAGGGCGCAGCTGTCTGGCTGGGTGCTGGCCACGCCGAGTCATGCTATCAGCCATCAGGATGCACAAGTGAAAGCCCTGCTGCTGCTGTGCGGCAAGGATGAGTCTCACCTGACCCAGCTCGACAACCTGGCGGCCCTGGCCGCGGCCGGTCAACTCGATGCCCTGGCGGGAAGCGAAGGGCTGGCGCTGCTGCAAAACGGGCCAGCCAAGGGATTGGCAGACACCTTCACCATCATCAACCCCCATGGCCTCCATGCTCGTCCCGGCGCCATGCTGGTCAAGGTCGCCAAGGAGTATGGTGCCGATATCCGGGTCGCCAACCTGGATGGCAGCGGTGAGGCCGTGTCCGCCAAGAGCCTGATGAAAGTGATCGGTCTGGGGGTTAAGTGCGGTCACCGACTCGAGTTTCGCGCCGAAGGGGCTGACGCCGAAGCGGCCCTGCGTGGCATCGGCGAGGCGATCAAGGCCGGGCTGGGGGAGGGGGCGCACTGATGAACATCGTCACCATCACCCTCAATCCGGCGCTGGATCTCACCGCCTCCCTCGACCAGCTGCAGGCTGGCGAAGTGAATCTGGTGCGTGACGCCTCCCTGCGTGCGGCAGGCAAGGGCATCAACGTCGCCATGGTGCTCAAGGATCTGGGCCGCGAGGTGGCCCTCACCGGCTGGCTCGGCGCCGATAATCAGCAAGCCTTCGTCGACCTGTTTGCCCAGAAGGGGCTGGAAGATCATTTCGTGCGGGTCCCGGGCAGCACCCGCATCAACGTCAAGGTCTCCGAGCGCTCGGGTCGGGTCACGGATCTCAACTTGCCGGGGCTCGATATCGCCCCCGAGGCCATCGCGACCCTCGATCTCCTGCTGGATGAGCTGGCCGAAAAGGCTGACTGGTTTGTACTGGCGGGCAGTTTGCCCAAGGGCGTCGAGACAGCGCACGTCGCCCACCTCATTACCGCCCTCAAGCTGCGTGGCAAGCGGGTCATCTTCGACTGCAGCGGCGCAGCCCTGAGCGCCGGGATCAGCGCAGGCCCCACCCTGATCAAACCCAATCTGGAGGAGCTCAGTCAGTGGGCGGGACGACCCATTCGCACCCTCACTGAGCAGGCCGAGTGCGCCCGCGCCTTGCAGGCGCAAGGGGTGAGCCAGGTGGTGATCTCCAATGGCGCCGAAGGGGTGATCTGGTTTGGCGAAGCTGAAACCTGGCAGGCCAAGCCGCCACGGATGCCGGTGGTCAGCACAGTCGGTGCCGGAGACTCCCTCGTAGCAGGCCTTGCCCATGGTATGAGCCTGGGCTGGCCCATGGCGCAGACCCTGGGTCTGGCCACCGCCGTCTCGGCCCTGGCGGTGAGCCAGGTTGCGGTCGGTTTTGCGGATCAACAGCAACTGACCCCACTTCTTGAACAAATAACCATCACGCGACTGGATGACGACACCGCCATGGATGATCGGCAGGCAGCTTCCCAGGACGCGACACACCACACACCCACAGGAGATGCCCAATGAAAGCTATCTTGGTAACGGCCTGCCCGGCGGGCATCGCCACCAGCTTCCTCGTCGCCAAACGACTCACCCAACAGGCAGAACAGGCCGGTTGGACGCTGGTCGGTGACATCCACTCCACCATAGCGGCGCACAGCGCGCCGACGGCGGCCCAGATTGCCGAGGCCGATCTGGTCATCGTCGCGGCCAGCGCACCGGTGGACTTGTCCGCCTATGAGGGCAAGCGACTCTATCGGGCCGAGATGGATGCCGCATTGCAAGATCCCGCCGCCGTGCTGGAGGCTGCCCGCGAGCGTGCCGAGCCCTATCACCATGTGGCGAGTGCAGTGGCTGCGGTTGCGCCTGCGTCAGCCAGTGCGGGCAAACGCATCGTTGCCGTCACCGCCTGCCCGACCGGGGTGGCCCATACCTTTATGTCCGCCGAGGCCCTGGAGAATACCGCCAAACAACTCGGTTATGAGATCCGGGTCGAGACCCAAGGCTCGGTCGGTGCGCAAAATGCCCTGACAGCCGATGAGATAGCCGCTGCCGATCTGGTGTTCCTCGCCACCGACATCGAGGTGGACATGGCCCGCTTCGATGGCAAGCCGCTCTATCACACCAGCACAGGGGCTGCCCTCAAGAAGACCAAAGCTGAGCTGGACAAGGCGTGGCAGCAGGCCAAGCCGTATCGCCACAGCGGCGGTGCAGTGGTCAAGAAGGAGGATAAGGCCGGTCCCTACAAGCATCTGCTGACCGGGGTCTCCTTCATGCTGCCCATGGTGGTGGCAGGGGGGCTTATCATCGCCATCTCCTTCATCTTCGGGATTGAAGCGTTCAAGGAGGAGGGCACCCTGGCGGCGGCGCTGATGAAGATAGGCGGCGCCTCGGCCTTTGCCCTGATGATCCCGGTGCTGGCGGGCTATATCGCTTACTCCATCGCCGATCGTCCCGGTCTGGCACCTGGCATGATAGGCGGTATGCTGGCCAGCTCCCTGGGCGCCGGCTTCCTCGGCGGCATCGTCGCCGGTTTCCTGGCCGGTTACTGCGCCAAGTTCCTGAGTGACAAGGTGCGTCTGCCGGTGACTCTGGAGGCGCTCAAACCCATCCTCATCATTCCCCTGGTGGCGAGCCTGTTTACCGGTCTGGTGATGATCTATGTGGTTGGCGGCCCGGTGGCCGACATCATGAATGCCATGACCACCTTCCTCAATAACATGGGCTCGGCCAATGCCGTGCTGCTGGGGGTCATCATAGGTGCCATGATGTGCTTCGACATGGGCGGCCCGGTCAACAAGGCGGCCTACGCCTTCGGGGTCGGCCTGCTGGCCTCCAAGACCTATGCCCCCATGGCGGCGGTGATGGCGGCGGGCATGGTGCCTGCGCTGGGGATGGGGATTGCCACCTTCCTGGCCAGCAAGAAGTTCATCAAGACCGAACAGGAAGCGGGCAAGGCCTCCTTCGTATTGGGGCTGTGCTTCATCTCCGAGGGGGCCATCCCCTTTGCGGCCAAGGATCCGATGCGGGTCATCCCGGCCTGCATGGTGGGCGGTGCCCTGACCGGTGCCCTCTCCATGCTGTTTGCCTGTGAGCTGGTGGCGCCCCACGGTGGCCTGTTCGTGCTCTTCATCCCCAATGCCATCAGCCATGTGTGGCTCTACATTGTGGCCATCACCGCGGGTTCCCTGCTGACCGGGGTGAGTTACGCCATGCTCAAGCGTACCGAGGCACCGGCCAGCTTGGCCACGGCATGATCCCCAGAGCTCGGCCGCACCCGCGGTAACGATGCGTGATAAACAAGGCGGCCCTGGGGCCGCCTTGTCTATTTGAGGGGAGAGAAGCCCTCATGGAGAGCGACGGATGTCGCCACTGCGCAGCAGCCTCGGGTCAGAAGTCCCAGCCTTGTTGCTGCGGCGCTTGCTCTGGCTCCTGAGCTTTGCGCAGGGCAGCCAGGACCCGGGCCTTGCGTGCCCGGCACAGCCGCATCACATCCTGCTGTTGATCCGGACTCATGGTCAGCCAGTTGAAACGCTCTTCCCTGCTGCGAAAGCATCCCTTGCAATAGCCCTTGTTGTTTGCCTGACAGACCCCGATACAGGGGCTCTGCAGGGGGAAGATCTCGAGCTGTTCCATCCATGACCTCGCACACCTTGTCCCTCTGTTATAACCCAAATGATGGGCCTTTGGAAAAATCCCTGTGCGCCGGCAGAGGCGGTGTTTGCTCATTTGCTGAGGGCCAATCGAGGGGGAGATCAAGGGGGCGGCTGTCGTCACCACCATATGGCCAGGCACTTGCGTACACCCGATCACTCCATCTTGCTGTCACCGGGTCATCAGGTCATCCGATTGCCGGTCGCCCTCATTGCACCCTGGCAGTTGGATCAATCAGCGGTATTGTTTAATTTAAGGGGCCAACAGGGCCTTTGTTTTTGTATGATAGCGCCGCCTGCTGATGCGCTGCGGACATGGCAGCGCGGCGGCTGTGGGCGAGAGGCGGAGCCAAGCTGGTATCCGTCGCGGCCTTTGGTTGCATTCATCACCATTTTCATGGTGTTAGCGTTTTTCGGTTAGATGAGGATATATGAAAAAACACGCGTACTGGCTGACTGCCGCTGTGGTTGGGTTGGCCGGTTGTGCGGGCAACCCTGAACCTGCCAAGGTGCCCCAGAAGAAGTCCGAAGCCAGATGCTTTCTGAACTGCGAGGTGCCAGAAAATCTGGGCAAGCAGTATCTGGATGGTACCCTGCCAGATGATCTGGTGCGGGTGGAGCGCGTCAACAGCCAGCAGGGGTCGGATTTCAGCAAGTTCGGCCCCCAGAGCCGGTTGGTGCTGGAGCGCTCCGGCAAGATGACCCGCCGTTACGGCGAGCTCTATCGCCAGCTCTCCCGCTGGGTCGCGCAGGGTGGCAACCCGGCCCTGATCACCCAGTACGGCATCAGCCTGGCCCAGCTTGGCGGCGCCGATCGACAGGGGAATGTGCTGTTCACCGGCTACTATTCTCCGGTACTGGAAGTGCGCCACCGGCCGGACAGTGAGTTCAAATACCCCATCTACGCCATGCCCAACTGCGCCGGACGCTGCCCGAGCCGGGCCCAGATCCATCAGGGGGCGCTGGCCAACCGTGGGCTGGAGCTGGGCTACAGCAAATCCCTCATCGACAACTTCCTGATGGATGTGCAGGGGTCTGGCTTCGTGCACTACGGGGACGATGATCGCCTGCAATATCTGGGCTACAGCGGCAAGAATGGTCACGGCTACGTCAGCATCGGTCGGGTGTTGATCGATCGGGGCGAAGTGCCCAAGGCGCAGATGTCCCTCAAGGCCATCAAAGATTGGGCCAATGCCCAGCCGGAGGCCGGGGTCATGGAGCTGGTGGAGCAGAACCCCTCCTATGTCTTCTTCGAACGGCGCCCCACCAATGATGTGGTCGGGGCGGCAGGCATTCCGCTGTTGCCCATGGCGGCGGTGGCGGCCGACAAGACCCTGCTGCCGATGGGCACGCCCATACTGGCGGAAGTGCCGCTGCTGGATACAGAGGGCAACTGGACCGGCAAGCATCAGCTGCGCCTGCTGATTGCGCTGGACGTGGGGGGGGCGGTCAAGAAGGGGCACCTGGATCTCTACCATGGCATGGGGGAGAAGGCCGGGGTGGCCGCCGGTCACTACAAGCATTTTGGCCGGGTCTGGAAGCTGGGCCTCAGACAGGGGCCCACTGCCGCTCCCTGGCTCTGATCGCGCGGGCATCCTGGCTTGTCGCCAGATGCTGAGTTGAGTCATGCTGAAACCGCCGCATCTCGGCGGTTTTTTTCATCCCATCATTGGCAACAGCGTCCCTCAGGGGTGAGCCTATGATCACGTTCATCACGGCAGGAGAGCCCTATGCAGAGACGTTGCCACGTGCGAGTGAGCCTCTGGTTGACCATGTCACTGGCGGTGCTGGTAGTCGCCCCGGTACGGGGGGAGGTGAAGGTGATCACCGTCTTTGAGCCGGAGGGGTTGATACACACCTTGCGTGAGCTCAATCCGAGTCTCGGGGTGAGTGCCATGGGTAACCAGCTGGTGCTCAGCGGCACCCCAGAGCAGCTCGCGGAGGCGGAGCAGCTGGTGACGCGCCTCAACCAGCCACCGCAGATGCTGCTCATCGAGTGGCGGGTCTCCCAGCAGCGCGATAGTCAGGGGACGGCCCTGGGGGCCAGACAGGGTCGCAGTGGTGATTGGCAGGGGGGAGGCGCCTTGGAGCAAGGCAGTGAACAGGGCCAGCAAGCCTGGCAGGTTCGCGGTCTGTCGGGGCGACCCGTGCTGTTGCAGATGGGCAGTTATCAGCCGGTCAGCCTCTATCGCTGGCGCGGGGGCAAGGTCACGGCGCTGCTGCCCATCGTCAATGGCCTCTATGCCAGCGCGACCCTGGTCGGTGACAACGTGCTGATCCGGCTCTCCAGCGAGCAGACCAGTTTGCGTCAGGGATTGCCGGAGCAGGGACAGAGCGATACGGAGCTGAATGTCGCCCCTGGGCAGTGGGTGGAGGTGGGAGGGTTGGCCAACAGCCAGCAGCGTCAGGGGACGGGGATAGGGACGACCTCGGGGGTTGAGATCCGCCAGGAGAACCAGCAGCAGACCCTCGCCATCCGGGTGACGCCGGTCAACTAGTCTCACCCGCCTGGGCGGGCAACCCTATGCTGATCTGTCCTGTCGGGGCTGATCAGGCCGCTGTCCTGACTCGATGGCGCGCTCTCAGTCATTGGCTATATGGGGCTTGTCCGCCGCGTACTCGCGCAGTTGACGACTCTTGAGCAGATACCAGAGGCACCAGAGGCTGGCGATCAGCACCAGGGCGTTGGCCCAGCTAAATTGCCAACCCAGGCTCACCAGGGCATGGCATTGGATGATGAGCCCGGTCAGGGCCGAACTGAGCAGCAGGCTGGGACTCAAGCGCCGCAGGCGAGCGCGCCATCCCTGGGGATTGGCAAAGGTGCCGCCACAGGCCAGCAGGGCCAGGAGCGCGGGCAGATCGGTGAGCAGGCTCACATAGAGGCTCCAGCGCTCCGGGTAGAGCAGGGCCAGGATGTCACTTCCCCCCTGACGGCTGGCGCCGGCCATCACGAACAACCAGACGGAGCGGGTCAGCAGCAGGCTGATGGGCCAGAACCAGAGCGGCGGGCGCAACTGACCGTGATCATCGTAACGGTGTTCGGGATAGAGAGTCATGGAGGAGGAGAAGGCCGCAATGGATAAATGATGCAACAGATATGGGGGCTGAGACCCGGCTTGCAAGAGGAGAAAGTGAAAAAGCCCGGGGGATAGCGGCCAGGGGCGTCCATCAACACCAAGGGGGCCCTGGGCCCCCTCGTACCATAGCGCCCTGTTCGGCGCGCGCTACAGCCAGCCTTTGCGTTTGAAGAAGAGCCCGGTGCCGAGGGACGACATCACCATCAGCACCAGGGACATTTGATAGCCATATTCCCACTGCAGTTCCGGCATGCGGCCGAAGTTCATGCCGTAGATACTGGCGATCAGGGTCGGTGGCAGGAAGATGACCGCGGCAACCGAGAAGATCTTGATCACCTTGTTCTGCTCCAGATTGGTCACCCCCATGGCGGCCTCGAGCTGGAAGTTGATCTTGTCGAACAGGAACTGGGTGTGGGGCAGCAGAGACTCCACGTCGTGCAACATCTCGTCGATCCACTTGTTCTGCTCATTGGTCATCTTCTGGCGCAGGCTGCGCTTCAAGAAGCGCAGGGCACGCCGGGTATCGTGCAGGGAGAGGCGGATCTGGCCATTGGCCTCTTCCTGGGCCATCAGCTCCTTGAGCATGGCGTTGATCTGATCGGGCTCGAAGATCTGATCGGCGGTATTTTCCAGGGTCTTGTAGCCATCTTCGATGAGATCGGAGAGGTATTCGACCTTGAGGTTCTGCACCTCAAGCAGGACATCCAGGGCATCTTCCACCTCCAGTCTGTCCTGGCGCATATAGTGGCGCATCAGCCGTACCAGGCCGATATCGTCCTCGCGGATGCTGATCAGCAGATTGTTGCGCAGGGTAAAGGAGACATGGACACCCTTGGTGTCACGGCCGATCCGCTGGGGAAACAGGGAGTGGATATGCAAACCATCCGTGTCCCAGTAGAAACGAGCAGAAGCCTCGATGTCATCGAGCTCCTCTTTGTCGGGGACCTCTTCCAGAAAGAGTCCCGTCAACCATTCTCGCTCCGCCGCGTCAGGCTTGTAGGCATCGAGCCAGACGGTGTTGTCGGGCAGGATATCGTCAGGGCCGAGCGTGACGATGTCGAGCACCTTGTTATTGAGGATGTAGGCGGTGATCATCTGTCCCCCTTAAAGTCTTGGGTTATCAGGGATGGTTGAACAGGTTCATGCGGCTTCGATCCCAAGAAGGGGATCGTATGAAGCATAGCGGGGCCGATGGGCAACCTGACTGCGGCGAACTATACAGGCGCTCGCCGTCATTGTCAGGGCTTATTCAGCTGATATTCATCCCGTTTGTCCAGAAAACACCCCTGGTCGGATCACATATTGGGGTAGTTGGGTCCAGAGCCACCCTGAGGGGGAGTCCAGATGATGTTTTGGCTAGGATCCTTGATATCACAGGTCTTGCAGTGGATGCAGTTGGCGCTGTTTATCTGCAGATGGGGTTGTTCATCCACCGTCACCAGCTCGAACACTCCGGCCGGGCAGTATCGCAGCGCGGGCTCGGCCCAGGTGGGCAGATTGACCTCGACCGGGATGCGCGCATCCTGCAATCGCAGGTGACAAGGCTGATCTTCATCGTGACTGGTGTTGGCCAGATAGACGGATGAGAGCTTGTCAAAGCTGAGCACCCCGTCCGGTTTTGGGTAGGAAACGGGTTGGCAGCGATTGGCCGCCTTGAGGGCGCGGTAATCGTCACCCTTGTCCAGCCATTGCAACGGGGATCGCCCCTTGAATAACCGCTGCTCCAGCCAATTGAAGGCGCCACCGAGCCAGGGACCTGCGCCGTGCAAGGCGGCGCCGAAGTTGCGGGCCCCCTTCAGATCCGCGCCAAGCCAGCTGGCCGCCAGGGCCTCGCCATAGTCGGCGATATCCCGCCCCCCTGGCTCTCCTTGACCCAGATGGGGCAGCAGGGCGTCGGCGGCCAGCAGACCACTCTTCATGGCGGTGTGAATCCCCTTGATGCGGGAAAAATCCAGGGTGCCGGCGTCGCAGCCGAGCAGCAGACCACCGGGAAAGTGCATGCGCGGCAGGGAGTGCCAGCCACCCTTGGTGATGGCGCGGGCACCATAGCTGATGCGCTCTCCCCCCTGGAGGGTCTGTTTGAGCAGAGGGTGATGTTTCAGACGCTGAAACTCGTCGAAGGGGCTGAGCCAGGGATTCTGGTAGTTGAGATCGACAATGAGCCCGACCGAGACCTGATTGTCCGCCAGATGATAGAGGTAGAAGCCGCCATGGCTGCGGCTCTCGCTCCCTTGACCACCGAGTGGCCAGCCACTGCCATGCAGCACCTGTCCGGGCCGGGATTGAGCCGGGGGCACCTGCCACAGCTCCTTGAAGCCGATGGCATAGTGTTGCGGCTGGGTATGATTTTCCAGCCCGAATGCGTTGATCAGCTGCTTGCCAAGGTGGCCACGGGCCCCCTCGGCAAACAGGGTATAGCGCCCCAGCAGTGCCATGCCCGGCACATGATCCCCCTTGGGCCGACCTGCCTTGTCCAGACCCAGATCGCCGGTCAGCACCCCCTTGACCACCCCCTCTTCGATGATGAGCTCGCTGGCGGCAAACCCCGGATAGATCTCGACCCCAAGAGACTCGGCCTCCCTGGCGAGCCAACGGCAGAGAGTACCCAGACTGATGATGTGACAACCCTGATTACTCATGCTGGGGGGGAGGGCCCAATGGGGCAAGCGACTGGCACGGCTGTCACTTTGCAGCAGCCAGAGCTGATCGTCGCTGACCTGGGTGCCGAGCGGTGCCTCCTGCCAGCGCGCTGGCAGCAGCTCTTGCAGGGCGCGGGGATCGAGCAGGGCTCCAGAGAGCAGATGAGCCCCAATCTCGGCCCCTTTCTCCAGCAGACAGACGCTGCAATCGGGCGCCCGCTGCTTGAGGGCGATGGCGGCACTGAGCCCCGCAGGACCGCCCCCAACGATGACCACATCGTATTCCATTGCTTCTCGTTCCATCTTGCCTCCGTGCTCGACTTGGCCTAGGGTGGTGTTAGTTTACGTAAACGTAAACCTAGCTGTAAACTCTCGTTATGGAATTATTCATGGATGGTAGCGGCGCGAGCCTACCGAGCAACAGGATGAGGAGTGGCCGAATGAAGCTGCTGGTCGCAGTCAAACGGGTCGTTGACTACAACGTCAAGATCCGGGTCAAGGGTGATGGCTCCGACGTGGAGCTGGCCAACGTCAAGATGGGCATCAACCCGTTTTGCGAGATAGCGGTCGAGCAGGGGGTCAGGTTGCGCGAAGCGGGCCTTGCCAGCGAATTGGTGGTGGTGACCCTGGGACCTGCTGCGGCAAGTGAACAGTTGCGCCATGCCCTGGCACTGGGGGCGGATCGCGCCCTGCATTTCGTCACCCCCGATGGTAGCGATGAACGGCTGGATCCCCTGACCGTGGCCCGGGCCCTGCAAGTCATCTGCGAGCGTGAGCAGCCGGATCTGGTGCTGCTCGGCAAGCAGTCCATCGACTCTGACAACAACCAGGTCGGCCAGATGCTGGCGGCGCTGTGCGACTGGCCCCTGGCCACGTTTGCTTCGGCCATCGAATGCAAGGGAGACGAGATCTGGGTGACCCGGGAGGTGGATGGCGGCTTGGAGACATGGGGGATGGCGCTGCCGGCGGTGGTGACCGTGGACTTGCGCCTCAACGAACCGCGCTTTGCCTCCTTGCCCAACATCATGAAGGCGAAACGCAAGCCCCTTGAGACGGAACCCTTTGCCACCCTGGGCATCCATCCGCTCGGTCATAACCGGCAGTTGGGGGTCATGGCGCCCCCGGTGCGCAGCGGCGGGGTACGGGTTGGCTCTGTGGATGAGCTTATCGACAAACTCAAACATGAGGCGAAGGTACTGCCATGAACATATTGATCATTGCGCAGCAAGCAGAGGGCCCCCTGGCTGCCAGCACGATCCAGCTGGTGGGGGGCGCGCAGGCCCTGCCGGGCGACATCCATCTGTTGCTGCTTGGGGATAAACTCACCCAGGCGGCCACGGAGGCTGCCCGCCTGCAAGGGGTGACCCGGGTATTGCTGGCCGAGCTTGGCTGTGACTGGTGCGATGGCCTGGACAGCCCCCTCGCGACCCTGGCCCGGGATTACCACCATGTGTTGATGGCATCGGGCACGGCGGCCAAGGATCTGTTGCCCCGCATGGCGGCGCGGCTCGGTGTCGAGATGCTCTCCGAAGTCATCGCCATCGAGGGAGATGACAGCTTCTTGCGCCCCATCTATGCGGGCAACGCCATCGCCAGGGTGCAGAGCCATGCCCCCATCAAGCTGATGACCCTGCGCGCCAGCAGTTTCCCCATGGCGGCGACGGGAGAGGCGAGCGCGCCGGTTGAGGCCCTGCCGCCTCTTGCCATCGCCACGCGCACCCGCTTGATCTCCCGCCAGGCCGTGGTGTCTGGCCGTCCCGAACTCGGCAGCGCCCGGGTGGTGGTCTCCGGGGGCAGGGCGCTCGGCTCGAAAGAGCAGTTTGCCCTGATAGAGGCCCTGGCGGACAAGCTGGGCGGGGCGGTGGGGGCCTCGCGCGCCGCCGTGGATGCGGGTTTTGTCGGCAATGATCTGCAGGTGGGCCAGACCGGCAAGGTGGTGGCCCCCGAGCTCTACATCGCCGTCGGCATCTCGGGTGCCATCCAGCATCTGGCGGGCATGAAGGAGTCAAAGGTGATAGTGGCCATCAACAAGGATGGCGAGGCGCCCATCTTCCAGATCGCCGACTACGGCCTGGTGGGGGACTTGTTCACCCTGTTGCCCGAGCTGACCGCCAAGCTGTGAGCCTGGGGCGACGCGCCGGCTTCATCCCTTGAACAGCGCGTTCTCCCAACCACAGACCCCGCCTCGGCGGGGTCTGTGTCAGGGCCCCTTAAGGCTGGCTGCTCGCTCTGTGCCCCGACCCTGAGGCGGCAGCCGCTTGATATCTGGTATTGAGATCGGCAAGGGCAGGGGGGCAAAACCTTGAGCCAGCTCCCAAAAATCCTTTGCCGAAGGGGCGCGGTTTCGTGTAAAAACGGGGAAGTCCTTCACTCTTTACCACCTCACGGAAAGTGTCA
Organism: Aeromonas sp. BIGb0445; assembly: GCF_024809075.1. Taxonomy (NCBI): domain Bacteria; kingdom Pseudomonadati; phylum Pseudomonadota; class Gammaproteobacteria; order Aeromonadales; family Aeromonadaceae; genus Aeromonas; species Aeromonas sp. BIGb0445. The sequence goes on from NZ_JANUES010000002.1 coordinate 498,178, forward strand.
TGAGCAAACAGGTTTACAACTTCTGCGCCGGCCCCGCCATGTTGCCGGTCGAAGTCATGGAACGCGCCCAGCGCGAATTTTGTAATTTCCAGGGATTGGGTGCCTCTGTCATGGAGCTCTCCCATCGTGGCAAGCCCTTCATGGCGGTTGCCGAGAAGGCCGAGGCCGACTTGCGCGAACTGCTCGCCATCCCGGCCAACTACAAGGTGCTGTTCATGCATGGCGGCGGTCGCGGTCAGTTCTCTGCGGTGCCCATGAACCTGCTCGGCGGTGCCAACAAGAAGGCCGACTATCTGCTGACCGGTGTCTGGGCCCAGAGTGCCGTGGATGAGGCGCACAAGTATGGCGACATCCTCACCCACGCCGGTGTGGCCAAGACGGCGCAAGGCGTCAGCCAGCTGCTGCCGACCCCGGCGTTTCGCAGCGATGCCGCCTATGTCCATTACTGCCCGAACGAAACCATTGATGGCATAGAGATGTTTGACATTCCGGCCACAGGTTCGGTGCCGCTGGTGGCGGATCTCTCCTCCACCATACTGTCTCGCTCCCTCGATATCAGCCGCTTCGGGGTCATCTATGCCGGTGCCCAGAAGAACATCGGCCCCTCCGGTCTGGCCATCGCCATCGTCCGTGACGATCTGCTGACCCAGGCCCGGGCGGACGTACCCGCGGTGTTTGACTATGCCCTGACCGCCAAGCATGACTCCATGTTCAACACCCCGCCCACCTACGCCTGGTATCTGGCCGCCCTGGTGTTCGAGTGGCTCAAAGATCAGGGTGGCCTAGGCGAAATAGAGGCGCGCAACCGCGCCAAGGCCGAGCTGCTCTATGGCTATATCGATGACTCCAGCTTCTACGCCAACCAGGTGGATGTTGCCTGCCGTTCGCGCATGAACGTGCCCTTCCAGCTCAAGGATGATGCCCTGGACAAGCTGTTCCTTGCCGAATCCGAAGCCGCAGGCTTGCTGGCGCTCAAGGGACATCGCATCGTCGGCGGCATGCGGGCCAGCCTCTATAACGCCATGCCGCTGGCCGGGGTCGAGGCGCTGGTCAGCTTCATGGAGCGCTTCGCCAAGCAGCACGGTTGAGCCGCAGAGGCCGCAGCTTGCCCCTGCGGCCCCACCGCGCACTCAGTTGTTACCGCCAGTTTCATGCAACGGCGCTCCTCGGGGCGCCGTCTCGTTTCACTTTGACACCCACCCTGCGCGCCAGGGGATGGCAGGGCGAAAGCAAGAGCCTTGCCCTCCTTCCCCTTGGCTGATAACGTCCGGGCAGGTGTTTTTTGATATCAGTACAGGAAGGCTATGAATTCGTTGCGTTTGGAACCTATCGCCCGTGTCGAAGGGGTCGTGAACTTACCCGGCTCCAAGAGCGTCTCTAATCGAGCCCTGCTGCTGGCAGCCCTGGCACGGGGCACCACCCGTCTCACCAACCTGCTCGACAGCGATGACATTCGCCACATGCTGGCGGCCCTCGGCCAGCTCGGCGTCAAATACAAGCTATCCGCCGACAAGACGGAGTGCGAAGTGCAAGGTTTGGGCCGCAGCTTCGCGGTGAGCGACCCTGTCACGCTCTTTCTCGGCAACGCCGGTACCGCCATGCGACCGCTGTGCGCGGCGCTGTGCCTGGGGTCAGGCGAATACATGCTGACCGGCGAGCCGCGCATGGAAGAGCGCCCCATCGGCCATCTGGTTGACGCCCTGCGCGAGGCCGGTGCCCATGTGCAATACCTCAAGCGCGATGGCTTCCCGCCGCTCGCCATCGATGCCAAGGGCCTGTGGGGCGGGGATGTTCACATAGATGGCTCCGTCTCCAGCCAGTTCCTGACCGCCTTCCTGATGGCGGCGCCCATGGCCGCCGGTGATACCCGCATTCACATCAAGGGCGAGCTGGTCTCCAAACCCTACATCGACATCACCCTGCACATCATGAAGCAGTTCGGTGTGGTGATTGAGCACGACAACTATCAGACCTTCTACATCAAGGGCAACCAGAGCTATGTCAGCCCGGGTGACTTCCTGGTGGAAGGGGATGCCTCCAGCGCCTCCTACTTCCTGGCCGCGGGCGCCATCAAGGGCAAGGTGCGCGTCACCGGTATCGGCAAGCACAGCATTCAGGGTGATATCCACTTTGCCGACGTGCTGGAGAAGATGGGCGCGCGCATCACCTGGGGCGACGATTTCATCGAAGCCGAGCAGGCGCCGCTGCATGGCATCGACATGGACATGAACCAGATCCCGGATGCGGCCATGACCATCGCCACCACGGCACTGTTTGCGAAGGGGCCCACCTCCATCCGCAACATCTACAACTGGCGGGTGAAGGAGACGGATCGTCTGTTTGCCATGGCGACCGAGCTGCGCAAGCTGGGCGTCGAGGTGGAGGAGGGGCACGACTTCATCACAGTGACCCCGGCTGCCCAGTTGCAGCATGCGGCCATCGATACCTACAACGATCATCGCATCGCCATGTGCTTCTCCCTGGTGGCGCTGTCAGATACGGCGGTGACCATCAATGATCCGGGTTGCACCTCCAAGACCTTCCCCGATTACTTCGAGAAGCTCGCCAGCATCAGCCAGGTGGTTTGACGGGCGGCCTGTCGCCCCTGGCACCTTGAGCAAAGGCCCGCATCTTGCGGGCCTTTTTCATGGGCTGGGCACACCGGGAACGATTGGCTAGCATCATTTCAGTAACATGCAATGATCTGCTTGAAGATATTTTATTATGCGATGTAATTTTCTATTTACACCCTGGCCCCGCTCGGGCTAGATTGGTGCAAGTAATATGTCTAGCCAAGCAGGAAGCCGAAGTATGCAGCATCAAACCGACGACGTTCGTATCAGTGAAATCAAAGAGTTATTGCCCCCGGTTGCGGTGCTTGAGAAGTTTCCGGCGACCGAGGCGGCCGTCTCTACCGTATTTGAGTCCCGCCAGGGGATCCACAACATCCTGACCGGCGACGATCAGCGCCTGCTGGTGGTGATTGGTCCTTGCTCCATCCATGATCCGGTCGCCGCCATCGAATACGGCAAGCGCCTCAAGACCCTGCGTGACAAGTACCAGGATCAGCTGGAAATCGTGATGCGGGTCTACTTCGAGAAGCCGCGCACCACAGTGGGCTGGAAGGGACTGATCAACGATCCTCACCTGGACAACAGTTTCAAGATCAACGACGGCCTGCGCATCGGTCGCAAGCTGCTGCTTGAGCTCAACGATCTGGGCATGCCGACCGCCTCCGAGTTCCTCGACATGATCACCCCGCAATATGTGGCGGATCTGATGAGCTGGGGCGCCATCGGGGCGCGCACCACCGAATCCCAGGTGCACCGTGAGCTGGCCTCAGGTCTCTCCTGCCCGGTGGGCTTCAAGAACGGCACAGACGGCACCATCAAGGTCGCCATCGACGCCATCGGTGCCGCCAGTGCGCCACACCACTTCCTGTCGGTGACCAAATATGGCCACTCCGCCATCGTCTCCACCGCCGGCAACCCGGATTGCCACATCATCTTGCGCGGTGGCCGCGAACCGAACTACAGCGCCGCCCATGTGGATGAGGTCGTGAAGGGATTGGACAAGGCGGGTCTGCCCCAGAAGGTGATGATCGACTTCAGCCATGCCAACAGCAGCAAGCAGTACAAGAATCAGATGCTGGTGGCCGAGGATGTGGCGGGCCAGATCCGTGCCGGCAGCAAGGCCGTATTCGGGGTCATGGTCGAGAGCCATCTGGTGGAGGGTCGCCAGGATCTGGTGGAAGGCTGCCAGCTCACCTTCGGTCAGAGCATCACCGATGCCTGCATCGGTTGGGACGATACCGAAAGCCTGCTGCGCACCCTGGCAGAGGCAGTGGCGACGCGCAACGCACGCTGATCCCCCTCTTGATGGCTTGCAACGAAGAGCGCGACCGAGGTCGCGCTTTTTTTGTGTCCCTCGCCCGTGGCGCAAACCACAGGCCCGGCTTAACCCATCACCAGCGGTAGGTGTTGAGCAGGGCTTCGAGCTTCTGGCACTGGGCGACTAGCTGCTCGCTGGCGAGATTGGCGCTGTGGGCCTGGCTCAGGGTATCGTTCGATGTGCTGCGGATCTCGTGCACGGCGCCATCGACCTCCTGACAGACTCTGTCCTGCTCCTGGGCTGACTGCGCCATCTGGGCATTGAGATCATTGATATTGGCGATGCGATCTATGATGGTCTGCATTGCCGCCAGGGTGGCTTCCGTCTTCTGAATGCTGTCATTCGCCTTGAGCCTGGCATCGCCAATGACCTGTACGGCACTCTGGGCTTCCTGTTGCAGGGCGGCAATCATCCCGGCTATCTCCAGGCTGGCGGTGCGGCTGCGGCTGGAGAGCGCCCTGACTTCGTCAGCCACCACGGCGAAGCCGCGTCCCTGTTCACCGGCCCGGGCGGCCTCAATGGCCGCATTGAGGGCCAGCAAGTTGGTCTGATCGGCAATCCCCCTGATCACCTCCAATACCCCATCCACGGCGAGGCAGCGGCTATCGAGTTGCTGGATCACCGTGTCGACCCGGGCAATGTCGGCGGACATCTCGCCCATGTCGGTGATGGAGTGCCGGGCGAGGCGGCTGGTGTTGGCGGCATCGTCGTTGGTGAGGGTCGAGAGCTCGGCGCTGTGGCGAGCATGTTCGCGGACCTCATAGGAGCTGGCGGCCAGCTCGCTCACCGCGGTGGCGACCTGGGTGGTCATCTGCTCCTGCACCCGGGCCGACCCCTCCGTCTGGGTCGCGACCTGGCGGATCTGGTTCGACTCTCGATATAGCTCGGCCGTGGCTCCCTCGACCTCGGCCAGGCTGTGGCGAAAGCCCTGCACCATGTCGTTGACCGCACGAGTCATCTGGCCCAGCTCATCCTGACTGTGATTGACCAGGGGCAGGGAGAGATCCCGCTCCTTGGCCATCTGCATCATGGTGCGCTGCAGCCGATAGACGGGGCGTTTGACGTAACGCTGCAATACCCACCACAGCAGCCCAAACCCCAGGCTGAACACGGCCCCCAGGCAGCCGCTCAGCAGCCAGTTGTTGTGGCGGATCTCGGCAAAGATATGGCTCAGGTCATAGCTGATGCGCACGGCCCCCATGACGGTCCCCTCGGCGACCTGATGGCAGGTGAGGCACTGGGTGCCGCGGTACTCCTGGTAAGCCTTGAAGGGTTTTATCAGGGTGAGCTGGCTGCCTTTTTGCTCGAGCAGCATCTCCCCATGCTCGATGGCCCGCTTGTCCCACTCGTCGACTATCTGCTGATCCGGATGGCCTGGGCCAAACAGCGAACTGACGGCAGGGGCGCGGATCAGGCGGGCCTCGGTGATGCCGGCCTCGCTCATTATCTTGCTCTGCACGATGGCGCGGTTGGCGATGACCCCGGTCATCATCATGACGTTGAGCTGATCCATGTAGCTGTTGGCGGTACTCTCCACCTTCTCGCCCGCCAGGCGCAGGGCAAGATCGCGCTGCAACCAGGCGGAGAGCTCGAAGCTGAGGGCGAAACTGGCACCGATGACCAGGGCGAGGGGGAGAAAGATTTTCCAGTTGAGCGAGAGGTTTTGCATGGGTAGCCGAGTCCAGATACGGGGAAGGGGTCTGCCACTTGGCGCGCATGACCAGTCGCCAAGCTTGGTACTCTATCGGCACACATTACCCTGGCTTTAGTAAGGATTCTGTTAACTGGATCCATGAATGGCGTTAACCCCGGGTAGCCAAGTATTGTTATTGGTCGGGGAGTTGATCTGGCGCAAGCTATCATATTGTTGATAGTAGTTATCATTTGCATCCAATCCTTTCTAGCCGATCCCACCGCCGATGATACTGACGCCCACCATGACCGGACTGCCCAGCCCGGACCCCCTTAAATTTGCGTTCACTGCCAAAACATCTGCGCATGCTAGCCGGGGCGGCGCCAGGCCCTTGGCTCTGGATGACAAGGATTGGCAGGCCTGGTGGCAAACCGCGACGGAGGCCGAGGAGCGCGCCCTCTATATCCATGTCCCCTTTTGCAAGAAGCGCTGCAGCTTCTGCAATTTCTTCGAAAATGGCGCCAATCCGGCGCGGATGAGCCGTTATATGGCGGCCCTTTGTGACAATCTCCAGCAGGCTGCCAAGACGCCGTTCGCCCTGAGCGCACCCTTCTCGGCCGTCTACGTGGGAGGCGGAACACCGACCGACATGGCGGTCGATGATCTGGCCCGATTGGCCGAGACCATACAGGGGTTTCCCCTGACGCAGGATGCAGAACTGACCCTGGAAGGGCGGCTGAACGGATTCGATGAGCCTAAGTGGCACACGGCGCTGGCGGGCGGGTTCAACCGCTTCTCGTTTGGGGTACAGAGTTTCGATACCCAGGTGCGCCAACAGGCGGCCCGCATCGATGACAGGGCGCGGCTGCTTGAGCGACTTGCCGAACTGACCCGGTACGATGAGGCCGTGATCGTGGCGGATCTCATCTTCGGTCTGCCCGATCAGGATGATGCCATCTGGCGTCAGGACATCGCGGATGTGATGGCGAGCGGGGTGCATGGAGTGGATCTCTACCAGCTTATTGCCATGGCGGGCACCCATCTGGATCGGGCCGAGGCCAAGGGCAAACCGGGCTGGGCGGCCGACAGTCAGCAGCGGGCCAGCATGTATGCCTATGGCGCCCACACCCTGGAGCAGGGCGGCTGGCAGCGGCTCTCTTGCAGCCATTGGCGACGCAGTGACAGGGAGCAGAGCCGATATAACCAGATGGCCAAGAGGGGGGCCGAGATCTTGCCGTTTGGGGCCGGGGCGGGGGGCAATGTCCACGGACATGGCCTGATGTATGGGCGGGATCTGGCGCCCTGGCATCAGGCGCTGGCCGATGGACATCGGGCTCCTGGCATGGTCATGGGGCGCAATCCCAATGCCGCCATGGATGCACTGCTGCGCGGCGCCCTCGACACTGGCCGGTTGGCCCTGGCCCTCTTGCCCGATCCCTTGCGAGGGCAGCTGTTGCCGCTTTTTCAGGCCTGGCAGCAACATGGCTTGGCCGCGCTGACCGAGGAGCGGCTTGAGCTGACCCTGGCGGGGCGTTTTTGGAGCGTCAATCTGCAGGCCGGCTTGTTCGAGTACTTGCAGCTCAATCCCCTCGCGGGAGCGGGGGAGAGGGGCCCCCACGCCAACGCTGCGGCCGTTCGCCCGGTCGAGATCGTGGGGCACTCGGTGACAGGTTTGCGTCGATGAAAGAGGAGGGGATAAATAGGGGGCACTGAGAAGCGCCCCCGTTTTAGCTATCGGTTGTGCACCTCTTCTACCCGCACCTGCAAGCTGCCCTCTGCCAGGGTAGTGATCAGGGATTGCCCGGCGCTGACCTGGCTGGCCTGGCTTATCACCTCACCCCGTTGGCTGCGAGTGATGGAGTAGCCGCGCCCCAGGGTGGCGAGGGGGCTGACCCCATCGAGGCGGGCACTGAGCATGGCCAATTTATGCTCCGCTTGCTCATGGCGTTTACTCATCAGGCTATGCAAGCGCGCCTCTGCCAGTTGATGGCGCCGCCGACCCTGTGCCAGACGTCGCTCTGGGCTCTGGGCTTGGAGCCGTTGCGCGAGCTGATTGAGCCGTCGCTCCCCCTGATGCAGGCGCTGACGCAGCAATTGCTGCAAGCGGTTACCCAGTTCATCGAGGCGCTGGGACTGTTGCTCGAGGCGGCGTTTGGGGTCTTGATGTTCGAGCCGCTTGGTGAGCAGGGTGAAGTGGTGGACATGCTGGGTCTGCTGACGCGCCATGGCTTGACTCAGGCGCTGGGTGAGGCGATTGAGCTGATTGATGCGCTCGCTCTGATCCGGCGCCACCAATTCGGCGGCGGCGGAGGGGGTGGGGGCACGCAAGTCCGCCACCAGATCGCTGATGGTGATATCGACCTCGTGACCCACGGCGCTCACCACCGGGATGGCTGAGCCATGAATGGCCCGGGCGACCCGCTCCTCGTTGAAACACCAGAGATCTTCCAGGGCGCCGCCACCACGGCCGACGATCAGCACGTCCACCTCGGCGCGACGATTGGCCAACTCGATGGCGGCCACTATTTGGCCACTGGCCAGGTTGCCCTGTACCTGCGTCGGATAGATGAAGATGGGCAGGGCGGGGGCGCGGCGTCCCAGCACGGTGAGGATATCGTGCAAGGCTGCCCCGGTGGCCGAGGTGACGATGCCCACCGCCTTGGGGTTAGTGGGGAGCGGACGTTTGCGGGCTGCATCAAAGAGACCCTCTGCGGCGAGGCGGCGTTTGAGCTCCTCGAAGCGCAAGGCCAGGGCGCCATCCCCGGCCGGTTGCATGGATTCGATGATCAGCTGATATTCGCCACGGGGCTCATAGAGGGAGACCCGGGCCTGTACCAGTACCTGCATGCCATCTTGTGGGCGGAAGGGCACCCGGCGGTTGTTGCCCTTGAACATGGCACAGCGTACCTGGGCCGAGATGTCCTTCAAGGAGAAGTACCAGTGCCCCGAACTTGGCATCGCCAGGTTGGAGAGTTCTCCGGTCAGCCACACCAGCCCCAGATCCTGCTCCAGTATCATGCGTACTGCGCTATTGAGGCGGGTGACGGTAAACACTTGTTGTTGATTGGACTGGCTCACGCTGGGCCCTTCTGCTGTCCCATTGTCCATGGTGGACGCGGGAGGGAGACGATGGCGCCATCTTAGCGCAGTTCAGGGTCAGAGCCGAGCACCTCTGGGGCTCTGACTGTCGGATGATTACTTGTCCAGCACCTGGCGCGGGACTGCTCTGGCCGGACTGACCACCAGCCAGACCGAGAGACAGACGATGGCACCGCCAACCACGAAGCCCTCGGTGAGGGTCTCGCCCAGTATCAGATAACCCCACAATATGCCGAAGGGCGGGATGAGGAAGGTCACCGTCAGGGAGCGCAGTGGTCCAATGTCGGCGATCAGCCTGAAATAGATGAGGTAGGCGAGTGCGGTACAGATAAAGCCGACGGCCAACAGGCTGGCCCACACCTCGGGCATGGCCCAGTCGGCCACGGGGCTGGCTGTCACCGAATAGCCAAAGAAGGGGAGCAGGAACAAGCAGGCGCCCAGCTGGCTGCCAAAGGCCACCAACCTGGCATCCAGGCCACCCCGCTCGGTGATCCAGCGCCGGGTCAGGAAGCCCGCACAGCCGTAGCAGGCGGTGGCGATCAGGCAAGCTATCACACCGATGATCATGGTCTCGCTCACCGCGACGTCCCCCGTGGTGGTGATCAGGGTGATACCGAGGAATCCCAGCATGACCCCCAGCCACTTGCGGCCGCTTAACTGCTCGTTGAAGCAGGAGAAACCGATCAGGGCCCCCATCAAGGGGGTGGTCGCATTCAAGATGGCCGAGTAGCCAGCGGGCAGCCAGAGCGCGGCGATGGCGTACATCAGAAAGGGGATGCCGGAGTTGATGATGCCAAGCACCATGGCGGGTTTGAGCTTGCCTTGAAAGATCAGCGGGGCGCGCATCAACAACAAGATGACGGCCAACCCCGTCAGGCCGAACAGGACCCGTAAAAAAGCGGTGTTGATTGAGCCAAAGGCGGGGGCGGCGATACGCATAAACAAGAAACTGGCCCCCCAGATAGCGGCCAGGAACAACAGTCTTGCATAATCCGGTGCTCTCATCTTACTTCCTTGAAATGATTGAAATCACGGCTATCCAGGCGAGAGCCTGGGGCTGCCATCATGGGGGGCTGGCTTGCCGATGGCAACTGCCCAAAGGGCGCCCGGGTGATGAACTGGCCCTGGATCTGGGTACGTATTGGGGGGATATGCTGCACCGTTGTGGTGCTATTGCGCACCGAAAATGTGCAATCTGTTGGGTGGTCACTGTGCTGCCAGCTCCTGATCGGGGGATTCTGCAAGGCATCTGCGCCGGAAATGCGCGTCCTGGCCCCCTGTTGCCCCCCAATGCGGGCCTCCCAGTCTCACCGCCAACTCTTATCGGGCAAGGGTTGTGACTGATAACGGGCTTCACGGCGCGGCCATGATCTGAGTGCTTGTCATCAGAGAAATCCTGTTCATGCTGCCTGGCTCAAGGTGGGGATTCATGAACCAGATGGAAATGCCAGTTAATATTCTTTTAGTAGTTCTATAATCTGAATTTAATTTAAATCCCAGCGTCTTGTTATGGTTGGCGCTCTTTTTGCTGCGTGATAGCAATCCAAGCACAGTATCAGCGCCAGCCTGACACCCATGGATTTACCTGGCGACTGATGCTTATTCATTCATGACAAGGAGTCCTATGGGAAACGGCATGGCAAACGACGTGGCATTACCGCAAGCAGCCACCCGCAACGGGCTTGTCCATAACTTCAAAGATGATGTGTATGGTCTGACACTGGGGGTGATGTTCATCGCTATCGGGCTGTACATGCTCAAGCTGGCAGGCATGATCACCGGCGGCGTGGCGGGCATGGCACTGCTGCTCTCCTATCAGGTGGACTTGCCCATAGGGGTGTTGTTCATCTTGACCAATCTCCCCTTCATGCTGTTTTGCTATGCCCGTATGGGGCTCCCCTTCACCCTGAAGACGCTGATCGTCAATATTGCCCTCGCTGCTGCCAGCCAGATAGTGCCCCATTTGCAGACGGTGACCTATATACATCCGCTGTTTGCCGCCCTGGTCGGTGGCACCTTCATCGGCATGGGGGTCCTGTCACTCGCCCGTCACAATGCCTCGGTCGGTGGCACTGGCGTGGTGACCCTCTGGCTGCAGGCCAGGTTTGCCATCAATGCAGGCAAGACCCAGATGTTGCTGGATCTGCTGCTGTTTGCCCTCTCCTTGAGCCTGCTACCTGCCCCCTTGCTGTTCTGGTCGGCCCTGAGCGCCCTGGCCATGAATGCCATGCTGATGAACTGGCACAAACCTGGTCGTTACCAGGGGTGATTGGGTTGCCGTCTCGCGCGTGACTGATCACCCGAAGTAGCGCTCCATTCGACCCCTCGTGGCCAAAAGTGTCGGGGGAGGGTACTGAGTGTGTCCTATGCCAGCCTTGAAAAAGTCAGGCCATGCCGATGGATGGCGCCGTTACATTATTTCGAGGTAAAAAGGGCCATTTTATGACTGAATTTGTGAGAGTTTTGCCTGTTTGGCGCGCTAAAAGCGGGCTGTGCCACAAAAAATTAAAAAATACTTCTTTACCAACCGGTAAACCATGAGTAAAATTTGTCGGCAATATTTTCCACCCCCACTCCTCAACGGTGAGATATTGCCATGCTCAGGATTGCCAAAGAAGCGCTGACCTTCGACGATGTATTGTTGGTTCCAGCACACTCCACTGTTCTTCCTAATACAGCCGATCTGCGTACCAAGCTAACGTCTGCTATCTCCCTGAATATTCCGATGATTTCCGCTGCCATGGACACAGTGACCGAAGCCCGTCTGGCTATCGCACTGGCCCAGGAAGGCGGTATCGGCTTCATTCACAAGAACATGTCCATCGAGCAGCAGGCTGCCGAAGTGCGCAAGGTCAAAAAGTACGAGAGTGGTGTCGTCTCCGACCCCGTGACCGTGCGTCCCGACATGACCATTGCCCAGATCAAAGAGCTGAGCCACAAGAACGGTTTCGCCGGTTACCCCGTGGTGACTGACGGCAACCAGCTGGTCGGCATCATCACCGGCCGTGATGTGCGCTTCGTGATTGATCTCTCCCAGACCGTTGAACAGGTCATGACCCAAAAAGATCGTCTGGTGACGGTGCGTGAAGGGGCCCCTCGTGAAGAGGTGGTTGCCCTGATGCAAAAACACCGCATCGAGAAGGTGCTGGTGGTTAATGCCGACTTCAAACTCATGGGCATGATCACCGTCAAGGACTTCCAGAAAGCCGAACGCAAACCCAACGCCTGTAAAGACGAGAAGGGCCGCCTGCGGGTTGGCGCTGCCGTCGGTGCCGGTGCCGGTAACGAAGAGCGCGTCGCCGCCCTGGTCGAGGCCGGTGTGGACGTGCTGCTGATTGACTCCTCCCACGGTCACTCCCAGGGCGTGCTGGATCGCATCAAGGCGACCCGCGATGCCTATCCCGAGCTGCAGATCATCGGTGGCAACGTGGCCACGGCCGCTGGCGCCCTGGCGCTGGTCGCCGCTGGCGTCAATGCCGTCAAGGTCGGTATCGGTCCTGGCTCCATCTGTACTACTCGCATCGTGACCGGTGTCGGAGTGCCCCAGATCACCGCCATCTCCGATGCCGTTGAAGCGCTGGAAGGCACCGGTGTCCCCGTGATTGCCGATGGCGGCATCCGCTTCTCCGGTGACGTGGCCAAGGCCATCGCCGCGGGCGCCAGCTGCGTCATGGTGGGTTCCATGTTCGCCGGTACCGAAGAGGCGCCCGGTGACATCGAGCTCTACCAGGGGCGCTCTTTCAAGTCCTACCGCGGCATGGGCTCTCTGGGCGCCATGTCCAAGGGCTCAAGCGATCGCTACTTCCAGACCGACAATGCCGCCGACAAGCTGGTGCCGGAAGGGATCGAAGGGCGAGTGCCGTACAAGGGGCGCCTCAAGGAGATCATCCATCAGCAGATGGGTGGCCTGCGCTCTTCCATGGGCTTGACTGGTTGCGCCACCATCGACGAGATGCGCACCAAGGCCGAGTTCGTGCGCATCTCCGGCGCCGGGATGAAAGAGTCCCACGTCCATGACGTGACCATCACCAAAGAAGCCCCCAACTACCGGATGGGCTGATAAAACGGGGCCTCGGCCCCGTTTCGCTACCATTTTTTATCCCCATGCTTTTTGTTACAACATCAGCCTGATGCAGGAATAAAATGACTAACAATATTCACGCCCACCGTATTCTGATCCTGGATTTCGGTTCTCAGTACACCCAGCTTATCGCCCGCCGTGTCCGTGAGATCGGTGTCTACTGCGAGCTGTGGGCCTGGGATGTCACCGAAGCGCAGATCCGCGAATTCAATCCCAACGGCATCATCCTCTCCGGCGGCCCTGAGTCCGTGACCGAGGCGGGCAGCCCCCGTGCCCCTGACTATGTCTTCAACGCCGGCGTGCCGGTGTTTGGTGTTTGCTACGGCATGCAGACCATGGCCGAACAGCTCGGTGGCAAGGTGCAATCCTCCACCGAGCGCGAATTTGGCTATGCCCAGGTCGAGGTGCTGGGTCAGTCTGGCCAGAGCAGCGCCCTGCTGCGCAACATCGAAGACGCCATCGCCCCCAACGGCCACGCCCTGCTGGACGTCTGGATGAGCCACGGCGACAAAGTCACCGAGATCCCGGCCGGTTTCACCACCATTGCCCAGACGGCGACCTGCCCCCATGCTGCCATGGCCGATGAGGCCAAGCGCTTCTATGGCGTCCAGTTCCACCCGGAAGTGACCCACACCCGTCAGGGTGCCCGTCTGCTCGAGCATTTCGTCAAAGACATCTGCGGTTGCCAATGCCTCTGGACCCCGGCCACCATCATCGATGACGCCGTGACCCGCATCCGCGAGCAGGTGGGTGAGGATGAAGTGATCCTGGGCCTGTCCGGCGGCGTCGACTCCTCGGTAGTGGCCATGCTGGTACACCGCGCCATCGGCGATCGCCTCACCTGTGTGTTCGTTGACAACGGCCTGCTGCGTTTGAACGAAGGCACCCAGGTGATGGAGATGTTCGGCGATCATTTTGGTCTCAAGATCATCAAGGTCGATGCCGAAGCGCGCTTCCTCGGGGCCCTCAAGGGCATTGACGAGCCGGAAGCCAAGCGCAAGGCCATCGGCCGCGTCTTCGTGGAAGTGTTCGACGACGAAGCCAAGAAGCTGAAAAACGCCAAATGGCTGGCCCAGGGCACCATCTATCCGGATGTGATCGAATCCGCCGCCAGCGCCACCGGCAAGGCCCACGTCATCAAGTCTCACCACAACGTCGGCGGTCTGCCGGCCGAGATGAAGATGGGTCTGGTCGAGCCGCTGCGCGAGCTGTTCAAGGACGAGGTACGCCGGGTCGGTCTGGAGCTGGGTCTGCCCTATGACATGCTCTACCGTCATCCGTTCCCGGGCCCGGGTCTGGGCGTGCGCGTGCTTGGCGAAGTGAAGAAAGAGTACTGCGAACTGCTGCGCAAAGCCGATGCCATCTTCATCGAAGAGCTGCGCAAGGCCGACCTCTACAACCAGGTCAGCCAGGCGTTTGCGGTGTTCCTGCCGGTGCGCTCCGTCGGCGTTATGGGCGATGGTCGCAAGTATGACTGGGTCATTGCCCTGCGCGCCGTCGAGACCATCGACTTCATGACCGCTCACTGGGCTCATCTGCCCTATGACTTCCTCGGTCTGGTGTCGAACCGCATCATCAACGAGATCAACGGCATCTCCCGCGTGGTGTACGACGTTTCCGGCAAGCCGCCCGCAACCATCGAATGGGAATAAGCGGCTAGCGCCTATCCCTGCCGATAACGCAAAACTGTCAAAAAGACGCCCTTGAGGCGTCTTTTCTTTTTTCAATCGTTTGCGAGAAAATTTGCCTCGGGCACAGGGGTTGGATGCCGAGTTGCCGACATCGTGAGTGCGTACCTGACTCGATCAGCGTAGCGCCATCGGACGTTCCCGCACATGGCGGCATGCATTGGTTTTCCAGTCAGAGGAGAGGGGAGGCACAGCCTGTCCATCGGGAGCCGTACCGGGAATGGAGCCAGATACCCGCTGCTTCGATGCCCAACCCTACAATCCACCGGACTTGCGCTAAAAAACGCGCAGTCCGATAATTTTGAACGTTATGCGGCATGGAGAGTCAGGAGCTAGGAATGAACAATTTCGACTGGCATAGTGATCAAATCACAATTAAAACTCCGGTGACCAATACCTACCGGAACACACAGAACGTACGCCGATTTTTAATAGATTCATGCGGTCCCGGTTTTAAATTTGACCGTGAATTTATGGCTTGGGTAAAGAATGGAAAGCCCAAGACAATGGGCGAGGTCGCGGCAGAGTGGCTACGCCGAAAGCAAAAGTAGCGAAAACGTCTGGTTGAGGTTCTCCGTAGTGGGCCAATGTGCCGCATAACCAGTCGTTCAACTGGACAGTCTGCAATGGAGCATTGCTTCGCAATTTTACGCCCACTGCAAACCGCTCCGCCGGCAGGCTGGCTCCGCTCTGCCGGTTCACTTGACGTTAAGCAGGTAAGACACTCTTATGCATCCATCAATAAAGCTCATGTGGGACGACTATCTTGCTCGCCAGCCCGCGCCTTCACGATCCTCTACCGATGCACCCGCAGCTTGGCATTTCTGCGACAACGAGACGGATGCCAATGAATGTGCTCAGCTAGTCTTGACCGGTAAAAAACGCGCAACATCACCATCATTGTGGTCATTTGAAAGCAGCGATGAGGCGTTGCCCCAGATTGGCGATCTGAATATCGTGACGGATTGGAACGGTAAGGCCGTATGCATTATTCGCACAATCAAAGTGCATATCTTGCCGCTCAATGAGATCACTGAGACTCATGCAAGCGTTGAAGGTGAGGGGGATGGCTCCCTCGACTGGTGGTACAAGGCTCACTGGGACTATTACCATCATGAACTCCAAGGAACTGGCTATGCGCCTCAGCCTGACATGCCTGTCGTCTTTCAAGAGTTTGAGTGCATATTCCCGGCAAGCGCAGCCTAACAATTCAAGTGAACAACGTGAATCGCACCGCTAATTTGGCTTCTTATACCTTGCCCAAAAGCCGCTCTGAAAACGGTGCAATGGGCTGCGCTTATTGCAGCCTAGGTGTTTCGTCAATCAAATGGGGTGGTGTTACTGATCGCCATGCCCCGTCACCAAGGCAACAAAAGGGGCGATCTGCGCCCCGAATTCTCTATAATGCCCTCCTTTAAGACCGCTGGACGCAGGTTCGGCGCGCTCTGAGGGCAACGTTGCGCCATCAGGCTGGGTCACCAATATTTGAGAAACGGCTATGTATACCCTGGAACAGCTGCGCGCGGGTGAGCTTGGCGGCGCCCGCCATCTGAAGCTTTGTGAAAACCTCGCGGTTTTCCCCCCCGAGATCCTCAGCCTCAAAGAGACCTTGGAGGTGCTGGATCTGACCGGCAACCAGCTGAGCGAACTGCCCGATGAGCTGGCAGAGTGCAAACGGCTTCGTATCCTCTTCTGCTCCGAGAACCGCTTTACCGAGTTGCCCGAGGTGTTGGGACGCTGCCCGTCGCTCACCATGGTGGGCTTCAAGGCCAACCGGATCGAAGTGGTATCCCCGAAATCACTGCCCACCACACTGCGCTGGCTTATTCTGACCGACAACGCCATTGAACGGCTTCCCGACACATTGGGTCAGTGCGCCGCCCTGCAAAAGCTGATGCTGGCGGGCAACCGGCTGCGTGAGCTGCCAGCGAGCCTTGGCAACTGCCGCCGTTTGGAGCTGCTGCGCATCGCCGCCAACCGGCTGGAGGCGTTTCCCGAGTGGTTGCTCGATTTGCCTCGCCTCGCCTGGCTGGCCTATGCAGGCAATCCCTTTGCCGATGAATGGGAGTGCCAGCTTGGCAACAGGGCAACCGCCGCCGAGATCCCCTGGCAGGCGTTGACGCTGGGGGAGCAACTGGGGCAGGGGGCATCTGGCGTTATCCACCGCGCAGAGCTTGATACGGATGAAGGAACGAAGGCAGTGGCGGTCAAGCTGTTCAAGGGGGCCGTGACCAGCGATGGCCTGCCTCGCTGCGAGATGGCGGTCTCCCTGGCCGCAGGCAGGCATCCCCATCTCATCGGGGTAACGGGCCGAGTCGGCAGTCACCCCTCCGGCATACCGGCGTTGGTGATGACACTGATAGACCCCGATTTTGTCAATCTGGCGGGGCCGCCTAGCCTGGACTCCTGCACCCGCGACGTCTACCCCGCAGGGTTGTCGCTCACCCCGGCCGCCCTGATCGCCATGGCGCAGGGCGTGGCTTCTGCCGCGCAGCACCTCCATGAAAGAGGGATCCTGCACGGGGATCTTTATGGTCACAACCTGTTGCACGGTCAGCAGGGGCGGGTGCTGCTCGGGGATTTTGGCGCCGCCTCTTGTTACGACAGAGAAAGCGGCGTGCTGGCTGCCCGGCTGGAGCGGATAGAGATCAGGGCCTTTGGTTGCCTGCTCGAGGAGCTGGTTGCCCGCAGCAACGTCGAGGCCGCCGTGCTGTTGCCACTTCAGCAATTGGTGCAAGCCTGCTTGGTTGATGAACTGGCGTTACGGCCCTCCTTTGCGCACGTCAGGGCGCAGATAGAGGCCGCTAGCCAGGCCGCAATGTTGAGTGCCCAGACGTATGCCTGATATCCATTGTGGCGGGTGCCATGGAAGCTCATGGGTGGATTGCCCAGCGCCTTCAGAGTGCGTCACTCACTGTCAAAAAACGCCTGCGGATGTTGTTTTATTTCGCAAGCGTCTTACTTGCAAAAAAGATCTGCACGGCCATGGCGCTTGCACCCGTTGCCCTAAGTGGTGATAGTAAAACGCTATCGAGAGAAGGAGAGAAGTGATGGAAGCCGCATTCTGGCACAAGCGTTGGGAAGAGAACCGGATCGGATTTCATCAGGCAGATGTGAATCCCTTCCTGCAAGATTGCTGGCAGGGCAGCCCCGAGCAGGGACCTGTGTTGGTGCCGCTCTGTGGCAAGTCTGCCGACATGGTCTGGCTTAGCCGTCAGGGCCATGCCGTGCATGGCTTCGAGTTGTCGGAGCTTGCCGTCAGCCAGTTCTTTGAGGAGCAGGGGCTTGGCGTCCAGCAAGATGTGCTGGGTCCTTACCGGCGCCATCTGAGTGGCGAGATAGCCCTTCATCAGGGTGACTTCTTCGCCGCGGCATCCTTGGGTCACCGCTATCGACTCGCCTATGACAGGGCGGCGCTCATCGCCTTGCCCACTGCCATGCGTCAGGATTACGCCGACTTGATGGCGCGCCTGATGGTGGCGGGGGGGGAGGTGCTGCTCATCACCCTGGAGTATCAACCCGAACAGCAGGAGCAACCTCCTTTCTCGGTGGGGGAGCTGGCGGTGCGCGCCCTGTTTGAAAGAACGTTCAGGGTCGAGGTGCTGGGTAGACGCAGTGAACAGGATCACCCCAGGGTCATGGCTGGTCAGCTCTCCTATTTTGATGAAGTGGCTTATCGACTGACCCGTCGTGGTTGAGTCATCTCTGCGAAGAGATGGCCGCGTTGTGATCTGGCAGGCAGATTGACGAGAAGAGGGGGCAAGGTCCTGGACCATGCCCCCTCTTTTTTAGCTCTTTTGATGTAGATCAACGGGGCAGTACAGGTTGTGAGTAAGATGATCCTGTTTCTCAATCACTGCTGGCAATGGCCCAGGCCGACTCGTCCCAGTGCCTGATTTTCACGCTCATGTTCACGTTTGGCGACCCAGGTCGTCTTTATGGTGGTATTTCCAGCCGACCCTCTTGGGTCGGCTTTTTCTTGGTCGGGCGTCCAGCGGCTCAGCGGGATCAGGCCTCGAAGGTCAGGGCATTGAGGCGAAAGGCGCTGGTATCGTCGATGAACTGGCCGGTGATGCGCTCGTCGTGCTCATGGCCCAGGCCATAGCTGCAGAGGATCAACCTGTCCGAGGTACGTGAGCGCAACTGGGTGATAAAGCGCACCAGATCGGCGCGGCTGAGGTTGCCCACCTCCTCGCAGACCTGTTCGCGCTGATCGAAGCCGAGATCCTTGTTGCCGATGCTGACCCAGAGGCGCTGGCCACGGCTGCGCAGGTTGGCATCGCGTTCGGACAGCTGGGCCTGCAGGCCGCGCTTGCTCTCTTGCCACTGCTGCTCGCTAAATTCGAGCATGGCCAGCGGGAAGAGATCGATGAACTCCTCCACCGCATCGAGCAGCACCTGGGGCCCGGCCACCGGCGACTGTATATAAAAGATGAGGCCGGGATGGCGATTGAGGGGCAGATTACCGGCCCCCACCACATAACCGAGTTGTTGGCGGGTGCGCAGCTCGTGGAAGAAGGTGGAGGACATGATGTGGTTGGCCAGGGTGAAACAGGCCAGATCCCGGGCGCGGGTAGTGCGGGACTGGTAGTAGACCAGCAGTGCCGAGTCTTCGTGTTCGCAACCATGCTCGCGAATGAGGGTGCCCCTGTCCTGAATGGAGATCAGGGGGCGGCGGGTCTCCGCGCTCGGCTGGCTATAAGGGGCGAGGTGGCGCTCGAGCAGAGCGGCCAGGGCCAGGGCTTCGCTCTCCTGCCAGTCGCCGTGTACCAGGGTCTCGACATGGACCTGGCTGAACAGCTGCTGCACGAAGGCTGGCATCTCATCGATCTCGACCTCGCGCAGGTGGCGCAATAGCTGCTCGAAGGGGGGATTGTTGGGCTGCAGTAAACTGGTGAGCTGGTTGAACAACTGATTGATGGGCCTGGTCTTGGCCTGATTCTCCCAGTTGCGGATGAGCTGCTGCTTGATGGCGGCAAAGCGCGCCGGATCCGGATAGCCCAGGGTGCGATTGGCGAGGATCATGTCGAGCAACAGCGCCTGCTTGTCGGAGAAACCACTCAGGGTGATGGTGAAGCCCCCTTGATGGGCATACATCTGGTAACCCAGCCCCGCCAGCTCGGCCGGGTAGGTGAGGGCGTTGAGGTGATCGCACAATAGCTCGACGGCGAGCCGCGCCATGGCAATGTGGCGCGGGCTCTTGACCGCATGCTCACTGTCGATGGCGATGTAGAGGTTGCCCTTGGGCACGCTGAACTGGTGCTCATGGAGGTGCCAAAGTCGAAAACCGGGCCTGTCGATGAGGCAGGTGGGCAAGTCGGTGGCCAGCGCTGGCACCCTGGCTTCCAGCCGAGTGGCGATGAAGGGATTGGGCTCGGGCAGGCACAGGGCGGCATCGGGTTCGCTCTGCTGCCAGCGGATCTTGTCCGCCTCCGGTATCTGGCTCACCTTGTAGGGGGTCTGATACCAGCGGGCGAGGCGGTCCGTGGCAAGCTCGGGGGCAATGAGGGTCATCCTCAGGTTATGAGGGGTCAGCTTGGCGAGCAGGCGGGCGATCAGCGTCTCGTCATACTCGCGCATCATGTAGTCGCCATGGAGCAAGTCTTGTGGCTGGTAGATGAAGAGATTGAGCACCAGCCCCGAGACGGTGTCTTGCGCCTTGCCGCGCTCCTGGAAGCGGAATGCCGATTCGAGCACCCGCTGTTTCTCCTCGTATCGCCAGGGGGCCAGCCCCTCTTGCTTGACGAGCTTGAGGTAGCCAAACAGCAGCGTGATGATGTCGTCCACATGCTCAACCCCCATGGGGGTCAGGCCGAAGTTGATGCCAAAGTCCTTGAAGTTGCTGCCGCTCACCCCGCCACCGGCGGCCAGCTGATTGACCCAGCCTTTCTCCTTGAGCAGGGAGAGCAGACTGCCATCCCCCTCGTAGCCGATGAGGTGACTCAGGAAGGTAAGCGGCTTCTTGTCGTAATAGGCATCGACCGGTGGCAGGGGGAACGTGAGGCTCAGGCGGCGGCTCTCCTTGACCGGGGTCTGTTCGATGCACAGTCCCAGATCCTCGAGTCGATAGAGGGGCACATCCACGGTCGGGATCCCCAGATTGCGATCCAGGATGGGGCCGAAGAAGTGTTCACACCAAGTTAATTGGTCAGGAATAGACTCGGGAGAGAGCATCACCAAAGCCATGCGATCCGCACTGTAGTGCTGTTCGTAGAACCCTATGAGGTCACTGTGCAAACTGCGCCCAGGCAGATCCGCCAGGGTGTCGAGATTGCCGACCGAGAACTTGGAGAAGGGGTGAGCCGGGTTGACCGTCTCCTTGTGCACCTGATAGCTGCGACGCACATCATCCATCAGCTTGAGCCGATATTCGGAGTCGACGGCGTTGCGCTCCTTATCGACCCATTCGGGTGCGAAGGTGGGGCAGATGAAAAACTGGGAAAAGCGCGCCAACCCTTGTTCGAAATAGTCATTGTCGATGTCGAAGAAGAAGTTGGTGAACTCGGTGCCGGTCCAGGCGTTGTTGCTGCCGCCGTGGCGACTCATGAACTGCTGGTATTCGCCCGGTTTGGGATAAGTACGAGTACCAAGAAACAGCATATGCTCGAGGAAATGGGCCATGCCCTGACGATCGCTCGGATCGTCGAAATGGCCGGTATTGACCGCCAGCGAGGCCGCCGATTTATCGGTCTCAGGGTCGCAAATGAGGAGTACCTTGAGCCGGTTGGCCAGCTCCAGATAGTGATATTGCCTGTGGTCATTCGGGCTGGCGTAGGGGCTCATCGGCGCTGACTCATGTTGGATTTATTTGAATTTAAAGATGATTATCGACCTCGGATAGAGGATGGGCAAACCCTTTTCTGAGAGGTAGCGCAATTGTTTCCCCATGCAGAGCGGGGTAAGATCCCCCCGCCGTTAAAACAGGCCCGACAGGGTGAGGTTGTAATGAAGATTTATATCATGCGTCATGGCCAGGCTGGCATGAATGCGAAAACCGATGAACAGCGTCCCCTGACTGAACAAGGGATTGCCGAGTCACTGCACATGGCACGCTGGCTGGCTCCTCAATTGGACGTGGGCCTCGGGTTGGTCATTCACAGCAACTACCTGCGGGCGCGTCAGACCTGGCAGGCAATCAGCCAGGTGCTGCCAACCCCGAGCAAGGTTGAGGAGAGTGGTGACATCACTCCTTACGGTGATCCCACCCTGGTGGCCAGCTATCTCACCGCCCTTGCCGAGCAGCATGACAGCATCCTCATGGTGAGCCATCTGCCTCTGGTGGGTTATCTGGTACAGATGCTGAGTCCGGCAGCAGGGGCGCCCATGTTTGCGACCTCGGGGCTGGCTTGTATCGAATGGAAAGAGGACAAAGGCAACTTGCTCTGGTTGTCAGGACCTCATACAATACCGCTCGAAACAATCTGATAACATTTGGTTTTTTCAGTGTGTGAGCTTGTTGTTCATGGATGAATATTCATTTTTCAGGGAACCGTTTCGCAGAAACTGCTGTCATACGGGTACAACTGCATAGAGGTTGCAACGATGAGAGTATTTAAAAAATACCTGCCGCTGATGGTGGCAAAGCACGTCAAGACTTTCTTCAAGGGGCGCATTTATATCCATGGCCGTGGCCGCTTCGACTTCCAGTCCGGGCTGTTAATGATGCCAAATCAGGCAGACTTGCCTCATCGTCAGACGGTGATCGAGGTCAATGCCATGATAGGTCGTCTGCACATGGACGCGGCTTGACAGTGTTGTCAGTCAGTTTTTGCGATGCGCAGCCCAGACCCTCCTCGGAGGGTCTGATTGTTTCCGCCTTGGCTCGCCAGGTTTGTCTGGACCGCACGGTCGCCATGATGGCCCGGTTGTATGAGTCCGGATCCCGCCACACCGGATGAAATAGCGCTTGCACCATGGGCAGGGCTTCCTAAAATGAGCGCCTGTTTAACTGGGTGTCACACATCATGCCTCCATTGGCGGTTCTCTTTCCCTTCTCCTGCATGGCCATCTGGGCCGGTAACGGTATCGTCAGCAAGCTGTCGGTAGGGTTGTTGTCGCCGGCGGCCATGGCCTGGTCCCGCTGGTTGGTGGCCGCCTTGATCCTGACCCCTTTTCTCGCTCGTTCCGCCTGGCGGCAACGAGCCCGGATCAAGGCCGGTTTTGGCAAGCTTGCCATGCTGGCACTGCTTGGCATGGTGCTCAACCAGACCTTTGGCTACTACGCGGCCCAGACTCTGGGGGCGACCGAGATTGGCCTGATGATGGGGTTGACGCCGCTGCTGACGGTCTTGCTCAGCGCCTGGGTGTTGCATGAACGACCCAGCTGGGGCGCCCTGCTCGGTGGTCTTATCTCCCTGCTCGGTCTGTTGGTGCTGTTGGGGCAGGGTAATCCCGCCCAACTGCTTCATCAGGGTGTTCAGGCCGGTTCCCTCTACATGTTGATGTCGGCGCTCACCTATGCCCTCTACAGTGTATTGCTCAAGCGCTGGCAGCTTGGACTGGATAGCTGGACCATGCTCTATGGCCAGGTGCTGTGCAGCTTGCTGTTCCTCACCCCCTTCTTCCTGTTAAGCGACGGCACCCTGCCCGATAGCCGTGCGCTCTGGCTCATCCTCTACGCAGGCATCCCCACCTCGGCCCTCTCCCCTTGGCTCTGGATGCAGGGTATCTCGCGCCTTGGTGCCAACCGCACGGCTATCTTCATGAACCTGTTACCCATCATGACGGCGCTATTGGCGGTCAGTCTGCTGGGGGAGACGCTCACCCCCTATCATCTGGTCGGTGGCAGCCTCACCCTGTTCGGGGTACTGGTTGCCCAGCTGATGGTCAAACCCATCGTCAGTCGCAAGGCCGCGCCCTTGCTCTAATCTGGCCCGGTAAAACAACAGCCCCGCAATGCGGGGCTGTGTCGTATCAGGGTCAACCCGGGGTTGAGCCGTTACTGGGCTACCAGGTACATGTCCTTCGAATAGACCAAGTCCTGCGGATTGTGGTAGGGGTAACCCTTCACAAAGGACTTGAGCAGACGGGACTTCACATAGAAGTAGACGGGGGCGATGGGAGCCTCCTGGTCGAGGATCACCTCGGCCTGCTGGTAGAGCTGGTTACGCTCGGCCGGATCTTGTGAATCATGGGCCTGGGCGAGCAGGGCATCATATTGTTTGTTGACCCATTTGCCGCTGTTGGCCGAACTGCTGGAGGTCATGATGTCGAGGAAGGTGGAGGCATCGTTGTAGTCGCCATTCCAGGAGTAGCGGCTCACGGTGAAGTCCCCCTCGTTGAGGGTCGACACCATGGTCTTCCACTCCATGTTGTTGAGCTCGGACTTGACGCCCAGGTTGTGCTTCCACATGGAGGAGATGGCCAGGGCTATCTTCTTGTGACCCTCGTTGGTGTTGTAGAGGATATCCACATTCAGGGGCTTGTCCGGGCCATAACCAGCCTCGGCCAGCAGCGTCTTGGCCTCCTTGATCCGCTCCTCCTTGCTCATCAGCTCGCTGGTCGACTTCTTGAGTTCGAAGCCGTCGACGATGGGCGGGGTGAAGCTGTAAGCGGAGATCTGCCCCTGGCCCAGGATCTTGCCGGTGATGGTGTCACGGTCGATGGCCAGAGAGAGCGCCTTGCGCACCCGGGGATCGTCAAAAGGTTTGCGCTGGGTGTTGAACACATAGTAATAGCTGGCCAGGATAGGCACGTTGAGCAGCTCATCCGGGGTCGACTTCTTCAAAATGGGATACTGCTCAAGGGGATAGCTGGTGTAGTGCAGGCTGCCAGCCCGATAGCGGTTATAGGCGGCGGTATCGGCCACTATCTCCAGATAGAGTACCTTGTTGAGCACCGTATTGGCGTTATCCCAGTAGTTGGGATTGCGCTCGGCGACCAGCCGTTCATTGGGTGTCCACTCCTTGAGCATGAAAGCGCCGTTGGAGACGATATTGCCCGGTTGGACCCACTCCTGGCCGTACTTGGCGATGGTCGCCTTGGGGGCCGGGAAGGTGGTGTAGTGGGAGAGGGTCTTGAGGAAGAAGGGCACCGGGGCCTTGAGGGTGATCTGCAAAGTATGCTCGTCGATGGCCTTGATCCCCAAGGTATCCGGACGCTGCTTGCCTGCCAGCACCTCGCTCGCGCCTGTCACCCCGGTCAGCTCGATGAACCAGGCATAGTTGGAGGCCGTCTTGGGATCCGCCGCCCGCTGCCAGCCATAGACATAATCCGCCGCCGTCACGGGTTCACCGTTGGACCACTTGGCATCGGGTCTGAGTTTGAAGGTATAGACGGTGCCGCTGGCATCCATGTCGTAGCCCAGGGCGCCAGCGGGTTTGAGCTTGCCATCCGCATCCACGGTATAGAGGCCTTCAAACAGGTCGTTGACGATTTCGCTACCGGAACTCTCCTCCACCAGTTGAGGGTCGATGGAGGCGGGTTCGGCGCCGATGTTGCGGACAAAGGTCTGCTGGTCAGGGGGGAGCAACTTGGTCCCAGAGGGAACCTGAGCCGCCAGGGCCGGCAGTGAGAACAGGGCGAGCACAGCCCCTGCAATGAGGGTCTTCTTCATTGAATATCCTTATGTTTTTTTATGCTTCCAAAGCGACCCCAGTGTGCGATATCCATGGTGAAAGCTCAAGGGGTGAGCCGATGCCGATGGCCTTCACATCCGGCGGACGGCGGCAAGTCGCCAGCCAGCCGGGCAGGGGAAGGCGCAGAGGCGGCCTGGGTGACGAAGAAGCGTCGTCATCAAGGGCTCGAGATGTATCACAGCGAATTAACTAGGGAATGCTGCCCTGAAATTAGTGATTTAAACGGGATTAAGCGCCATGTGATTGGCAGTTTTGAACATAATTTCAACGAGTTAATTCGCTGCAAAAACAAATTTTCAACGTTACATTGGGTTACATAACAACGATGCCGGGCTCGGCACTTTTTTTGTGCGGCCCTGCAAACGTTTTCAACGCCAACGGAAACGCTCAAAGGAAACATAATGAAGAACATGATCACCCTGGGTGAGTACATCGTCAAAAAACAGGCGGACTATCCGACCGCGACCGGCGAACTCAGCTCCTTGCTCAGCTCCATTCGCCTCGCAGCCAAGGTGGTCAACCGGGAGATCAACAAGGCGGGCCTGGCCGACATCATGGGGTCGGTCGGCGCCGAAAATGTGCAGGGTGAAGAGCAGCAGAAGCTGGATGTCTACGCCAACGAGCGCTTCAAGGCGGCCTTGGAAGCGAGGGGAGAGGTGTGTGGTATGGCGTCCGAGGAGGAGGAGGACTTCGTCGCCTTCGATTCGGCCCTCTCGGCGCACTCCAAATATGTGGTGCTGATCGACCCCCTGGATGGCTCCTCCAACATAGACGTCAATGTCTCGGTCGGCACCATCTTCTCCATCTACCGCCGGGTCAGCGAGCCAGGCACGCCAGTGCATCTGAATGACTTCCTGCAACCGGGCCATCAACAGGTTGCAGCTGGCTATGTGGTCTATGGCTCCTCCACCATGTTGGTCTATACCACGGGGTTCGGGGTCAACGGCTTTACCTATGATCCCTCCATCGGCTGCTTCTGCCTCTCCCACGAGAACATGCGCGTCCCTCAAGAGGGCAAGATCTACTCCATCAACGAGGGTAACTACATCAAGTTCCCGGACGGCGTGAAGAAGTACCTCAAGTATTGTCAGGAGCTGGACGAGGCAACCCACAGACCCTATACCGCCCGCTATATCGGATCCTTGGTATCGGACTTTCACCGCAACCTGCTCAAGGGTGGCATTTACATCTATCCGTCCGGCACCAACTCACCCAACGGCAAACTGCGTCTGCTCTATGAGTGCAACCCGCTCGCCTTCCTGGTGGAGCAGGCCGGCGGCAAGGCCTCTGACGGTTTCCGTCGCATCATGGACATACAACCGACCGCCCTGCATCAGCGTACCCCTTACTTCGTGGGCTCGACCCGCATGGTCGAGCGGGCCGAAGCCTTCATGGCTGAGTTCTCCGCCCACGAAGAGAGCAAGAGCTGAGTCAGATAACCTGGATGTCAGCATGAAAAAAGGCCGCGGAAGCGGCCTTTTTTATGCACGATGAGGCTCAATCAGCCGCTTGCTTGCTCACCATCTGCAACAGCTCGTAGCGGATGTTGGGGGCATCGGCGGGGGGATTATCGACCTTGAACTTGGCAATCTTCAGCTCGTACAGATAGCCGGGCTCGAAGGTAAAGCCTTGAATATGGCTGTAAAACAGCGTCCAGTCCTGATCCTTGCTCTCTTTGACCTGCATGCACTGCATGGGGGCGACTCCGGTGCAGGGCACCAGGGCGGCATTGACGAAGAGGGCCTCACCCTGAGGGGCAGGGGCCTGTTGGCAACCGGTCAGGATCAGGGCGGCGGCGAGAACGGGGAATTTCATGGGATAGGGCCTCGTTGACAAATTCAAGCGAGGATTAAAACGCGAAAAAAAAAGGCGGTCAATGACCGCCTTGTTGATCACCCGATGTGGATTGCGCTGATCAGCGCTGCTCCAGAGGAGTGAATTCGCGCTCGGACGCGCCGACATAGAGCTGACGCGGGCGGCCAATCTTCTGATCCGGATCAGACAGCATCTCGTTCCAGTGGGCAATCCAGCCGATGGTACGGGACATGGCGAAGATCACGGTGAACATGGTGATCGGGATGCCGATGGCCTTCATGATGATACCGGAGTAGAAGTCCACGTTCGGGTAGAGCTTCTTCTCGATGAAGTAGGGGTCGGACAGCGCAATGCGTTCCAGCTCCATGGCCACGGCCAGCAGCGGATCCTTGATCTGCAGCTCTTCGAGTACCTCGTGGCAGGTCTGACGCATGACCTGGGCACGGGGATCGTGGTTCTTGTAGACCCGATGACCAAAGCCCATGAGGCGGAAAGGATCGTTCTTGTCCTTGGCCTTCTCGATGAACTCGGGGATGCGATCCACGGAGCCAATCTCTTCGAGCATCTTGAGACAGGCTTCGTTGGCACCACCGTGGGCCGGACCCCACAGGGAGGCGATCCCGGCGGAGATACAGGCGAAGGGGTTGGCGCCAGAGGAGCCCGCCAGTCGCACGGTAGAGGTGGAGGCGTTCTGCTCGTGATCCGCATGCAGGGTAAAGATGCGATCCATGGCGCGCTCGACGATGGGGTTGACCTTGTACTCTTCGGTCGGCACCCCAAACATCATATGCAGGAAGTTGCCCGCATAGGAGAGGCCGTTGCGCGGATGCATGAAGGGCTGGCCGACCGAGTATTTGTAACTCATGGCAGCCAGGGTCGGCATCTTGGAGAGCAGGCGGAAGGCGCAGATCTCGCGGTGCTGTTCGTTGTTGATGTCCAGTGCGTCATGATAGAAGGCGGACAGGGCACCGACCACACCACACATGATGGCCATGGGGTGGGCATCACGGCGGAAACCGCGGAAGAAGTAAACGATCTGTTCATGGACCATGGTATGGCGCATGACCATGCGTTCGAACTCGGCATACTGGGCCTTGGTCGGCGCTTCGCCGTAGAGCAGTATGTAGCAGACTTCCAGATAGCTAGCTTGGGTGGCCAACTGGGCAATGGGGTAACCACGGTGCAGCAAGACACCCTGATCGCCATCGATGTAAGTAATGGAGGATTTACAAGAACCTGTGGCCATAAAGCCGGGGTCGAAGGTGAAATAGCCCTGAGCGCCCAATTTTCTGACGTCAATCACATCGGGTCCCAAGGTTCCGGACAGGATCGGCAGTTCGACCGGCTCTTTTCCGGGTAAGTGTAGGGTGGCTATTTTATCAGCCATAGCACGTCTCCTTTGCTCTTTTATAATTAGTTCCAGTCGTACTCTATTACGAGATTGATGACTCAGGCAAAAGGGTTTCTCACCCTTTTCTTCCCCGGGGGGCGGCTGGAGCGCCTTATTTGAACCAGAGATCCCACTCCTTGTCAATTTTGCTGAATGATCATTAATGCCTTGTTAAACAGGATGTGAGATCTGGTTTACGGTTTTGGGTTTTCTTTGTAGCTATTTGATTGTCATTGGTTAAGCCCGCCGATATACTGCGCCTCGTGGGTGATGGCTGTCGGTGTTTGAAACGCTTTCGCAAAGCCAGATGTGATAATGAAAATGTTATTTTTGGCTTTTCCGAGTTGTTTTGGTAACAAAAACCTAACAAATGCCACTCCGTGCCCTCAATAGTTTGTGAAAACAATAACTAACGTGCTCAATGGAGCTGAGTGGGCAAAGCCGTGAAAAATAAACAGAGACCTGTAAACCTCGACCTACAGACTATCAGCTTTCCTGTCACCGCCATCGCTTCCATCTTGCATCGTGTCTCAGGGGTGATCACCTTTGTGGCGCTTTCCATCTTGCTGTGGATGCTTGGTACTTCCCTTTCCTCTCCCGAGGGTTTTGACACAGTGATGTCCATCCTGGACAACATCCTGGTCAAACTCGTGTTCTGGGGGATCCTGACGGCACTCGCCTACCACATCGTGCTTGGTATACGTCACCTGATCATGGATATGGGCTATTGGGAAGAGTTGGAATCCGGCTCACAGAGCGCCCGTGTGGCCTTCGTGATCACCGGCGTTTTGGCGGTATTGGCGGGAGTACTGGTATGGTAACCAATTCTGCAACCTTCGGGCGCAGCGGCGTTCACGATTACATCCTGATCCGCGCCACCGCTCTCATCATGACGTTTTACACCCTCTATCTGGTGGGATTCGTCGCCTTCAACGACATCACCTATGACGTTTGGGTCGGCTTCTTCGCCAGTACCTTCACCAAGGTGTTCACCCTGTTGGCCCTGTTCTCTGTGCTGATCCATGCCTGGATCGGTCTGTGGCAGGTGCTGACCGACTATATCAAGCCGGTAGGTCTGCGGGGCGCGCTGCAATTTGCCCTGGTAGTGGTCTTGTTTGTCTATCTGATGACGGCGTTCGTCGTGCTGTGGGGTGTATAAGGTGACTATTCCAACTCGTGAATTTGATGCCGTGGTGATTGGCGCCGGTGGCGCTGGCATGCGCGCCGCGCTGCAAATCGCCCAATCTGGCAAGAGCTGTGCCTTGCTGTCCAAGGTGTTCCCGACTCGCTCTCATACCGTATCCGCCCAGGGCGGTATCACGGTTGCGCTGGGCAACGCCCATGACGACAACTGGCAGTGGCACATGTATGACACGGTCAAAGGTTCCGATTACATCGGTGATCAGGAAGCCATCGAATACATGTGCAAGACGGGCCCGGAAGCTGTCTACGAGCTGGAGAACATGGGCTTGCCCTTCTCCCGCTTCGACAACGGCCGTGTCTATCAACGCCCCTTCGGTGGCCAGTCCAAGAATTTCGGTGGTGAGCAGGCCGCCCGTACTGCTGCTGCGGCAGACCGTACCGGTCACGCCCTGCTGCACACCCTCTATCAACAGAACGTGAAGAGCAAGACCACCGTCTTCTCCGAGTGGTATGCCCTGGACTTGGTCAAGAACCAGGACGGCCACATCGTTGGCTGCACCGCCATCGACATGGAGAGCGGCGAAGTCGTCTACTTCAAGGCCAAGGCCACCGTGCTCGCCACTGGCGGTGCCGGTCGCATCTACCAGTCCACCACCAATGCTCACATCAACACCGGTGACGGTGTCGGCATGGCGCTGCGCGCCGGGGTCGGTGTACAGGACATGGAGTTCTGGCAGTTCCACCCCACCGGTATCGCCGGGGCAGGGGTGCTGGTCACCGAAGGGTGCCGCGGTGAAGGCGGTTACCTGCTCAACAAAGACGGTGAGCGCTTCATGGAGCGTTATGCCCCCAACGCCAAAGACCTGGCCGGTCGTGACGTGGTGGCCCGTTCCATCATGATCGAGATCCGTGAAGGCCGTGGCTGCGATGGCCCCTGGGGTCCGCACGTCAAGCTCAAGCTGGATCACCTCGGCAAAGAGGTGCTCGAATCTCGTCTGCCAGGCATCTGCGAGCTGTCGCGTACCTTCGCCCACGTGGATCCGGTCGTCGAGCCTGTCCCTGTCATCCCGACCTGCCACTACATGATGGGCGGCGTGCCGACCAGCGTGAATGGTCAGTGTCTGAGTCAGGACAAGGACGGCAATGACGTGCCCGTGGTCGGTCTGTTCGCCGTGGGTGAAATCGCCTGCGTCTCCGTACACGGTGCCAACCGTCTGGGCGGCAACTCCCTGCTGGATCTCATCGTGTTCGGCCGCGCAGCCGGTATTCACCTGGTCAATACCCTGGGCGACATGGAGCATGGCCGCGAGGCGTCAGAAGCCGATCTAGAGGCTGCCTTGACCCGCTTCAATCGTTGGGAAGCCAACCGTGATGGCGAAGATCCCGCCCAGATCCGCAAGGACCTGCAGGACTGCATGCAGCGCAACTTCTCGGTGTTCCGCGAAGGGGATGCCATGGCAGAAGGGCTGGCCGAGCTGAAGCGCATCCGCGAGCGTCTCAAAAATGCCCGTCTGGATGACACCTCCAAGGAGTTCAACACCCAGCGCATCGAATGTCTGGAGCTGGACAACCTGATGGAGACGGCG
The DNA here is from genome assembly GCF_024809075.1 of Aeromonas sp. BIGb0445. Taxonomy (NCBI): domain Bacteria; kingdom Pseudomonadati; phylum Pseudomonadota; class Gammaproteobacteria; order Aeromonadales; family Aeromonadaceae; genus Aeromonas; species Aeromonas sp. BIGb0445. The sequence continues at coordinate 529,081 of NZ_JANUES010000002.1, forward strand.
TTTGCCACTGCGGTTGCGGCTAACTTCCGTACCGAGAGCCGGGGCGCCCACAGCCGCTTCGACTTCCCGGAGCGTGACGATGAGGGTTGGCTGTGCCACAGCCTCTACCATCCGGACACTGAGTCCATGACCCGTCGCGCGGTCAATATGTCTCCGAAAACTCGCGAGGCATTCCCACCCAAGGTGCGGACTTACTGATTGCGGAGCCAGGCCTGGCCGGTCTGTGAAGAGATGGGAGGCATTCCCATCTCTCATCGAAGCCGTGGGCCTGCTGATTGCGGAGCCATGCCTGGCCGGACTGTGAAGAGGTGGGAGGCATTCCCAGCCCTCATCGGAGCCGTGGACCTGCTGATTGCGGAACCACGCCTGGCCGGTCTGTGAAGAGGTGGGAGGCATTCCCATCGCTCATCGAAGGCGTGGACATATTGATTGCGGAGCAAAGCACAATGAACGTCACATTCTCGGTATATCGCTATAACCCGGACGTTGATAACGCCCCCCATATGAAGGATTATCGTCTTGATATTCCTGAAGGTTCCGACATGATGGTGCTCGATGCACTGATCCAGTTGAAAGAGCTGGATCCCACCTTGTCCTTCCGCCGCTCTTGCCGCGAAGGGGTCTGTGGATCGGACGGCATCAACATGAATGGCAAGAACGGTCTTGCCTGTATCACCCCGCTGTCGGATCTGCTGAAGAAGGGTAGCAAGGTGGTGATCCGCCCCTTGCCAGGCCTGCCGGTGATCCGGGATCTGGTGATAGACATGACCCAGTTCTACACCCAGTGGGAGAAGGTGAAACCCTTCCTCATCAATGAAGATAAATTGCCGCCCGTGCGTGAGCACCTGCAATCCCCTGAAGAGCGTGCCAAGCTCGACGGCCTGTACGAATGCATCCTCTGTGCCTGCTGCTCGACCTCTTGCCCCTCCTTCTGGTGGAACCCGGATAAGTTCATCGGCCCCGCTGGCCTGCTCGCCGCCTACCGCTGGTTGGCCGACAGCCGCGACAGTGCAGCGACCGAGCGTCTGGGCAATCTGGATGATGCCTTCAGCGTCTTCCGTTGCCACGGCATCATGAACTGCGTGAGCGTTTGTCCCAAGGGCTTGAACCCGACCAAGGCCATCGGTCACATCAAGTCGATGTTGCTTAATCGGGCTGTGTAATAAGCCAGGGCCCCGCCGCAAGGGCAGGGGCCCGACCTCTGGATGGCCACTCAACCCCTGGAAGGGTGGCTGTTTGACCCCTACAAAAACTGCCAAGCGGCAGTGACAAGAAGTACAAGGGATAGACATGCATAACGGCGTGATGAAGGCCTGGTTGGAGTCATCTCACCTGGCTGGTGCGAATGCAAGCTATATAGAGGATTTGTACGAATCCTTCCTGGACGATCCCGAATCCGTCGCCGACGAGTGGCGCAGCATTTTTGCTTCGCTGCCCCAAGTCAATGGTCACGCGGTCGAACAACCCCACTCTCAGGTCCGCGATTATTTCCGTCGTCTGGCCAAGGACCCCTCCCGTTTCAGTGCCGCCGTGTCCGATCCGCAAGTGGATGCCAAACAGGTGCGGGTACTGCAACTGATCAATGCCTTCCGTTTCCGTGGTCACCAGAATGCCAAGCTGGATCCCCTCGGTCTCTGGGCCCGGGAAACCGTTGCCGAACTCGATCCGGCTTTCCATAACCTGCAGGGCGCAGACATGGGGGCCACCTTCAATGTGGGTTCCTACGCCATCGGTCGCGAGACCATGGTGCTCTCCGATCTCGTCGCCTCGCTCAAGAAGACCTATTGCGGCTCCATCGGCGCCGACTATATGCACCTCACCTCCACCGAAGAGAAGCGTTGGCTGCAAGACCGCCTCGAATCCATCGAAGGGAAGGGCAGCTATAGCCTGGAAGAGAAGACCCGCATCCTCGAGAACTTGACCGCCGCCGAAGGGCTGGAAAAATACCTGGGTGCCAAGTTCCCCGGCGCCAAGCGTTTCTCCCTGGAAGGGGGCGATGCCATGGTACCCATGCTCAAGGAGCTGATCCGTCGCGCCGGTGAGCAGGGTTGCAAGGAAGCCGTCATCGGCATGGCCCACCGTGGCCGCCTCAACGTGCTGATCAACGTGCTCGGCAAGCGTGCTCAGGAGCTGTTTGACGAGTTCGCCGGCAAGCATGGCGAGTCCTGGGGCACCGGGGATGTGAAGTACCACATGGGCTTCTCCTCCGATTTCGCGACCCCGGGCGGCAACGTCCACCTGGCGCTGGCCTTCAACCCTTCTCACCTCGAAATCGTCAACCCTGTGGTCATCGGCTCCGTCCGTGCCCGCATGGACAGACGGGGTGACAAGGATGGCGCAAGCGTCTTGCCCATCACCATCCACGGTGACTCGGCCATCGCCGGGCAAGGGGTGGTGGCGGAAACCTTCAACATGTCCCAGACCCGTGCCTATGGTGTCGGCGGGACAGTGCGCATCGTCATCAACAACCAGGTGGGTTTCACCACCTCCAACATGCGTGACGTGCGCTCCACCGAATATTGCACCGACATCGCCAAGGCCGTTCAGGCCCCGGTGCTGCACGTCAACGGTGACGATCCGGAAGCCGTGGTGTTGGTCACCCAGATTGCCCTGGATTACCGCAACACCTTCAAGCGCGACGTGGTGATCGAGCTGGTCTGCTACCGTCGTCACGGTCACAACGAGGCCGATGAGCCGAGTGCGACTCAGCCCTTGATGTACCAGAAGATCAAGCAGCATCCGACCCCGCGCAAGATCTACGCCGATCAGCTGGTTGCCGAAGGCATCGTCAGTCAGGAACTGGCGACCGCTCAGGTCAACGAGTACCGCGATGCCCTGGACAAGGGGGAGCGGGTGGTCAAAGAGTGGCGCCCCATGGAGCTGCACTCCGTCGACTGGTCCCCGTATCTGGGTCACGACTGGGCCATGCCCTATGACGCCGGTCTGCCCCTCGACGAACTCAAATCCTTGGGTGAGCGGGTCAGCCAGTACCCGGTGGCGCATCAGTTGCAGCGTCAGGTCGAGAAGATTTATGAAGACAGACGCACCATGGCCGCCGGCGACAAGCTGCTGGACTGGGGTTTCGCCGAGACCCTGGCCTACGCCAGCCTGGTCGACAAGGGTTCCCGTATCCGCATCACCGGGCAGGACTCCGGCCGTGGCACCTTCTTCCACCGCCATGCGGTACTGCACAACCAGAAAGATGCCAGCACCTATACCCCGCTGTGCAACATCAGTGATGAACAGGGTCCGTTCGAGGTGTACGACTCTGTACTCTCCGAAGAGGCTGTGCTGGCGTTCGAGTACGGTTACGCCACCACTGAGCCGACCGGTCTGACCATCTGGGAAGCGCAGTTTGGCGACTTTGCCAACGGTGCCCAGGTGGTGATCGATCAGTTCCTCTCCTCCGGCGAGCAGAAGTGGGGCCGGATGTGTGGCCTGACCATGCTGCTGCCCCACGGCTACGAGGGCCAAGGCCCGGAGCACTCCTCCGCCCGTCTGGAGCGCTACTTGCAGATGTGTGCCGAGCACAACATGCAGGTCTGTGTGCCCTCCAACCCGGCCCAGGTCTATCACATGCTGCGTCGCCAGGTGATCCGTCCCATGCGTCGTCCGCTGATCGTGATGTCGCCCAAGTCCCTGCTGCGCCACCCGCTGGCGGTCAGCAAGCTCGAAGAGCTGGCAGAGGGGACCTTCCAGAATGCCATCGGCGAGATCGATGCCCTGGATCCGAAAGGGGTCAAACGGGTGGTGTTCTGCTCCGGCAAGGTCTACTACGACCTGCTCGATGCCCGTCGCAAGGCCGAGCAGCAAGACGTGGCCCTGGTGCGCATCGAACAGCTCTATCCCTTCCCGGAAGCGGAAGTGCGCGCCATCCTCGCCGATTACGCCCACGTCACCGATTTTGTCTGGTGCCAAGAAGAGCCGCAGAACCAGGGCGCCTGGTACAGCACCCGTCATCACTACGATGGCGTGCTGCAAGCCGGTGCTACCCTGCGTTACGCCGGTCGTCCGGCCTCCGCCTCACCCGCGGTCGGTTACATGTCTGTCCACGCCAAGCAGCAGAAAGCCTTGGTGGAAGATGCCCTTACTCTGGCCTAAGCCCTGAACAAGAAGTAACAAGGAACTGATTACATGACTATCGAGATCAAGGTACCGGACCTGCCGGAATCAGTGGCCGACGCCACCATCGCCACCTGGCACAAGCGCCCAGGGGATCTGGTTGCCCGTGATGAAGTACTGGTCGACATCGAGACCGACAAGGTTGTCCTGGAAGTCCCGGCGCCGGAAGCCGGTATTCTCGGTGACATCCTGCAGGCCGAAGGGGCGACCGTGCTCTCCCGCCAGCTGATCGCCATGCTCAAGGCCGCCCCCGTGGCGGGCGAAGAGACCAAAGAGAAGCCGGTCGAGGCCTCGGCCGATGCCGCGGGCGACGATCTGAGCCCCTCGGTGCGCCGTCTGGTGGCCGAACATGCCATCGACGTCGCCAAACTCAGCGGCACCGGCAAGGGTGGTCGCATCACCAAGGAAGACGTGGAAGCCTTTATCAAGGGCGGTAACAAGCCTGCTGCCGCACCGGTGGCTGCTGCCCCGCTCGCCGCGGTGGCACCGCTGGCTGCGCGCACCGAGAAGCGTGTGCCCATGACCCGCCTGCGCAAGCGCATCGCCGAGCGTCTGCTGGAGGCCAAGAACACCACCGCCATGCTGACCACCTTCAACGAGATCAACATGGCGCCGATCATGAAGCTGCGTAAGCAGTACGGCGAGATCTTCGAGAAGAAACACGGCATCAAGCTGGGCTTCATGTCCTTCTACGTCAAGGCCGTGGTCGAATCCCTCAAGCGCTACCCGGAAGTGAATGCGGCGCTCGACGGTGATGACGTCGTCTATCACAACTACTTCGATGTCAGCATCGCCGTCTCCACCCCCCGTGGCCTGGTGACGCCGGTACTGCGCGATTGCGACAGCATGAGCCTGGCCGACATCGAAAAAGCCATCAAGGAGCTGGCCGGCAAGGGCCGCGACGGCAAACTGACCGTCGATGAGCTGACCGGTGGCAACTTCACCATCACCAACGGTGGTGTGTTCGGTTCCCTGATGTCCACGCCGATCATCAACCCGCCGCAAAGCGCCATCCTGGGGATGCACAAGATCCAGGATCGCCCGATGGCGGTAAACGGCCAGGTGGAAATCCTGCCGATGATGTACCTGGCCCTCTCCTACGATCACCGTATCGTCGACGGTCGTGAGTCGGTGGGCTTCCTGGTCTCCATCAAGGAGTTGCTGGAAGATCCGACCCGTCTGCTGCTGGACGTCTGATCACACAAGAATATAGGGGCCTGTCCGGGCCCCTATCGCAGGGGCATTGAGAAACACCCCAACGGATATAACGACAACACGGATAGAACATCATGAATTTGCATGAATATCAGGCAAAACAGCTGTTTGCCAAATATGGCCTGCCGGTCTCCGAAGGTTATGCCTGCGCTACCCCGCAAGAAGCGGCGGAAGCTGCCGACAAGATTGGCGGCAACATGTGGGTCGTCAAGTGCCAGGTGCACGCCGGTGGCCGCGGTAAAGCGGGCGGCGTGAAACTGGCCAAGAGCAAGGATGAGATCCGTGCCTTTGCCCAACACTGGCTCGGCAAGAATCTGGTCACTTACCAGACTGATGCCAATGGTCAGCCGGTCACCAAGATCCTGGTGGAATCCTGCACCGACATCGCCAAGGAGCTCTACCTGGGCGCCGTGGTCGATCGCAGCAGCCGCCGCGTGGTGTTCATGGCCTCTACCGAAGGTGGCGTGGATATCGAGAAGATTGCCCACGAGACCCCTGAGCTCATTCACAAGGCGGCCATCGACCCCCTGGTAGGCCCGCAGGCTTATCAGGCCCGCGAACTGGCCTTCAAACTGGGCCTCAACGGCGAGCAGATCAAACAGTTCACCAAGATCTTCATGGGTCTGGGCAAGATGTTCCAGGATTGCGACTTCGCGCTGCTGGAGATCAACCCGCTGGTGATCACCGACAAGGGCAACCTCCATTGCCTGGATGGCAAGATCAACATCGACGCCAACGCCATGTACCGTCAGCCCAAGCTGCGCGAGATGCACGATCCCTCCCAGGATGACCCCCGCGAGGCGCACGCCGCCCAGTGGGAGCTGAACTATGTGGCGCTGGATGGCAACATCGGCTGCATGGTCAACGGCGCGGGTCTGGCCATGGGTACCATGGACATCGTCAACCTGCACGGCGGTTCCCCGGCCAACTTCCTGGATGTCGGCGGTGGCGCCACCAAGGAGCGCGTGACCGAGGCCTTCAAGATCATTTTGTCTGACAGCAAGGTGCAAGCCGTACTGGTCAATATCTTCGGCGGCATAGTGCGCTGCGACATGATTGCCGAAGGCATCATAGGCGCGGTCAAGGAAGTGGGCGTCAAGGTGCCCGTCGTGGTGCGTCTGGAAGGCAACAATGCCGAACTGGGTGCCCAGAAACTGGCCGAAAGCGGCCTCAACATCATCGCCGCCAAGAGTCTGACTGACGCAGCGCAGCAAGTGGTTAAAGCAGCGGAGGCCAAATAATGAGCGTTCTGATCAACAAAGATACCAAGGTCATCTGCCAGGGCTTCACCGGCGGCCAGGGTACTTTCCACTCCGAACAGGCGATTGCCTACGGCACCCAGATGGTCGGCGGCGTGTCGCCAGGCAAGGGTGGCACCATTCACCTGGGCCTGCCGGTATTCAACACTGTGCGTGATGCCGTGGAAGCCACTGGCGCCACAGCCTCCGTCATCTATGTCCCGGCTCCGTTCTGCAAAGACGCCATCCTGGAAGCGATCGATGCCGGCATCAAACTCATCGTCACCATCACCGAAGGCATCCCGACCCTGGACATGCTGGACGTCAAGGTGAAGCTGCAGGAAACCGGCGTGCGCATGATAGGTCCGAACTGCCCGGGGGTGATCACCCCGGGTGAGTGCAAGATCGGCATCATGCCGGGTCACATCCACAAGCCGGGCAAAGTCGGTATCGTGTCGCGCTCCGGCACCCTGACCTACGAAGCGGTCAAGCAGACCACGGACGAAGGCTTCGGCCAGTCCACCTGCGTCGGTATCGGTGGCGACCCTATCCCGGGCTCCAACTTCATCGACATCCTGGAGATGTTCCAGAACGATCCGCAGACCGAAGCCATCGTGATGATCGGCGAGATCGGCGGCAGTGCCGAAGAAGAGGCCGCTGCCTACATCAAGGCCAATGTCACCAAGCCGGTCGTCTCCTACATCGCAGGCGTCACCGCGCCTCCTGGCAAGCGTATGGGCCATGCTGGCGCCATCATCGCCGGCGGTAAAGGCACGGCAGCAGAGAAATTTGCCGCCCTGGAAGATGCCGGTGTCAAAACCGTGCGCTCCCTGGCCGACATCGGCAAGGCCCTGCGCGAAGTAACCGGCTGGTAATTCCTGTCAGCCCGTTATCTCTGATAAAAATGCCGACCCTAGGGTCGGCATTTTTTATGGCGCTTAATAGGTATGGTGATGGTATTCACCTGACAGTTGCCCTCAAAGGGGAGTGGTCATACGGCTTCAAACCGGATGACAAAATAATGTCCGTGATAATTCGACCACTACAACCCTTCACCTTGAATAATCGGGCCAAAAGGGGTATAACCACGCGCTTTCCTGGTCTATTTAGCGAGCCCCCTTCCATGCAGCAAGTCGATAATATGCAGCCAACGCCTTTTTGGCAGGAAAAGACCCTGCAGCAGATGACCAATGCCGAGTGGGAGTCCCTGTGCGATGGCTGCGGCAAGTGCTGCCTCAACAAGCTGATCGATGCCGACACCGACGAACTGGTGTTCACCAACGTGGCCTGCAACCTGCTCAACACCAAGAGCTGCCAGTGCTCCGACTATCACAATCGCTTCAAGAAGGAGCCGGACTGCCTGCAGATCACGGTGGACAAGATTGACGAGTACCAGTGGTTGCCGTCGAGCTGTGCCTATCGCCTGCTGGCCGAGGGGCAGAGCCTGCCGGCGTGGCACCCGCTCATCACCGGCAGCCGCAGCGCCATGCACCAGGCGGGGCAGTCGGTGCGCGGCAAGGTCATCCATGAGCGTGACGCCGGTGAATGGGAAGATCACATCATCACCTGGGCCAGCTGAGCCAGCCGCTTTCTGCTATTGGCAAGAGCCACCCAGGTGGCTCTTGCCGTTTCTGGCGTCCGGGTTTGCTCGAATGCCACGAGGGTGACTCTGGGCTCTTAGCTAAGGATCTAGGTCTGAGGCTCTGCTGGCGTGGGGTTATCAAGACAGGCCGCGAGCTGGCAATGGGTGGGCAGTCGCGAGTCCGGCAGAGTGGCACGGGGAGGGTGGTAATGCAGTCAGATCAGGGAAGAGACGGTTGCGCCTGTGAGGGGCTTGGCGGCGTTGCATGTCCCTGAGGCGGGCTGATGGGGAGCGTCGCGCTCCTTCTCTGCTGCTGCCGCATGCAGCGACATCCTTCATAGCAGAGATCCGCTGGCGGTGATGACGGCGCTGAAATAGCGCAGAACGCTTAGTGTGGCGATAGTTGGGACATAAAAAAAGAGCCGCATCTGCGGCTCTTTTTCATGGCTAGCTAACCCTTATGGGCGGCCAGCCGGGCTATGGGCCTTGTTGACCGCAGCCGTGCTACCCGCGTGACGACCCGAGCTGTTCACATCGGTGCGCACCAAGGGAGCGCTGTCGACGTGCTCGGCAACCGGCAGGGCAGGCACCTCGGCCGGGGTGGCCATGGGGGCAGATGCCTTGCGAGCCTGGGCCAGCAGACCACCGGCGGAGCGTACCGCCGGTTTGGCAGCAGGCTTGGCTTGAGCCACAGGGGCGGCAGGGGCAACCACAGGGGCTTGCTCTGCGACCACAGCCACGACAGCAGGGGCCTCGACCTCGACAGGGGTAACCACTGGCGCGGCTTCCACCTGAGCTTCCACCTTGGTTTCCACCTGAGCGGCGACAGCGTCGGCGGTCACTTCAGCCTGAACGGTCTCAACCATAGCCGGGGCTGCTGGCTGAACGGTCACCTCATGCACCTCGGCAGGGGCCTCGGTCACAACCGGAGCCTCAACCAAAGCCTCAGTGACGACAGGGGCGGCGGTTTCAGCCACCTCGACCGGCGCTGGCTCTGCCATCACCACGGGGGTGGCCTCGACCATCTCGACCGGGGCAGCCTCAACGACGGCAACTGGCGCTGCCTGCTCGACCACCGGGGCGGCCGGCTCGTTGATCACCGCCTTGCTGGTATCAACGAAAGGCACTTCCGGCAGGTGGTGATCGTTGTCGATCACGGTGTGCTCGACCAGTGCGGCAGAGGCCTGAGTCGCGGCGGCAACGGCATCATGGCTCAGGGGAGCAAGCTGGGTCAGAGGCTCATTGCTCTCGACCTGGGGCTGTTCCTCTTCGCGCTGGCTGCGGGCATCTTCGTTGATGCGCTTGCGACGCTGGCCTTCGCTGCGTGAGCCACGGGGGTTGCGACGGGAGCGGCGCTGGCCGTCCTGCTCATCACCCTGCTCGGCGGGGGCTGCATCTACCGATTCAACCGGCAGATCGCTCTGAGGTGCATCGACACGGATCTGCTTGCGCATCTGGCGACGCTCGCGACGCTCGGCAACAATCAGCTCCTTCTCCTGGTGGATCTCTTGCGGAGTCTCAACCGGGGTCTGCAGCGGTTCGGTGGCGTTGATGGCCTGAACCTCCAGCTCGGCGCGGGGTTCGCGGGGCTGGCGAGGTTCACGCTCACCACGAGGCTCACGGGGCTGACGTGGTTCACGGGGCTGGCGAGGTTCACGTTCGACACGGGCTTCGCGATCCTGACGTGGTTCACGCTCGGCACGGGGTTCACGGGGCTGGCGAGGCTCACGTTCCTGACGCGGTTCGCGCTCGGTACGTGGTTCACGTTCGACACGGGGTTCACGCTCAGTGCGAGCTTGATCCTGACGCGGCTCACGCTCTTTGCGCGGACGACGGGCACGATTGTCACCCTGCTCGCCACTCTTGGCGTCACGGCGCTGCTCATTGTTGTCGTTGCGATTGCGGTTGCCCTGGCCTTGGCGGGGGCGGCGCTCGTCACGCTGATGACGATGAGGCTCTTCCTTGCGCGCGTCGGTCTGCGCCGGTGCCGCAGGTTTGGCGTCGGTGGCAGCCGGGCTGCTGGCGAAGATGCCGGCAATGGCCTTGAACAGTTTGCTGACCAGACCCGCTTCTGCCACGGCAGGGGCGGCAACAGGTGCAGCAGCCTGAGGGACAACGGCTGCAGGGGCTGGCTGGGCTGGCTGGATGAAGCCTTGCAGCAGCGGCTGTTCCCGCTCAACCACATTGATCTGCTTGGGTTGATAGACAGGCTTGGCCACTTCGGTTTTCAGCTCATAGCTCACGGCTTCGGCGATCTCATTCTTGCGAATGCGGGTCACTTCGTAGTGAGGGGTTTCCAGATGCTGATTGGGGATGATGTAGAGGCGAACCTCGTTACGCTGCTCGAGGCTGGCGATGGAGCTGCGCTTCTCGTTGAGCAGATAAGCGGCAACATCCACCGGCACCTGGGCATGAACCTGTTCGGTATTGTCCTTGAGCGCCTCTTCTTCGATAAGACGCAGGATAGAGAGGGCCAGTGATTCGTTGTCACGGATCACACCCTGACCCTGGCAACGGGGGCAGATATGGCTGCTGGACTCGTTGAGGGAGGGGCGCAGACGCTGGCGGGACATCTCCAGCAGACCGAAGCGGGAGATGCGGCCCAGCTGGATGCGGGCGCGGTCCTGGTGTACGGCTTCACGCAGACGGTTTTCCACTTCGCGCTGATGGCGAACCGGGGTCATGTCGATGAAGTCGATGACAATCAGGCCACCCAAGTCACGCAGGCGCAGCTGGCGAGCAATCTCGTCGGCCGCTTCCAGGTTGGTTTGCAGCGCCGTCTCTTCGATATCGCCGCCCTTGGTTGCCCGGGAGGAGTTGATATCGATGGAGGTCAGCGCCTCGGTCGGATCGATGACGATGCTGCCGCCGGAAGGCAGACGCACTTCACGCTGGAAGGCAGACTCAATCTGGCTCTCAATCTGGAAGTGGTTGAACAGCGCCACGTCACCTTGATACAGCTTCACCCGATTGAGGAAATCGGGACGAACCAGTTCGATGTGTGCCTTGGCACGCTCGAAGATGACGGGGTTGTCGATCAGGATCTCGCCGACATCGCGACGCAGATAGTCACGAATGGCACGCACGATCACGTTGCTTTCCTGATGGATGAGCACGGGGGCGTTACGTTGCAAGGAAGCCTTGTGAATGGAGTCCCAGTGGTTGAGCAGGACGTTCAGATCCCAGGAGAGTTCCTCGGGGGATTTACCCACACCGGCGGTACGCACGATCAGGCCCATGCCTTCCGGCACGGTCAGACCCGACAAAGCCTCTTTCAGCTCGGTACGCTCATCACCTTCGATACGGCGGGAGATGCCACCGGCGCGGGGGTTGTTCGGCATCAGCACCAGGTAGCTGCCGGCCAGACTGATAAAGGTAGTGAGGGCCGCACCCTTGGTGCCACGCTCTTCTTTATCGATCTGAACGATCACTTCCTGGCCTTCGCGGACCACTTCTTTGATGTTGGGACGACCCTGATAGGAGTAACCGGAGGGGAAATAATTGCGGGCGATCTCCTTTAACGGCAGGAAACCGTGGCGCTCGGCGCCGTAGTCGACAAAAGCAGCTTCGAGACTGGGTTCTACGCGGGTGATTCGGCCCTTGTAGATGTTCGCTTTCTTCTGCTCGTGTCCCGGACTTTCAATATCCAAATCATAGAGCTGTTGTCCGTCAACCAGCGCTACGCGCAACTCCTCTTCCTGAGTCGCGTTGATTAGCATTCTTTTCATTGAGTTCTCATTATTTTGTCATTTTGATTTCCTCCACAGGATCCCGCCGGCGCCGGCCTCGGGTCTTCAGCATACTTGGGCAACCTCCCGGTTGGGGTATGCATGAGGCGCAAACTAAGGGCGCTCTGGTTCAGCCTTCTCGAGAAGGGATGAATAAGGGATGCCGGTGTGGAGACAAATAGCCGATTTTGTTTGCGTTCTCCATGCGCTGTACCTCGCCCCCGGGAACCGTCATGTTCTTGTAGATACGGCGTTTTGGGATTGGGTGGCATAATTCTTGGCCACTTAGTACAAGGCTTGAACACAATGACAAAACCTTGTTTATTATCCCATTTAAACGGCTTTTATAGCAAGGTGCCATTTTTCAACAAAGCATGGAGCCAAGGGGCCCGTGGGGTGTTAAAATCCGCGCCATGACACAGATACAACAACAAGTGCAGCTGCTCACCATCGAAGCTGAGCATGAAGGGCAGCGCATCGACAATTTTCTCAAGACTCAGTTAAAGGGCGTCCCCAAGAGCCTGATCTATCGCATCCTTCGCAAAGGGGAGGTGCGCGTCAACAAGAAGCGCATCAAACCTGAATACAAACTCATCTGCGGTGACGAGGTGCGGGTGCCCCCCGTGCGCGTTGCCGAGAAAAACGAACTGCCTTCGGCCAATCTTGGCAGCATCCAGCGCCTGGAGAGTCAGATCCTGTTCGAAGACGACGCCATGATAGTGCTCAACAAACCGTCCGGCATGGCGGTGCACGGCGGCAGTGGCTTGAGCTTTGGCGTCATCGAGGGGCTGCGGGCCCTGCGCCCGGAAGCGCGCTTCCTGGAGCTGGTGCATCGCCTCGATCGCGATACCTCCGGTGTGTTGCTGGTCGCCAAGAAACGCAGCGCCCTGCGCAGTCTGCATGAACAACTGCGCGTCAAAACCATGCGCAAGCAGTATCTGGCGCTGGTGCGTGGCCAATGGCAGCCTCACGTCAAGGTGGTCAATGCGCCGCTGCGCAAAAACGATCTGCAATCCGGCGAGCGGGTGGTGCGGGTCACGGCCGATGGCAAGCCCTCCGAGACACGCTTTAGGATCGCGCGACAGTTTGCCGAGGCCACCCTGGTTGAATGCAGCCCGATCACCGGTCGTACCCACCAGATCCGGGTGCATACCCAGCATGCAGGTCACCCCATCGCGTGCGATGATAAATATGGTGAAGCGGCCTTTGACGAGAAAATGCGCAGCCAAGGGCTAAAACGCCTGTTCTTGCATGCCTGGAAGCTCACCTTCACCCATCCGGTCGATGGTCGTGAGGTATTGATCGAGGCGCCGCTGGCACCTGAGCTCGACAGCTTCCTCAATAAATTGGCTCGCTGATGGCTATCCGGCTCGCCATTTTTGACTGGGATGGCACCCTGATGGACTCCATCGGGCGAATTGTCGCTTGTGTCGAGCTGGCTGCCAGCGACTGCGGCTTGCCATTGCCAACGCAACAGCAGATCCAGCAGATCATTGGTTTGAGTCTGGGCGTGGGGCTGGCAGGGCTGTTTGGGCTGGAGGAGGGGAGTGAGCCCTGTGATCGGTTGATTGATCGTTATCGCTATCATTACCTCCATGACGATACCCCCAGCCCCTTGTTTGCTGGCGCCACCGACTTGCTCCATGACTGGCACGGGCGCGGCATCTTGCTGGCGGTCGCCACCGGCAAGTCACGGCGAGGGCTGGACAGAGTCCTGGACGAGACAGGGTTAAGACCCTTGTTTGCTGCCAGTCGGGGCGCCGATGAGGCGAACTCCAAACCCGATCCTCTGATGTTGAATCAGATCTTGGCCGAATTGGGCGTCGCGGTAGACGAGGCGGTGATGATAGGGGATTCCATTCACGATCTCGGCATGGCCAAGGCGCTTGGCATGGCGAGTATCGGTGTGACCTGGGGTGTCCATGACAAGGCGCGTCTGGCCGAGTTTGAGCCTCTCCTGATAGCCGACACCATGGTGCAGTTGCGTGCAGCCCTCGATTAGGCTCACTTGGTAACGGGATTGAGCAACAACATGACCTATGACAAGAGAGCGCTTCGGCGCTCTCTTGTCATTCAGGTCGTCTCGAATCTCTTCTTCATGCAGCAGGACCCATGGCAACCGACATGATCAAGGCTGCAACGCCATCAATGATCAAAATGCGGTGATGGCATGTATGGCTATGGCTATGGGTCAGGGGAGCGAGAGGCCGTGGCAGGCCAGCAGTTCAACCAGACCGATCAGCGGCAGGCCGATCAGCGTATTGGGATCGCGGCCTTCCAGTCCCTGAAACAGCACTATGCCCAACCCCTCACACTTGAAGCTACCGGCGCAATCCAGTGGCTGCTCGGCCTCGACATAACGGCGGATTGCCGCCTCATCGAGGGTGCGGAAATGCACGGTGAAGGGTTCGACCAGGCTGTGACACTGGCCCGTGGCCGCATCGATCACCGCCAGGCCCGTATAGAAGGTGACACTTCGGCCCTGGGCCGCCAGCAGCTGCGCCACGGCGCCCTCGACAGTGCCGGGTTTACCGAGGATCTTATCCTGGCAGACACACACCTGATCCGACCCTATGATCATACCCTGATCATGCAGATTGGCGACGGCCTGTGCCTTGGCGATGGCCAGTCGCAGCACCAGTTGCCGGGCTGATTCTCCGGGCTGGGGAGCCTCATCGACCGCGGGGGCCTGGTAGTCGAAAGGGAGGCCTAGCTTGGCGAGCAGAGCCTGCCGATAGCGAGAAGTAGAGGCGAGTATCAGCTTTTGTGTCATAATCCGCAGCCGGTGGGGATGAGTTCTGCCATGTTAAGGACTTTTGTCGTTAAAATCATCGGTGGTAAGGACTTTTTCCTTTGACTATCCCTTGTTGGACCTATAATATTCGCGCCCTATGCAAAAGGTGAAGTTGCCCGTTAAGGTTGATCCAGTCCGTAATGCCTTGAAGCTACTCGACTATGTCGGAATAGTGGAAAAGTCGCAGATGCCCAGATTGGAAGCATCAACCGCAGGCTTGCGAAGTGATGTGGATGTAACACTGCACTTTGGCAAAGATGTCCAGAAGTTGACCGTTATGGAAGGCACTGCCCATGCCGAGGTTGACCTGGTTTGCCAGCGTTGTGGAGATACATTTCAACACCTTTGTGAAGCTGAATTTATCTACACTCCGCTGTTTGAGAAAACAAACGAGGAAGAACTGCCGGAAGCTTATGAGCCCATTGAGTTGGACGAAAACGGCGAGATAGATCTTCATAAAATCCTGGAGGATGAACTTATCCTCTCGTTGCCTCAGGTCGCCATGCATCCGATGGATGCTTGTCCCAGGGGAAACATGGAGATGACATGGGGTGATATCGAACCTGCTGATGAGCGGCCAAATCCCTTTGCAGTTCTTGAAGAGCTTAAACGTAAGTGAATCTAGGAGTTAGCCTACCATGGCCGTACAACAGAACCGTAAAACCCGTTCCCGTCGTGGCATGCGTCGTTCCCACGATGCATTGACCAGCGCAGCACTGACTGTTGATCAGACCAGTGGTGAAATTCATCGTCGTCACCACGTGACTGCCGATGGTTTCTACCGCGGTAAAAAGGTAATCGCTTAAGGATTGCCTTTGTCTACGCTCAACGTCGCGCTAGACATAATGGGGGGAGATTTTGGCCCCTCTGAAACAGTGCCTGCCGCCGTGCAGGCACTGTCTCTTCTGCCCCAGCTCAATCTGATCCTGGTCGGCAATCAGACCAGCGTCACTCCGCTTCTGCGCCAACATGGCCTGCTCAATCATCCCCGCGTTCGTTTCGTGCATGCCTCCCAAGTTGTTGGGATGGGCGATAAACCGATCGTGGCGTTGCGTACCCTCAAAGATTCGTCCATGCGGGTCGTGCTGGATCTGGTCAAGAGTGGTGCGGCCGATGCCTGCGTCAGTGCCGGCAATACCGGTGCCCTGATGGCCATGGCCAAGTGTGTGCTCAAATCCCTGCCAGGGGTGGACAGACCGGCGCTGATCAAGGCGTTGCCAACCGTGGCGGGCAAGCGCACCGTCATGCTGGATCTGGGCGCCAATGTGAGCTGCGATGCCGATACCCTGCTGCAGTTTGCGGTCATGGGATCCGTGGT
This sequence comes from Aeromonas sp. BIGb0445, assembly GCF_024809075.1. Taxonomy (NCBI): domain Bacteria; kingdom Pseudomonadati; phylum Pseudomonadota; class Gammaproteobacteria; order Aeromonadales; family Aeromonadaceae; genus Aeromonas; species Aeromonas sp. BIGb0445. The sequence continues at coordinate 545,078 of NZ_JANUES010000002.1, forward strand.
GGCCGAACGGGTGGAGGGTATCGCGACGCCCCGTGTCGCGCTGCTCAACGTGGGGGAGGAGGAGATCAAAGGCAACGATTTGGTCCGTCATAGCGCCGAGCTGCTACGTCAGTGCCCGGCCATCAACTTTACCGGCTTTATCGAGGGCGATTGCCTGTTCACCGGCCAGGCGGACGTCATCGTCTGCGATGGTTTCGTGGGCAATGTGGCGCTCAAGACGGCGGAGGGGGTGGTCCGTATGATGGGGCAACTGGCCGGCTATCCACGTAAAAAGCGCACCTTTCTTGGCTTGATCGCTGGCTTTATGCTCAAACGGCGTTTTTCTTACCTGAACCCCGACCAGTATAACGGCGCAAGTCTGTTAGGATTGCGCGGCATTGTGGTAAAAAGTCATGGGCGGGCCGAACGTCGCGCCCTCTGTACTGCGATCCTGCTGGCCGCACAAGAGGCCAAGCATCAACTTCCATTGCAAATAGCAGATCGCCTTGAATCTGTCTTTTCCGACAGGGATCTATAAGAACTCTATGCATAGCAAAATTCTGGGTACTGGCAGCTATCTGCCGAGTTCAGTGCGTACCAACGCCGATCTTGAGCAGATGGTTGAGACCAGTGATGAGTGGATCGTGGCACGCACCGGCATCCATGAGCGTCGTATCGCGGGTGAAGGCGAGACTGTCGCGACCCTCTCACATCAAGCCGCTCTGCGCGCGCTGGAAGCCGCAGGCATCCAGGCCGCGGATCTGGACATGATAGTGCTGGCCACCACCAGTGCCGAAAATGCCTTCCCGGCCGCCGCCTGCGAGCTGCAAAATCTGTTGGACGTACCGGGGATCCCGGCGTTTGACATTGCCGCCGCCTGCGCAGGCTTCACCTATGCCCTCGCGGTGGCCGATCAGTTCATCAAGTCAGGGGCGGCGCGCCATGTGCTGGTCGTTGGCGCCGATGTGCTGTCGCGCATGTGCGATCCGCAAGATCGCGGCACCATCATCCTCTTCGGGGATGGGGCTGGGGCCGTGGTGGTCGGGGCCAGCGAGTCTCCTGGCATTCTCTCCACCCATCTTCATGCCGATGGCCGTTACGGCGATCTGCTCAAGCTGCCGCAACCACGCCGTGGCCTGACGGGCGCAGAGCTCGAAGCCTACATGTATATGAAGGGCAACGACGTGTTCAAGGTCGCGGTGACGCGCCTGAGCGAGATAGTGACCGAGACCCTGGCGGCCAACGATATTGAGCCCAGCGAGCTGGACTGGCTGGTGCCTCATCAAGCCAACTTCCGTATCATCAGCGCCACCGCCAAGAAGCTTGGCATGGGGCTGGACAAAGTCATACTGACCCTGGACCGACACGGCAACACCTCGGCCGCCTCCGTGCCTATCGCCTTCGATGAAGGAGTGAGAGATGGCCGCATTCAACGCGGTCAGCTGGTGTTGCTCGAAGCCTTCGGTGGCGGTTTTGCCTGGGGCTCGGCGCTGATCCGTTTCTAATTTTCTTGCAAGAGCAGGGTGCGACACCGGTTGATAAACCGCTCGCGCCCGATTGATGTTTTCGCGTAAAGGAATTCATGATGACCCAATTTGCCATCGCTTTCCCGGGACAAGGCTCCCAGGCTGTCGGCATGCTGGCCGAGCTGGCCGAGCAACATGCAATAATCAAAGAGACCTTCGCCGAGGCGAGTCAGGTACTCGGTTATGACTTGCTCGAACTGGTCCTGCAGGGACCGGTCGAAGAGCTGGGCAAAACCTGGAAGACACAGCCAGCCTTGTTGACGGCGTCAGTCGCGCTGTGGCGCCTGTGGCAGCAACAGGGTGGGGCAGTCCCCTCCGTCATGGCCGGTCACAGCCTGGGGGAGTATTCCGCCCTGGTGTGCAGCGGCGCCCTGGGCTTCACCGATGCGGTCAAGCTGGTTGAACTGCGCGGCCTGGCCATGCAGGAAGCCGTGCCGGAAGGGACGGGCGCCATGGCGGCCATCATCGGTCTGGATAACGAGGCCATTGCCGCCAACTGCGAACTGGCCGCTCAGGGTCAGGTGGTGTCGCCGGTCAACTTCAACTCCCCGGGCCAGGTCGTGATCGCCGGCCACAAAGAGGCGGTTGAACGGGCCAATATTCTGATGAAAGAGTCCGGCGCCAAGCGAGCACTGCCGCTGCCCGTCTCTGTACCTTCACACTGCGCCTTGATGAAACCGGCTGCCGAAAAGCTGGCCGCGGCGCTAGATGGGATCGAGATCAAGGTTCCAAGTATCGCCGTCATTAATAATGTCGACGTTACCTGTGAACAGGATCCGGCTGCCATCAAGCAGGCGCTGGTGCGTCAGCTGTTCAGCCCGGTGCGTTGGAGCGAGACGGTCGAGCGGATGGCCAACGATGGTGTCACCCTCGAGATCGAAATGGGTCCGGGCAAAGTACTGACCGGCCTCGCCAAACGTATCGACAAGCGCGTAGAAGGCATTCATGCCAATGATGCTGCCTCATTCGAGCAGGCGCTGGCCCAGTCCAAGTAAACAGGAGTAGAGCATGAGTTTTACCGATAAGGTTGTGTTGGTGACAGGTGCCAGTCGTGGCATTGGTCGCGCAATTGCCGAGACCTTCGTGGCCCGTGGCGCGAAAGTGGTAGGGACCGCGACCAGCGAGCGCGGCGCCGAGGCCATCAGTGCTTACCTGGGTGAGCATGGCTGCGGTCTGGCGCTGGATGTAACCAGCCCCGAATCCATCGAGGCCGTCTTTGCCGCCATCAAGGCGCGCTTTGGCGACATCGATATCCTGATCAACAACGCCGGTATCACCCGTGATAACCTGTTGATGCGAATGAAGGATGATGAGTGGAGCGAGATCATCGACACCAACCTCACCTCCCTCTATCGTCTGAGCAAGCCGGTGCTGCGTGCCATGATGAAAAAGCGTTATGGTCGTATCATCAGCATTGGTTCAGTCGTGGGCACCATGGGTAATGCCGGTCAGGTCAACTATGCCGCCGCCAAGGCGGGCCTGGTTGGTTTTACCAAGGCCCTTGCCCGTGAAGTGGGCTCCCGTGGTATCACGGTGAATGCCGTGGCGCCCGGTTTTATCGAGACCGATATGACCCGTGCCCTCAATGAGGAACAGCGTGCCGGTATCATGAGCCAGGTGCCTGCCGCCCGTTTGGGCGATCCGAAAGAAATTGCCGCCGCTGTGGTATTCTTGGCATCTGATGACGCCGCTTATATCACTGGCGAAACCCTGCATGTTAATGGCGGGATGTACATGGTGTAATCAATTTGTCGTCAGTTCTGCTCAAATTTGCGATAATACGCCGAAGTTTGGCACTTTTCGTGGTTTGACCAGCAGCAAGCTACTTGCAAACTAACGTCAATTGCATAAACTACCCCAACCAGACGCAATAGCGTATTTTTAAAGGAAAATTCAGGTCATGAGCAACATCGAAGAACGCGTAAAGAAAATCATCATCGAACAACTGGGTGTTAAAGAAGACGACGTCAAGAACGCTGCCTCCTTCGTCGACGACCTGGGCGCTGACTCTTTGGATACCGTTGAACTGGTAATGGCGCTGGAAGAAGAATTCGATACCGAAATCCCGGATGAAGAAGCCGAGAAGATCACCACTGTTCAAGCGGCTATCGATTACATCACCGCTAATCAGGAATAAGTTCCTGAACTAAAAGAAGCGGCCCAAGGGCCGCTTCTTTTATATCTACCCTCCTAAAAACACCTCGGAGACTACCTCAGTGTCAAAACGCAGAGTCGTGGTGACCGGCTTGGGGATGCTTTCCCCGGTGGGTAACACCGCCGAATCCAGCTGGCAAGCCCTGCTTCAAGGGCAAAGTGGCATCAGCCTCATCGATCACTTCGATGCTACCGATTACGCCACCCGTTTCGCAGGCCTCATCAAAGAGTTCGATCCGGAACAGTACGGCATCAACCGTAAAGAAGCGCGCAAGATGGACCTCTTCATCCAGTACGGTGTCGCAGCCGGCATGCAGGCGCTGGACGATGCGGGGCTCGAGGTCAATGAGCAGAATGCCGAACGCATTGGCGTGGCCATCGGCTCTGGCATCGGTGGCCTGGGTCTTATCGAACAGAACCACAACAGCCTGATCGCTGGCGGCCCACGCAAGCTGAGCCCCTTCTTCGTGCCGTCCACCATCATCAATATGGTGTCCGGTCATCTCTCCATCATGCGCGGATTGCGTGGCCCCAATATTGCCATCACCACCGCCTGCACCACGGGCACCCATGCCATCGGTTTTGGTGGTCGGATGATTGCTTATGGCGATGCGGATGTCATGGTCGTGGGCGGTACCGAGAAAGCCTCTACCCCGATGGGGATGGGTGGCTTTGCGGCGGCCAAGGCGCTCTCCAATCGCAATGACGAACCTCAGAAGGCGAGCCGCCCTTGGGACAAGGACCGCGATGGTTTCGTGCTGGGTGATGGCGCTGGAGTACTGGTGCTGGAAGAGTACGAACATGCCAAGGCCCGTGGCGCCAAGATGTATGCCGAGCTGGTTGGTTTTGGCATGAGTGGTGACGCCTACCACATGACGGCTCCTCCTGCCGATGGCAACGGTGGCGCTCGCGCCATGACCAATGCCATCAAGGATGCCGGCATAGCCCCAGAGGCGATCGGTTATATCAATGCCCACGGCACTTCGACTCCCTTGGGGGATGTGGCCGAGCTGCGCGGCATGAAGCAGGTCTTTGGTGAACACGCCAAGCAGCTGATGATCAGCTCCACCAAGTCGATGACGGGTCATCTGCTGGGTGCGGCGGGCGCCATCGAAGCCATCATTACCGTGCTGGCGCTGCGCGATCAGGTTGCGCCGCCCACCATCAATCTGGATAACCCGGATGATGAGTGCGATCTGGATCTGGTGCCCCATGTGGCCAAGGCGGGGAACTTCGAGTACGCCTTGTCCAATTCCTTTGGATTTGGCGGCACTAATGGCTCCCTGATCTTCAAACGCGTATAATTCGCGCCAGGGCAATATTCAATAGGCCCGATACGATTTCGTATCGGGCCTTTTTTATCGGAGGGATCCCGCTTGCTCATCAATGGTGTGTCCGACACGTTAATATCGGCCCGGGATCGGGGTCTGGCCTATGGGGATGGTCACTTTACGACTCTGCTGATCCGGGAGGGCAGGGCGTTGGCCTGGCCCGAGCACCTGGCCCGGTTGCAGCAAGGTTGTGAACGGCTCGCCATCACAGCTCCTGATTGGCACCAGCTTGCGGCAGAACTCGACACCCTGATCGCCGATCAAGCCCTTGGGGTCGCCAAGATAGTGTTGACCCGGGGTGTAGGAGGGCGAGGTTACGATGGCACCGATTGCCATCAGACCACCCGTATCCTCTCGCTGTCCCCCTATCCTGACCACTATGCAGGCTGGCAACAGCAAGGGATCGCCATCGGCGTCTGCCAGCAGCGGATCGGCGACAGTCCGATGCTGGCGGGGCTCAAGACCCTCAACCGTCTGGAACAAGTGTTGCTCAAGAGCGAACTTGCCAAGCAAGGCGCGGTCGAAGGAATAGTATTGAATTGCCGGGGATTTCTGGTTGAGGGTGTCAGTGCCAATCTGTTCTGGCGCCGTGGCATGACGGTGTTCACACCGGATCTCAGTCATGGAGGGGTCGATGGCATTATGCGTCGCCTGGTGATGGCGGCCCTGCGCAAGATGGGCGTGGAACTGCGCATTGTCGAAGCACCGCTGGAATCCCTCTGGCAGGCTGAAGAGGTCTGGCTGACCAACACCCTGATGGGCGTGGTCCCCATTACCCGAATTGAACATAAAGAGTACAGCGCACCGCTGTTAGTGCGCCGTTTACAGGAGCGTTTGCTAATTGAAGTTTAAGCGGCTTTACACCCTGATCGCAGGAGCAGCCTTGACCGCCGCATGTGCTGGCGGTTACGTCTATTACAAATGGCAGCAGGTGGAGACCCTGGCCAACAAGGGGCCAACCAGGCTGTATACCGTCGAGAAAGGTTCCCATGCTGCCGGTCTCATCACCGAACTGGCCGAGGGAGAGGTCACTCCCTGGGCACTGCGGCTCTGGCTGCGTGGTCACCCTGAACTGGTGGCCATCAAGTCCGGTACCTACGAAATCAAGGAAGGGGAGTCCCTCAAGGAGACCCTCTCCCTGTTCGCCTCCGGTAAAGAATTTCACCTGAGCCTTACCTTCGTCGAAGGCTCCCGCTTCGAGGATTGGCAGAAGCAACTCGCCAGCGCCCCCTATCTGGAACGAGTCACCCTGGAGCAGGATGAGACCGAGCTGGCCCATGAGCTCGGCATCGACAATGGCAAACTGGAGGGGTGGTTCCTGCCGGAAACCTATGCCTATACGGTGCATGCCAGCGATCTCTCCGTGCTGCGCCGCGCGCACCAGGACATGGAGGCTGTCTTGCAACATGCCTGGGAGAAACGCCAGCCCAATCTGCCGTACAAGACCCCTTACGAGGCCTTGATCATGGCGTCGATCATCGAAAAAGAGACCGGGGTGCCGGAAGAGCGGGCGGAGATAGCGGGCGTCTTCGTCAACCGGCTGCGTCTTGGCATGAAGTTGCAGACCGATCCGACCGTGATCTACGGGGTCAAGGATCGCTATGACGGCAACATTCGCCGCAGCGATCTCACCGATGTGAATCCTTATAACACCTATGTGATCGATGGCCTGCCACCGACCCCCATTGCCATGCCGGGCAAGGCCTCCATCGAGGCGGCCCTCAATCCCAAGGCGAGCGACTATCTCTATTTCGTCGCCAAGGGGGGCGGCGCCCATTACTTCTCCAAGAGCCTCGAAGAGCATAATCAAGCGGTTCGCCAATACATTTTGAAGAAATCCTGATGTCCAAATTTATCGTGATCGAAGGTCTGGAAGGGGCGGGCAAGAGCTCCGCCGTCCGCTATGTGACCGACTACCTCAAGCGCCACGGAGCAGGGCAGATCGAATCTACCCGCGAGCCTGGCGGTACGCCGCTGGCCGAACGGATGCGGGCCATTGTCAAAGAGATCCATGACGAGCGCTTGACCATCGAAGCTGAGTTACTGCTGATGTATGCCTCCCGGGTGCAACTGGTCGAGACGCGCATCAAGCCGGCCCTGGCCGATGGCATCTGGGTGGTGGGAGACAGGCACGATCTCTCCTCCCAGGCTTACCAGGGCGGGGGCCGCGGCATCGCGGCAAGCCTTATCAAGGCCATCAAGCAGGCGGTCCTCGGTGACTTCAAGCCGGACCTGACCCTCTACCTCGACATAGATCCGGCTCTGGGTCTGCAGCGAGCCCGCCATCGCGGCGAGTTGGATCGCATCGAACTGGAGCAGATCGGTTTCTTCGAGCGCACCCGGGCTCGCTATCTGGAACTGGCCGCCGAGGATCCCAGCATCTTGGTGATCGATGCCAGCCAGACCCCGGACAAGGTAAAAGCCTCTATCGAGGCGGCCCTGGATGCCCGTCTATGTATCCCTGGCTGATCCCCCATTGGCGGGCGCTGAGCCAGAGCGCCGAGGCTGGCCGGTTGGGTCATGCCTGGTTGCTGCAAGGGGATGCCGGGCTTGGCAAGGAGCAGCTGGCGGATCGGCTGGCCCGCTTGCATCTGTGTCATCAACCCCAAGGGGGCGAACCCTGCGATCATTGTCACTCCTGCCAACTGATCGACAAGGGTAATCACCCGGATCTGGGGGCCCTGCCGAGCGAGAGCAAGACCATTGGGGTGGATGCGGTTCGGGAGTTGAGTGCACGGTTGCAGCGCTCCGCACAATTGGGTCATGGCAAGGTGGTGATCATTCCAGACGCCGAGCGGATGACGGAGGCGGCAGCCAATGCCTTGCTCAAAACCCTGGAAGAACCCGCCGGCGACAGCTTGCTGCTGTTGATTGCCTCGCAAGTATCCCGCCTGCTGCCGACCATTCGCAGCCGTTGCCACAAGCATGTCTGCCACATCCCCCCGGAAGCCGACACCCTCAACTGGCTGGCCGAGCAAGGTCATCAAGGGACCCTGGCCCAGGTGCGGATCTGCCAGGGTGCCCCGCTGCGGGTACTCCATTACCTGGAGCAGGATCAGGACAAGGCGCGCCAGGAGTTGCTCGGCGGCTTCGTGCAGCTCGTACAGGAGCCGACCAGAATAAGCGGGCTCTGCAGCCAGTTGAGCCAAGATACCCAGGTCAGGTTGCACTGGTTACAGCTGCTGCTGTGTGATGCGCTCAAGACTCAGGGGGGCTGTGGCCATCAGCAGCTGGCGATGCCGGATCTGGCCACCTTCAGTCACGAGCTTGCCGAGCGCCACTCCAGCGAACAGTTGCTCGATGCCGAGCAGCGACTGGTCGAACTCAAAGCGGCCTGTCAACCGGGGCAGTTATCCAACCCGACCATACATTTGATGAACTGGCTCAGCCATTGGCTGTGAACAGAGGAAAGTATTGATGTTACTCGTAGATTCCCATTGCCACCTGGACAGGTTGAGCTATGGCAGCAAGCAGACTGACTTGGCCGATGTGCTGGCCAAGGCAGCGGCCCGCCAAGTTGGGTACTTCCTGTGTGTCAGCGTGACCCAGCAGCAATTTCCCGGCATGTTGGTAGCCATTGCACCCTATCCACAGGTATTTGCCTCTTGCGGCGTACACCCTCTCAATCAGGATCCCGGCGTCGACGGCCCCTTGCTGCTAGAGCAGGCCAGGGATCCCCGGGTGGTTGCTATCGGCGAGACGGGGCTCGATTACTTCTACAGCCCTGAGAACAAAGAGGTGCAGCAAGCCTCTTTTCGGGAGCACATTCGCGTCGCGCGCGCCCTCAATAAACCGCTGATCATCCATACCCGTGATGCCCAGGATGATACGTTGCGCATCATGCGCGAAGAGGGGGCCGACTCGGTGGGCGGCGTACTGCACTGTTTCACCGAGTCCCTTGAAATGGCCGAGGCCGCCATGGCCATGGGGTTTTATATTTCCATCTCGGGGATAGTGACCTTCAAGAGTGCGGCGGCTCTGCAAGAGGTGGTCAAGGCACTGCCGCTTGAGCGGTTATTGGTCGAGACGGATTCGCCCTATCTGGCGCCAGTACCGCACAGGGGGAGGGAGAATGAACCTGCCTTCGTGGTCGAGGTGGCTCAGTTTATTGCCGACCTGCGCCAGATCCCCCTGTTGGAACTGGCCCAGGTGACCAGTCGCAACTTCTTCGCGCTTTTCTCCCTGGCAAAAGCCTGACCAGCAGGCCCCAACTATCGGGGCCTGTTTCTTCAAATACCAGCTACATTGTCACAGATTGAAGAGCGAATAGCGGGTCGTTATCTCTCACTTACTGTTGAACTATCCCGCAATTCAATATCAATAGCTGCCATCGCCCTGACCATCAGGGGGAAAACGGGCATATACCAAAGGTCACTTCGTGGTCGCATCAATGATGAAATGGGGCTGAGTGATACCATGGAGTTGCCCTCATTAATCACTTCCCATGAGTATCGATAATATTCATTATCGATACTTGATGATGTTGGAAGATCCTGTAAGATCCCTGAAACTTCACATGAAATCATATGGTTATCAGTGACCTCTTCTCTTTTGCCAACGGCAGCTCCCCAGGGATTACAATCCGTCTTCGATACTCGGCTCAACAGTCGGGCACGCCGCTTCCTGCGCAGCGCCAAGGCCGAAACCACCCTCAACGCCTATCAGGCAGACACCCGTATCTTCGTGTACTGGTGCCAGTTGCAGGGGCTGGATCCCTTGGCCACGACGCATCTGGACATCATGAACTTCCTGGCGGATCAGGCTGATGGCGTATTGGCGCACTGGGTCTGGCTCGACAAGGAGCGGGGCAGGGGAGAACTGCGTAATGGTGAACCGAGAAAACCCGCGACCCTGGTTCGACGGCTGGCCGGTATTCGGTATGCTTTTCGTCAGAAGGGGATAGAGCCCATGCCGACCGAACACAGCGAAATCAAGGAGATGATGCGTGGCATAGTACGGCTTGGGGATACCCGGAAACGTAAAACCGGTGCCCTGACCCTGCAACCATTGGCACAAGTGCTGGACTCCATCGACACCTCCACCCTGGCCGGTTTGCGGGATCACACCCTGCTGCTGCTGATGTTCAGCGGGGCATTGCGCCGTTCGGAAGCGGCCAGGGTAGCGGTTGACGATCTCGATTTCGTTGGTCAGGGGGTGAGGCTGCGGCTCAAACCCAGCAAACATCAGTTGCACGAAACCGAGATAGCCTTGATCCCGGGTCAGCAATATTGCCCCGTCAGGGCTTTGCGCCACTGGCTGGTGATGAGTGGTATCCAGCAGGGAGCACTGTTTCGGCGCATGACTCGCTGGGGGCAGCTCATGCAGGAACCACTGGGTCCGCAAGGCATCAATCTGATGATCAAGCGGCGTACCGGCATGGCCATCGATGATCTCTATGTCAGTGGCCACAGCCTGAGGCGGGGTTTTATCACCTCTGCCGTGACCGCGGGCAAACCCATGAACAAGATCATTGAGGTCACCAGGCACAAGGACATGCGCACCCTGCAGGAGTACTTCGACGATGCCAACAAGTTCTCTGATCATGCCCTGCAAGGGTTGCTCTGAATCTTTACATGGTCACTTCGTGACGCCATTTGTTATGTTAAATAACCAGTGATAGTGAGATTGTTGTAACGGCATCTGGCAGGGGAGTCCATGGGGCAACCCACATTTTCCATCGGCACTTTTTTCTGATCCCCATAGCCCTTACTATCTGAGACCCAGGCAAAGAGATTGCAGCTCCCGGATTGAGGTCCAGCCACGCCTCTCCATGCATTGGCACGATCACCGGAGCGCATGAAAGCAGTAGCCGGAAGTGAGAGATAACATTTACGTTTTTGGAGTTTAAACCTACCCATGACCACACCAGTGAATCACCAAGATAAGCAGGCTGAGCCCCTGGATAATGCCCAGCGTCAGCGTCAACATGTGAAGCGAAAGCAGGAGACCCATAGCCGCCTGCAATGCTGGATCAGTCAACGCCATGCGGAGAGGCTGGCCGAACTCGGTGCGCGCCTCGAAGACAATCAAGCCTCACTGATAGAGCAGGCGATCGATCTGCTCTATCAACATGAGTCAGCCCCCGTGTCGGCCGAGATGCCCCATGTCGAGCTGGCCGAGTGTGAACCCGAGTCGGCTTGAAGGGACGATAAAAATAAGCATCGGGGTGATTGGCAGATCTCAAAGGGCAGAATAAAAAGAGCCAGGTACGAATTCCATGTACCTGGCATAGGGGAATTGGCTCTTTGCAGAGCCGTGCGCTAACTGGTCGCAGATAAAATAAAGCGTAGCCAAGGCAGATGGCTTTGCAAGATCTGGAAAAACTTTCAACCAGTGTGTAGGTTTTTAAGACTCAAACAGGTTTGCGTCACGCACCAGGTCTCGGGGCAGGGCATTCTTGATACGGCTGCCGACCCACTTGCCCAGTCCCAGGGCATAACCCTGATACCTCAGGATCACTTCACCCTGGCCGCTCTCGCCATCCGGATGCAGATCCCGGCCCATCATGAACTCCCGCGCCTGTTCGCTGTCGAGCTCGACCCACCCCTTGCTGGCCAGATGTCCCTGGGCCAGGGCCCATTCGTGAGTCAGTCGATATCCCTTCTTATGGGTCTGCGCCAACTTGAGGCCAATGCGATCCAGCCTGATCTTGTTCATCAGCCGGGGAGCGAAGGGCAGGGGGAACAGCCATATTTCGTCATCACGCACGAACAGGCTCCCCTGTGGGATCAGGCCATAATCGCGCTCCAGTTCGGCGATCAAGGTCTCGGCATCCCGACTGTCCATGGGCGTGAACGGGAACTTGCCCAGACGACCCGGCTTGAACATGGGGTTGGCGACCGAGTGATGCTTGCGCAATCTGGCAACGAAAAATCCTTCACTATCATATATTTGTGGCCAGACATGCAGGTACCCCTCGGCGGTGGTGGCCTGCTCTGCGCCGGGGAAAAGATCCGCCAGCGATTCAACGCTCAGGGCATCCCCGAAGCGCTCGCCCATGAAATGGCAGATATCCTGATTCTCTTCATGGCTGAGGGTACAGGTGGAGTAGACAATGACGCCCCCTGGTTTCAAGGCATGGAAGGCACTCTCGAGCAGGGTTCGTTGCACCTCGGCAATGTCGTTGATGCTGGCCAGACTCCAATTGCGAAACGCCTGATCGTCCTTGCGCACCGTGCCTTCCCCCGAACAGGGGGCATCGAGCAAGATGGCGTCGAAGGTCTCCGGCAACCACTGACCGAATACCTTGGCATCGAAGTGGCTGAGCCCGATGTTGCTCACCCCGCAGCGCTGAACATTGGCGGCCAGCACCTTGACCCGGCTGCTGGAAAACTCATTGGCCACCAACATGCCCCGGTTCTCCATCAGCGCCGATATTTGGGTACTCTTGGAGCCGGGGGCCGCCGCCGCGTCGAGTAGCAACTCCGCCTCCTTCACATCGGCCGCCGCAAAGAGTGCCGTTACCGGCAACATGGAGCTCGCCTCCTGGATATAGAAGAGTCCGAGCAAGTGTTCGGCCGTGTTACCCAGGGGCACCGTGTCTTCATCGGGGCGGGTCAGCCAGAAGCCTGTCTCGCACCAGGGGACGGGATCGAGCAACCAGCCACGGCCCTGCATGCGGATCATGAAGGCATCTACCGTGATCTTGAGGGTATTGACCCGGATACTGCGGCGCAGTGGCCGGCGGCAGCTCGCCACGAACTCATCCATGGAGAGATGTTCGGGCATGATGGCGGCAATGTGAGTCAAAAACGCGTCAGGAAGTAGGGTATTGTCGTGCACTTGGCATCTCGCTGGCCCAAAAACAGGGGCGACATCATAGCACAAGTCGTGGCTGCAACCGAACGGCAGTGCCATGACGGCGATGCCATCACCTCGGCGATCAGGGCTACCCGCAGACCGCCAATAAAAAGCCCGGCACTGGGGCCGGGCTTGGATCCTGATAGCCGATCAGGGCAGGAGGCGGGGGCTCCAGCCTAGCCACTCTTCATCGGCCTTTTCATAGAGAGGGAAGCTCTGGCCGCTGCGCACGCGAGCCCCCACGTTCTTCTCGGGGGTCGTGAAGGCAATGCCGCCCGCCACCAGACTCTGCAGGGTCTCCACCTGGATGCTGCCACCGGTCAGCCCTATGTCGGCCTTGACCCCGGACACATTCCAGAAACGGCTGTTTTCCCGCACCAGATAGGCGTATTCCGGCTCGACCTGCACCTTGACCCTGACCTCGCTACCATCGGGGGCGAGTGCCACCTGGCTCACGCTGCCGACCACCATCTTGCGAAACAGCAGCGGGCTGCCAACCGCCAAGCCATTGAGGGCCGGGCTCTTGAGGGTCAACATCAGGCCGGATTGCAGGGACTCATTCAGGGGGAAGCTCTGCTTGCTCGCTCCCTGGCCTGGCGCCGCTTCGATAAAGGATCCCTTCACCAGGGTATCGAGATTGGCCACGCCACCAAAGCCCAACTTGGCCTGCACCAGGGTAAAGCTGGCGCCAGATTGCAGGAAGCGGTCGGCATATTGTGCCTCGAGCTGAGCCTGGAAAATGACCTTGCCCAGGGCCGGATCCAATTTGACCGAGGCAATTTTGCCGATGTTGACCCCGCGATAGCGAATGACGGAGCCAGCCCCGAGCCCGGGATTGCGATCGGCTATCAGGGCGAGAGGGCGCACCAGGGCCTGAGCCTGTTCCCTGTCTTCAAACAGCTGGCCATTGCCACGGGTTGCGGGAGAATTCGCAAACTCTATGCCGCCACGCAGCAGGGTGGCCAAATTGCCCGCCTTGATCCGCACGCCATCCAGGCCGATATGGGTGTCGATGGCCGCTTTTTTCCAGAACTGGGTCTGGTTGCCGATGAGGGGGGCATAGATGGCGTCTATCTCAAGGCCTATGCGCACCTCGCCCTCACGGACCTTGAGCTGACTCACCTTGCCCGCCTGCAAGCCCAGATAGAGCACAGGGGTGCCGAGGGAGATGCCATCGGCCTGGCTGGCCGTCAACCACCAGGTCTTGGCCTTGGCCTTGGGTGAGCCGAGCAGAGCCAGTTGCTCATCCGGATAGAGCAGATCAATGCGCGGTCCCTGACTCGCCTGCACCAGCTTGATACCGCCGGCGAGCCAGCTGGCGGCTGGGCTGGTCTCCACCTTGATGCCACTGAGATCGGCCTGGATCTGCAAGGGCGCGGCCCGGTAGAAACGGGCACGATTGAGCAGCCCCTTGTATGGCTCCTCTATGGTCAGTTTGACTTGGGCATTGCCGCTGGCATCCAGGGTGAGGGTGCGAATGTTGCCCACCGTCAACCCTTTGTACCAGACGGGAGCCCCTTCGCTCAGACCGGACAAGTCGTCGGTTTTGAGGGTCAGCGCCTGGCCACTGGGCGCCTTCTCGGCGCTCAATAGCAAGGTCCTGGCCCTGGGACCTGCCACATAATCGAGGCGGATGGCCGGGCCCGCCAGCAGGCGGTCACCATGTTCAAGCCCTGCCAGTGACAGATTGACGCTCTCCCACACCAGACGGCTGGACTGAGTGATGCGAAACGCCTGCTCCGGGCTTATCAGGGCGCTGACTTCCCGACCATGATCGGTCAGACGAATGGGATCGACTCGGCCAATCTCTATTCCCTCATAGAGGATGGGCATCCCCTCTTTGACCGGCAGATCGCCCACCGACAAGGTGATGCGCTCGCCCCGGGCCGCCTCGGCCAGCCCCTTGTAGAGGCTGAAGGTCTGACCGCGCTCAGCCTGGGGGGAGTCCGAGGGGGAGTCGAAGGCAATGCCGCCACTCAGGATGGAGGAGAGGCTGCCCGCCTCGACACTGACGCCAGCCAGGCTGAAGTTGCCCTTGATGCCACTGATGTTCCAGAAACGGGTATCGGCCTTGATCAGGTGCTCGAAGCGCGGCTCGATGACCACATCCAGCACAACCTGCTTGTCTCCCTCATCGAGGCGGGTATTGATGACGCTGCCCACTTCCAGACCGCGGAAATAGAGCTTGGCACCAATGCCGACTGAACCGAGGGAATCGGCGCTCAGGTGCAGGGTGCGTCCCTGAGCCTGATAGCCCGGGGGAGGGCCGTCGAGGGCATCGAACTCGTCATCGGGAGGATTGCTCTCCTTGCCCGGCATGACATTGATGTAATTACCCGATACCAGGGTATCGAGTCCCGAGATCTCGGTCAGTGACGCCTTGGGGCTCACCAGCCAGAAGCCGGTGCCTTTGCGCATCAGCTCCCGTGCCCGGCTGTCGATTTTGGCAAGCACCGTTATCTTGCGGCCATCCTCGGCCAGGGCCAGCTCCTGCACCACGCCAATGGCGACCCCTTGATAACGCAGTTGGGTTTTGCCCGGCAAAATACCGTTGCCCTGCTCAAAGTTGACACGGATGAGCTGACCACTGCTCTGATACTGCTGATAGAGAAATCCCCCCGCCAGCAAGAGCGCGATGAAGGGCAGCAACCAGACCGGTGATAACCAGCGATGTTTCTTGATGACGGGTTCAGCCCCGACCATACCGACTCCTTATGGGCCGCAATGACGACCATCCAACGAAAAACTGACCCATCAACGCGCCGCCTTGTCCCACAGCAGCCGGGTATCCAGCATGCGGGCCGACAACATGGTGAGCAAGACAACACAGGCAAAGGCGGTGGCCCCCGGGCCTGCCCGCACATTGAGCAGCACGCCGCGATCGACCAGGGCAACCATGAGCGAGATGACAAACAAGTCCAACATGGACCAGCGGCCAATGAAATCGATGATGCGATACATCACCAACTGACGACGACGGCGCACCGGTTTCTTGCGCTGCAACTGCCAGCAGATCCAGCCCAGCCCCAGGATCTTCATGATGGGCACGATGATGCTGGCGGTGAGCACTATGGTGGCGATGCCGGACATCTTACTGCGATAGAGGGCCATGATACCGCTGAAAATGGTGTCCGATTGCAATAACCCCTTATTGTAGAAGTGGGTAATGGGCAGGAGGTTGGCCGGCAACAGCATAAAGGTCGCCAAGGCCAGCAATCCCCATGACCAGAGCAGGGAGTATGGGGTGCGCACATGCAGGGCACTGTGGCAACGGGGGCAGAGATGACCCGCCTCGAAGCGCACCAGCAGTCCGCAGTGGTGGCAGCGGCACATGCCGAGTTCACGGGCGCTGGTCATCGCTCCCCCTCGGCACAAAACTGCCTGGCAGGCATGCCCACGAATTCAAGGCTCCCCATCATGCTTGACCTCAGTGCGGGGCTTATCGAGCTCGACTTTTTCCCAGTAAGGGGCGGGATTGAACAGGATCAGCAGCGTCATGTTGAGCAACATCAGGATAAACAGGCTGAGCAGGCCACCGCCCAGGCGCACATCCGCGATGTCGATCAGCTTGAACAGCGCCACCAACAGGCTGACCAGATAGACCTCCAGCATGGCCCAGTGACGAAACACCGCCACCGCTTTGAGGGTCGGGGAAATGGTGCCAAGCCGTGTGGCCAGCCCGGAGGCGAGGGCAAAGATGCCGACCAGCAGCCCGGTCGGCGCCAGCACAGCGCACCAGAACACCAGGGATGCAACCAGATACTCATTGGCCTGCCAGAGCATATGAATGCCCCGCAGCAGGGTCGCCTGGGAGTTTTCGCCAGCGAGTCGCAAATAGAGCAGGGGTTCGAAAAATGCCGAGGGCAGCAGCAGCAACCCTGTGATGCTAAGCGCCATCAACTGGGAGGGACGAAACGCATAGCGACCATACAGATGCTGATGGCAACGGGGGCAATGGGCGTGACGGCGCAGCGGCAATAACTTACGTTCGATCAGCAAGTCACAGGCCGGACAGACGATCAGGTTATTGGGATCCGACATACGTTTTAACCTGTTGAAGGAGTTGGTGAAATTTACCCTAAAACCGGGTTGCTGTCTTGCCTGTCACATCAGTGCCACGAAAGTACCATCAAGGTCAGCCCACAGGACTCCGCAGATAATCGAAGCCAACACAGGAAAGGAGCCATGATAGCCAGCCCATCCCTTCGGCCGAGAGCTCCGTGCCAGTCCCAATAATGTTGAGCTGGCGCCCATGGCCAACCCCATGACGCTGCGGTTCACCTCTCCTTGCTGGTGGACAGATGGTGGACAGATGCCGTTGACGCTTTACGTCGGCTGAACCGGTGCAGGAGAGGGGTTTTTGAATCCAGGCTTTCCCCCCATTGACTCAATGAAGGCGCTTTTGGAAAGTCATGTTGCACCACTGTATATTCATACATATACTTTCCCTACCATCGATGAGGAGAAGACCATGGCCGTTGAGATCAAATACGTTGTCACACGTGGGGGAGTAGAGAAGATGACCTTTGCCAGCAAGAAGGAGGCCGATGCCTATGACAAGCTGCTCGATACCGCGGACGAGCTGATGTCACTGCTGGGGGACGCACCGATTGCACTCGATACCGCCCAGCAGGAGAGTCTGGCTTTCTACCTGGCCGAACAGCGTGACCTGCTGCAGAACATATTGCGCGGCGGCAAGGCCCAGCCAGTCGTGGCGAAAGAGGAGAAGAGCAAGGAGAAGCCGCTCAAGAGCGTCGCCTGACAGGATGGGGGGAGGGGGATGCTCATCTTGTCCCCCGCTACCCGCTCGAGAAGCGGCCCGCTTCCTCTCTCTTTTGCTTAACGCCCCTGCCGCTTAATGACTCACTCATTTGACTCGCTGCCATGTCACACCCAGTAGCCAACCGGCGGGAAAGTCACCGGTGGCGAGCAGTAAACACTGAGCCACCCTTCGGCCAGGACGGGAGTGTCCTCCCTCATGCCGCCGAACCAGGCCGCTCACCCATGACGATCAGCACGCGGCCGTCCTGTGGCAGCCAGTCCGCCCATTCGCAACCGTGAATATGCACACCATTGCATTTATCATCATTTTTAAAACTATTTACCCCGAGAATTTTCTAACCAAGGCGCATTTATAATCACCAAGTTGCATATCAGTGGCAGTCTGCTTCGCAGAAGCGGCTGTTCAGCGAGGGTTGGTTGTATTTCCGCTTCATTCAGGCAAAGACATGCAGATACCGATCCCACTCCCACCCGCCATGCCCCTGTTCGACGGGCTCGCCTATCTGGAGGCGGGTAATGCCCAGGTAAATCTCCACCTGGCTCAGCTCAGTCTCAACCAGATGCCAGATGCGGGCCTCGTCTACGAGCTTGCCGTCGACTGGCTGCTCGAACAGCGTCACAGTGAAAACAACTACAAGACCTATCGCAGCGAGCTCACCACCTTCCTGCACTGGTGCTTCAGCGAGCTTGCCGTCAGTCCGAAGGATCTGACCCGCCGCATCATGATGCGCTATCTCGACTACTGTCAGGCGCCGCCCCAAGCCCTGATCGCCTATCGCAATGTGGCGCAGTTTGTCAGCGACAAGGAGTGGGGGGAGCGGTTGCCCAATCCTCAATGGCGCCCCTTTCTCGGTAAACGTGAACTGGGCCGCGAGTTGCCTTACCGCCTGAGCGAGCAGGCCATGAAGACCAAACTCGCCATCCTGTCGGCCTTCTTCCAGTTCCTCATCCAGGAGGAGTACATGGAGAGAAATCCGGCCCTGCTGCTGCAGCGGGTCAAGCGTCCCACATCCTGCGATGCTGGCGAGCAGGCTCAGGCATTCAGCGAGTTGCAATGGTCCTATGTGATGCAGGCCGTCGATAAATTGGCCCAAGAGCAGCCCGATCAACACGAACGGACCCGCTTTCTGATCTGCCTGATGTATGCCTGCTATCTGCGAATTTCTGAAGTCGCGGCCCGGCCCGGCTTCACCCCGGTCATGAGCCAGTTTCGACGGGATACCAAGACGGGGGTCTGGGGTTACTTTATTCCCCGCAGCAAGGGTGGAAAACGGCGCACCGTGGCCGTCTCCCAGGCACTGCTTGAGGCTCTGACTCGCTATCGGCGCTTCCTGGGCCTGAGCCCTCTGCCCACTCCCGACGAGCAGATACCGCTCTTTGTGCGCCACAAGGCCGCCGCCCATGGCCGCGAACAGGGCGAGCTCAATGCCAACCTCGGCATTCGCCAGCTGCGCGATCTGGTCGATGCACTCATAGGCGCGGCGGCCGACTTGGCCGAAAATGATGGGTTTGCCCAAGATAGCGCCGAAATGCGCGTACTGACCGCGCACTCCATTCGCCATACCGGCATCACCCATGACATCAATCTCAATGGACGGCCTCTCTCCCATGTGCAAGCCGACGCGGGCCACGACAGCATAGATACCACCTCCAAATATTTGCATACCGCCAACAGTGAGCGCCATGAGAGCGCGGTGAGCAAGCAGCTCGACCGCCTGCAAGGTGACAAGTAGGGATGCACACAGCCGTGAGAGATAACCATTTCAAGCAATGGATACTGCAGAGCATGATGCCATGAGTGCAGATGATGAGATGGGTAGGGCGAACAGAGATGTCCGGCTGAGCGGTATTCGGTTTAGACGAGCCGTGGCAGGGAAGAGTAGCCACCTCCATCCTTTACCCTGAAAAATAGGCTCAAGGGTTTCGATGACTGGGGAAGGGGTAGCGCCACAGCGCCTCACAGGTCTTAGCCCCCCAGGTAGTAATACGGGGGGAATTCAATCCTCACATGCTCAACTCAGCCACGGGGCAGGGGTGTTATCTCTAACTTGTTGAAAAAACTATCATCAGTGGCTTGTGTTTTGAGCAGTAGCCCCAAGCTCCGTAGGGAGCATATCGCTCATTTTAGGGGTATCTAATCCATGGCTATTTACAGAAACTACTACGTCAACAACACCGCTCAGCCAACCGGCGAACATGAAGTTCACCATGATGAGTGCGCTTATTTCTCCAGCATTAAAAGCAAGCAGCTCGTGGGAGCCTATTCCACATGTACTGAAGCGGTAGCCAAGGCTCGCCTGTTCTACACGAATGTAGACGGGTGTAAGTACTGCTCACCGGCCTGCCACAAGCGTTGATTCCGATAAATCCAGTTATCGGCGTTAAAGATCAAGGGGGCCTATAAGGCCCTTTTTTGTCATCTAGGGAAAATAATAAGTCTTTTAAATTCAGTTACTTATTCAGGTTGCAGATGTATAAGTAGAGAAGCTCATCAAGTGCTTGCTCTCTGATGTAGCAAACCCGTGCTCGATTAACCAATGTTCACTTACCCCAAGGATTCAGCCATGACCCGTTCCTATAACAGCCAATATGGTGACACGCTAGACGTTCCTTTTGGTGATACGTGCCAGAACTTCAGCATTCTTCCGAAATACCCGTCATTAGGTCTCTTTACATTGAAGATCATTGCTCCTGCAGAGCTTCAAGACACGCTGATTCGGTTTTTTAAGGAGGCAGAAAAGGACCGCTGCTGCGTGACAGCAACTCATGATCTTGATGGAACGAGCCTCGAACTCACTGTTATCGATCACCAGGTGAAAGCATGTGCTGAGGGCCGAAGATTCGAACTCATAGCTACAATGAAAGACCGTGATGACCGAAAATACAGCTCAGCTATTCAATCCAAACAACTTTGAACAACCATCTAGCCAACCTAGGAGCTTCCGGCCCCTTTGTTCTGCCCCTAACACTGACTGCGCATAATGCTCGGTTTTGTTAAATGCCCATCTGAAACCTGCCGATAAGCCAGCCCACGCAATTTTGCTGGTTTATCAGGTATTTAGTTGGATGGAACGAGAGTTGACCAAAAACTTCATTTTTCGCTGGTTTGAATGCGGTTTATCCGCGGAAGAGGTGGCAAATCTATGTTTCGTTTCTGTGAGGCAGGTCACATATTGGGATAAGGGTAAAGAGATCCCACCTGTCTATCGACGGCTAATGCGCATGGCATCTGGACGAGAACTGCCGACAATCTGCAAGGACTGGCAAGGCTGGCGGATGAAGAATGACTGTCTTGTCTGTATGGAGATGGTATTCACCTGACAGTTGCCCACAAAAGGGAGTGGTCATACGGCTTCAAACCGGATAACAAAACGGTACCCCTACCGTGTTATCTGGAGTCACCGTATGACCACCAACGAGAAAGTAGCACGCCGTAAACTCAGCCTGCTAGAGCTCGCCAAAGAGCTCAATAACGTCAGTAAAGCCTGCAAGCTCATCGGCTACAGCCGCCAGCAGTTCTACGAGATCCGCCGTAATTACCAGACCTATGGCGCCGAGGGGTTGCTCGATAAGTTACCCGGCTGCAAAGGGGCTCATCCCAACCGGGTCGCTCCCGAGATTGAACAAGCCATCCTCGACTACTCGCTAACGAACCCTACTTACGGCCCGCTTCGGGTCGCGCAGGAGCTCGCCCTGCAAGGCATCAATGTCAGTGCGGGCGGTGTGCGTGGCGTATGGCAGCGTCACGATTTGCTCTCCAAACATGACCGTTTGTTGCGTCTCGAGAAAACCCATCGGGAACAGACGATTGAGCTCAATGACGAGCAAATTCGCCTGCTCGAGCGTTTCAGCCCCGAGTTTCGCGAGCGTCAGATAGAGGTCCACTACACCGGGGAGTTGGTGGCGGTCGACACCTTCTTCGTCGGCGCGCTCAAGGGGGTTGGCAAGGTGTATCTGCAAACCGTGCTGGACTGCTACAGCCGCCACGCCTGGGGACGGCTCTACACCAGCAAGCTGCCGGTGACCTCGGTTCATGTGCTCAATGAAACGGTACTGCCGTTCTTCGAAGCCCATGAGGCACGGGTCTATACCATCCTGTCGGACAACGGGCGCGAGTTCTGCGGGCGCCCTGACCATCATCCCTACGAGCTGTTTCTGCAACTGGAGGGGATTGAACACCGGACCACCAAAGTACGCAGGCCGCAGAGCAACGGCTTTATCGAGCGGCTGCACCGGACACTGTTGGATGAACATTTCCGTATCAAGGGGAGGACGACCTGGTATGAGTCGGTGGGGCAGATGCAGACAGACCTGGATAGCTATCTGGAGCAGTACAACACCAAGCGGCCTCATCAGGGCCGAATGATGGAAGGGCAGACGCCCTACAGCATGTTCAAGAAGGGACTGAAATTGATACCGAAGGAAGTACGCGATAACGTAGCGTAAACAAGACACCGGTTTGAGGCCGGTGTCAGGTGAGAACTAGATCTGTACATCTTGTCGCACCTAATGGCGTGATGTTCGATAGAAGAAGGATCGAGGCGATGGCCATCATCCAGGCTGACCTATCTGAGAAGCAGAAGGAAGCCTTCTACTGGCGGAAGAAGCTAGGCATCAACTAGACAGGGGAGGGGGCTAAAGCCCCCTCATTTATAGGTCACTCAACAGACACAGCGGTAACTTGATGTCGTAGCAGGTACTGTTTCTCGTACTTAGTCAGCTCATCAGCATGCTTATAGACACCAGGTACAGGCGGCACACTGAAGAGACGCTGAGGCTGTTGATCTTGAAAATTGGCAGCTACAAGACCGATTACATTACCGTCATGAGTCAAGGCCCACGCGGCTAAACGATACATAACAAAGTCACCATTCTGCTGTGCAGTTTCATGTCTAAAATGCCAGCCATCTGCAGGCATGATCTGCTTGTAACCTTGCTCATTATTGTTACTCATCCCAATTCCCTCATCTCTGTCTTAGTGTGGTTGTAGTTGATCTGACAGATATTGGGGTTTCCATCCGAGAATCAACCCCTTAAGTGAGAACAGCGCAGGTAGTGGGCAGTACCTCCTTGGTCAGCAGAAAGTTTTGATAAATCCTAACCAGGTACACTGCAGAACAGCACAAACCACTAAAGATGTGATCCTGGGGGTCAGGAGGCTCTGTGCAAAGAATTCCCCCCGTATTACTACACGGGGGGCTAGGCGAACATCGAGCCAAGCACAAGGAAACGATATATGTCTAATTAAGGATCTCGTCTAAAGCACCACCAATGTTATTGTTTACTTTTAGCAACAAATCTGTCGCATTTGGTATTTTAACACCACACACTTGGCTTTCATCTACATGACCTCCCTCTTCATCGAAGCCATCAATGATTTCATTAACATCTTTGATGGTGTCGCAACCATCTTTTACATCAAGAGCTGTACTCATTACGATAAACCCAATACCGATATAAGGTGTAGATTCAGCCACCAATCCCCCTAGATCGACAGAAATATTTCTGGCTGTTCTAATAGCTATCCTTCTCGATATCTTTGTTATTTTCGCAGCCCGAATCTTAACGTTCTTGTTGTAAATATTTAACTTTTTATTTTTATCAAGAAGGATTTTGTTTTTTGCTTCTAACGATTTTAGATTGCTACTAGGGCTATTCGAAAGTAAGTCCTGAAACGGTAATTTCCCTAACAGTTCAGAAGACAGTGAATGATAAGTTGAATTAGTAATGAGAAGAATATTGCTTACGATGAGAGAGAGAAATGATATGGATATAAGGGATTTCTTTAACATAAAATAACTACCTTATCTACCTAGTGGCGCACACAGCATAATCGCAATTTCATTAATTATCGATCGTGATCAAGATCAAGCTCCCCTCTTCAAACGTTGTCCCGCTAGAAGCGCTTTACTCCCTCAGAACCGGAACGCCTCAAGAGCCGGTTTTGCAGGGAAGGGGGTATTGCAGCGGGGATGCTCAATGTCGTGAATCACCCCAGGGAGGCGGACACCTGGGGGCATAGGTCCTCGGGACGCAAGCGCCCTGCGGCAGGGCGTTTATCATGGTTCGCGCAGCTCACCATATGCTGATGGGCTGCGGCAGCTTATAGGCGTTCAAGCCCCCTGGAAGTCAGCGGCCATTCATGAGGCGAGCGGCAGCAGCGCGAGCGCGACGTTTTGCCCGGCAGCGGCATTGCCACTTTGTCTCCAGCTCGATGCCATAGCTCGCAAAGAGCCAGAGTAGGGGAGGCAGCGAAAACAGTGCCACCAGGGCAACACAGGCCCAACGAACCTCGGCTGAATAGCTGGGGTTGCTCGCAAGGGCTACCAGGATGGCAATATCGAGGCAAATAACGAAGAAGATAAACAAGAAATACCCCCTACAACCCCTAATAGGGATCGCCATTTAACATAAGAAATACCATATCGCAGTCACCGAATTTATGTCCGGGCATCATTATTGTTATGTCCGGTCATCGCTAGGAGCCTCATTATTTTTGCCGCCGGCGAAGAGGGCAGCATTGACCCGCTTACGCAGTGCATCGCCGTCAGGGTCGCAATACACATCCACTGGTTGTCCCTGGTACTGAATAACGGCATGACAAGCCGTCATAGGCTTCAAATCGACAAAGTATTGCGGCCACTCCTCGGCATAGATGGCTTGCTCGTCATCCCCCTTGCGCAGGGCAAAGCAATACTCGACGTTATAGACCTCTCGATCACTCTTGGTCAGAACATGGCAGTTGATAATCAACCGATACCCAGCAAACGGCCCTACAGAAAGAACCCCACCACCAGACGCAACAGGAACGCCGCTAGGACGTACATCAGGATTGGCCTGATCACCCACCGCAGCAGAAGCCGAAACAGCGGGAGAAGCGGTTTGAGGGGCATTGCGAGGAGGGTCAATATAGCGAGGCTTGATGAAGCCAAAGAAGAAACAGCCTCCCATAATCGCCAGAAAAAATAGAATTTTAGGATCTCGAAACAGCGAGCTACCCGCGATTGTATCCGAGACCTTACCGGTTGTAGTCGAGTCATAAAGTTTGAAAACATGTTTGGGCACCTTATTAAAGGGTTTTGCCTGGAGAACGTCATTAGCACTAGAGCCGGAGTTATCAGCAAGGTGAAGAACGGTCTTATAACGGCCACCAATACCCAGTAGCCCCATATTGGTATGACGAATGGCCGTTTCGGCAGCGGCCCGGATTACCTGGTGAACCTTTTTGATGTTCGGGGTCGTTAATACAAAGTCCCAGTTATGATGACGGTGCATATCAAAGGCCACGTCGATTGTTTCCGGTCTGCCATCAGCTTGAGCCGCAATAGTGCCGCCTGGATAATCAAGCCGGTCTAAATCGGTCTGCCGCCAGGAAGGCGGAAATACCCGTTGCACCTCATCGACCAGGAAGAATGCCCCTTTAGGTGCCCAGTGATAGAAGCGGGCCAAATGATCACGGCCCGTCTGGGATTCCGTCTCGACGTAAAGCACCTCAAAGCCATCAGGCACGGCCTTACCTAGCACCTCTCGGCAACGTTCAGCAGTGAAGCCACGCACGTTGGTGATGATGTAGCGGCCTTCCTTGATGGCAGGGATCACATCGGTATGGATCGCGCCTGAGGACTTATACGACCCAGGTGCCCCGTGGTGGATCTTGATAGACATACATCACCACCCCATCATATTAAGCAGAAAGCGGGTAACGAAAGCCTGGGTCATAATCGCCAACCCCTTATCCAATTGCACATATAATAAAATCCCCTTCATCATGGGTGGCAGGGAATTGAATGCGCTTGATATAAATTCACTGAATTGGATGTTAATCAGGATTTCCCTGGCAATGTCCCAAGAAAAAGAGAGCATGAACAGCTTAAACTCAAGCCATGAAACAGCCATCTTAACGGCAAACCAAGCGGCAAACTGCACCAAGAGCTGATATATATCTGAGAAGAAGTTATTAAAAAACTCACCCAACCATTCCATGACTATCTCCTAAAAATGATCATCAGCGCGACGATGTAAAACATAAACAAAAGCAAGGCGGCGAGCGTTCCCCAATAACCAGACGCATCAGGGCAAATGGAATACGTCTGACCATTGAAAGAGTACAGTTCAAAACACTTAGGAACCTCTGCGGTGCCAGAGAGGGAGTAATCGAATACCTTGGTTGCGTCTTCCTTTATTTCCTTGTACTTATCGGTAAGCTCTGCTTGCTTGTCTTTATATTCCTTCTCAACAGCAGCAATATCGAAATAGCAGTTAGTTCCCTGGCAAGTAGATTGATATTCTGACTTAGCCACTTCCAATGGGTTATTACTTGAACCTGGCATCTTTGAATAGTCAATATCATTCCCTTGACCCGTTCCACTGCCACCAGAAGAACCAGATTCAAGGATGTTTTTAATATCCATTAAATGACCATTAACGCCATTAGTGCCAAGCTGAGAAGTTATTGCAGCTAAATTTTGAGCGGAATTACTTGTAGAACGGTCAATATTTTGAATGCCACCAAAGTAATCTCTATCCATACGGCCAAACATTTCACCCAACTTTGAATCCCAATAGGGTTTACTCAGATCGCCATCACCAGAGCCCGTCGAATCCGCCGCGTCAGCCAATTTCTTTAAATGTACATTCGCAATTTCTAACTGAGGTTCAATACGAGATAAATAAAGATTAGTTCCTTCAATTCGACCGGATGTTTCCTTTATATAAGGCAGCACCTCATTAAGTCTATCATTAACGACAGACAATTCTAGTTGCGTCTTAAATGTACTGTCAGCAATATGATTGGAATAATCCTTCAAACCAGAAAGCATAGAATTAACACCCGCATACTGCTTACCTAAATTAGTGTTAATCTTTGAAAGGGTATAACCGACCGTCTGATAACCATAATGATTAAAATACTGCCAACCAGCAATATTACCGGCATCACCAGGAAGACTACCATCCCCGCCAGGACTGCCCCCAGTATCTCCGTCACCGTCACCGTCACCGCCCACAGAGCATTCAACGCCACTCGAATATATAGGCCCCATCGTACCCGTCGCAGGAGTCTCAACACAGACATCAGGGCACGCAACCTCACAGCCTCCCAGGGTAGAAGACTCCCATTTAACGCAATAAGGCAATGCCGTACCTATCGGCACATTTTGCAAATGGAGGCCAGCCGGACAGCTCGCAAACGCCCCCAGCGGCACCAGGAACAGCAAATAAAGGACTCTCACACGACCCCCATTAAAAAAGGCGACCGAAGCCGCCTTGTGTCATATCGAGAACGATGATCGATAGCCCTCGACAAAGAACAGAAACCAGAGTGTCCCAATGAGCAGGGACATTGGTCACACCTTGCGGAACAGGCTGATCAGCACACCGACACCGACGATCCCGGCGACAACCATCAGCACCAGGGGAGAGGTGGCATCCACATCGGCCTTGGCAGATTCCAGCGCCGCTTTGGCGGCATCCGCATTCGTACCCTCTGCGAACGCAGACGCTGACACAGAACCAGCTACAACGATGCAGCCATTACGGAACAGGGTATTGATCTTATTCATGCAACTATCCTCTTTTTGCACCTACGATGACACGGGCAATAGCGCCCAGTTTTAAACCTAAAGCCCAGATAATAATTCCAGAACCAAAGGCAAGGCTTACATCGGATATATCAAACTGAAACCAATTGGATATATCCGTTAATTTGGTGTGTTCCTGGAGCGTCAGAAGCACATATTGACAACTATCCGGTTGAGCGAGTTTGGTATATCCCTCAACGGTTATTTCTAAACAGAGCATGATATCACGCTCCCGTCGTCGGTCGCTGCGCGCCCTCGCTCCTCCTCCTTGAGCGCGGAGGGGTTAAAGGGGCTTCTTGCTGGCTTGGTACGCCACGACCACGTTGCGGGTCGGATTGCTGGGGTCGGCTTCCAGGACAAGATCCACGGCAACCAATTTAGGGCAGTCAGACAGCTCCTTAATGGTGGCGGCATCATTGCGCAGGGCCAACTGGCGAACCTCATAACCCCAGGAGGTGATATTACACTCAGGCTTGCTGACGTTATTTGCCGGAGCCAGATATTCGACCTGGGCAAAGTCATAAGGAACAGGCGAGCCAGATTTACGGGAAACGCCATAACCGTGAGTCACGCGAGTGACCAGAACACCGGACAGAATAGACATGTTATTACCTCGTTGAAGAACCTTATTTAGGTCGAAAATAGTGGCAACTCGTCCAAATCGGGAGGGAGCGGCATTGATAACCGCGCAGGAATATCATCTTTCCCTAAATGCGCTGTTAATTGGTTAACAATCTTCTCAGGGGACAGCCCCTCAACACTTGCTAACCAATTGACAAGGCGACCCGCCATCTTGGACATATTAAAAACGGCGTTATCCCTGGACGTTTTGAACTTATTTTTAAATGTGGTCACACGGACGGGCGTTATATCCCCTTCCTGGACAACGGCCAGCCATTTAGCAAACTGCGGATACATGCCCGCAAAATAGGGGTCTGGGTTTACCAGGACATCGAGCGGGATAACACGGTCTTTATTGTGTAATTCGCCCTCAGCGCGAACCCAGTGCGGGTGCTCGGCTGATTGCATCTGTTTACCCTTCTCATATATGCGGCAGCACTTGCCATTGATGCGGCTACCCACATATAAGCTGCACCCCTTGCTGGGCACCATGCCAAACCGCTTGGCGATACCCTTGGCAATCTCAGCAATGACGAACTCACCGGATTCTATCTTCATCCAGGACGGCGCTCGGCCCCGCTGCGGATGGAACTCGCCAGCCTCAGCGCCCGCAATCGCGCCCTGGTAAGTGATGTGTTCGCCGCTGTAATCATCCAGGGCCAGATCCACCCGAGTGATGCGCACCCCAGGAACGTGAGAGATAACATTGTGCAGAGCTTGGAAATCCAAGGCCGCACAACCCACCCCAGAGAAACTGACCATGCAACCATGGTTTGCCGCACCCCAGGCGAGCAGACCACAGGGGAGGCCATCACACAGCAAGTCTGCGGAATGGGAATAGCCGTGCAGACCAGAGCGACGAGCGCGCATGGTGAAACGAGGCGCAGGGATAGGGACGCCGATCTTCTGATTCAGCTCATGCAGCCACAGCTCTAACTCAGCGCAGCAGAGCGCATCCAGGAACTGGACGCCGTAGCTGTCGATCATGTCGTTGTAGGCTTCCCAATACTTGGCACCTGGCACCACCTCAAACTCGGAGAAGTTGAGCAGGGCAGAGCAGACCGCTTTGAGTTCCTTGCGCATGTCAGCCCGGGAGGTGTAACCGGAGCTAAGCGCCGTTTCCATCATCTGTGTCATGGACGGCGTGCACACAGGGGAGGGGGCCTTGATAGGTTGTGGCATAGCCGCGACCTTTTCGCAGAGTCGGGCGGTGACCTTGTCAAAGTGGGTGAGGGGATTGAACCCTGCCGGACGCTTCCACAGATAGCGCAGGCCCTCAACCGGCTTGGCAGAGAACGCCGCCTGGATAGTCTTGTTGTTCGTCTCGAAGCGAGGGATCGCCTTGAGCAGCGCACCTTGCTTGGCAAGGTCGGTCATCCGGCGCAATTCATCTGGTGCCCAGGTAAAGGACAGATAGTCGATCAGGGTCTTGTTGCCGATAACCCCATTTATCGGCATTACCGATTTATGACCAGTCATCGAAAAACACTCCCTGATCATAGAAGTCTTGCCATGTGTCCTCAGTCACCTCAACCAGCTCAAAGGCGGTATCGGGGTACGTCATTGACAGATAGATGCGCATCTCATGCAGATCGCGGAACATCTCGACCTGGCCCGCCACACATGCGGAAATGTCGCCGGTTGGCTCATCCTGCCAATAGACCTTGCGCTCATTGAGTGCAGGCAGATCGCTGTGTTGTGGGCTAGAGTGGGTCATGTGTAAGTCAGATTTATTATGAATTGACTGAATTGAATCAGAACTATATCTAACTAACAACGGGTGACTTTTAGTGCTATTCGGTGTGTTATATGCCCACGAGAAAAAGTGAGGAGGCAGTCAAATGGACTCAAAAGCACTGATTCAGGCCTACATGAGGGCCAAAAAGCTCAACCAATATCAGGAAGTCGCCGCAGAGCTAGGTTTTACCAAGTCGCACATCTCAAGTCTGACGACTGGCAAGGTGCAACTCACTGATGCCACTGCAAAAAAGATTGCCAAGGAAATCGGCCTCGACGTGCAAGAGGTGCTGTTAAGTCTTGCCGCTGTTAGAGCCACCGATCCCGAACTCAAACAGGCTTGGTACGACATCCTGGCAAAGTACACAAAGGGAACAGGCACAGCGGTAGCCCTTGCCATAGCTGTGTTTGCAGCCCCCCTGAACGGGCCTAACCTAACTGCGCATAATGTATATTATGTTAAATCACATATTCCATTTCCTGTTACGTATATCTGAACTGTGTATAATGGCAACAATTGCTTCCTCTCTCCGACCGGATGTCTTAAGTGGCTGAATTAAAATCAGAACAACTGAAACCCGCTTTTGCGATTGACCGTTTTGTTCCCTTGAGCGAACTTGAACCCATTCCCTTCGCCGCCTTGCAACCCAGAGCCATCTCCGCCATCAAACGCCTGGCCAGTTTCGATGGCGATTGCCCGGTGATGCTGATCAACGGCTTCCCCGGCGCAGATTACGAGCAAGTGTGCCGCATCCTGATTGCCGATACCCATGGCAAGGATGGCGATCTGTTTGACCTCTGCTACACCGAGAATCTCAACAACCCGTACAAGCCTATCTGGCTGCGCCTACAACCTGGCTCCGGGGTCGAGTTTTGCGAAATGGTTGGCGAACTGCTCAAGTTGATGGGCCATCATCTGGATGCCGAGCGCCTCGTCACTCGCATCATGCGCAAGCAGAAAAATGACCCCAAGATAGCCGATTTTCTCTCGGACTTGGCGGCGCATGTCGCCCTCGGCCTCGAATTTCAGCACCCTGTACTCATCAACCTGCTTATCCATCACGACGAGCAGCAAGCCCCCGTGGTCTATGGCCGCGATCTCAACTGGGACACGCTGTTTGGCTCCATCAACTATCAGACTGAGCAAGGCTCTGTCTATGCCAACCAGCACCTGCTGGAGCCGGGTCTGATGCGTGAAGCCAATGGTGGCTATCTCATCTTGCAACTCGATGAGCTGCTCGATCAGCCCCATCTCTGGTTCAAGCTCAAGAATGCCATCTTCAAGGGCGAGCTGGACTGGAATGCCTATCAGGAAGGCAAGACGCTGACGCCTTTCTTTACCCCTGAGGCCACCCCCATTCGGCTCAAGCTGATCCTGGTGGGCGACAGGCTCGAAGTGGCCGAGTTCCAGATGCTGGACAGAGACATGTCCGAGCGGATCTTCCTGCGGGCAGACTTGGTTTCCGAGGTCGAAATCGACGATGAACTGCCCGACTTTCTCGGCTATCTGGCCTGGATCCGGCAACGCTGGTCGCTGCTCGACTTTACCCCGGCAGCCCAGGCCGCACTCTGTCGCCATGCCAGCCGACTCTGCGACCATCAGGAGTGGCTCTCTCTCTCAGAGGTACAGCTCACGGCCCTGATGCGTCTGGCCGACAGCCTGGCCCGGGAGTTCGAGGCCCAGATCATCGACCATGACCATATTGTGCACGCCCTGGCCGAGCAGGATTATCGCCTCAACTATCTGGTCGAACAGTCCGATCAGGGGGTCATCGATGGCCAGATCCTGTTGCAGACCGAAGGGGAAGAGATTGGCCAGATCAATGGCCTCTCCGTCATTCAGGTCGCCGGCCACCCCTATGATTTTGGCGAACCGGTGCGCCTCACCGCCACCGTTCACCTGGGGGATGGCGATGTGGCGGATATCGAACGCAAGGCGGAGCTGGCTGGCCATATCCACGCCAAGGCGATGATGATCATTCACGGCTACCTCTCCAACAAGTTTGGTGCCGAAAACCCCTCCCCGCTGTCAGCCAATCTGGTGTTCGAGCAGTCTTATCATGAGATTGACGGCGACAGCGCCTCCCTGACCGGGCTCTGTGCCCTGCTCTCCGCCCTCGCCCGTCAACCCATCTATCAGCACTTCGCCGTCACCGGCGCCGTCGATCAGTTTGGTAATGTGCAGGCGGTCGGCGGGGTCAACGAGAAGATTGAAGGCTTCTTCCGGGTATGCCAGATCCACGGTCTCAATGGTAAACAGGGGATCTTGCTGCCGGGCACCAATGCTCAGCAGCTCAACCTCTCCGATGAGGTGATCGCCGCCGTCGAGCAGGGCCTGTTCCATATTCACCCGGTAGATCATGTGGAAGAGGCCATCGAGATGCTGACGGGCTGCGTGGCTGGCGAGCCGGACATGGCCGATACCCTGTTTGGCCGGATCCAGCAGCGGCTGGACGATCTTAACGGCACCTTGCCAAAAACAGGCATAATGCGCACCATACTGGGCCGTCTGTTTGGCCATTAACAAGTGATCGGAGTTGTTTAGCGCACAAGTGTACGCTAGATTGGCTCCGCTTTGACTCATATGAAGGATACACAGCGTGACCCAAGATAAAACCGCCTCCGCAGCTCCCCTCTCCCTGTGTGAACAAGGCAAGAGCTCGTTCTCTCGCGAAGAGCTGCTCGCTTGCAGCCGTGGCGAACTGTTCGGTGAAGGTAACAGCCAGTTGCCCGCCCCCAACATGTTGATGATGGATCGCATCGTCACTATCAACGACAACGGCGGCGAGCACGGCAAGGGTGAAATCGTGGCAGAGCTCGACATCACGCCAGACCTCTGGTTCTTCGATTGCCACTTCCCGGGTGATCCCGTCATGCCGGGCTGTCTGGGTCTGGATGCCATGTGGCAACTGGTTGGCTTCTTCCTTGGCTGGAAAGGTGGCCCCGGCAAAGGCCGCGCCCTGGGCGTGGGTGAAGTGAAATTTACTGGCCAGATCCTGCCGACCGCCAAGAAGGTCAGCTACAAGATCACCTTCAAGCGTGTCATCAACCGCAAGCTGGTAATGGGCATTGCCGATGGCGTGGTCGAGGTGGATGGTCGTCCCATCTACAGCGCCACCGATCTGAAAGTGGGTCTGTTCAAGGACACCACCAGCTTCTGATATCGCCGCCTTGCGCGCACGATACGCAATGCAAAGGGGCCTGTCGGGCCCCTTTCCTGTCTTTGAATGGTGATGAAGTCACTACTTCATGAAGAGTCCTGAACTCCGTCCTTCCATGGCATCACGCCACCCTCCCAGCCAATGGCCACGAGCGTCCAGACACTGATACGGACAAGATTCGCTATTTTTACCGACAACGCCTGCCTGATAACCGCGAGCGCGAGCTCTTTCCAGACGGTCCCGTTTTTGTCTCTTCATATTCTACAACCCTCTTCGTTGAACGAAAAAAGCGACCAATTTTTCATCGGTCGCTTTCATCATTAACGCAAGGGTAAAGGCAGGTCAAACAAAAATTCCGATGCTAATCAGGCCATGTGACACAAGACACTGAACTGCATTAAATTTTTATGACTCACTTTTTTAGCCTCGACGACGCAGCCAGGCAAAGGGCAGACCCAACAGAGTCAACCAGAACAGGCTGCCACCACCACCGCCCTCGTCACCATCCTGACCAGTCTGGTTGACGACCGGAGGATTGGAGACAACGCGATTCGCCGGTACACCTTCGTAGTTGGTGCTATCCGGGCTCAGCTTGATGCTGACTACGCTCGCATTGATGCGGTTATTCAGATCGCTCTCATTGGCGTAACGGAAAGCCGTCGCCGCTATGGTGCCATCGGGGCTGATGCCACTGGCATAAGCGATATGGTAATAGACACCATTCTGGCTGCAGCTCTTGCTGCCGGCATCATTCAGACCACAGATGAGATCGTTCAGGTACCAGTTGTTGCCATTGGCGGCGCTCAGCAGGAAGGCCTCCTGCATGCGGTTGGTACCGCCAGTCACCGGCTGGGTCTGATGGCGAGAGTCACGCCAGCCAACCACCATGTTGTGATCGTTGATGGCGGCCGCTTCCGAGTTGGCACCGTTGATCGGCTTGTCCTTGAGGGGCACGCTGGCGTTGCTGCTCGGGCTGTTCAGGTTGAAGACAAACATCTCGGTCGGGCGGTTCTGGCCCTTGTTGGTGCCAAAGCGCTGGTTACCGATGACGTAGCCATTGGCGTTGACGCCGCTCGCCCAGCTGCCGCGCAGGCTGGCATCGCTGTCATCAGGTTTCCCCTCTGACAAGGGGATGGCGGTGGTGGCGCCAGTACTCTTGCTGGCCAGATCCAATGTCCAGTAAGTGGCCAGATCCAGGCTGTGCTCCGACACTTCCTCGTCGGTGGCAGAGTAGCCCACGGCAACCCAGCTGCCATCCTTGAGCTTGACGGCCTGAGCGGCAGAGGCGGTCTGCACCATGTTGCTGTCATTGTCGTAATAGCTGCCCGGCTGGAACAGGCTCACGGCACCATTGTCCACCAGCCAGAAGGCGGCCTGGGTGTCGGTACCGGGGCAATAACGGTAGTCACCGAAGTTGTCGTCATCACCGTTGAAGCAATCTTTGTATTCGTCGGTGTCGACCTTGCGGTTTTTGCCGGTGGCCGCAGTGCCGGTGATCAGATACTGGCTGCCACTGACCTGCGCCACACTGGTGGCACTGCTCAGCACGTTGGTGCTGTTGACCTTGTAGTTACCTTCCAGAGCCACCTGATTGCCGCTATCGATAACGGCAAAGGCGGTGCGGCTATTGGCCAAGTTGTTGACCGCATTCTTGCTCGCCTTGTAGCCGACGTAGGTGCCGCTCTCCGGGCCCATGGCCACGGCAAGGCCATCGGTCTCGCTGCCAGAAACCCCTATGCTGTCGCGCTGGGAGGTGGCATCGAGGAAATCACGGCGCCAATCAAAGCCAAAGTTCGCATTGTCTTCCCAGAAGGCGTCACAGACATCCCCAGAGAGGATGCAATCCTGCTCGAAGCGGAATCTGTCCACCAGGAAGTCGGAGAAGGGAGTGGTCGAGAAGAAATTTCCCGCATCATTTTTCGGCTTCACCGCCAGCACACTGTTGTCCGCGCTGATCCCGGTCGCATAGCCCTGCCCCACTTCCGTTATCTTGAAGAAGGGGTTCTGTGCCGCCTGCGCATTGAGGCTGGCGCCGACCAGTACGGCCAGTATGGATAATTTCTTTTTCATCTACGTCCTTAGTCCTGATGTTTCAACGCTTCCAACTCCTCCCAACGGGAGAAGGCCTGATCCAGTGCTGCTTCAGCAGCACTCAGGGCATTTAGCTTCTGCTGTGTCTGCTCGGCACTGAGCGAGAAGAAGCCGGGCTCATTGACTTCGCCCTGCAATGTATCAAGTTCGGCTTCAAGTTGCTCCAGTTTTGCTGGCAACTCATCAAGCTCCAACTGCACCTTGTAGGAGAGCTTGCGGGCCTTCTTGACGGGCTCGCTCGCCACTGCGACCGTCTCTGTCACCTGCGCTGCTTTAGCCGCCTTGACAGGCTGCGCCGCTTGCAGGGCACGGGTATCCATCATGTCGGCATAGCCGCCCACATAATCACTGATGCGGCCATCCCCTTCAAACAACCAGCAACCGGTGACCGTATTGTCGATGAAACGACGATCATGGCTTACCAGCAGCAGGGTGCCGGGATAGTCCGCCAGCAGCTCCTCCAGCAATTCCAGCGTTTCGACATCCAGATCGTTGGTTGGTTCATCCAAAATCAACAAGTTACTGGGCTTGAGGAACAGTTTGGCCAACAGTAGACGGTTTTTCTCACCCCCTGACAAGGCCTTGACCGGGGTACGGGCCCGCTTGGGCTCAAACAGGAAGTCCTGCAGGTAGCCCAGAATGTGGCGAGAGCGGCCACGCACCATCACTTCCTGCTTGCCCTCCCCCACGTTGTCCATCACCGTCTGCTCGGGATCGAGCTGATCGCGATACTGGTCAAAATAGGCCACTTCCAGCTTGGTGCCGCCCTTGACCACGCCGCGGCTGGGCTCGAGTTGACCGAGCAACAGCTTGATAAGGGTCGACTTGCCACAACCGTTGGGGCCCACCAGGGCAATCTTGTCGCCACGCAGCACTTGCAAGTCCAACCCCTGGAACAGGGTGCGATCGCCAAAGTCCAAGCCAAGCCCTTCGGTCTCGAATACCAGCTTGCCGGAGCGATTGACGTCGTCCATCTGCAGCTTGGCCTTGCCCTGCAGCTCGCGGCGCTGACTGCGCTCCATGCGCATGGCTTCGAGGGCGCGAACCCGGCCTTCGTTACGGGTACGGCGGGCCTTGATCCCCTGACGGACCCACACCTCTTCCTGGGCCAGCTTGCGATCGAACTCGGCGTTCTTCAGCTCCTCGACCCGCAGCCACTCCTCTTTCCCGAGCAGATACTGGTCGTAGTTGCCGGGCCAGGAGGTGATCTCGCCGCGATCTAGATCGATGATCCGGGTCGCCAGCTTGTGGATGAACTCCCGATCGTGAGAGATAAAGACGATGGCGCCACGGAAATCTTTCAGGAACTCTTCCAGCCAGTTGATGGCCTCGATGTCCAGGTGGTTGGTCGGCTCATCGAGCAGCAGCAGATCCGGATCGCAGGCCAGGGCCCGGGCCAGGGCCACTTTACGCAGCCAGCCGCCGGAGAGGCTGTCCAGGGTCGCGTCGGGGTCGAGGTTGAGCAGGGTCAGCACCTGGCTGATGCGGGTCTCGAACTGCCAGCCATTCTGGTAATCGAGCTGCTCTTGCAGCTCGCTCATGATGCGAATGTTGGCGTCGGAGGGATCGTGGGCCAACTCCATGGAGATATGGTGATACTGCTTGAGGATCTCGCCCACCCCGGCCAGCCCTTCGGCGGTGTAGTCAAACACCGTCAGATCGCTGGAGGCGGGAGGATCCTGCTCGAGGCGGGTCACCTTCAACTCCTGCTGCTGCACCATGCGGCCGTCATCGAGGGGCAATTCACCGGCGATGACCTTCATCAGGGTGGACTTGCCCGCCCCGTTGCGGCCCACCAGACAGAGACGCTCACCGCGCTCTATGCTCAGTTCGGCATTGTCGAGCAGCGGGAAATCACTGAACGACAGACAAGCGCCGTGCAATGTTAATAAAGCCATGTCTTTTCCTTAATTCTTCATGAAAAAGCGGGACAGACCCGGTCTGCCCCACTCTCAATATCACAGGTACACAATAGTGATCCGTTTACGCCTTCACCCAGTCGTCAAGCTCGGTCAGGGTGAAGGGCCAGCCAAGCTCTCGGCCGGCCTCATCTCGCAGCACCGGGATGCGCACCCGGTAAGCGGCCAACCAGTCGACATCCTCCATGATGTCGCACTGGCGGGTCTGCGCGGCCAATCCCGCCTCCTCCACCAGCTGCCAGGCCTGCTCGCACAGGTGACAGCCGTCGGTATGAAACAGGGTCAGCATCAGCCGGCATCTACCGGTGTGTCTGCGTGGGTGATCAACCAGCAGTTGTGGATGTGCACGTTGCGCTCGAAATCTTTTGGCCGGGTCTTGCTGGTGATGTTCTGCGCCTTGAGGCCCGCGGCTTCCAGGCCGGCCAGATCCATCTTGAAGTGACGCTTGTTGTTGGAGAACACCAGGGTGCCGTCCGCCGCCAGCAGACGCTTGAGGTGTTGCAACAGCAGCAGGTGATCGCGCTGCACGTCGAAGCTCTCGTCCATCCGCTTGGAGTTGGAGAAGGTGGGCGGATCGATGAAGATGAGATCGTATTGTCCATCGGCCTCGGAGAGCCACTTCAGGCAGTCGGCCTGCACGAACTTGTGCTGACGACCGACCTGGGAGTTCAGACGCATGTTGTCCTGCGCCCAATCCAGATAGGTGTAAGACATGTCGACCGTAGTGGTCTCGCTAGCCCCCCCCAGCGCCGCGTGTACGGTGGCACTGCCGGTATAGGCGAACAGGTTCAGGAAGCGCTTGCCCTGGGCCATCTGGCCCAGCATGCGGCGGGTCTGACGGTGATCCAGGAACAGGCCGGTATCCAGGTAGTCATAGAGGTTGACCCAGAGGCGGGCACCGTACTCCTGCACTTCCATCCGGTGCTGCTCGGTAGAGAGCTTCTGATACTGCTGCTTGCCCTCCTGACGCTCGCGCACCTTGAGGATCACCTTCTCGCCGTCCATGCCGGTCACCTTGATGGCGGCCTGCACCATGTCGAGCAGACGCTGACGGGTCTTCTGGGCGGGGATGTCCTTGGGCGCGGCATACTCCTGCACCACCAGGTAATCCTGATAGCGGTCGATGGCAGCATTGTATTCCGGCAAGTCCGCATCGTAGATGCGGTAGCAGTCGATGCCCTCTTTACTGGCCCACTTCTCCAGGGTCTTGAGATTCTTGCGCAGCCGGTTGGCGAAATCCTGGGCCACCTCTTTCTGGGAGGCCACGGAATCCAGGGCAATCTGGTAGTTGCGCAGTTGACACTCGAGCGCGCCGTTGAACAGGCGATACTGCTTGTCGGCCCGCAGGCGCAGACAGCTCAACAGTTCAGGGGAGGCAGACAGAATGGAGACGCGCCAGCCCTGGAAGCTGCGACGCAGGGCATCGCCCAGCGCCTGGTGCACTTCGAGCAGGGCCGGGAATTCGCCCAGACGCTCGCCATAGGGCGGGTTGGAGATGAGCATGCCCACCTGACGGGCCTCGCCTTCTACCGCTGGCATCGGCAGCGGGTTCTCCAGCGCAGTCACGTCGGCCTGCTTGAAGGTGATGAAATGATCCACCCCGGCCGCCTTGGCGTTGTCGCGGGCCTTCATCAATACGCGAGGATCGGCGTCACAACCAAACAGCTTGACCTCACAGCGCTGCATGCCGCGCTTGGCACGCACCTGGGCTTCCATCATCAGGCTCTGCCACAGATCAAAGTCATGCTGCAGCCAGCGATCGAAACCGAACCGCTCGCGGCGCAGGGCAGGTGCCATGTCGGCGGCGACGAAGGCCGCTTCGATAAGCAGGGTGCCGGAGCCGCACATGGGGTCCATCATCGGCTCACCGGCCCAGCCGCTGCGGGCTATCATGGCCATGGCCAGATTCTCTTTGAGCGGCGCCTCGCCGGTGCCCTGGCGATAGAAACGCTGGTGCAGCGCCGGGCCCGACAAGTCCAGGGTGATATTGGCCTTGCCCTTGCCCAGGTGCGCCATGATGCGAATATCCGGCGACTTCTTGTCGATGTCCGGGCGCACATGGCCGCGCTTGGTGAAGCGATCGACGATGGCATCCTTGATCTTCAGCGCGCCGTATTGGGTATTGCGGATGGCGGGGTTGGTACCGGTAAAGTCCACCGCTATGGTGGCGGTACCGGGGAAGTGCTCTTCCCAGGCAATGGTGTGGGCGCCCAGATAGAGATCCAGATCGTCGTTCATCTGGAACTCGGAGAGCACCAGCACGATGCGGGAGGCAAAGCGGCTCCACAGGCAGGCCTTGTAGCCAATGACCAGTTCGCCTTTGAAATGGACGCCGGCCACGGTCTCACGGACCTGCTCTGCGCCCAGGGTGGTCAGCTCGTCGGCCAACAGGTTTTCCAGCCCCTTGGGGCAGGTTGCAAAGAATTCTTTCATCACGCTCACGGGGATGCCATAAAAAGTGCCGTATTATACCTCATTCACGGCCAGCTTGGCGCCCCGATCATCGCCCCCTCCCCCTCAATTCATCACCAATCGCCCAGAAGTGCAGCAACGGCGACCGTCATATGCTCAGAAGCATCATCCGGAGCGCTCACTCAAGGGGGATAGAACCGTTCAGCACGAGGGGGGATAGGGGCTATCGAGTGGCTGTTGCACCAAGAGAGCGAGTCATTGAGCAGGAAGCGGCAATGGGGGGATGTTAATCAACTGACCTGGCGCAGCGCTGGCGCGGCTTGATGGTAGTGACCGAAGCGATTGTTCATCACCTTGATCACCGCAAAGCGGGGCATCAGCTTGTTGCCGCTGAGCATCAGCTCCCCGGTGAGGTTGAGGCAGACACTGGCCTGCTCCCCGGCCTCGATCACCATGAAGGAGCCTTGACCATCCTGGGTATGCATGATGACCAGCTCCCCTTGTTGCGGCGCCATCAGTTGGCCCAGTTCAATAAAGAACCAGCTTTGGGGCATCAGGGGTTTATAGAAGCGGCGCACAGCGAGGGCATTTAATACCAGCTGTACCTGTTGAGGGATGCTCCAATTGAGATCGGCTGCATGGTCCATCAGCTGATAATAGAGGGACGCATCTTCGACACAAAAAGCTTGAGTAGCAAATGAGGCGGGCACCAACTGACGACCTTGATATTCTGTCGCGAATACCATGTCATCGCTCAGCTC
The DNA here is from genome assembly GCF_024809075.1 of Aeromonas sp. BIGb0445. Classification (NCBI taxonomy): domain Bacteria; kingdom Pseudomonadati; phylum Pseudomonadota; class Gammaproteobacteria; order Aeromonadales; family Aeromonadaceae; genus Aeromonas; species Aeromonas sp. BIGb0445. Next base: position 584,930 of record NZ_JANUES010000002.1, read on the forward strand.
CAACATCAGGCGGTCGGACTTCGCATCATAATGCCATTGCCATTGATCGTTTGGTTGGAGAAACATGAGGCGCCCTTCCTTGCTGCTGTAATTCGACTTTATTATATGTCGATAATTTCAGCAACGTTAATTCGGGGCGCCCTTATATTAAATTGACTAAATGCGTCAGATATTGGTCACGATCTCTTTGACCAAGGCCGGTCCTTTATAAATAAAGCCGCTATATATCTGAACCAGCGTAGCCCCCGCCTGCAGCTTCTCGCGGGCGGCCAGGGCACTGTCCACTCCCCCGACACCGATAATAGGCAAGGCACCTTTTAATTCCTGTGCCAATAGACGGATAACCTCGGTGCTCTTGTGCTGCAAGGGGCGACCACTCAATCCACCCATTTCACCAGCATGGGGCATGTCATAGATCATGTCACGGGCTAGCGTGGTATTAGTGGCGATGACCCCATCGATCCCATTTTTAATCAAGGATCCTGCAACTTGCTTAATTTCATCCAGACTAAGATCCGGTGCAATTTTGACCGCCACAGGAACATACTTCTTATATTGTGCCGCCAGGAGTTGCTGACGTTCCTTGAGGGCTGCCAGTAGATCATCCAGCGCCTCCCCATACTGCAACTGACGCAGACCAGGTGTATTGGGGGATGAAATATTGACCGCAATATAACCGGCATGATCATAAACCTTGTCCATGCAGATCAGGTAATCATCCTTGCCATTCTCAATGGGCGTATCTTTATTCTTGCCGATATTAATACCGATCACCCCCTGGTATTTCGCGGCCTTGACCCGCTCGACCAGGTGATCAACCCCCAGGTTATTGAAGCCCATGCGGTTGATGATCCCCTCTGCCGGTACCACCCGAAACAGCCTGGGCTTGTCATTGCCGCTCTGGGGTTTGGGGGTCACAGTCCCCACTTCGATGAAGCCGAACCCCATGGCGCCAAAGGCATCTATGCACTCGCCATCTTTATCGAGTCCCGCGGCCAGGCCCACCGGGTTGGCAAAATTAAGCCCCATACAGGTGACGGGGCGCGTTGGCAGGGATTGACGGAAGAAGATATCGAGGGGCGTGCCATGAAGGCGGGAGAGCTGTTTGAGAGAGAGTTCGTGAGCCTTTTCCGGATCGAGCTTGAACAACAAATGCCTGGCGAGGGGGTAAAACATCTTTGCTCCTTAAAAAAAGCCCCGGCAACTGGCCGGGGCTTTCATGGTTATGCCGATGCTCGGCAATTCAACTGGAGCAGGTTCAACTCCCGCAAGGCCACCGAGAACTTGGCGAACTCGTGAGTACTGGTGGTCTTGAAGTCGGCCAACATATGGGTCCAACGGGACAAGAGTTGCTCATGCTCCGCAATCCAGTTGGCCAGTATGGTATCGCATTCTCCCTGATCTTTGCACCCTTCCAATACCACTGAGGTGAGACTGCGTTGCTGCCAGTCCAGATCCTCGCGGAAGGAGGCTCTGGCCATTGCCTGCCAGTGGTTGCCCACCGGCTGATGGTTGACCTGCTCCAGGAACCAGTGCAGGTCCAGCTTGGCACCGAGCCGGTAGTACACATTGGCCACCCGCAGTATGTCGCTGTGCTGATCCGCCGCAATCTGAGCCAGATCCAGCGAAGAGAAGAGGCTGCTCATGTGGGCGACCTGACGGGCGATATGCTCAGGCACCTGTTTGGCCACCAGGGTTTCGACGGCCTGGCGATGCTCGGCCACCTCGCTCTCCTCCATCACCTCGTAGAGGTGCTCGCCCAGGGTCTCGAAGGCGGGACGGAAGAAGGCGATGTTTTCGCTGATGCTCCAGCTGCGGTTGCGGGCACGCAGGAACCAGCGGGTGGCGCGGCGCACGATGCGGCGACTGGCAAACATCAACTCGAGCTGAGTCTCGGCACTCACCTGGTTATCCAGGGATTCGATGTCCCGCCACAGGGGGTCGAAACCGAACACTTCGCGGGCCATGGCGAAGCAGGCGGCCACTTCGGCCACCGAGGCGCCGGTCTCATCCTTCATCCGGGTCGCAAAGTTGAGCCCCATGTCGTTGACCAGCATGTTGGCCACGCGGGTGGCGATGATCTCGCCGCGCAGCGGATGCTGGGCCAGGGCCTCGCCGAAGCGCTGCTGCAACTGCTCGGGGAAGCTGGTGACCAGCATGCGGGCCAGGAAGGGCTCATCGGTGATCTCGGGGCAGTTGAGCTGCTCCTTGAGCACCATCTTGCCGTAAGCCACCAGCACCGCCAATTCGGGGCGGGTCAACCCCTGCCCTGCCGCCATCCGCTCGGACAACTCCTCATCCGATGGCAGGAACTCCAGCGCCCTGTCCAGCTTGCCTTCACGCTCCAGCCCCTGGATGAAACGCTGCTGCTCTTTGAGCTGATCCGCCGCGCGGTAACTGGTAACCGAGATGGACTGGGATTGGCGATAGGCGTTGGTCAGCACGATATCGGCCACCGCATCCGTCATCTCGTAGAGCATCTGGTTGCGCTGCTTGAGGGTCAGATCCCCTGCCGCCACCAGCTGGTTGAGCAGTATCTTGATGTTGACCTCGTTGTCGGAGCAATCTACCCCGCCCACGTTGTCGGTAAAATCGGTGTTGATGTGGCCGCCCTGGCTGGCGTATTCGATACGACCCAGCTGCGTGAAGCCCAGGTTACCGCCCTCACCGACGATACGGGCACGCAGGTCGCGACCATTGACGCGCAGGGCATCGTTGCTGCGATCCCCCACCTCGCCATCGCTCTCTTTGTGGCTCTTGACGTAGGTGCCGATGCCGCCATTCCAGAGCAAGTCCACGTTCAGGCAGAGCAGTGCCTTGATCAGCTCGTTTGGCGCCATGCTGGCCTTGTCGGTGCCAAGCAGGGTCTGAATTTGCGGGCTCAGCTTGATGGACTTGGCCGAGCGCAGGAAGATGCCGCCCCCTACGGAGATAAGCTCACGGTTGTAGTCGTCCCAGCTCGAACCCGGCAGCTCGAACAGACGCTTGCGCTCGGCGAAGGTGCTGGCCGCATCCGGGGTCGGGTCGATGAAGATGTGCATGTGATTGAAGGCGCCGACCAACAAGGTGTGCTCGGAGAGCAGCATGCCGTTGCCAAACACGTCACCGGCCATGTCGCCTATGCCCACGCAGCTGAAGTCGGTGGTCTGGCAGTTGATCTCAAGCTCACGGAAGTGGCGCTTGACCGACTCCCAGGCGCCCCGCGCCGTGATGCCCATCTTCTTGTGGTCATAACCGACCGAACCGCCGGAGGCGAAGGCATCGCCGAGCCAGTGACCATATTCATGGCTGATCTCGTTGGCGATGTCGGAGAAGGTGGCGGTGCCCTTGTCGGCCGCGACCACCAGGTAGTAGTCATCCTCGTCGTGGCGTACCACCTGTTTGGGCGGGATCACCTCCCCCTGGAGGATGTTGTCGGTGACATCGAGCAGGCCGCGGATAAACAGGCGATAGCAGGCCTTGCCTTCCTCCTGAATGACGGCGCGGGCGGCACCCACCGGCATCTGCTTGCAATAGAAGCCGCCCTTGGCGCCGACTGGCACTATGACGGTGTTCTTCACCTGCTGCGCCTTGACCAGACCCAGCACTTCGGTGCGGAAATCTTCCTTGCGATCGGACCAGCGCAGCCCGCCCCGGGCCACCTTGCCCCAGCGCAGATGCACCCCTTCCACCCGCGGCGAGTAGACGAAGATCTCGAACTTGGGCAGAGGCTGTGGCATGTCGCTGATACCGGATGGCGCCAGCTTGAAGGAGATATAGGGCTTGATGTTGCCTTGCGCGTCCGGCTGATAATAGTTGGTGCGCAGGGTCGCCTCTATCATCTCCATGTAACGGCGGATGATGCGGTCATCGTCCAGGTTCGCCACCAGATCCAGCTTGGCCGTCAGGGTGTCGTGCAGCGTCTGCAGCGCCGCGCCATCCTGGTTCAGTGCCGGATCGAGGCGAGCCTCGAACAGAGAGAACAGCAGCTGGGCCAGCTCGGGATAACGGGTCAGGGTCTCTTCGATATAGGACTGGCTGAAGGAGACGCCGGTCTGGCGCATGTACTTGGCATAGGCGCGCAGCACCGAGACCTGACGACCGGTGAGGCTGGCGCCCAGCACCAGGCGGTTGAAACCATCATCTTCCAGGGCCTTGTTCCAGACGCTGGCGAAGGCCTGCTGGAAGCGCTGCTGGCTCTTGGCCAGGCTGAAGGGCTGATCGCCACGCAGCAGCATGGAGAAGTCGAGGATCCAGAACACTTCGCCATTGGGGGTCTTGACCTCATAGGGGGTCTCGCCAATGACCCTCAGCCCCATGTTTTCCAGCATGGGCAAGACATCGGACAAGTGGATCGGCTCGGTGCGGTGGAACAGCTTGAGGCGCACCCGGCGATCGTTCTCCTCTTCCTGAGCACGGTAGAACAGCATGCCAAGGGGCTCGGCTTCGCTCAGGTTCTCCAGGGCGATGATGTCGGCCACGGCGGAGCCCGGCAGCACGTCTTCTTTGTAAGCACGGGGGAAGGCATCGTTGAAGCGGCGGCTCAGTTCATTGCCCTGGGCCTCGCCATAGTGGGCAAGCAGCACCGAATCCAGGCGATCGTCCCAGCTGCGGGCGGCTTCAATCAGGTTGTTCTGCACTTGGTTCACGTCCACATCCACGTTGTTATTGTTCACTCGAACTATGTAATGGGTCCGGGCCAGCACGCCTTCGGAGAAGTAGACATTGAACTCCACCTCTTCGTTGCTGCCGAAATGCTGTTGCAGGATCTGCTGGGTCTTGACGCGCAGCGCCGTGTTGTAGCGCTCCTTGGTGACATAGACCATGCAGGAGAAGAAGCGGCCGTACACATCCCGGCGCACGAACAGGCGCAGCATGTCGCGCTCCTGCATGGCCAACACCCCGAGACCGGTGGCGAGCAGCTCCTCTTCCCGGGCCTGGATCAGCTCATCACGGGGATAGGTTTCCAGTACATTGAGCAGTGCCTTGTAGGCGTGGGAACCCTTCTCGTGGCCAGAGGCCACCATGATGCGCTCGAGGCGGTGGCTGATGAGGGGGATCTGGGTGGCGCTGGTGTTGTAGATGGAAGAGGCGTAGAGACCGATGAAGCGATCTTCGCCTATCACCTTGCCATGTTCATCGAAGCGTTTGATGCCGATGTAATCCACGTAGGCCGGTCGATGGACCCGGGACTTGCTGTTGGACTTGGTCAGGATCAGCAGATGATTGGAGAGGGCCGCATGACGGGCACTGGCGGGCATGGTGCCCAGACGCTGGCCCTCGTCCTTGATGGAGTTCTTCATCAGGCCAAGGCTCGAATCGGGCTGGGGCAGGATCTCGTGATCCCCCTCTATCGCCTTGACGTCATAACGGCGATAACCCATCAGGGTGAAGTTGTGGGCGGCAACCCATTTGAGGAAGGAAACCGTGGACTCCACCTCTTCCTTGCTCACCGGACTGTTGCGTTTTGGCAGATCCTCGATGATCTCGTTGAGGCGCGCCAGCATGGGCTGCCAGTCACCTACCGCCAACGCCACCTCCCCCGCGACCGAATCGAGTTCGGCGGCCAGGGCGGCCATCTGTTCATCCGAGGTCAGGTGATCTATCTCGATGAGGAAGGCGGTCTCGGCCGATGTCTGCTGCGCCGTCTGATCCAGATCCAGAATGGCCTCTATCTTGCCATCCTTGCTGCGAATGAGGTGCAGAGGTTGATGCAGCATCATGTGCGCCGTGATGTTGAGACGCTTGAGGGTCATGCGGATGGAGTCCACCAGGAAGGGGGAGTCCTGCAAAATAACTTCGACTATGGTGTGCGGTGACTGCCAGCCATGACGGGTCAGCTCCGGGTTGTAGACCCGGATATAGGGCGCCGTGCTGTCCCGCTGGTTGAGGGCATTCCACAGGCTCAAGGCGGCGCCATACAGATCGCTGTCATTGCGATCATGCAGATCATCGCTCGCCATGTTGCCGTAGAACTTGGCAACGAAGCGCTCGACCAGGGAGGCACTCTTCTGAGGCAGTTTTTGATGGATCAGGTTGAGAACGTTTTCGAGCAGAACTGAGGTAGGGGCGTCTTTCAATGCCATTGCTATATTCCTTATCGGACCGACATCACCGACAGAGACATCCACCCTGGATGCCCACTGGTACAGAGTTGTGCGAAGTGTAATGGGTCGGATCCCGGAAGGCGAGCAAAGCTGATAATGGAATGTTAAAAACTAGCGGCAGATCACGGCTCAAGCTGTCATAAATTTTGCCATCTGCTTAAAAAACAGAAAATACCACTGATAAAATGCGTTTTAACCTGATAGTTAGTGACTTTAAGCAGATAATTACGCGGTTTACTGTTTGGTTTTTGTTAATTTATGCGTTCCAGGCCGATAAAGCGATGATCGTCCTGAGTCTTGAGCAAGAAACGACCATGAACCCCTTCCTGCCCGACGAAAGGGCGGATTTTATCCAGTCCCAGTTCCAGCGTCAGTCCCTGATCAGAGCGCACCACCAGACGCCGGGCATGGCCCTGATACATCAGCAGTATCTCGTCTCGCGACAGATGTAATCCGAAGGTGAATTGCTTCATACCCTTGCCCTCCTCTACCACAGTTCAGCTCGCCTCGTCTGGAGGCTGATTCACGACAAACAACAGGGCCGGACATGCGCCCGGCCCTGTTTTTCTTAGCAACGACTTACTGGGCCAGCGCCTTGGCCACCTTCTCGTAGAGATCCCGGGCCAAGTCGGGCAAGGCCTGCAACCGCAGCAGTTCGGTACGGATCAGGCGCTTACGCTCCTCATCCAGTCGCTTGAACTGGATAAGCGGGGTGATGAGGCGCGAGGCCACCTGGGGATTGATGCTGTTGAGCTCAATCAAGATGTCGGTCAGGAAACGGTAACCCGCGCCATCTCTGGCATGGAACTGCACCTGGTTGCCCATGGCAAAACTGCCGATCAGCGCCCGCAGTCGATTGGGGTTGCGAATGCTGAACGTCGGGTGGGCCATGGCCTGCCTGATCTCGCCGAGTACATCGGAGGCAGGCTTGGCGCCGACCAGACGCAACCAGTTGTCCAGCACCAGGCCATCTTTGGCCCACTTGCCTTCAAAATCGGCCAGCAGTGCGGCCCGGCATGGCAGCAGATGCTGGTTGGCAATCTGCAGGGCGGTCAGGGTGTCGGTCATGTTGTCCGCCCCCTGGTATTGCTGACGCACCAGCCGATCGGTCAACTCGTCATCCAGACGCGCCAGATAACCCAGCACTACCCCCTTGAGGGCCCGTTTGGCCATGTCATCGTGGACCACCCGATAGCCATCGAGCAGCAGGCTCTGATAGCTGGCGAGCAGGCGATCGCCAAATGTCTGGGCCAGGGCTGTGCCTATGGCACCCCGCACGGCATGAATGGCGTCGATGTCGGCCACCTCGAACAGCTCGGCCAGAGTAGCCTCCCCCGGCAGGGCCAGGATCTCGGCCTTGAGGGCGGGATCCAGCCCGGCTTCGTCCAGGATGGCCACGAAGGCAGCAACCAGATCCGATGACAGCGTCACCTCTTTCCCCAGCTGATGCGCGGCCACATTGGCGATCACCGCCTTGTTGATCAGCATCTGGGCGGCATCCCAGCGGGCAAACTCGTTGCGGGCGTGGCGCATCAGGAAGGCAAGATCCCTGTCGCTGTAGTCATAGTGCAGCTTGACCGGCGCGGAGAAGTCCCGCAGCAGGGAGATCACGGGTTTGGCAGGCACCCGATCGAAGGCGAAGGTCTGCTCCGCTTCCAGCACGTCGAGCACGCTGCCGATGGCCTTGCCCCGGTTCTGCAGCGGGATCACCGCACCCTCGGCATCATACAACTCGATATCGAGGGGGATGTGCAGCGGCAGCTTCTGGGGTTGATCCTGAGTCGGCGGCGTGTGCTGGCTGACATGGAGGCGATAGACGCCGGTGGCGGCATCATAGTCGTCACGGACTGTCAGCTCAGGGGTGCCGGACTGACTGTACCAGCGGCGGAAACGGGTCAAATCGACCCCGGAGGCATCCTCCATCGCCTGCACGAAGTCATCGCAGGTGGCGGCCGAGCCGTCGTGACGCTCGAAGTAGAGGCCCATGCCGGCCTGGAAGGCAGCTTCCCCCAACAAGACATGCAGCATGCGGATCACTTCCGAGCCCTTCTCGTAGACGGTCAGGGTGTAGAAGTTGTTCATCTCGATCACCACATCCGGGCGGATCGGGTGGGCCATGGGGCCGGCATCTTCGGCAAACTGCGGGCCGCGCACGGTGCGCACGTTGTTGATGCGGTTGACGCCGCGCGAGCCCAGATCCGAGGAGAACTCCTGATCCCGGAACACCGTCAGTCCCTCTTTGAGGCTGAGCTGGAACCAGTCGCGGCAAGTGACTCTGTTGCCGGTCCAGTTATGGAAGTATTCGTGCCCTATGACCCGCTCGATGCCGTGATAGTCGCTGTCGGTCGCGGTCTGCGGATTGGCCAGCACGAACTTGGAGTTGAAAACGTTGAGTCCCTTGTTCTCCATGGCGCCCATGTTGAAGAAATCCACCGCGACGATCATATAGATGTCGAGGTCGTATTCGAGGCCGAAGCGCTGCTCGTCCCAGCGCATGGAGTTGATGAGGCTCTCCATGGCAAAACCGGCGCGGTCCAGGTTGCCCTTGTCGACGAAGATCTCGAGGGCCACCTCGCGCCCGCTCATGGTCACGAAGTGATCGCGCTGCACGTCGAAGTCACCGGCCACCAGGGCAAACAGGTAGCTGGGTTTGGGGAAGGGATCCTGCCACTGCACGAAGTGGCGGCCGCCATCCAGATTGCCGCTCGCCACCTTGTTGCCGTTGGAGAGCAGATAAGGGAATTTCGCCTTGTCGGCGGTGATGCGGGTGCTGTAGCGGGCCAGGATGTCGGGTCTGTCCAGGTAATAGGTGATGCGACGAAAGCCCTCCGCCTCACACTGGGTGCAATAGGCATCACCGGACTTGTAGAGTCCCTCGAGGGCCGTGTTGGCGGCGGCATCCAGGTCGGTGACTATGGTCAACACGCACTCGGCGGGCAGGTTGCTGAGCCGCAGCTGGTTGTCGGTCAGCTCATACTGCTCACAGGCTACCCCGTCGATGCTGATGCTCACCAGATGCAGATTTTCGCCATCCAGGATCAGGGCTTCATTGTGCTCGCCGTTGCGGCGGACTCGGGAAATGGCGGTGACCCGGCACAGGGGTTCCTCGAGCTGAAAGTCGAGATCTATGCTGTCGATCCAATAGAGAGGGGCTTGATAATCCTGGCGATATTTGGCCGTCATGGCCTGATGGTGATCGGTCATTATTATGTGCTTCCACGCTTGTTATGGGCGTAACGAGGCTGTCACAAGCCCATCCTTGGGTCAAATGGTTTACATTCAGGCAAGAAAAAGGGCGACTGTGATGTCGCCCTTTTCGTTATAGCTATGGGTCACTAACCGCGTTTTGGCTCCATCTTGACCAGGTCTGCCGTGATATTGGCAGACTCAAGCAAGAACTCATCCGGCGCCTCAAAATCGGTGGGCAACTCGTCCAGGCTCTTGATGGCAGGCTTGCCCATCCGCGCCAGGCGCTCGTTGGCCCGCAACAAGGCCAGTGCATCTTGCTTGTCCTGCTCGGCGCGGCGATCCGCTTCGTTCAGGGAGAGGGATTTCTTGTCCTTCTCGGCGCGATACTCCTTGATGTCCTGCAACACGTAGGCGAACTCCGGATCTGTCTCGATCCGCGCCTGGTGTGCCGCCGCCAACTTGGGCAACAAGCTGGTGAAGCTACCTATCTTCTGGTAGTCCGCCGAGGCTATCTTGTCCCAAGGCAGGGCGTGGAACTCACGGCTCTCTCCCGTCTCTTCCGGGGTGACCGGGGTCGGGAAACTGATGTCCGGGGCGACACCCTTGTTCTGGGTGCTGCCGCCATCGATGCGGTAGAACTTGGCGATGGTGTACTGCACGTGACCCAGGGGATGATCGTAGAAGTCATACACCTTGGCCAGGCTGCGATGCTGCTGCACCGTGCCCTTGCCAAACGAGTTCTCCCCCAGGATCAGGGCACGGCCGTAATCTTGCATGGCAGCGGCAAAGATCTCGGAGGCCGAGGCACTGTATCTGTCGATCAGCACCGACATGGGGCCGCCGTAGTAGACTTGACCATCATCATCGCCATTGACCGAGATGCGACCCATGTGATCGCGGATCTGTACCACGGGACCGCTGGCGAAGAAGAGACCGCTCAGGGCAGAGGCTTCGGTGAGGGCACCGCCGCCGTTGCTGCGCAGATCCACCACCAGGCCGTCCACTTTCTGCTTGTTGAGGCTGGCCAGCTCCTTGATGACATCATCGTGCAGGTTGACATAGAAGCTCGGGATCTCGAGTACCCCTATCTTCTTGCCCTCGGCCTTGATCACCTTGGACTTGGCGGCCCTGTCTTCCAGACGCACCTTGTCCCGGGTCAGCTCGACCTGCTCTGTCTTGACGCTGGCACCCTTGCCACGCTGGATCTCGAGGCGCACCTTGCTCCCCTTGGGACCCTTGATGAGTTCGACTACGTCATCGAGACGCCAGCCAATCACATCGACCACCTTGCCATCTTCCTGACCCACACCGACGATTTTGTCATCGGGCTTGAGGTTGTTGGACTTGGCGGCCGGACCACCCGGGACCAGGGAACGGATCACCGTGAAGTCATCATCGGCCTGCAACACGGCACCAATGCCTTCCAGCGAGAGGTTCATCTCGGTGTTGAAGCGATCGGCGTTGCGCGGGGAGAGATAACTGGTGTGAGGCTCGATGGCGCGGGAGAAGGAGTTCATGAACAGCTGGAACACGTCCTCGCTCTCGGTCTGGGACATCCGCTTGATGGCGTTGTTGTAACGCTTGCCAAGCAGCTCCTTGATCTCGGGCCACTCCTTGCCGCTGAGCTTGAGGCTCAGGGCATCGAACTTGACCCGCTGACGCCACAGCTCATTGAGCTCGGCTTCATCCTTGGGCCAGGGAGCCCCTTCCCGGTCAAAGATGTATTCATCTTTCTGGGTGAAATCGAAGGGGGTATCGAGCAGTTTGAGGGCGTATTCGAACCGCTCATAGCGCCGCTGCTGACCGAGATTGAACATGTCGTAGGCGGGCGCCAGACGACCACGCTCCAGATCGGTATCGAAGCCGTCGCGGTATTTGTCAAACCGGCGAATATCAGAAGCCAAGAACAGGTTGCGACTGAAATCCAGATTCTCCAGATATTTGTCAAAGACAACTTCCGAGAAGGCATCATCCAGCTTGAACTGCTTGTAGTGGGAGCGAGTAAACAGATTGGCAATTCGCTTGCTAGCCGTAGCATGTTGGCTCTCTTGAGCCAACACAGGCAAATCACTTTCCTTGAGCACCGGCTCGATGGCCTGTGCAAGCCCGGCAATAGCCAGGCTACAGGCGACGAGGGAGAAACGAATTACGCCATGCTTCAACATTTGTCTCCTTAGAGAACCAGATGCTCGAATTTGACGCGCAGCATCATGCCGGTCTGCAGCTGAACCTGCACATCATCCTTGGTAATTTCCTTGATGGTCGCCGGGACAGGAGACTTACCCAGTACCACATTGACGGTTTGCTCCACTTTCAGCTCACCCGCCTCGGCCTGACGATACTGCTTAGGAGCAGCGGCAGGTGCGGTCTCGGTCTTGCGCGGAGCAGGACGACGAGGCTTCTTGGGTTTATCTTCGCGCTTGGTATCGGCCTTGGCCTCGCCGGTTGGCTCTTTCTTGTCGTCTTTGGCACGACGGCTGGCGAAGACTTTGTCTTTGCTCTCTTTCAGCGCTTGCTTGGCGTGCTCGATATGCTCTTCGGTCAACAATTCGCCCGGGTTACCATCGAGGTCGACGCGAGCCTGGCCAGCTTTGAGGCCGTGCAGGTAACGCCAGCTGGAAGTGTATTGACGCAGAGCAGAGCGCAGCATGGTCTTGGAGACCCTCTCGTCGTCAGCAAGACGCGCTGCCAGATCCTGGAAGATGCCAATCTTGAGTGGCTTGGCCTCTCCTTCTGCGATGAAGCAGGCCGGGAATTTCTCGACCAGGTAGGCGACGATCTCTTTACTGTTCTTCAGCTTTTCAGTGTTTTCCATGTATAACCTTGGCTTTCATATAAACGCACGGGCAACCCCGGGCACAACAAAGGCCCCATTATAGAGAGCTTGGGACCTTTTGCGAACCATCTCGCACTTAACTTACAGCAGGCGTTCCAATATTTTGACCGTTTCTTCCAGTCCAAGCCGGTCAATTTGGTCAAAACGGTTGAAAACGGGACTGTCAATATCCAATACCCCGATGATGACACCTTCACGACGCAGCGGGATCACTATCTCCGAATTGCTGGCCCCATCGCAGGCAATGTGCCCTTCGAATTGATGAACATCATCGATGAGCTGTGTCTCGCCTGTTGCCACCGCAGTGCCACAGACCCCGCGGCCAACCGGGATCCGCACACAGGCGGGCTTGCCCTGGAAGGGTCCCAGCACCAGGGTCTCTCCCTGCAACAGGTAAAAACCGACCCAGTTGATCTCGGTCAGTTCCTGATTGAGCAGGGCGCTGAGGTTGGCGAGGGTGGCGACAAGATCCGGCTCCCCTTCCAGCAGTGCCTGGGCCTGCTGGTTGAGCAGTCGATAAAAGTTTTGTTTTTCAATCATGATGAAATGGTCTTGATTCCCTTAATAATCAGAGCAAGGTACCGCCCTGCCTGAAAAATTCAAATTAAATTTGCGACAGCTCCCCCTAACGGGTCAACGAGAGCGCCATCTGCTGACGCTGGCCATTGCTCCATTCAATGGTAAGCAGCCACACCATGCGGTGGCTGGTGCAGGCCCCCACCTGCGTGTTGGCCTGCCACTGCCCCTCCCCTTGCTGGCTGAACAACACCGGGATGCGGCCCATGAACATCTCCTGCCCCTCCAGCCAGCTTTTGATGGGTGCCACCCCCGAAGCCACCCCACTGAGTTGCAACTGAAAGTCATGTTCGGGGCGAATGGGTTGATCCTCAAGTGACACTGTCAGCGACGAATCGGCGATGGTGGCGCGGCAGGGGCTGTGGGACAGATCACAGATCTGATCATTTTTCTGGCTGTCCGAGGCGGCTGGCGCCCCATCAAACCAGGTGCGATAGGCCATCAGCCCCAGCAAAATGGTCATCACTATGAGGAGATGAGCAAATTTGCGTGAAGTCAGTCTCTCTTTCATTAAAAAACAACCTTGTAAGCTAACTTTTAAATGCCATTTTCGTGATCTTACTCATGGTAAAAACGACACGATGCGACTCCGGGCGGAGCCAAATATATCACTGTTTATACTGTTATTTTACCTGCCGGTTCAGTATCATTCCCATCGAATTTTTCATTTAGCTACTTTTTGCTTTTCCTTTCGTTAACAGACATTAACAACCGGAAGGCAGTCGCTGATGAATTTAGTTGTCAGTCCTTGTCACAGGACAAAAATCAAACAACAGCAGCATCGGAAGCGGAATACAACGATGAGCCATACAACAAACCACCCTGAGTACAACTACAAGGTTGTCCGTCAGTTCACCGTCATGACTATTGTCTGGGGAATTGTCGGCATGTCGGTAGGGGTACTGATTGCAGCCCAACTTATCTGGCCTGCCCTCAACTTCGATACCCCCTGGCTGACCTACAGCCGCCTTCGCCCCCTGCACACCAACGCGGTCATCTTCGCCTTCGGTTGTAGCGCCCTGATGGCGACCTCCTTCTACGTGGCACAGCGCACCTGCCAGACCCGGCTATTTGGTGGCCCCTTGGTCGGCTTTGTGTTCTGGGGTTGGCAAGCCATCATCATCGCCGCTGCCATCTCCCTGCCCATGGGGTACACCAGCTCGAAAGAGTACGCCGAGCTGGAGTGGCCCATCGACATCGCCATCGCCGTGGTCTGGGTCTCTTACGCCATCGTCTTCTTTGGCACCCTGATGAAGCGCACCACCTCCCACATCTATGTGGCGAACTGGTTCTTCGGCGCCTTCATCATCACGGTGGCCGTGCTGCACATCGTCAACAACCTGGAGATCCCGGTCAGCGGAATGAAGTCCTACTCCGTCTACTCGGGCGCCACCGATGCCATGGTGCAGTGGTGGTATGGCCATAACGCGGTCGGCTTCCTGCTCACCGCCGGCTTCCTGGGGATGATGTACTACTTCGTGCCCAAGCAGGCTGGCCGTCCGGTCTACTCCTACCGCCTCTCCATCGTGCACTTCTGGGCGCTGATCTCCCTCTACATCTGGGCCGGTCCGCACCACCTGCACTACACGGCGCTGCCTGACTGGGCACAGTCATTGGGGATGGTGATGTCCCTCATCCTGTTCGTGCCCTCCTGGGGCGGCATGATCAACGGCATCATGACCCTGTCCGGCGCCTGGCATAAACTGCGTTACGATCCGGTGCTGCGTTTCCTGATCGTCTCGCTGTCGTTCTATGGCATGTCCACCTTCGAAGGCCCCATGATGGCCATCAAGACCGTCAATGCCCTCTCCCACTACACCGACTGGACCATAGGCCACGTCCACTCCGGCGCCCTGGGCTGGGTTGCCATGATCTCCATCGGTGCCGTCTACCACCTGATCCCTAACCTGTTCGACCAGGGGCGGATGTACAGCGTGCGCCTGATCAACATCCACTTCTGGCTGGCCACCGTCGGCACCGTGCTCTACATCGTCGCCATGTGGATTTCCGGCGTGATGCAGGGCCTGATGTGGCGTGCGGTCAACGATGACGGCACCTTGACCTACAGCTTCGTGGAGGCACTGCAGGCTTCCTATCCCTTCTACTTCGTGCGCTTCCTGGGTGGCTGTTTCTTCGTCACCGGTATGCTGCTGATGGCCTACAACGCCTATCGCACCATTACTGCGCCCAAGGGTTCCCTCGAACCCATCGCGCAGCCAGCCTGATCTGAAGGGGTTAAAGCATGAGCAATAATAATCGTCACGAAATCTTTGAGAAAAGCGTCCCCATGCTGGTGATAGGCATCATCTTTGCCATCAGCCTGGGAGGCCTGGTCGAGATCACGCCGCTGTTCTTCCAGAAGCAGACCAATGAGCCGGTGGAGGGCCTCAAGGCCTACACCGCCCTGCAGATGGAAGGTCGTGATATTTACATCCGCGAAGGCTGTACCGTCTGTCACAGCCAGATGATCCGCCCGTTCCGCGCCGAGACCGAACGTTACGGTCACTACTCGGTCGCCGGAGAGAGCGTCTGGGAGCACCCCTTCCTGTGGGGCTCCAAGCGTACCGGCCCGGATCTGGCCCGGGTCGGCGGTCGTTACTCCGATGACTGGCACCGCGCTCACCTGATCAACCCGCGCGACGTGGTCCCCGAGTCCAACATGCCGAGTTTCCCCTGGCTTGAAACCAATGTCTTGAGCGGCGAACTGACCGGCAAGAAGCTGGCGCTGTTCCGGGATCACTTCGGTGTGCCCTATACGGATGCAGACATCGAGGGTGCCAAGGACGCGGTGAAAGGCAAGAGTGAGCTCGATGCCCTGATCGCCTATCTGCAATCACTGGGCCATGCCTTGAAATAAGGAGTATGGAAATGGATTACGGCACTTTTCGCGGACTCTACACCCTGCTGCTGATGCTGATGATGTTTGGCATCATCGGCTGGGCTTACAGCAAGCGCCGCAAAGCCTCCTTTGACGAGGCCGCCAACCTGGTTTTTGCCGACGACGAGCAACCCAGTGCTGATAACAAGAACGCAGGAGCGAAGCAATAATGAGCACTCTGTTAAGCATTTTTGTGACCTTGGTGTCACTGGGTACCATAGTGGGCTGCTTCTTGCTGCTCATGTGGTGTCGCAATGACAAGATGGGTGTCGAAGAGGGCCAGTCCATGGGCCACGCCTTCGACGGCATCGAAGAGCTGAACAACCCACTGCCCAAATGGTGGACCTACATGTTCCTCTTCATGATAGTGATTGGGCTGCTCTACCTGCTCGCCTTCCCGGGGCTGGGTAACTGGAAGGGGCTGCTGGGCTGGCAGAGCTCCCACCAGGACATCCGCTCCCTGGCGCAAGGCAAGGCCGCCGCCGAGGCTGCCAAGAGCAATGGCAGTGCGGTCGAGTATGACCGTGAGCTGGCCAAAGCGGATGCCGTCTACGGCGCCAAGTTCAAGGAGTTGGCCTATCAGGCCGATGGCAAGACCTATAAAGCCATCGAGGAGATAGCCGCCGATCCTGAGGCTCGCAAGGTTGGTCAACGCCTCTTCTTGCAAAACTGCGCCCAGTGCCATGGCTCGGATGCCCGCGGCGGTCGCGGCTTCCCGAACCTGACCGATGCCGAATGGCAGTGGGGCGGCAAGCCGTCCGACATCAAGACCACCATCATGAATGGCCGTCAGGGCATCATGGCAGCCTGGGGAGATATCCTGGGCAAGGATGGCGTCAAAGAGGTGGCCTCCTATGTGCTGAACCTGTCCGGTCGCAAGGTCGACATGGTGGAAGCCAAGAAAGGGGAGACACGCTTCGCGGTGTGCGCCGCCTGCCACGGCCCGGATGCCAAGGGTGGCACCGCCTTTGGCGCCCCGGATCTCACCAACACCACCTGGCTCTATGGCGGTTCCCGTCAGGTCGTCGAGGAGACCATCACCCATGGTCGTCACGGCGTGATGCCAGCCTGGAAAGATATCCTGGGTGAAGACAAGGTGCAGCTGCTCGCCTCCTATGTGTACGGTTTGTCCCACACTGGCGAAAGCGCGCAATAACAGCAGTAACATGTGATAAACACGTGATTACTCAGCAAAAAGCCTCGACTCTTCGAGGCTTTTTGTTATCTTGTTTTGTCTAAAAATCCTCAGTTTCGTTAATCATAGGTTTCGGTAGCACTATGACTCAACCCTGGTATCGCCAATTCTGGCCCTGGTTCATCATCGCCCTTCCCGCCACTGTCGTCGTCGCCGGCATTGCCACCGCCATCATTGCCAGCAAGGATGGGGTCAATCTGGTGGCGGAGGACTATTACAAGCAAGGGAAAGAGATCAATCAGGACCTCAGCAAGTTTGACCGTGCCGAGGCGCTCAACGTCCACATCGCGTTGAACCTTCAGGAGAGCGAACTGACCCTCAAGCCGGTGAGTGGCGATCTGGTCCCCAATCAGGCCCTGCGCCTTTCTCTGTTCCACCCGACTCTGGCGGGTCGTGACAGCGACTATCTGCTCACCAGCGATGCCAGCGGCGTCTATCGTTTGCACCTCGACCAACCCCTCACCGGCAAGTGGCATATCCGGGTCGATGCCTTCGACCATGAGTGGCGCTTGCAAGAGACAGTACATTTCCCCCTGGCAGCGCCGGTCGAACTCGATCCCAAGGGACGCTAGTCATGACGGGCTGTTTCCACTGTGGCGAGCCGGTACCTGCCAACAGCCAGTATGCCTTCGAGATAAAAGGCATTCTCCGCCCCATGTGCTGCCCTGGCTGCCAGGCCGTGGCCCAGACCATCATGGAGTGCGGCCTCGCCAGTTATTACGAACACCGCACCGCCCCCGGCGCCAAGGGGGAGCTGATCCCCGCCGAACTGGCCGCCCTCAGCCACTATGACTTGGCCGAGGTACAGCAGGAGTTCGTCACCGACTCCGGGACGCTGCGGGAGATCCAGCTCAGTGTCGAAGGGCTCAGCTGCGCCGCCTGTGCCTGGCTCATCGAACGCCATCTCAACACTCTCGATGGCTTGAGCTACATCGTGGTCAACAGCACCACCCACAGGGCCCGCATCAAGTGGGATCCCTTGCAGCTCTCCCTGAGCGACATCCTCAAGGGGTTCGCCCGGATAGGCTATCGCGCCTACCCCTTCCAGACCCATCAACAAGAAGCCCTCTATGCCCGCGAGGTGAAGAGCTACCTCTATCGCATGGGATTGGCGGGTCTGGGGTCCATGCAGGTGATGATGTGCGCCGTGGCCCTCTATATGGATCTCTTCATCAGTGTCGAAGAGGAGTTCATGATCTACTTCAAGTGGATAAGCCTGCTGCTCTCCACCCCCATCATGATCTATTCGGCCCAGCCATTTTACCTGGGCGCCTGGCGCAGCCTGCGCCAAGGGCAGCTCTCCATGGATGTGTCGGTATCCCTGGCGCTGATCGGTGCCTTCGTCGCCTCCATCTGGGCCACCGTCTTCAACACCGGTGAGGTCTATTACGACTCCATCACCATGTTCGTCTTCTTCCTGCTGCTCGGCCGATTTCTCGAGTTGCGGGCCAGGCGCAAGGCCTCGGAGTCGAGCTCCAACCTGGCACGTTTGGTACCCATCATGGCAACCCTGGTCGATGAGCAGGGCGACCATGAGGTGGCCGCCAAGACCCTCAAGGTAGGGGACAGCGTGCGGGTGCTGGCCGGTGCCACCCTCCCCGGCGATGGCATCATCGTCGAGGGAGAGGCCAACGTGAACGAGGCCATGCTGACCGGAGAGCAGTTACCCCTGTGCAAGCGCCGTGGCGACACCGTCTATGCGGGCACCATCAATACCGACGCCCCGCTGCTGGTGCGGGTCAATCAGCCCATCGCCCAGTCTCGTATCGCCCAGATCATGCGCCTGCAGGATGAGGCACTCATCGACAAACCGGCCATCGCCGAGCTGGCCGATACCCTCTCCCGCCACTTCATCCTGGTGTTGCTGATCATTGCCGCGCTGGTCTGGACTTACTGGCACCTCCATCAACCGGATCAGGCCTTCTGGATAGCCCTGGCGGTCCTGGTCGCCACCTGCCCCTGCGCCTTGTCGCTGGCCACACCGACCGCGCTCACCTCGGCCACGGCCCACCTCACCCGCACCGGCATATTGCTGCGCCGCGGCCATGTGCTCGATATCCTGACCCGGGCCAACCGGGTGGTGATGGACAAGACAGGCACCCTCACCACCGGGGAGGTGCGCCTCGCCGCCATCCAGCTGCTTGGCAATCAGGATGAGGCTCACTGCCTGGCCATCGCCCGGGCGTTGGAGTCCCAATCCGAACACCCCATCGCCCGCGCCTTTCGCGCCCCGGGAGAGGTACTGCTCGCCACTCGCGACATCCAGCCGGTGATCGGCCACGGCGTCGCCGGCCTCATTGCCGGGCAGTCCTATCGACTCGGCAGCGCCCGCTGGCTTGGTATTTCACCGGATGAAGAGGTGCCAGGCCTGAGCGTTTATCTTGCCGATGACAAGGGCCCCCTCGCCCGCTTCTTGTTGGAAGACAGCCTGCGCCCGGATGCCCTGGCCCTGATCCAGGCCTTCAAGGCCGCCGGGCTCAAGACCACCATACTCACCGGCGATGGTTCCGCTCAGGCCGACGAGGTGGCACGTACCCTGGGGGTGGACGAGTTGGTGAAGGGCGTGACCCCGGATGGCAAGCTGGCTTATCTCAAGGCGTGCGAAGCGAGGGGTGACATCAGTATCATGGTGGGGGACGGCATCAACGACGCCCCCGTGCTGGCCGGGGCGCACGCCTCTTTTGCCATGGCGGGGGGCACGGATCTGGCGAAAAACAGTGCCGATGCCATCCTGTTGGCCGATGATCTCACCCGCCTGCTGGAGGCCCGCACCCTGGCGCTGCGAACCCGCAGGATCATCAAGGAGAACTTCGCCTGGTCCATCGGTTACAACCTGCTGGTATTGCCCCTGGCGGCCAGCGGCTGGCTGCCCCCCTATCTGGCGGCGGCAGGGATGTCCCTGAGCTCCCTCATTGTGGTCACCAACTCCATGCGCCTGAACCGGTGAAGGAGATTGCCCATGCAAATGCAGTTTCACGACTCACTGCGTCAAGCGGGATCTTGGCTGACAACTCGTTTACCATGACCCCGGCCACTCCCATCGCAAGGCTTGCCCCATGAACATCATCTTCATTCTGATCCCCATCGCCATCCTGTTCGTGGTCATCGCCGTGTTCGTCTTCTTCTGGGCCATACGCTCGGAGCAGTTCGAGGATCTCGATCGCCAGGGCTCCAACATCTTGTTTGATGAAGACGACGCCACGTCAACCACAACCAACAAGCGCCCATCCGATGACCACCAACCTTGATCTGCTGGGGGCCCTGCTGGTCGGACTCGCGGGGGCAGGCCACTGCATCGGCATGTGCGGCGGTGTCTCGGCTGCGCTCTCCATGGCCATTCCGCCAGCGCAGCAGCATTTCACAGGCCGGCTCAGCTATCTGCTCTATTACAATCTGGGTCGCATCCTCAGCTATGTGATGGCTGGCGCCCTGGTGGGCGGTCTGCTTGCCACCACGGGGGAGTTGGGGGCGGGCAAACAGGCTCTGCTCTATCTGCGCTTGTTCGCCGGGGGGCTCATGATAGCCCTGGGGCTTTATTTGGCTGGCTGGTGGCAGGGAATATTGCTGCTCGAGCGGCTCGGCGCCCGGCTCTGGCCCAGGCTCAGGCCACTGGCAGGCAAGTTCCTCCCCTTCCGCCATCCACACCAGGCGCTGCCCTTTGGCATGGTGTGGGGTTGGCTGCCCTGCGGCCTGGTCTATTCCATGCTGACCTGGAGTGCGGCGGCAGGCTCCGCCACCAAGGGCGCCCTCATCATGCTCTGTTTCGGCATAGGCACACTGCCCACCCTGTTTGCCCTGGGCGGCCTGGCGGACAGGTTGCGTTACTGGCTCACCCTGCGCAGCCTACGCCTCACCGGCGCTTTGCTGTTGATTGCCTATGGCCTGCACACCCTCTGGGTCGGCCTGGCATCCCTTTGAAACCCTATCCAAAATGGATGGGTTGGTGGTAGACTTGATTGATATAAATCAATTATTCAAATGAGCCTATGATCCCGGACAAGAAACCTGGCAGACGTATTCAGAGCGGTGGCTGTGCAATTCATTGCCAGGATTGCAGCATCAGCCAGCTCTGCATTCCCTTCAGCCTCAATGACAGCGAACTGGATCAGCTCGACAGCATCATTGAGCGCAAGAAGCCTATTCAGAAAGGTGAAGAGCTGTTCAAGGCTGGCGACGAGCTGAAATCCCTCTACGCCATCCGCTCCGGGACCATCAAGTCTTACACCATCACAGAGCAAGGGGACGAGCAGATCACCGCCTTCCACCTCGCGGGTGATCTGGTCGGGTTTGATGCCATCAACAAGCACATCCATCCCTCCTTCGCCCAGGCGCTGGAAACGGCCATGGTGTGCGAGATCCCCTTCGATGTCCTCGACGATCTTTCCGGCAAGATGCCCAAGCTGCGCCAGCAGATCATGCGGTTGATGAGCAACGAGATCATGGGGGATCAGGAGATGATACTGCTGCTCTCCAAGAAGAATGCCGAGGAGCGCCTCGCGGCCTTCCTGAGCAACCTCTCCCAGCGCTTCTCCGAGCGTGGTTTCTCCGCCAAGGAGTTTCGTCTCTCCATGACCCGGGGCGACATCGGCAATTATCTGGGGTTGACCGTCGAGACCATCAGTCGGCTGCTGGGTCGCTTCCAGAAGTCAGAGCTCATTGCGGTCAAAGGCAAATACATTACCGTGCTCAATCACAATGCCCTCGCCACCATGGCTGGCACCCCTCGCCAGCCCTGCGCCTGATCACAGACTCTTCTCTTGCGCCGGATCAAGTTGACCCCAATAATTTGATCCGGCCCACGTCATTACTGCTTCTCCTACGCTAAGCTATAAAAGCTAAAGGCCTGTCATCATTGGTCTTTTGTCCAAGGAGGAGCCCATGGTCAAGTACCGAAAAATCCTGGTAGTTATCAACCCGGAACAAGAGCGCCAAATTGCACTCGAGCGCGCAGTCAAAGTAGCCGAGCTGGAAACAGACGCACAGCTGACCCTGTTACTGACCATCTACGACTTCTCGTATGAGATGACCGCCATGCTCTCGAGCGAGGAGCGTGACGAGATGCGCGCCGGCGTCATCAGTCAACGTCAGGAGTGGCTGGACGAGATCCTCACCCCCTATCGTGCCAGGGGCATGCAGTGTGAGGTCAAGGTCATCTGGCACAGCCGTCCCTTCGAGTCCGTCATTCAGGAGGTGCTCAACGGCAAACATGATCTGGTGGTCAAGGCGACCCATCACCACAACTTCCTGCAGACCTTCATCTTCACCCCCACCGACTGGCATCTGCTGCGCAAGTGTCCCTGCCCGGTATTGTTGGTAAAAGAGGGTCATTGGCAGCGGGGCGGCAATATCATCGCCGCCATCAACTGTTCGAGTGATGACAAGGAGCAGCAGGATCTCAATGATCGCATCACGGAGGAGGGCATGGGGGTCGCCGACCTGCTCGGCGCCAGCCTCTATCTGGTCAATACCTTCCCTGGCACCCCTGTCAATGTCGCCATCGAGCTGCCCGAGTTCGATCCCCACGCCTACAACGAGGCGATCCGCCGGCATCATGAGTCCCTGCTGCTCGCCCATGCCGACAAATATCAGATAAACCACCTCTGGACCAAGGTCGCCGAAGGCTTGCCCGAAGAGGTGCTGCCGGATCTGGCCGAGGAGCTCAAAGCGAGTCTGATGATCATGGGCAGCGTTGGCCGTACCGGTCTCTCGGCCGCCTTGCTCGGCAACACGGCCGAGCAGGTGATAGACCGCTTGCCCTGCGACATCCTGATCCTCAAGCCGACCGACTACCAATGCCCGGTCGAGACGAAGTCGAGCCAACCGTAACGCATCCTTGCCCTCCCCCGGGACATGGCTATAATAAGCCGCTTATTTTTGTCCCGGGTTTGAGGTCATGGTGCAAGAGCTGAACACCAAAGATAAATACAGTTTCAACAAGCTGCAGAAGCGCCTCAGGCGCAACGTAGGTCAGGCCATCGCCGACTTCAACATGATTGAAGAGGGTGACAAGGTGATGGTCTGCCTCTCTGGCGGCAAGGACAGCTACGGTATGCTCGACATACTGCTGAGCCTGCAAGCCAGTGCCCCCATCCATTTCGACCTCATCGCCGTCAACCTGGATCAGAAGCAGCCAGGCTTCCCCGAGCACATACTGCCCGCCTATCTGGCTGAGCTGGGTGTTCCCTTCGAAGTGGTCGAGGAAGATACCTACGCCATCGTCAAAGAGAAGGTGCCCGAAGGCAAGACCACCTGCGCCCTCTGCTCACGACTGCGTCGCGGCATCCTCTATCGCCGCGCCCTGGAGCTGGGTTGCACCAAGATAGCCCTCGGCCATCACAGAGACGACATTCTCGAGACGCTGTTCCTCAACATGTTCTACGGTGGCAAGCTCAAGTCCATGCCGCCCAAGCTGGTGAGTGACGATGGCAAGAACGTGGTCATCCGCCCCCTCGCCTACTGCAAGGAGAAGGATCTGGCGCGCTACGCCGAGATCAAGGAGTTCCCCATCATTCCTTGCAACCTCTGTGGCTCCCAGGAGAACCTGCAGCGCAAGGCGATCAAGCAGATGATGCAGGATTGGGATCGCCGTTTCCCGGGCCGTATCGAAACCATGTTCACCGCCATTCAGGATGTGGTGCCGAGTCACCTGCTCGATCACAAGCTGTTCGATTTCAAGAGCATCAACCGCGACTCCGGCATCATAGATGGCGGCGACAAGGCATTCGATCCCCCCGAGCTGCCGACGGCTCCCCTGCTCAACATCGACGAGATGGACAGGCTGGATGTGATTGAAGTGCGCTAAGCGCGGCCCTTGGCACTGACGCTGTTTCAGAGCAGCATCAGCCTGTGAAAAAGGAGCGCCGAGGCGCTCCTTTTTTTACTCTCACAACTCACCGGGCCATGGTCAGCCCTTGTGCAACCAGGGAGTGAGCCGGATCAGTTCACCATTGGGTTGCAGGGTGCCCCCTTCGAACGCAGACAGCTGGGCATTGCCCAGCAACAGAGAGCCCTCTTTCCAGGGCAGAACCAGCTGCTCACTCCCCTTGTCCAGATAGGCGGTGCCGCTCACAGGTGCAAGGGATACCCGCACGCCGGCCACCTCGGGCAGAAAGTGTTTGCCAACCATGCCCGCCATCTTGTCGAGCAGGGCCTGCATGTCTCGCTGGGCGGCCGCGATCTCGCTCAGGGCAACCCGCCCTTCACTGTCAGGCTTGAGACTGGCCATCACCTGTACCGACAGATCGCAGCGCTCATGGGGCGCGTCCATCTCGAGCAGCACCTTGCCCTTGTCGAGATAGACCTGCTCATCAAACGGCAGAGTCAGGCCACCGTCGGCTGCGACCTCCGCGGGCCTGTCCCTGTTGTCGCTGTGGATGCGTACCGACTGCGCCAGACAGGGTTGCCCCGTCTCCGAGTCCCGCAAATAGAAACCGAGTCTGGCCAGGCCGAAGTCAGCCTTGCGCTCCGTCTTCATATGGCCATAGAAGGTGCCGTAATCGAGCACCAGGGATTGCGCCAACAGCGGCGCTGGCAGCAAGGCTCCCCCCATCATCAGGCACGTTAAAAGCCTTTTCATGTCAAATCCTTATGCATTGAAATGATCCGCCGCCGTGGGCGCCTCGCTCACTTCCACCGCGACGCCGCACAGCTCCCGGTAGAGGATGCCTTTGCAGTTGAAATAGAGGGGGGCTACCCAGATAAGCCCCAATCCCATGGGGATCATGGCCAGCAGGCAGAGTCCCAGCATGATGCCGTGGAGCAATAACAGCGAGGGCCAACCGCGCGCAAACACCTTGAGCGACACCAGGATCGCCTGAGCCGGACTCAGACCCCGCTCCAGCACCAGCGGCACGGTAAACAGCAATCCCATGCCAACCAATGCGGAGGGGATAAGGGCCAGCATCATGGGCAGTCCCAACAGATCGAACAGGGGGCCAAACAGACTGGTCAACAGGCTGCCGAGCAGGCTGAGCAAGGCTAGACGCAGAAAGTGACGGAAGAAATCGAACACCTGGCTGGCGCGGGCCCGCACCCCGATCGCCTGCTGCAGCCCCAGCATATCGAGGGCCGAGCTCATGGGTGCCATCACCACTGTGATCAGCAAGCTGATAAACATGGCGCTATCGAGGCCCTCCTTCTCACTCTCGAGCAAGGGGGCGAGCAGCACATTGCTGAGCAGGATCCAGATTGCCATGACGCCCATGATGGCCAGCAACATCCCCAATCCATTGCTGCGGGTCTGTTGCCAACTCTCTTGCAGTATTGCCCTTACATCGAGCCGATACCCTTTGCTCATGGACTCCTCGAGAGAGCCGCCGATCCGCATTCTATTACTCAATTGACTATCCAACATCGAAAACCACTGATCCAAGGTGGCACATTATAGCGATTTGACCGGGCATGCGTAGCCGTTTTTCCTGTTATCTGCCGTTCATAAAGCCATTGATTTCACAGGCCAACGGCCGAGCGGATCACCATTTTGACCGTTCGACGATCAGCCAAATTAATGGTGTTCGTCAGCGCCGACTTGGCCCCTGCCCGGCATGGGGGTAGCATGCCCAAGACCCATTTGATGGTCGGCGTCCCCCAGCCTTGTGCGCCCAGCCCCCTAACCCAAGGAGAACAGCAATGTCTGAACTGACCCTCTATCTCGCCCCCGGCACCTGTGCCATGGCGGTACGTATCGCCCTGGTGGAAGCCGGTGCCCCACACCAGATCAAGCAGCTTGATCTCGCTGCCGGTGAGCAGCGCAGCCCAGAGTATCTGGCCATCAACCCCAAGGGGCGGGTGCCGGCTCTGGTCACCGAGCATGGCGTCTTGACCGAGACCCCGGCCCTGCTGCTCTATGTGGCGCAGCGCTTCCCTGCCGCGAAGCTGGCACCACTGCAGGACTTTTTCCTGCTGGCCAGGATGCAGGAGGTCAACCTCTTCCTCGCCGCCACCCTGCACATCTCCCATGCCCACGGGCGCCGTGGCAGCCGCTGGGCCGATGACGAGCATGCCATCGCCGCCATGAAGGCCAAGATGCCGCAAAACATGCGCGATGGTTTCGCCGAGATAGAAAACCACTATCTGGTCGGTCCCTGGGTGCTGGGGGAGCAATTCAGCCTGGCCGATATCTATCTGTTCGTGGTGGCCAGCTGGCTCAAAAGCGATGGCGTGGCCATCGACGAATTCCCCAAGGTGGCGGCGCACAGTCGCCGGATGCTGGCCCGCTCTGCCGTGCAGCAGGCACTTGCCATCTGATCCCCAGCGCGGGAGCCTGCGTGCGGGCACCCGCTTTTTCACCTCTAATCCCCCACCATTGAGATCGTTTTCACACTTTCGTTACTGATCACTGGATCCAGCAACGATTAACGCCTACCTTCCATCCACCACGCAACCGGTTGCGTAACCGGTTGCCTACTTCAACACAGAGACGCAGGCTCTCGCCTGATGAGGTGCTGTATGAAACGAGGCAAGCTGCTCAATGCCCCCCTGAGCGCCCTGGTGGCCCGGATGGGGCATACCGACGAGATAGTGGTGTGCGACGCCGGACTCCCCATTCCCCCGGGCCCGGAACGTATCGACCTGGCGCTGATCCCCGGCACCCCGAGTCTGGAAACCGTGCTCGGCGCCCTGCTCACCGATCTGGTGGTGGAGCGAGTCCTGCTCGCCAGCGAACTCAAATCGGTCAGCCCCCTCGCCCATCAGGCGCTGCTCGATCAGCTGGAGGCCCATGCGCGGGATCAGGGCAAGCCCATCACCATCGACTACCTCTCTCACGAGGCGTTCAAAATCCGTAGCCAGGCCAGCAAGGCGATAGTGCGCACCGGCGAGGTCACTCCCTACGCCAACCTGATCCTCTGCGCCGGCGTCGCCTTTTGACTGCCCAAGGAGCCAAGATGAGCACAACCCCTATCCCCATCCTCGAGCTTGGCGGCATCGTCAAGACCTTCCCCGGAGTACGAGCCCTCGACGAGGCGGGGCTCAAGGTCTATCCCGGTGAGGTGATGGCCCTGCTCGGCGAGAATGGGGCGGGTAAATCCACCCTGATGAAGGTGCTGACCGGCATCTATCAGGCCGACAGCGGCACCCTCAGTTATCGCGGTCAGCCGGTACGTTTCAAGGGGCCCCGCGACTCCCAGGATCAGGGGATCAGCATCATCCATCAGGAGCTGAACCTGCTGCCGGGACTCTCCATCGCCGCCAACATCTTCCTCGGCCGCGAGCCCCGCACCCGCTTTGGCAATATCGACCATGGCCAGTTGCGTGCTCGCGCCGGCGCCCTGCTGCAGCGGCTCGGGGTCAAGCACAGGCCGGACACCCGGCTCGGCAACCTCTCCATCGGCGAGCAGCAGATGGTGGAGATAGCCAAGGCCCTGTCGTTCGATGCCAGCGTCATCATCATGGACGAGCCCACCGATGCCCTCACCGACACCGAGACGGCGCAGCTGTTCACCGTGATCCGCGAGCTGCGTGAACAGGGCTGCGGCATCGTCTACATCTCCCACCGCTTGAAGGAGATCTTCGAGATCTGCGACCGGGTCACGGTACTGCGCGATGGCAAGTGGATTGGCGAGCAGCCGGTGAGTGAACTCGACGAAGACAGGATCATCGAGATGATGGTCGGTCGTCGGCTGGAAGAGCAGTACCCGCGTCTTAGCCGCGATCTTGGCCCCGTCAGCCTGATGGTCGAGGGCGTGGCGGGCCCCGGGGTGCGCGAGGTGAGCTTTACCCTGCATCAGGGTGAGATCCTCGGCTTCAGCGGCCTGATGGGATCGGGGCGCACCGAGCTGATGAAGCTCATCTATGGCGCCAGCCCTCTGAGCGCCGGCCAGGTCGAGGTCGACGGCCAGCCCCTCAGGCCCCGCAGCCCGGCCGATGGTCTGGCCGCTGGCATTGCCTATATCTCGGAGGATCGCAAGGGTGATGGCCTGGTGCTGGAGTTGTCGGTACGGGAGAACATGAGCCTGTGCGCCCTTGGGGAATTCAACAAGGGCGGCCGCATCGACGGCAAGGCCGAGCGTCAGGCGGTAGAGGACTATGTGCGTCTGTTCAACATCAAGACCCCGAGCACCGAACAGCTCATCAAGCTGCTCTCCGGTGGCAACCAGCAGAAGGTGGCCATCGCCAAGGGGCTGCTCACCCGTCCCAAGGTGCTGATCCTCGATGAGCCGACCCGCGGCGTCGACGTCGGCGCCAAGAAAGAGATCTACCAGCTCATCAACCGCTTCAAGCAGGAGGGGATGAGCATCATCCTGGTCTCCTCCGAGATGCCGGAAGTGCTCGGCATGAGCGATCGCATCCTGGTGATGCACGAGGGGCGCATCAGCGCCGAATTTGATACCAAAGACGCCAATCAGGAGAAGCTGATGGCGGCGGCGGTCGGAAAACAGTGGCAAGTAGCACAAGAGGCGATTTCATGACAACCCAGACCCTGACCCGCACCGGCTTCCTGAGCAAGCAGTGGTGGATAGAGAACAAATCCCTGGTGGCGCTGCTGGTGCTCATCGGCGTGGTCTCCTTCTTGAGCCCCAACTTCTTCACCGCCGACAACCTGCTCAACATACTGCGCCAGACCTCGGTCAACGCCATCATGGCGGTCGGCATGACGCTGGTCATCCTGACCGCCGGCATCGATCTGTCGGTCGGCTCAGTCCTGGCTCTGTGCGGCGCCCTGGCCGCGACCATGGTCGCCATGGAGCTGCCCATCGCCCTGGTCATCCCCCTCACCCTGGGGGCCGGAGCCCTGCTCGGCGGCGTCAGCGGTCTCATCATCGCCAAGGGCAAGGTGCAAGCCTTCATCGCCACCCTGGTCACCATGACCGCCCTGCGTGGCGTGACCATGGTCTATACCGAGGGGCGGCCCATCTCCACCGGTTTTAGCGAAGGGTCCGATCACTTCGCCTGGCTCGGCACCGGCTATCTGCTCGGTCTGCCGGTGCCGATCTGGCTGATGGCCATCGTCTTCCTGCTCGCCTGGTACCTGCTCAACCATACCCGTCTGGGGCGCTACATCTATGCCCTGGGCGGCAACGAGTCGGCCACTCGCCTCTCCGGCATCAATGTGGACAGAGTCAAGCTGGCGGTCTATGCCATCTGCGGCGCCCTCTCCGCCCTGGCAGGCCTCATCGTCACCTCCCGCCTGTCGTCGGCACAACCCACCGCGGGCATGGGGTATGAACTCGACGCCATCGCCGCCGTGGTACTGGGGGGCACCAGCCTGATGGGGGGCAAGGGGCGCATCATGGGCACCCTGATAGGCGCGCTCATCATCGGTTTCCTCAACAATGCCCTCAACCTGCTCGACGTCTCCTCCTATTACCAGATGATCGCCAAGGCCAGCGTGATACTGCTCGCCGTGATGATCGACAACAAAAGCAAATAACGACAACCACACGCACCCATAACAAAAAGCACAAGGAATGAAACGATGAAAAAGCTCAATACCCTGCTCGCCGCCGCCATCATGTCCGTGCTGGGCACCGCCCAGGCAGCCGATCACTCGTTGGCCATGGTGGTCTCCACCCTCAACAACCCCTTCTTCGTCACCATGAAGGAAGGCGCCGAGGCCAAGGCCAAGGAGCTCGGTTATGAGCTGGTGGTGCTCGACTCCCAGAACGATCCGGCCAAGGAGCTCGCCAACGTGGAAGATCTGACGGTGCGCAAGGTGAGCGCCATTCTGATCAACCCCACCGATTCGGACGCGGTCGGTAACGCCATCCGCCTGGCCAACAAGGCCAATATCCCGGTGCTGACCCTGGACCGCGGCGCGGCCCAGGGTGAGGTCAAGGCCCACATCGCCTCCGACAACGTGGCCGGCGGCAAGCTGGCGGGCGACTTCATCGCCGAGCAGCTAGGGAGCGGCGCCAAGGTCATTCAGCTCGAAGGGATCGCCGGTACCTCGGCGGCCCGGGATCGCGGCGAGGGCTTCGCCCTGGCGGTGAAGGGTCATCAGCTGGATGTGCTGGCCTCCCAGCCTGCCGACTTTGACCGTACC
Source organism: Aeromonas sp. BIGb0445 (assembly GCF_024809075.1). NCBI lineage: Bacteria > Pseudomonadati > Pseudomonadota > Gammaproteobacteria > Aeromonadales > Aeromonadaceae > Aeromonas > Aeromonas sp. BIGb0445. The sequence goes on from NZ_JANUES010000002.1 coordinate 614,672, forward strand.
AAGGGTCTGAACGTGATGGAGAATCTTCTGGCGGCTCACCCGACCGTCCAGGCCGTGTTCGCCCAGAACGACGAGATGGCGCTGGGTGCCATTCGCGCCGTACAGGCCGCCGGCAAGCAGGTGATGATCGTCGGTTTCGATGGCACCGATGATGGCAAGGCCGCGGTCGCCCGTGGCAAACTGGCCGCCACCATCGCCCAGCAGCCGGCGCTGATCGGTGCCATTGGCGTCGAGACCGCCGACAAGGTACTCAAGGGCCAACCGGTAGAAAAATCCATACCCGTTCCCCTGCAAGTGGTCAGCAAGTAACAGTAGCTGGGGGAGGCTAGCCTCCCCCTCTCAGTCGAACACAATCAGCGGTGTCTCTCGCCTTGGGCAGTCCCAAGTCAAGATGCATCAAGGGAAGCAACATTATGAATCGTCTCGTTGTTCTGGGCAGTGTCAATGCCGATCACGTGCTGCGGGTGCCGCACTTTCCCCGCCCGGGTGAGACCCTGGCCGGTCACAGTTACCGAGTGGTACCCGGCGGCAAGGGCGCCAACCAGGCGGTCGCCGCCGCCCGCCTCGGCGCCGAGGTATCCTTCATCGCCCGCATAGGGGCAGATGCCATAGGCCGCGAGATGCGCGCAGGCTTTGCCGAGGATGGTATCGACGTCGGTGCGGTGGAAGAAGATGCCACCCTGCCCACCGGCATCGCCATCATCTATGTGAGTGATGAGGGGGAGAACAGCATAGGCCTCTCCGCCGAGGCCAATGGCGCCCTCTGCCCGGCCATGGTACAGCGCCATGGTCGCCTCATCGCCGAGGCGCACACCCTGCTGTTGCAGCTGGAGGTGCCGCTGGAGAGCGTCTTCGAGGCCGCCCGTCTGGCCCGCGCCGGTGGCACCCGGGTGGTGCTCAATCCGGCGCCTGCCCAGCCCTTGCCTGCCGAGCTGCTGGCGCTGGTGGATCTCATCACCCCCAACCAGACCGAGGCCGAGCTGCTGACCGGGGTGGCCGTCACCGATGAGGCGAGCGCGGCTCAGGCGGCGGCCCGCTTCCACCAGATGGGGATCAGCGATGTGATGATCACCCTGGGGGCCCAGGGGGTCTATTGCAGCAACACCCGGCAGCAACAACTGATCCCGGGCTTTCGGGTCGAGGCGGTGGACACCACGGCGGCCGGGGATACCTTCAATGGCGCCCTGTTGGCCGCCGAACTGGCGGGGTTGGACTTTCCAGCGGCGGTTCGTTTCGCCCATGGCGCCGCGGCGCTGTCGGTGACCCGGCTCGGCGCCCAGAGCGCCATTCCCCACAAGGAGGAGGTGACCGCCTTCCTCGACGGGCAGCAAGGCTGATGGCCAACATCAAGCAAGTCGCGGCCCAGGCCGGGGTCTCCACCACCACGGTGTCCCACGTCATCAATGAGACTCGCGTCGTCGCCGATGCGACCCGCGAGCGGGTCTTCGCCGCCATGGAGAGCCTCAACTATGCCCCCAGCCTGGTGGCCCGCAGCCTCAAGGTGAAAGAGACCAACAGCATCGGCATGCTGGTCACTACCTCCAGCAACCCCTTCTTCGCGGAAGTGGTGCGCGGGGTGGAGCGCTACTGCTTCGAGCAGGGTTACAACCTGATGCTGGGCAACACCGAGGGCCAGACCGAGACCGCGCTCTCCTACCTCAAGATGATGCTGCGCAAACGGGTGGATGGGCTGCTGATCATGTGCAGCGAGGGGCAGCAGGAGGTGTTCAACCAGCTCGACTGGCTGGATAACCTGCCGGTGGTGGTCATGGACTGGGGGCTGGACAGCGACAGGGTCGATCTCATCGCCGACAACTCTCATCTGGGCGGCTACCTGGCAACCCGCCACTTGATAGGGCTGGGTCACAGGGACATTGGCTGCATCATGGGCCCGGCCGGACGCGCCCCTGCGACCCAGCGCCTGGCCGGTTTCGAGCAGGCGATGGAAGAGGCCCAGCTGGCCGTGCGCCCGGCGTGGCTGCAAGCCGGTGAGTTCGATTGTGCCAGCGGTTTCAATGCCATGCAGACCCTGCTGGCTCAACCTGAACGGCCGAGCGCTCTGTTTGTGTTCAACGACATGATGGCCATGGGGGCCATCAGCGCCATCCATCAGGCCGGGCTCAGGGTGCCGGAAGATATCTCCCTCATCGGCTATGACAATGTCGAGCTGGCCCAATACCTGTCACCGCCGCTCACCACCATCAATCAGCCCAAGGAGGCGCTGGGCCGTCTTGCCGTGACCCGGCTGTTGGCTCGCATCAATGGTCAGCAGATAGAGAATCGCTTGATCACCCTGGAGCCAAATCTGGTGATCCGTCAATCCTGCCGCCGCCTCTAAGGCCCATGCAGCCAAACAACAGAAAGGGAGCCCAGGGCTCCCTTTCTGTTGCTCCGTCATATCTGTATTCCCGACATAGCAAGCCGCTTGCTGCCCCGGCTGGGCGGGACAGCTCTCACCGCCGGGCAGACCTGAGGGTCTTGAGGCCAATGGCTTGCACCAAGGGCTGAAAGGCCGCAGCCTCCTCTTCGCCCTCACGGCACGGAGTCCAGTAGGCCAGCGGCCAGCCCCCTCTTGCCAGGGCCAGGGTGGCGCTGCCAATCTCCTCCAAAGCCAGCACCAGGCCTGCCTTGAGCACCTGCTGCTTGAGCTCGGCATCGTCTCTGGCCAGATAAGGCAAGCCTGCGATGAAGCAAGCCGGCGTCAAGGTCACCAGAGGGCTGCGCAGCAGTCGAAGGAGCTGCGTCTTGCTCAGCCCCAGCAGCAAGGGCTGCGACGTCATGGTATGCGCCTGGGCCAGTACCCGGGAGAGTACCTCCTCGAGCAGGCCGGACTCCTCCAGCCAGTTGAGGCTGCATGCCTCTCCCTGCCCCCAGTTGAGGCTGAGCCGCATCGCTACCGGTTGAGGATGATGGGCCTCCATCATGGGTTCCAACACCAGGGTCAACGGCATGCCCAGCCCCCGCTCCAGCCAGATCTGCAACCCTCTCACCCGGTTATGGCGCAGTTGCAGCTGGCCGAGCATGGCATGGCTGAATTGCACCAGATCCCCCTGCTGGCCCCCCTTGGCCTGATTGAGGGCCAGGATGCAGTGATCGATCAGCCTGTCTCTGTCTTCCCCCCGCTGTGCCAGCGCCAGGCCGAGGCGACAGGCGAGCTGGAAGCTGCTCTCCCTGGTGCGAAACTCGAACGCAAGCAAGGCGATCAGCTCCTCTGCCCGGGCGAGGCAACTCCCATCATCGGGACACTGGTCGAGCACACAGGCAAATTCGTCACCGCCGAGGCGAAAGGCATCACCATGGGGCCAGGCATCCAGCTTGTCGGCAACGACCTGCAACAGGCGATCACCGACCTGATAACCCAGCTGATCATTGACGAGTTTGAAGCGTTTGAGATCCAGAATGACCAGTGCCACCAACGGGGCACGGCTCAGGCTGACATCGAGCCGCTCGTGCATGGCAAGCCGATTGCCAAGCTGAGTGAGGGGATCGGTGCGAGCCTGACGACGATTGAGCACATTGGCCCGCACCAGCGCAGCCACCAGCAGCACACCGGCGACCAGCAAGGTGAGTTGCCAGACCTGCAGCAACAGCATATTGCGACGGATCTGGGTGATGGAGGCCTCCCTCGCCTCCCCGGTCAGCACCACCCGGCTGATCTGCTCGAGCCGTTTGGTGCAAGCGATCAGATGCTTTTGCATGTGATCGAGCTCGGGCCCCTCCACCAGCTTGCCTGCATCCATTTGTGACTCGATCAGCTTGAGATCAGCCAGCAGATCATTGGCGATACCTGCCAGACCAAGCTGGCCACGCACGACCCGGGTCTCATCGCTCACCAGGAAGACATCGATCCGGTTCCAGAACAGATCGTACTCGAGGGAGAGGGTCGCCATGTCCCCCACCCCGGCGCGGTAGAGCTTCAACTCATAGAGGAAGCGCTGTGAATCGAGCAGCAGCTGATGAATGTTCCAGTGGGAGCCGCGATAGAAGTAGTCGACCAGCCGTTCATGCTTCTTCTGCAGCATCAGCCCCCAGATGGAGGAGCCGATAAACAGCAGACAGACCCCTATCAGTAGCGGGTTTTGCAGCGAGCGCCGTGTCAATCCAATATCTCTAACCGGACAATCTGCCACACCATCGAGGCCTGCACATTGGGATCTTCACTCAATTTGGGGTGATCGGAGAAGGGCACCAGCAGCCAGAGCGGCCCTTTGTTGCGGCGGGTCAACATCTTGCCATTCTCGCTCATGGCCAGGATCAGCGGGTAGTCGGCATAGTCCGAGAGCCTGACCTCATGGCTGTAATTGTTCAGGGCCACCACATTGATCCGGTCGGCATTGGGGCTGATCTGCCTGATCAGGTCGCGCAGCAAGGGGCCGCGATAACTATGCTTGCCCTTGGTCCAGGGGGTTTCCGTTTCGAAGGCAACCTGAGGCAGGGATCCCAGTTCGTGGAGCCCATACTCTCTGCTGACACCACCAGGGGCGGTCAACGTCAGAATGGGGCTCTGCGCGGCCTGCGCCCATGGCGCCATCACACCGCTCAGCAGCAAGGCGGCGACCAGCCACCTGGTGAATATGTGTCTTTGCATCCAGCACCCCTCTATTGTGACATCCATCAACACTGTCTCATTCGAGTGTGCTGACATATCATCGGGAGTGCAACTTTATTGGCTTTGCTGAATGAAAATAGTGAGATAAATCAGTGGCAGACGACTCCCGCGTCAGAGGCGATCCCTCATCTCCATCCAATCCTCCCCGGAGACGGGCTTGGGTTTGTGTACCCCGCAACGTTGCAGCAGCTCATCGACATAGGCTGGCACCAAGAGGGAAGCGGGGCCATAGCGTTTCTCATCGAATTGGCTCTCCAGTTCGCTCGGCTCCAGATTGAGCTCTATGGTGTGGGCACCATTGAGGCCTGCTTCATGGACAAAACCCGCCGCCGGATAGACGGCCCCCGAGGTGCCGATGGAGATGAAGAGATCGCATTGTGCCAGGGCGCCATAGATGCGATCCAGACCCAGAGGCATCTCGCCAAACCAGACCACATGGGGGCGCAGCGGCTGGGGAAACTGACAGCAGGAGCAGAGTTCCTCCTGATGCAAGTCACCACGCCACTCGATGACTTGTCCCGAGACGGGGCAACGCGCCCTGAGCAGCTCGCCATGCATATGGATAAGCCGCTGGCTACCCGCCCGCTCATGCAGATTGTCGATGTTCTGGGTGATCAGGGTGATCTGTTCGGGGTAGAGACGCTCCAGCCGCGCCAGTGCGTAATGGGCCGGATTGGGATGGATCTGCTCTTGCTGCAACTGTTGGCGGCGGGCGTTGTAGAAGCCCTGCACCAGGACGGGATCCCGATGGTAGCCCTCAGGGGTGGCCACGTCTTCCACCTTGTGCTCCTCCCAGAGGCCATCACTGGCACGAAAGGTCTTGATACCCGACTCGGCCGAGATACCGGCCCCGGTCAGTACCACTATGTGTTTGGGCGCTTGCATGCACAACTCCTTGACGCAGCCGATGGAGAGACCTTAACACAGGCGCCCTGAGGGGGCCTATTCGCCCTTGGTCTTAGAACCGCGCGGTGGGGGCAGTCCATCGGCCAACACCCGGCAACCCCAGCCAGGGATCCAGCACGCTGAGATCGAGCCGCACGAAGATGAGTTCACGCCCCGTCACCAAGGTGAGCGGCAGCCCCAGACTCTTGAGCAGCGCCAGCATGGGTCTGTTCTGGGCCAGCACCTCGGCGGTCCACTCGCGAATGCCCTCCCCCCGCGCCAATATGGCCAGGGCCAGCAACAGGCGACGACCCGCACCCTTGTGTTGAAAATGATCGGCGACGATACAGGCAAACTCGGCTCTGTCCGGATGCAGGCGACGACGGATTGACTGAGCCTGAGCCAGGGGGGCGCCCCGGCTGTCGCTGAGCAACAAGGAGATCTGTCTATCCCTCGGATACTGGAGGAAGAAGGCCACCTGCTCGGCGGTGGGATGCTGCTTGGCGCGCATGAAGCGCAGGTAGACGCTGTACTGACTCAGCTCCTCGAACGCTTGCACGATGCGTGTCTCATCGGCGGGCCCCAACTCCGTAAGGTGGCACACCGTCCCCCCTAGGGTCATTGCCAGCGGCAGATCGGCACGGGTCAGCGCCGGCTGCCAACCGGCGAGTCCGCGCGCAAGCCGGGCCTCGTCCTGGGGCCAGCAGAGATAACGGATCACCTACCAGTATCCCGCCGCACCCCGGGTGCGCCAACTCTCCTCATCCAGCAACTTGACGCTGTCATCCAGATAGATGTCGATGCCTATCTCACGAACCCGCGCCATAAAGCGGCCAAGCAGAGAGTCTGGCCCCGCCCGCTCCCACTCCTGCAAGAGAGGCTGGCCGAGCAGCAACTGCTGAAACGGCAAGCGCTCGAGCAGATCGAATGGCAAGTGCTCGCCATTATCGAGCAACAGTGCCAGCTTGACCCCCGCCAGACTGGCTTGCAGCACCAGGGCGAAGGCGGCCTGATCCCCGAGCAGGGCATCCCGGCGCTGGATCACCAGGGTGAGCGCCTGAGGCGTGCGATCCAGGCTGTCAAGCCAGGCTTTGAGTGCTTGCCAGTCAGTTGCGCAGCCGGTGAAAGGCAACCAGTGCGCGCCCTGCAAGGGGGGATTGGATTTGAGAGAGAGTGTGCCTATCCCTTGCCCCTGCCAGTTGCGCACCGTGCGGCGCAGCCCCTTGAGCCGCCGCAGCCGCTGGTTGCCAAGATAGAGCCCTTTGAGCTGGCGCAGCAGCTCTTCGCCCTGGAGCGGCTTGGCGAGGGCGGCCAGCACATTGAAACCGGCGTCATGGAGCAGACGACGGCTGCCATCGATCAGGGTCTGCTCATGGGCGGAGAGCAAGATGATCGGCAAGCTCTGATATTGACGGTTGGCAAGCAACAGACTGATGGCATCCTGCTCCGCCAGACTCAAGTCACAGAGCAAGAGCCGGGTCTTGCCCTCGGCCAGGAGCGCCAGGCAGCTGGCGCCATCTTGCACCCAGCGGCACGGCAGACCCAGCTGCTGGATCTGTTGCTGCAACTGGGCACCTTGAAAAGGGTGGTCTTCGAGCAGCAGCAGCTCGAAATCTGCCAGCCAGGCGAGCCACTGCTGCTGACGCAGCGCGAGGGCCGCCTGCCAATCCTGGCTGAGACGGCAAACCCCCTCGTGATCCTGCGTCATGGCGGTAAAGTACTCCGTGCCAGCATGCTCGCCTGGGTCATACAAGGCGATGGCACCGGTGGCAAACAACCCTGTCCATTGCCAGCTGGCATCGGGTCGGGCACGCCACAGGGAGACATAGTCGGGTAACCCCGCAGCCTTGGCCGCCTCATAAGCGTTATTATCCAGGGCATACAGGGTCAGGGTATGAAAACCGGACTCCTGTTCTGTCGGGGATTCCAACAGAGCCATCAGCTCTTCATCTGTGATGATCATCAGTTTGTCTCTCGGTCAGCTGGTGCGCCGTCTCATCCAGGGCCTGGCGCAGCAACAGGATCAGGGGTAGCTCGGGCTCCCTGTGCCAGCGAGCCATCGCCTGCAGCAGAGGCTGGGCCGCGACCATTTTCGCAGCCCCCCTGATCTTGTGTAAATACGCATCTCTCTCAGTGGCTTGTTGGCAGGCAAGGGCCTCGGCCAACTTGTCGATGTCTGCGGTGGTGGTGGTCAGGTAGAGAGCGATCAACTCATCGCTCAGGAGTGGCATGGCCAACCGACCCTCAGGGATAGGGCTCTGCCTGTCCGGCGCAGACCCAGTCCGGGATCCCGGCTCATCCCCAGGGGACGGCAATGCCCGCGGGATCCGGTGCAGCAGCGCGGCCAGGGTCTCCAGACGCAGGGGTTTTTCGAGGCGACCAGTGCAACCGCAAGCCGTCAGGCGCAGCACCGCCTGCTCACTCACATCGGCGGTGACGATATAGATGGGCAGTGCCTTGTGCTCGGCAGTAGCCCTGAGTTGCTGGCAGAGCTCGGCGCCATCCATCAACGGCATCTGCAGATCGGTCAACACCAGATCCACGGGGTGTTCCCGCAGCATGTCGAGGGCCTGCAGCCCATGGTTCGCACACCACACCTGGGCGCCGAGCTGACGGAGCTGCATGCTGATCAGCGCTCTGTTCATGTCGTGATCCTCGACCAGCAACACCCGCAGTCCCACCCCAGCCTGGGTCAGATTGACGCTCATGGCCTCGCTGACATCCTCTTGCAACAGGCTCACCAGGGTGCCGGGTATCCAACTCTTGCCCTGCCAGCGCCAGGTCAGCAAACCATGCTCATCGAGCTGCGTGCCAAGGCAGGGGATCCCCTCCTCCGGTGCGACCGGCGTCAACCCATAACGGGCCAACCAGGGATCCACCCCCTCGCGCTCACTATCCGGCAAACTGATGGCCAGCCGCGTGACGGTGCTCTCCCTGGCTGCCTCCGTATCCGATACGAGCAGAGGCACTTTGCCGGTAAAGCGGCTGCCGCCACCCAGACCCGGGGTCATGGCAATGGTGCCGCCCATCTGTTCGAGCAGTTGGCGACAAATGGCCAGGCCGAGTCCGGTACCCTGCGCCCTGAGTTGACCACTGACCTCCCCCTGCTCGAAGGGCTCGAACAGTCGCGCCAGCAACTCTGCCGCAATGCCGGGTCCCTGATCGTCAACCCCGAGCCTGAGCCAGGATTTGCCCCCATCGAGTTGCAGATCGGCCCACAGGCAGACAGTGCCCCGGGTGCTGAACTTGATGGCATTGGAGAGCAGGTTATGCAGCAGCTGCTGCACCCTGTGGGGATCAATCTCGACCCGGTTGGGCAAGTCAGCGCTCAATTTCAGCCTCAACTGCAGGCCCTTGTTACGCGCCTTGGGCCAGTGCACCGCAATGACACGCTCGCACAACAGCGCCAGATCCGTCGGTTGTGGCGCCAGGCTCAACTTGCCGCTCTCATTGCGGCTGAAATCGAGCACATCATTGAGCAGGCCGAGCAGCTCATCCCCGGCCTGACGCACACTGGTCACGGCCCCCTGCTGCTGATCGGACAGAGGGGTGGTCGCGAGCCACTCCAGCCAGCCGAGAATGGCATTCATGGGGGTGCGTATCTCATGGCTGATGGCCGCAAGGAAACGACCCTTGGCCTGCATCGCCTGCTCCGCCCTGGCATGGGATCGTTGCAGGGCCTGCTCCTGAGCCACCCGCATGGTCACATCCAGCACCACGCCGTAGACCCGCCAGCCATCCTCATCCAGGCGCCGCCCCCGGCCATGGAACTGCAACCAGCGCAGCCCTTCGGCGGGATGTTGATATCGCAGGACATAGGAGAAGGGCTGACCCGCCTCCAGCATGGCGGGCATATCCACCTGCAGCTGATACCTGTCTCTGCCGTTCAGGGCGGCCAGGGCATCAAGGGGCTCACGGCGCAGTCGATTGTTCGATACCCCGAGCAGCTCGAAGCTGCCACGACTGACAAATTCCAGCTCGCCGAGGAGACCGTCGCGCAGCAGGAACTGCACCACCATGCCGGGCACCGTATTGGTCAGCGCCCGCAAGCGCCGCTCCGCCTGGCGTGAGAATCGCTCCCGCTCGCGCAGTGAGCTGATATCGGAGAGCGCAATCAGCTCCCCGGCGGGCCCCTGGTGGCCGAGGCGCAGCGGTATCTGGGCGTAGGAGAAGACCCGCTCTCCCAGGGTCAACTCCCCCTCGGTGGCACCCTGTTCGGGGGCCGGCAGGGTCAGCGGGCCTGGATGACGGGCCTCCAGCCGTTTGCCACGTTTATTGCGCTTGATGATGTCGCCGTTGCCATCCCGCAGGAACACGGGGACCGGCAGGGCCTGGAACAGGGACTCACGAAACCGGCTCTCGACGGCCAGAGCCTGTTCCGCCGCCAGACGCTGGGCCACCTCCTGGGAGAGCTGCTGGCGAGAGCGCCAGATCAGCATTATCACGGCGGCGCTGATCAACAGCGCCAGCAGCACCGAACCGAACAGCACCCAGTAGCTGACGCCACTCTGCTGGGTGAGGGTGAGCCTGTGCCAGCGCTGGGTCAGCTCCGCCATCTGCTCGCGGTTGAGAGTCATCAACCCCTGATCCAGCACGCTGGCCAGCAACAGATGCTGGCGGTTGACCGCAAAGCTCAGGGCAAAGCTGTCATCGAGTTCACGCACATTGAGTTCGGTCAACTGATTGCTGCGCAGGGGGTATTGCAACTGGTACAGCTCGCTCAGCAACCAGTCCGCATTGCCGCTGCGCAGTTCGCTCAGGCCCTGATCCACATCATCGACCCGCACCCAGGCGGCATTGCCATAGCCGGAGAGCATGTCCGGATCATAAAGGCTGGTCGGCACCAGCACCCGCTCGCCGCTCAGCTCGCTCAGTCGCTTGATCTGCCTGGACTTGAGGGAAACCAGGGCGAAACGGTTCTCGGCGATGGTGCGGGTAAACTCGAACTCCTGACCAAGACGAGGGGATTCGAGCAGGCCAGCCATCATGTCGGCCTCCCCACGCCTGAGTTTGTCCAGCGCCTCTTCCCGGCTGGCAGCGGGCACTGTCTCAAACCGCAAGCCGGTCTGCTGACCCACCCAGCGCAGCACATCGCCACTCCAGCCCCTGAGCTGGCCCTGATCATCGACGCCGCTATAGGGCATCAAGTCCGGGTTGATCACCAGCCGCACCCGGCTACCCCGCCCTGCCAGCCAGGCCTGCTCCTCATCGGTAAAGTGCACCGGGTTGATGGTCTGCTTGCCATCGGCCAGATAGCGCTCCAGATCCTGATAGAGGGCGCCCGGGGTCAGATAGCGAATGCCGGTGTCGACCAGGCGCTTCAGCTCGGGCTTATCCCCCATCTCCAGCCGGTAGCCAATGACCCAATCATCACTGCGCAGTCGCCTTAGCCGCAACCCTTCGGCCGGGTTTTGCCGCATCAGATGGCGCAGTTGCAAATAGTCGCCCAGATAGGCACTCCCCTCGCCGGCCTTGAGTGCCTCAAACCAGCGATCGGGATTGGCGAGGGTCAGCTGAGTGGCTCTGGGGTAGAGCCGGCTCAGACGTTTGCTCTGCTGCCAGACGGGGGATACCAGAAAGATGGCGTTATTGAGTTTGCCGCGGTAGAGAATGGCGGACTCGGACTCGAGTATGGTGCGGCTATAGAGGTAACCCGCGCGGGGTGTCGGGGCAGGACCTATGCTCGGCACCAGATCGCAACGCCCGGATCGCAACCCGTCCCGAACCGCTTCCCAGCTGTCGAGTCGTATCTTGACCAGAGAGATCGGCAGTGTGTTGGCCAGCCTGTCGAGTTGATCCATCAAAAACCCCCCCTTCTTCTCCAGATAGGGGGAACGCACCAGGCTGGGATAACAGAAGGTGAGCTGGTCAATGGACGAGGCATAGTGCTGGGTCGAGGGGGGCAACGGCAGCACCATGGCGTGAGCCGTGCCGGCCAGCAGGCTGGCCAACAGAAAAATCGCGCGGATCATGACATAGCAAAAGCCAGGCAGACGCCTGGCTTTTCGTTAGTTAACTCAAGACTCATTGGGTTCGACCGTCTCAACCCTGGCCTTGAGTTTCTGGCCGGGGCGGAAGGTCACCACCCGACGGGCGCTGATGGGAATATCTTCGCCCGTCTTGGGGTTACGTCCTGGACGCTGGTTCTTCTCACGAAGATCAAAATTACCGAAGCCCGAGATTTTGACTTGTTCGCCGCGTTCCAGCGCCTGTCGGATCTCCTCAAAGAAGGCTTCCACCATATCTTTGGCTTCACGCTTGCTCATCCCGAGCTGGGTGAACAGGTGCTCTGCAATGTCGGCTTTGGTAAGCGCCATAGATCAATCCCTCAAGGATGCATTCAACTCTTCACCGAGGGCCCGCACGACATTGTCTACGGTCTCGGCAATCTCTTTCTCCTCCAGGGTGCGCTGGGTGTCTTGCAATACAAGACTGATGGCCAGGCTCTTCTTGTCCTCTGCCATACCAGCACCCTGGTATACGTCAAACAAGTTTATTCCAACTAACTGATTTCCGCCAACTTTTTTAATTACTGCGAGCACATCACCGGCCAGAACCGCAGCGTCGACCACCACGGCGATGTCGCGGCGGTTGGCCGGGAAGCGGGACACTTCGGCCGCAACCGGCACCTTGGCAGGGATCAGCTTGTTCAACTCCAGCTCGAACATGATGGCACGGGTCTTGAGACCCAGCTTCTTCTCGAGGCTCGGGTGGATCACGCCGATGTGGCCGATGACGGCGCCGTTGCGCAGTATGGCCGCGCTCTGGCCAGGGTGCAGGGCGCTGTGCTCGGTGCGCTCGAAGCTGAAGCTGGCCCCTTCGGCGGTGAGATCCAGCACGGCTTCCAGATCCCCTTTCAAATCAAAGAAGTCGGCGCCGCGGCTCTTGATGTCCCAGTGCTCGTCGCTCTGGTTGCCGGTGATGATGCCGGCCAGCATCGGCTCCTGACGGATGCCGTTTTCGGCACGCTCGTCCTTGATGAAGCGCAAGCCCTGCTCGAACAGACGCACACGGCCCTGCTGGCGGTTCTGGTTGTAGACCACCGCCTGCACCAGCCCCGGGAACAGAGAGACGCGCATGGCGGACATCTCGACCGAGATTGGATTGGGCAGCACCAGGGCATCGCTCTGGGGGAACAGAGCCTGCTGAGCCTTGGGATCCACGAAGCTGTAGGTGATGGCTTCCTGGAAACCGCGGTCGACCAGCAGGTCACGGACCCGCTTGAGGGTCACCTGGCCTTCGGCCTGTTCAACCATCGCCAGAGAGGCGGCCGGTTTCAGATTCGGGATCTTGTTGTAGCCGTAGATGCGGGCCACTTCCTCGATGAGGTCTTCCTCGATGGCGATGTCGAAACGCCAGGAGGGGGCCAGTGCGGTCCAACCGTCGGCATCCACCGTCACCTGCATGCCGAGGCGGGTCAGGATCTCAAGCACCTGAGCATCGGCCACGCTGATGCCGATCACCTTGTCGAGCTTGGCACGGCGCAGCTTGATGGGGGCAGCCTTGGGTAGATGGGCATCGGATTTGACCTCGATGACGGGGCCCGCTTCACCGCCGCACTCTCCGCCACAAATGTCCAGCAGCAGACGGGTGGCTCTGTCCATCACCTTGGCTTGCAGCTCGGGATCGACCCCGCGCTCGAAGCGGTGGGAAGAGTCGGTATGCAGACCGTAGGCACGGGCCCGGCCGGTGATGGAGAGCGGCGCGAAGAAGGCGCACTCCAGCAGGATATCGGTGGTGGACTCGGACACACCGGTGCGATCACCGCCGAAGATACCGGCCATGCAGGCAGGGCCTTGTGTATCGGCAATCACCAGGGTGGTCTCTTTGAGCTTCACCTCGGTACCGTCCAGCAGGGTCATCGGCTCATCGGCCTTGGCGCGGCGTACTACCAATTCCCCTTCCAGCTTGGCCAGGTCGAAGGCGTGCATCGGCTGACCATATTCCAACAGCAGGAAGTTGGTGATGTCGACGATAGCGTCGATGGAGCGAATGCCGCCACGGCGCAGCTTCTCTTGCATCCAGAGCGGGCTCTGGGCGTGCAGGTTCAGCCCCTTGATGACGCGGCCGAGGTAGCGCGGGCAATCCGCCGGTGCCTCGACCCGGATCGGGAAGGTCGCATCAATGGTGGCAACGGCAGGCGCCCAGACAGGCTCGACCACGTCGGCGCTGTTGAGCACGCCAATCTCGCGGGCCAGACCTGCAATGCCGAGGCAATCGGCCCGGTTCGGGGTCAAGTCCACGTCGATGGCGACGTCGTTCAGATTCAAGTAGTCGCGAATGTCGGTGCCGATGGGGGCATCACTCGGCAGCTCTATGATGCCGTCGGCTTCGACGTCGATACCCAGCTCGCTGAAGGAGCAGAGCATGCCGTGAGACGGCTGGCCACGCAGCTTGGCCTTCTTGATGGTGAAATCACCCGGCAGGGTCGCCCCGACCTTGGCCACGCAGACCTTCAGGCCAATGCGGCAGTTCGGCGCGCCGCAGACGATGTCCAGCAGCTCGGCTTCGCCCACGTTGACCTTGGTCACCCGCAGCTTGTCGGCGTCCGGATGCTGGCCACATTCGACCACTTCGCCCACCACCACATTGTTGAACTGGCCGGCGACTGCCTCGATGGCGTCCACTTCCAGGCCGGCCATGGTGATCTGCTCGGCCAGTGCGTTATCACTCAACTCGGTGCGGACCCACTCCATCACCCAGGATTTACTGAATTTCATGTTCTCTCGCCCTTACTTGAACTGCTTGAGGAAGCGCAGATCGTTTTCGAAGAAGGCACGCAGGTCATTGACCCCGTAACGCAGCATGGTCAGGCGCTCAACGCCCATGCCGAAGGCAAAGCCGGAGTATTTTTCCGGATCGATGCCGACCGAACGCAGCACGTTCGGGTGCACCATGCCGCAGCCCAGCACTTCCAGCCACTTGCCGTTCTTGCCCATCACGTCCACTTCAGCGCTCGGCTCGGTGAACGGGAAGTAGGAGGGACGGAAACGAATGGTCAAGTCTTCCTCGAAGTAGTTGCGCAGGAAGTCGTGCAAAATCCCCTTCAGCTCGGTAAAGCTGGCATGCTCGTCAACCAGCAGACCTTCGACCTGATGGAACATCGGGGTGTGGGTCATGTCGTAGTCGTTACGATAGACGCGGCCCGGCGCAATAATGCGAATTGGCGGCTGTTGCTGCTGCATGGTGCGGATCTGCACACCTGAGGTGTGGGTACGCAGCATCAGATCGGGATTGAAGTAGAAGGTATCGTGATCGGTACGCGCCGGGTGATGAGCCGGAATGTTCAGCGCATCGAAGTTGTGGAAGCCATCTTCAATCTCGGGACCGCGCTCCACTTTGAAACCCATCTCGCCAAACAGACGTTCGATGCGCTCAATGGTGCGGGTCACCGGGTGCAGACCACCGTTTTCGATGCGGCGGCCCGGCAGGCTGATGTCGATGGTCTCGGCGGCCAGCTTCTGGTTCAGCTCCTGGGCGGCAAGATCATCGCGGCGCGCATTCAGGGCATCTTGCACCTGCTGCTTGGCCTGGTTGATCACGGCGCCGGCTGCGGGACGCTCCTCGGCGGACAAGGCACCCAGGGTCTTCATCTGCTCGGTAAAAAAGCCTTTTTTACCCAGATATTTGACCCGGATCTCGTCGAGGGTCGCCACGTCATTGACGCCCTCAATTTCGGCCTTGGCCTGGCCGACTACTTCTTCAAGCTGTTGCATGTCTTCCTCGTCACCACTCCCGAAACAGGAGCCTGTAGGCTAAATAAGGTCAAGAGGGGGATAATACAAAAAAAGCCCCTTGGCTGACCATAGTTAAGGTAGCCTTTTCTCCCGAGAAATCATTTTGTTATCGGGTAAGAGGCTGACTTGCTCCCCTCCCCCCGTTAAATATGGGGCGACAACACTAGTTTGTTGGCATATGTGACATCATATTGCAGATATACGGAGGTAACAGTCGGGTCTGGTAACAGAATTCGATGAATTGCAGATACAAAAAAGGAGGCCTGGGCCTCCTTTTATCTTTCATAACAGAACCGGATTAAACCAGCGCTGCTTTAGCCTTTTCAACCAGGGCGGTGAAAGCCAGCTTGTCGTGAACAGCGATATCGGACAGGATCTTGCGATCGATTTCGATAGACGCTTTCTTCAGACCGTTGATCAGACGGCTGTAGGACAGACCATTCTGACGGGCTGCAGCGTTGATACGTGCAATCCACAGCTGACGGAACTGACGCTTTTTCTGGCGACGGTCACGATAGGCATACTGACCAGCTTTGGTTACCGCTTGTACCGCTACGCGGTAGACACGGGAACGGGCGCCGTAGTAACCCTTGGCGGCTTTCATTACTTTCTTGTGACGAGCGCGAGCAGTCACACCACGTTTAACTCTTGGCATTTTTCACATCCCCCTTATGCGTACGGCAGACAAGCGACAACACGTTTGTGGTCGGCAGCAGAAACCATGAACTTCGGCCCCAGCTTACGCTTACGCTTACTGCTCTTCTTGGTCAGGATGTGACGCAGGTGGTTATGCTTGCACTTGAAGCGACCTGAGCCAGTCTTCTTGAAGCGCTTTGCAGCACCCCGGTTGGTTTTCATCTTCGGCATTTTATACTCCGCATTGTGAGTGACAACAAAATCGCAAGGCGAACCGACTCATGGGGCGAACCCATGAGTCAATTTCTTGTGGGCCTTAAGATTTCTTCTTAGGTGCGAGAACCATCACAGCTTGACGGCCTTCGACTTTCGGGAACGACTCGACTACGGCCAGCTCTTCCAGATCGTTCTTGACGCGCTCCAGTACCTTGATACCAAGATCCTGGTGAGCCATTTCACGACCGCGGAAGCGCAGGGTGACCTTCGCCTTGTCCCCGTCTTCTAAAAAGCGAACCAGGTTGCGTAGTTTTACCTGATAGTCGCCTTCGTCTGTACCAGGACGGAATTTGATTTCCTTGACCTGGACAACTTTCTGCTTTTTCTTCTGTTCTTTGGTGGTCTTGCTCTTCTCGTAGAGGAATTTGCCGTAATCCATGATTCGGCAAACGGGCGGTTCAGCATTAGGGCTGATCTCGACCAGATCTACTCCAGCCTCAAGGGCCAAGTTCAGTGCATCATGGATTTCGACGACGCCCAAGGGCTCACCATCAAGTCCAGTCAAACGAACTTCTTTCAGACGAATCTCGGTATTGATCCGGTGAGCGCGGGCTTGCGGTTGCTTGCCCAGTTTTTTTCCGCCTTTTATAGCTTATTCCTCCACTTTCTTTTGTCCGCGGGTCTGAACTTCCTGGGACAGTAGAGCGATTAGCTCTTCAACAGGATAAGTGCCCAGGTCAGCCCCTTTACGAGTCCGTACTGCAATCTGACCGGCTTCAACTTCTTTATCGCCACAGACCAGCATGAAAGGTACTCGTTTCAAAGTATGCTCGCGGATTTTAAAGCCAATCTTCTCATTTCTCAAGTCCGCTTTTGCACGAAGGCCCGCATCATTCAATGCTTTGGCCACTTTTACGGCATAATCGGCCTGATTATCCGTGATATTCATCACCACGGCCTGAGTCGGTGCCAACCAGGTAGGGAACAATCCTGCGTACTCTTCGGTCAATATGCCGATGAAGCGCTCGATGGACCCCAAGATGGCGCGATGTATCATCACGGGGACGTGACGCTCGTTGTCCTCGCCCACATAAGTGGCGCCCAGCCGACCTGGCAGGGCGAAATCGAGCTGCACTGTACCACACTGCCACGCACGATCCAGGCAATCGTGCAGGGTGAATTCAATTTTAGGGCCGTAGAACGCCCCTTCACCCGGCTGCAGATCGTACTCCAGGCCATTCAGCACCAGGGCTTCGGCCAGGGCCGCTTCGGCGCGATCCCAAGCTTCATCTGAACCGATGCGCTGTTCCGGACGAGTCGAAAGCTTGACCACGATATTTTCGAAGCCAAAGGTGCCGTAGACGTCATAGACCATACGGATACAGGCCGAAACCTCTTCCATGATCTGATCTTCGGTACAGAAGATGTGAGCGTCATCCTGGGTAAAACCACGGACTCGCATCAGGCCATGCAGGGAACCGGACGGCTCATTGCGGTGGCAGGAGCCGAACTCGGCCATGCGCAATGGCAGGTCGCGATAGGACTTGAGGCCCTGGTTGAAGATCTGCACGTGACCCGGGCAGTTCATCGGCTTGATGGCGTACTCACGGTTCTCGGACTGGGTGGTGAACATGCCTTGGGCATATTTATCCCAGTGACCGGAGCGCTCCCACAGCACGCGATCCATCATGGAGGGGCCTTTCACCTCCTGATAGTCATACTCACGCAGCTTGGTGCGCATGAAGGTTTCCAGCTCACGGAAGATGGTCCAGCCATCGTTGTGCCAGAACACCATGCCGGGGGCCTCTTCCTGCATGTGATACAGGTCGAGCTGCTTGCCTATCTTGCGGTGGTCACGCTTGGCGGCCTCTTCGAGGCGTTGCAGGTAGGCCTTGAGCTGCTTCTTGTCGGCCCATGCGGTACCGTAGATACGCTGCAGCATCTTGTTGTTGGAGTCGCCACGCCAGTAAGCGCCGGACATCTTCTGCAACTTGAAATGGTGGCAATGACGCATGTTGGGCACGTGGGGACCACGGCACATGTCGACATACTCTTCGTGATGATAGAGACCGGGCTTATCATCACGGGCGATATTCTGATCCAGGATCTCGACTTTATAGCTCTCGCCACGGGCAGCGAACACATCGCGCGCCTCCTGCCAGGAGACCCGCTTCTTGACGACGTCATAATCCTTGTCTGCCAGCTCGAGCATACGGGCTTCCAGTGCAGCCATGTCCTCTTCGGTCAGGGTGTGATCGAGATCGACGTCATAGTAGAAGCCGTTGTCAATGACAGGACCTATGGCCATCTTGGTCTGCGGCCAGAGTTGCTTGATGGCATGACCGAGCAAGTGCGCGCAGGAGTGACGCAGGATCTCGAGACCCTCTTCGTCTTTGGCGGTGATGATGGAGAGCTGGGCGTCGGCTTCGATCAGCTCGCAGGCATCCACCAGTTCACCGTTCACCCGACCGGCAATGCACGCCTTGGCGAGGCCGGGACCTATGTCCGCGGCGACGTCCATGACGGAAACGGCCTGGGCAAATTGACGTTGACTGCCGTCAGGCAGAGTAATGATTGGCATGATTGCTTCCTTGACAGTGGTGACCCCTACCAAAGGCCACGTGTGAATTGAAAATATCCTTTAATATCAAGCTATTAACTTTGATGTTTCACCGTTCACAATACGGCTGCTACACGCGGTGATACGCACCTTACTCCGTGCGAGGCTATCCATTAACGGGGACAGTCGAGGATTGTATCAGACGTGACAACCCAGACAAGTTTGAATGGTCGCTATCTGGGGTCGAGAGGAATCCATTGCTCAGCGGCCACCATGTGGCTCATCGCGCCCGACATGGACAATCAACTCAGCCTTATCACGCTGGCACAGCGCGAAAAGTAAAGCATATGACACCATCAGGCAGAAGATGTTGGCACGCCAATAAGCGCAATGGGAGACCCCCGACAGAGGGCTATTTTCAGAATGCCACACTGGCATGCGCTGGTACGCGGTGCTCCCGATACACAGCAACCAGTGTCCGCAGGGCATCGCGCGAGCGGTGATCCGTCAGGGTCGAATGGAGCATGATCCTCGATGAGGGCAACGCGGGCAGACCCAGAGACTGCCCTACTTCCACCGCATCGGGTGGCGCCAGACGGCAAGATAACGCAGCGACAGCCAGCCCGGCCGACACCGCGGCCATGACGGCCGAATGACCTCCGCCAACAAAGACTTCACTCCACTCAATGTCGGCACCACTCAGTGCTCGAATGGCGATGTCGCGCACACCACAACAAGGTGCGAGGGCGGCCAGCCGTACCGGTTTCCCTGGCTGATGATAGAAGCCGGGGGCGGCAAACCAGCCAAAGTGCTCCGGCCCCAAATCTTCACCACTGCGGCGATCATCTTCCTGGCGGACAATCACAGCGTCGAGCGCCCCTTCGTCAAAGGCGTTGAGCAAGCTGCGGGAATTCTCCAGCCGCACTTCGATAGTCAGGGCGGGATCGCGCTCGCTTAACCGTGCCAACAACAACGGGATCTCGGGCCCCGCCACATGCTCGGCAATGCCCAACCGAAAGCGTCGGCTTTCACAAACCAGTGCGGCCATGGCGCGGTCATGGGCGGCAACGAACTCACGGGCCGGATTGAGAAAGACACTGCCCTGCGCCGACAGCCGCACCAGCCTGGGGGTGCGTTCGAGCAGTTTGTAGCCGAGTCGATCCTCCAGGCGCTTCAATTTCACGCTGATGGCGCCCTGGGTCGTCCCCAGGGCCTCGGCGGCTCTGGTGAAACTCTGAAAATCAGCGATGGTGACGAATGCCAGCACCGACTCCACATCAAGCACCTGTCGAGTCATGAACCATCCAAATTTGTTGTCTCTGATATACCCAACCATACCATTGAGCAATAGTTCTGTATTCCCTAACATCCTTCACCGAGGTGTCGTACGTGTCTTTTTGCGTGCGACCCGGTCTTGAGGTGGCGCCTAACAGGCCCCCCCATGTTCCCATCATTTGAAGGTACCCCATGACACTGTCACCAAGACGCCAAGGCTCCTTTGCCCTGGCTGCCGTCTGCTTGTCCGCGTTGATGCTGGGACTGGAGATTTCCAGCGTTCCGCCCATTCTATCCACCATAGAGCAGGTCATGGGAGCCAGTTTCCGGCAGCTCCAATGGATCATGGCCGCCTATACCATTGCGATGACAACCATCCTGATGGGCGTTGGTACCCTGGCCGACCGTTACGGTCGTAAACGCATCTTCACCATCGGCATTCTTGCCTTCGGCGTCACGTCGCTCATCTGTGGACTGGCCGAGAGCGCCGCCGTGTTGATCGTGGCACGCTTTCTCCAGGGATTGAGTGCTGCGATGATGCTGATCTGCCAGATTGCCATCTTGTCCAATCAGTTTCGGGATGGCCGTGAACGCGGCGCCGCCTTTGCCTGGTGGGGGATGGTGTTCGGCGCCGGTCTCGGCTTTGGCCCGATAGTGGGTGGCGCCATCCTGGCGCTGGCGAGCTGGCAATGGGTATTTCTGATCCACGCGGTCCTGGCCGTCATGACCTTGCTGCTGAGCCAGATAGGGGTGCAGGAGTCCCGCGATCCTCATGCGACCCACCTCGATATCAAAGGGATCGCCACCTTGTCGGTTGCCGTGTTCTGCCTGGTCCTGTTCGTCACTCAAGGTCCGGTGCT
The DNA here is from genome assembly GCF_024809075.1 of Aeromonas sp. BIGb0445. Classification (NCBI taxonomy): domain Bacteria; kingdom Pseudomonadati; phylum Pseudomonadota; class Gammaproteobacteria; order Aeromonadales; family Aeromonadaceae; genus Aeromonas; species Aeromonas sp. BIGb0445. The sequence continues at coordinate 635,450 of NZ_JANUES010000002.1, forward strand.
TGGATTTGGCAGTGCCGCCGCCATGAGCATCATAGGAATGTTCATGCTGAGCTTCGCCAGTTTCGTGGTCGCCGAGCGAACCAGCCGTAGGCCCATGCTGGAGTTCTCAATGTTTCGGGTGCGCAACTTTTCCGGTGCCTTGCTCGGATCCATGGGGCAAAACTTCAGCTTCTGGCCATTCATCATCTATCTGCCGATCTATTTCCATGTGGCTTTGGGGTATGACAACGTGCAGACCGGCCTCGCCCTGCTGGCCTACACCTTGCCCACCCTGTTCATCCCGCCACTGGCTGAACGCTTGGCGATGCGCTATCAAGCCGGCATCGTGATCCCTGTGGGGCTATCGATCATCGGCATGGGCTTCGTGCTGATGAGAGCTGGCAGCCAGTCTGCCCAACCGGGCTGGCTGCTCTTGCCGGGGGCCGTCTTGGCAGGAATTGGGCTGGGTTTAACCAACACCACAACCACCAACACTATTACCGCCGCAGTATCAGCCGAACGGGTAGGCATGGCGTCGGGAGCAGATACCAGCGCCAGGATGATCTCGCTGGCATTCAACATCGCCGTGATGGGGTTCATTCTGGTTGAAGGCATCATGGCCTATCTGCGCAACAAGCTGGGTATTGTCGAGGGGGCGAGCCTGCGGCTTTTCGCGGAAAAAATAGCCGCCGGGGATATCACTGTGCTGGAGCAACATAGCGCCTTGCTGCCGCACATCGCCATCCCCGCCGAAGCGATCAATGAGGCTCTGGTCGCCGGATTTGGCTGGGTCATGGTTTATGGGGCGGCCAGCGCCTTCCTGCTGGCAGCGATCAGTTTCTTCATCTTTTCACCCGGGAGATCCGTGCAACGCAATCCCGAGATGCCGCAGAACACCTAGCAAAGGCCGCAAAGGGCGGGAAACTGCACCACCCTGTGGGCTAACTCACGCCAGGAGACGAGTCATGCGCCCCAAACAATAAGGAGGTCTGGTAGTTGATGGCAGACCTCCTTCTTTCGCAGCTCAAGCCAACCCTGTAATTAGCCGGATCAGCTGGCCCCAACCAGCAGCGGCTGCCAGTTGAAATCGAACTGGCTCTTGCCCTCCTCCGCCAGTGTCAGCTCCTCCAACACCCGCAGCGCCATCTTGTTGCCCCCCTGGGCGGCCTGAAACAGCCACTGCCTGGCCTGAACCAGGTCCACCCGGCCATTGACCCCCATCAGATGCAAAATGCCAAGCTTGAGCATGGCGGGCACATCACCGTTGCGGGCCGCCAGATCCATCCAGTGAAACGCCAGCGCCAGATCCTGCGTCACCCCATGACCGCGCAGATAAACCTCCCCCAAGCGATATTGACCAAAGGCATCACCCCCCTCGGCAGCCTGGCGATAGAGGCGAATCGCCTCAGCCACATCCGCGGTACTGCCCTGCCCCAGCTCGTGGCTCCACCCCATCAAGGCCTGCGCTCTGGGTTCTCCCGCCTCGGCTTTCAACTGCCAGATCCCGACGGCTTGACTGAAGCGCCCCTGTTGCCAGGCGCGCTGGGCACTGTGCATCTCGTCTGCACCATCCGGCAGCAGACGCCAGATCAGCACACCGGTCAGGCCAATGAACAACCAGCGGTAGCGTGACTTTGTCATAAGGAGTTCCGTGATCCAGTTCGCATTTGGTTTATGTAAACGAAATGTAATCTGGAACGCAAGTCTGAGCAGTCTCGGGGGTTTGCGTCAGCCCCTGGCCCCTCCCCATCCTCATTGGATGAGGGGCCCATCCCACTGTCGTCTGGCGACTTGTCTTTGTCGGTCTCATTGCTCACAATGACTGTATATAAACACAGTTATTATGAGCAGTGAGAGATGGCTGGACGCGGTACCCTTCACAACCTGGATCATCGTTTCAGTGGCCTCCGCATCGAGGCCGTCGACGATGGCTGGCAACAAGGCATCGACTGGGCGCCCGAGTTTATGAATAGCGCCCCTCAAACCCAGGTGCACGGGATCCAGGCCAGGAGCATCATCAGTCATAACCAGTCGCCGGATGTACCCTTTAGTCGCTCCATCAACCCCTATCAGGGTTGTGAACATGGCTGTATTTATTGCTATGCCAGGCCCAGCCACGCCTACCTGGAGCTCTCCCCAGGGCTCGATTTTGAAACAAAACTGTTTGCCAAGCTCAACGCCGCCCACCTATTGCGTCAGGCATTTTCCAAACCCGGATATCAACCACAGACCATCGTCATTGGTGCCAATACCGATCCCTATCAGCCCATTGAGCAGCAATACCGCCTCACCCGCGCCTTGCTCGAAGTGATGCTGGCTCACAAGCATCCGGTAGGCATCATTACCAAGAGCGCCATGGTGCTCAGAGACCTCGAGTTGCTACAGGCTCTCGCCAGCGAAGGCTTGTGCCACGTCATGGTCTCGGTCACCACACTGGATGAGGATCTCAGGCGAAAACTGGAACCCAGAGCCAGTACGGGGCAGGGGCGGCTGGCGGTGATCGGCAAGCTGGCACGGGCCGGGATCCCGGTGGGAGTGCTGGCAGCCCCCATGATCCCCAGGCTCAACGGATCTGAACTCGAGCAGATCATCAGCGCGGCCGCCGCGCAGGGGGCCAACCAGGCTGGCTACATCTTGCTGCGCCTGCCCCATGAGCTGACGCAGCTCTTTGATGACTGGCTGACATTGCACTATCCCGACAAGCGGCAGGCTGTACTGAATCAACTGAAAGCCAGCCGGGAAGGTCGGCTCAATAGCCCGGCCTTCGGGGATCGCATGCGTGGCAGCGGCCAGTTTGCCGAGCTGCTTGCCCAGCGCTTTCGGCTGATCTGCAAACGCTCGGGGCTCAACGCGGCTCATACGCCCCTTAACCTGCACGCTTTTATCCGTCCCCACCAACAGTTCGAACTGTTCTAGCTTCACCCGCCCCGCCAACCCATCGAGATGAAGCGATGACAGCGTGGCAACAGACGGTGAGCCGGGCATCCAGGCAACGGGAGCAGACACAGGATGGAGAGGTTCAGGAGGGAACCGCGAACCCGAGTGACAGCATGGGATCACGGATAATGAAGTATTAAGAGTAAGAGTGGGAGTGGGAGTGGGAGCGTAGAGCGGAGCAAGGACTCTGCTGCGGGTAGTCACCACCGGGCCCTGGCCCCAGGATGGCCCTGTGGCATCTAGCGGGAAACATATCCCCTCTCCCGCTTTACCACTGCCCCTGCAGCTCAGAGAGCGGCTGAGGTTCAGGACGATTGGCTGCCTTTTAGCAATTCAACCGGGATCCTGGATGGCTCAAAGGCCACCAACTCCTCTTCCCGCTCAGCCCCAGACTCATCCCCGAACCATTTCGACCACCAGAGTTGTAACATCGCAGACTCCTCGACATGACACGACACCGGCTGATGTCGAGTGCAGCTTATCCTTGTGCCATGACAAGCAGATGACATTCACTCCTGCCGGCCAAGGAACTCATGCTGAGCGAGACAACGCCAGCCAGCGTCAAGGTTGCCGCCAGCCAACGGCAGACCATAAAAAAGAGCGCCCTAAGGCGCTCTTTTTTGCAGCAACTAGCCAACTCGGCCAGACGATGGAGTATTACTCCTCATCGGCCTGGTCGGCTTGATTACTCTGTTTAGCCTCGCCCGACTCGGGGATGATGTCACCTGCGGCGGCGGTACCGGCTTCAGCCGACTCACCATCCATCAGGACCTCTTCCTCGTCGCTTTCGGCGATACGCTGCAGACCGACCACTGTCTCATCTTCACCGGTACGGATCAGACGAACACCACCGGTGTTACGGCCTATGATGCTCACCTCGGCGACGCGAGTACGCACCAGGGTGCCGCCATTGGTGATCAGCATGATCTGGTCGGTATCTTCGACCTGGATCGCATCGATCACCTTGCCGTTACGCTCGTCCACCTTGATGGAGCGAACGCCCTGGGTACCACGGCTCTTGGTCGGGTACTCGGTCAGCGCGGTACGCTTGCCATAACCGTTCTCGGTGGCGGTCAGGATGGCGCCTTCGCCACGGGGGACGATCAGGGAAACCACCTTGTCGCCATTGAGCAGACGGATACCCCGTACCCCACCGGCGGTACGACCCATGGGGCGAACCCCCTTGAAGGTGCCCTTGGTTTCGCTGCCTTCGGCGGCGTCACTGCTGTCGTCATCACTGACGGCATCGGCTTCCACATCCTCATCGGCGTCGCTATCGTTCTCGACATCCGCATCGGCGCGGCCGCTGCCTTCATTGAAGCGAACCACCTTGCCCGCATCGGAGAACAACATGATCTCGTTGCTGCCATCGGTGATGTCCACGCCAATCAGCTCATCGCCCTCTTTGAGGTTGATGGCACGAATGCCGGAGGAGAGCGGACGGCTGAACGCTGACAGGCTGGTCTTCTTCACGGTACCGTCGGCGGTGGCGAAGAACACATACTTGTCGTCGCTATACTCTTTGACCGGCAGGATGGCGGTGATACGTTCACCCTCTTCCAGCGGCAGCAAGTTGATGATCGGGCGGCCACGGGCGCTACGAGACGCCTCAGGCAGCTGATACACCTTGAGCCAGTAGACCTTGCCACGGGTGGAGAAGCACAAGATGGTGTCGTGGGTGTTGGCCACCAACAGACGCTCCACAAAGTCCTCTTCCTTGATCCGGGTGGCCGACTTGCCACGACCACCGCGGCGCTGGGCCTCGTAGTCGGTCAGCGGCTGATACTTCACATAACCCTGGTGAGAGAGGGTCACCACCACGTCTTCCGGGGTGATCAGATCTTCGATGTTGATCTCGGCGCTGGAGGCGCTGATCTCGGTGCGACGCTCGTCGCCATACTGCTCGCGCACGGCCAGCAGTTCATCGCGGATCACTTCCATCAGCCGTTCCGGGCTTGCCAGAATGAACAGCAGCTCGGCGATCAGATCCAGCAGAGATTGGTACTCTTCCAGGATCTTTTCGTGCTCCAGACCGGTCAGCTTGTGCAGACGCAGGTCAAGGATGGCCTGGGCCTGCTGTTCGGTCAGGAAGTACTGGCCTTCACGGATACCGAACTCAGGCTCCAGCCACTCGGGGCGGGCTGCATCGTCACCGGCTTTTTCCAGCATGCCGGCCACGTTGCCGAGCTCCCAGCCACGCGCGACCAGCTTGGCTTTCGCGTCTGCCGGGGTGTCGGAGTGACGGATCAGCTCGATGATGGGGTCAATGTTGGCCAGCGCAACGGCCAGACCTTCCAGGATGTGCGCCCGATCCCGCGCCTTGCGCAGTTCGAACACGGTCCGGCGGGTCACTACCTCACGGCGGTGCAGCAGGAAGGCATCCAGGATCTCTTTAAGGTTCATCACCTTGGGCTGGTTGTTATCGAGCGCCACCATGTTGATGCCGAACGTGGTCTGCATCTGGGTGTGCTTGTAGAGATTGTTCAGCACAATCTCGCCAGACTCGCCGCGCTTGATCTCGATAACGATGCGCATGCCGTCTTTATCAGACTCATCGCGCAGGGCACTGATGCCCTCGAGTTTCTTCTCTTTGACCAGCTCGGCAATCTTCTCGATCAACCGCGCCTTGTTCACCTGATAAGGCAGCTCGTGAACGATGATGGTCTCGCGACTCGTCTTCTCGTCCACTTCCACTTCGGCCTTGGCACGCACATAGACGGAGCCGCGACCGGTGCGGTAGGCCTGCACGATGCCGGAACGACCGTTGATGATGGCGCCGGTGGGGAAGTCTGGGCCGCTGATGTAGGTCATCAGCTCATCGATGGTGAGGGAGCCATTTTCGATCAGCGCCAGACAGCCGTTCACTATCTCGGTGAGGTTATGAGGCGGAATGTTGGTCGCCATGCCCACCGCGATACCGGAGGAGCCGTTGACCAGCAGGTTGGGCACCTTGGTGGGCATGACAGCCGGGATCAGCTCGGTGCCGTCATAGTTGGGCACCCAGTCCACGGTCTCTTTGTCCAGATCGGCCAGCAGCTCATGGGAGATGCGCGCCATCCGGACTTCGGTATAACGCATGGCGGCGGCGCTGTCGCCGTCGACCGAACCGAAGTTACCCTGACCGTCGACCATCATGTAACGCATGGAAAAATCCTGCGCCATGCGGACAATGGTGTCATACACGGCACTGTCGCCGTGGGGGTGGTATTTACCGATTACGTCACCGACCACACGGGCCGATTTTTTATAGGGCTTGTTCCAGTCGTTCCCCAACTCGTTCATAGCAAACAGAACGCGGCGGTGAACCGGTTTCAAGCCATCACGCACATCCGGCAGAGCTCGTCCTACGATCACGCTCATGGCGTAATCCAGATAGGAACTCTTGAGCTCTTCTTCGATGTTGATCGGCGTGATCTCTCTGGCCAGATCGCTCATAGAAAGCCTTAATCCCTAATTAGTTGTTCTTTGGCATAAACAGCGCGACATAGTAACACAACAAGGGCCATTGCTTAAGTCGGAAATCGGGCTGGTTTGCATAAGTTGGTTCGTTATAATGCCCGCCAGGACAATAGATTGCGCTCCCGACGGGTCGAGCGCCCTGCCACAGGATTTTGCCAAGATGAACACTGACGCCAATGTCGATCTGACAGAAATTGCCAAATTCGAAGCCATCGCCTCCCGCTGGTGGGATTTGGAGGGTGAGTTCAAGCCGCTGCATCAGATAAACCCGGTGCGCCTTGACTGGATCACCGACAAGAGTGGCGGCCTGTTTGGCAAGCCGGTGCTCGACATCGGCTGCGGCGGCGGCATTCTCTCCGAGAGCATGGCCCGCCGTGGCGCCAAGGTGACCGGCATCGACATGGGCAAGGAGCCCCTCGGGGTCGCCCGCCTCCACGCCCTGGAACAGGGGGTCGAACTTCACTACCAGCAGATGACCGCCGAGCAGCACGCCGATGAGGCGCCCGGTCAGTACGATGTGGTGACCTGCATGGAGATGCTCGAGCACGTGCCGGATCCCGCCTCGGTGCTGCGTGCCATCGCCACCCTGGTGCGCCCGGGTGGCCGGGTGTTCGTCTCGACCATCAACCGCAACCCCAAGTCGTTCCTGATGATGATTGTCGGCGCCGAATACCTGATGAAAATGGTGCCCAAGGGGACCCATGACCACAAGAAATTCATCACCCCCGCCGAACTGTGTCGCATGGGTGAGGCCGCGGGCCTGCTGGTACGGGACATGAGCGGGGTGCACTACTCGCCGCTCACCGGCCACTTCAAGCTGGGCGCCAACGTCGATGTCAACTACATGGTGGAGTTTGTCCGCCCGGAGCTGGGTTGATGAGTACCCGCCAGACAAGCGTGCGCTGCGTGCTGTTCGACCTGGACGGCACCCTGCTCGACACCGCCCCGGACTTGGGCGCCGCGGTCAACCATGTGCTGATAAGCGAAGGCTTTGCCCCGCTCTCGGATGAGATCATTCGCCAGACCACCTCCCACGGGGCGCTCGGCCTGCTCAAGGCGGGCCTGGGGGACGAACTACTGGAAGAGCTGGGGGCGACGCGCCTGCGCACCGCCCTGCTCGATTACTACGCCAGCCATCTGTGCGTCGGCACCCGCCCCTACGAGGGCATGATCGATCTCATCGAATGGCTGGACGAGCGGTCCCTGCCCTGGGGCATCGTCACCAACAAGCCGGGCTTTTTGACCGAGCCGCTGCTGGCGGCCCTGCCGGCACTGGCCAGCTGTGGCGTGACGGTCAGCGCCGATACCCTGCCGGTGCGCAAGCCCGACCCCGCCCCCATGTATTTCGCCTGTGAGCAGTTAGGGGTCGAGGCCGCGCACTGCCTCTATGTCGGCGACCATGTGCGCGACATCGAGGCGGGCCGCAACGCCGGCATGTTGACCGCCATCGCCGGCTGGGGCTACCTGCATGGGGAGGATGACCCGGCAGCCTGGGGGGCGGATCTGCACTTTGATACGGTGCAGGCGTTGCATCACTGGTTGCGCTACGAACTCGGGTGACGCACAGCCAGACTCGCTGGATCCCGCCGGGATCAAAGATGGCCCATCCCAGTGCGTGCTCATGCCGCAGATGCGCCGCCGAGGGACGCTTGTCGTCATTAACATGAAACAGACAGGGCCCGACGGGCCCTGTCTGTTTTTGCACGCGACACAGGCTCGATGACTCACTTTTTCACCGTTCTGCGCGGGGAGAGCTGCCGCATAATGGCGACCATTTTTGGCGCGGATCGCACAGGGATTGTGCAAGGATCCAGAAGGGTGCGATTGCTAGTAAAACGGGGCTAGTTTCGCAAGAAAAAAAAGTTATTTTAATTTTATATCTTGGATAGGCAGGCTTGCTTTTCAGGGAGCGGACGAAGGAAAACCCGTTCACTGTGAGCAGTCACTAACTATCATGAGACACCCACAATTTATCCACAGCTATACCCCCATCCATACGTTGCAAAGCTGTGATGACCTCACTATCTTGTAGCTCGAACTCAAAATAACACTACATCTTGTGCCTCACCGCATATCGCCCCACTAGAAACGAGGGGCGAACTGGCTTGTTTGTCAAGCCTTGCGGTGAGTTTTTCGGGAATCAACTAAAGGTCATCAGCCAATGAACTTGTTTGTGACGAAGCGTAACGGCCACAAAGAACCCATCGATCTGGATAAAATTCACCGTGTGCTCGACTGGGCCGCAGAGGGACTCGACCACGTCTCAGTCTCCCAGGTAGAACTCAAGTCCCACATCCAGTTCTATGACGGTATCCGTACCGCCGACATCCACGAAACCGTCATCAAGGCTACCGCTGATCTGATCTCCGAACAGAGCCCGGATTACCAGTACATGGCAGCCCGTCTGGCCATCTTCCACCTGCGCAAGAAAGCCTACGGCCAGTTCGAACCGCCCCACCTCTACCAGCATGTCGCTCGTCTGGTAGACATGGGCAAATACGACAAGCACCTGCTGACCGACTACACCCAGGCCGAATTCGAGGAGCTCAACGAGCACCTGGATCACTGGCGTGACATGGACTTCTCCTACGCCGCCGTCAAACAGCTCGAAGGCAAATACCTGGTCCAGAACCGCGTCACCGGCGAGATCTACGAGAGCCCGCAGTTCCTCTATATCCTGGTAGCGGCCTGCCTCTTCTCCAAGTACCCGAAAGATACGCGCCTGAGCTATATCAAGCGCTTCTATGATGCGGTCTCGACCTTCAAGATCTCCCTGCCGACCCCCATCATGAGCGGCGTGCGCACCCCGACCCGTCAGTTCAGCTCCTGCGTGCTGATCGAGTGCGATGACAGCCTGGACTCCATCAATGCCACCGCCAGCGCCATCGTCCGTTATGTCTCCCAGCGCGCCGGCATCGGTATCAACGCTGGCCGCATTCGTGGTCTGGGCAGCCCCATTCGTGGCGGCGAAGCCTTCCACACCGGCTGCATCCCCTTCTACAAGTACTTCCAGACTGCGGTCAAATGCTGCTCCCAGGGCGGCGTGCGCGGCGGTGCCGCCACCCTGTTCTACCCCCTGTGGCACACCGAGGTGGAGAGCCTGCTGGTGCTGAAAAACAACCGCGGCGTGGAAGAGAACCGGGTCCGTCACATGGACTACGGGGTGCAGATCAACAAGCTGATGTACCAGCGCCTCATCAAGGGCGGTGACATCTCCTTGTTCTCCCCCTCCGATGCCCCCGGCCTGTACGACGCCTTCTTCGCGGATCAGGACAAGTTCGAGCAGCTCTACGTCAAGTACGAGCAGGACCCAGCCATTCGCAAGAAGACCATCAAGGCGGTGGATCTGTTCTCTCTGATGATGCAGGAGCGCGCCGGTACCGGTCGTATCTACATCCAGAACGTGGATCACTGCAACACCCACAGCCCGTTCGATCCGAGCGTGGCGCCGGTACGCCAGTCCAACCTCTGCCTGGAAATTGCGCTGCCGACCAAGCCGCTCAATAACGTGGATGACGACAGTGGCGAGATTGCCCTGTGCACCCTGTCGGCCTTCAACCTCGGCGCCATCGAGAAGCTCGAAGATCTCGAAGAGATGGCCGATCTGGCCGTGCGCGCCCTGGATGCCCTGCTCGACTATCAGGACTACCCGCTCAAGGCCGCCCAGAAAGGCAGCATGAACCGCCGTACCCTGGGGATAGGCGTCATCAACTACGCCTACTACCTGGCCAAGAACGGCGCCCGTTACTCCGACGGTTCTGGTCTGGCGCTCACCCACCGCACCTTCGAGGCGATCCAGTTCTATCTGCTCAAAGCCTCGGTACAGCTGGCCCGTGAATTCGGTCCCTGCCCGGCCTTCAACGAGACCACTTACGCCCAGGGCATACTGCCCATCGATACCTATAAAAAGGATCTGGACGTGTTGTGCCAGGAGCCGCTGCACCTGGACTGGGAGACCTTGCGCGAAGAGATCAAGACCGTGGGTCTGCGCAACTCCACCCTGACCGCCCTGATGCCAAGCGAAACCTCCAGCCAGATCTCCAATGCCACCAACGGCATCGAGCCGCCGCGCGGTCTGGTGTCGGTCAAGGCCTCCAAGGATGGCATCCTCAAGCAGGTGGTGCCCGAGTACGAGCGCCTCAAGGATCAATACGAGCTGCTCTGGAAGCAACCGAGCGTCGATGGTTACCTGCAGCTGGTCGGCATCATGCAGAAGTTTGTGGATCAGGCGATCTCTGCCAACACCAACTATGATCCGGCCCGTTTCGAAGGCAACAAGGTGCCGATGAAGCAGCTGCTCAAGGATCTGCTGACCGCCTACAAATACGGCCTCAAGACCCTCTATTATCACAACACCCGTGACGGGGCTGACGACACCCAGGCCGACATGCAAGATGACGGCTGTGCCGGCGGCGCCTGCAAGATCTGATAAACACCGAGCGGGAGCCTTAACTCCCGCTCTCCTGTTTCCCAATTCAAGACATTCAAATCACCATGGCTTATTCAACGTTTTGCCAGACCCAGAATGACCAGCTCAAGGAACCCATGTTCTTTGGCCAGCCGGTCAACGTGGCCCGTTATGATCAACAAAAATATGATGTATTCGAGCGACTGATCGAGAAGCAGCTCTCCTTCTTCTGGCGCCCGGAAGAGGTGGACGTCTCGCGGGATCGCATCGACTACCATGCCCTGCCCCCCCACGAGCAGCACATCTTCATCTCCAACTTGAAGTATCAGACGCTGCTGGACTCCATTCAGGGCCGCAGCCCGAACGTCGCGCTGCTGCCGCTGGTCTCCATCCCGGAGCTGGAGACATGGATTGAGACCTGGGCCTTCTCCGAGACCATCCACTCGCGCTCCTATACCCATATCATCCGCAACATCGTCAACAGCCCCTCCCAGGTGTTTGACGACATTGTGACCAACGAGCAGATCCTCAAGCGCGCCGGCTCCATCAGTTGCTACTATGACGACCTGATCGAGGCGACCGCGCTCTATAACCTGCACGGTGCCGGTACCCATATGGTCAACGGCGCTGAGCGCACCATCGACCTCCATGAGCTCAAGAAGAAGCTCTATCTGTGTCTGATGAGCGTCAACGCCCTGGAGGCGATCCGCTTCTACGTCAGCTTTGCCTGCTCCTTCGCCTTCGCCGAGCGCGAACTGATGGAGGGCAACGCCAAGATCATCAAGATGATCGCCCGTGATGAAGCCCTGCACCTGACTGGCACCCAGCACATGCTCAACCTGATGCGCAGCGGCCAGGACGATCCCGAGATGGCCATCGTGGCTCAGGAGTGTGAACAGGCCTGCTTCGACATCTTCAAGGAAGCGGCCGAGCAGGAGAAGGAGTGGGCAGAGTACCTGTTCCAGGACGGCTCCATGATTGGCCTGAACAAGGACATCCTCTGCCAGTACGTGGAGTACATCACCAACCTGCGCATGGCCGCCGTCGGACTGCCGTCCGCCTTTAGCGGCGCCAAGCAAAACCCTATTCCCTGGATCAACACCTGGCTGTCGTCCGACAACGTCCAGGTCGCCCCCCAGGAAGTGGAAGTGAGCTCCTATCTGGTCGGTCAGATAGACAGCGAAGTGAGCCATGAAGATCTCGGTGACTTCGAGCTGTGAGTGAGGCACTGCTGGCGCCAGAGCGGGCCGCCCAGACCCCAGGGGTTGAACGCGAGCCGGCGCTGGCCATCATAGAGAGCCAGCACGGCCCCATGCAGGTTCGCCCTGGCGAGGCGTTGCTCGACACCCTGGAGCGCCACGGCCACCAGCTGGAGTATCAGTGTCGCAGCGGCTATTGCGGCGCCTGCCGCACTCCCCTGCTGGCGGGCAAGGTGCACTACCCGGAGCCTCCCCTTGCCTTCGTCGAAGCGGGGCAGTGTCTGCCCTGTTGCTGTCGCCCGGTGGGCGACATCACCCTCGATCTCAGTCACCACGACTAGCGTCTCACCACCAGATCCCCAGAGCCCTCCATCGAGGGCTTTGTGTTATCTGCCAGCGGCGGTCTGCCAAACCACATCGATGTTCTCCGCCCCACTCCCAGCCCGTGCATGCTGCTCACCCCGCCCCTCCAGACAATCCTCAGCCGCGCCTGTATCTGCGCATCTGCCTGCCCGTCTGGCAGCTGCGATGGCCCGCCACGCCGCTTGCGAGGAAGGGAGAGAAGCCCGCCCCTGCACCAGCCACGGTCTGCACGCAAAAAAAATGCCCTCCGAAGAGGGCATGTCCATGTCTGACACGTAGCCAGATTGCTGACCGTCGATTTAGACGTTACGACTGACCACAGGGTGATCCAGCAGGGCCTCGTCTTCGGCCATGCAGGCTGCTGCGGTGAACAAGACGTCGGTGGAGCTGTTAAGGGCTGTCTCGGCGGAATCTTGCAGCACACCGATGATGAAGCCGACCGCGACCACCTGCATGGCGACATCATTGCTGATGCCAAACAGGCTGCAGGCCAGGGGGATCAGCAGCAGGGAGCCGCCGGCCACCCCAGATGCGCCACAGGCGCTGATGGTTGCGACCACGCTGAGCAGCACTGCTGTGGCCAAATCCACCTGCAGACCCAGGGTATGGGCCGCCGCCAGACTCAGTACCGTGATGGTGATGGCGGCACCAGCCATGTTGATGGTGGCTCCCAGAGGGATGGAGACCGCATAGGTGTCCTTGGGCAGCTTGAGCTTCTCGCACAGGGCCATGTTGACCGGGATGTTGGCGGCGGAGCTACGGGTGAAGAAGGCGGTCACACCGCTCTCTTTCAGGCAGGTCAGCACCAGCGGATAAGGGTTGCGCTTTATCTTCCAGAAGACGATGAGCGGGTTGACCACAAAGGCGATGAACAACATGCTGCCGATCAGCACCATCAGCAGATGGGCGTAACCAAGCAGCGCCTCGAAGCCGGTCTCGGCCAGGGTGGATGCAACCAGACCCAGGATGCCGAGCGGGGCGCAGCGGATCACCGCCTTGACGATGATAGAGACCCCATCGGACAAGTCGGAAACCAGCACCTTGGTGCTCTCATTGGCGTGACGCAGCACGATGCCAAGGGCGATGGCCCAGGCCAGGATGCCGATGTAGTTGGCTTCCATCAGGGCCTTGACCGGGTTGCTCACCACGTTGAACAGCAGGGTCTGCAACACCTCGATGATGCCCCCAGGCGGGGTGACATCGGCGGTATTGGCCACCAGATGCAGGCTGGAGGGGAACATGAAGCTGGCCAGCACGGCCACCAGCGCGGCGGCGAAGGTACCGAACAAGTAAAGACCGAGCAGCGGGCGGATATTGGTCTTCTGACCCTGCTTGTGACCCGTGATGGAGGCGGCTACCAGCACGAAGACCAGTATGGGGGCCACGGCCTTGAGGGCACCGACAAACAGGTTGCCGAGCAGACCTGCCGATTTGGCCCACTCAGGAGCGAGCAAGGCCAGCACTATGCCAACGATCAAACCGATCAGGATCTGGCTGACCAGACTGGTGCGATTGATCAGACGAAGGAGGGGGTGTTGTTGTGTCATCTATGTAGTCCCTGTGCACACATGGTGCTTGAATCATGAAGTCCTGCGGCGAACCTGTTTCATTCGGAACCAACCGAACGAACCCGCCAGCTGCGGGAAGACCTTCTCGAGTGGGGTCTCTGTTCCAGGCGGGGGTCGCACCCATGGAATATCCCACCTGCAACATCTTTTTTCCACACATACACCACGAAAATCCCATTTCACATCACAAAAAAACCACAACAATGAGATAACACCATATCAACAACCGCCAGAACGAAGCCAAATGCCACTCTCTTGGCGTCCCTGGCCGATCCTGGCCGGGTCCAGGTGGTATCATGGGGTTTTCCTCAGGATGCCGCCCTATGATCGCCTCTTTGCTTGAACAACACTTCGGTTTCACCCAGCTCAGACCCGGGCAACAGGCAGTCATGGAGCAGATATTGGCAGGACGCAGCGCCGCGGCCATCTTCCCGACTGGCTCCGGCAAGTCTCTCTGCTATCAACTGCCCGCCCTGGCCCTGCCCCACCTGACCCTGGTCATCTCCCCGCTCATCGCCCTGATGCAGGATCAGCTCGCCTTCTTGCAGCGCAAAGGGATAGCCGCAGCCACGCTGGATTCGAGCCTGACCCCGGAGCAGAGCCGTGACGTGATGCGGCAGATAGAGGCTGGCGAGCTCAAGATCCTGATGATCTCGGTCGAGCGACTCAAAAACGAGCGCTTTCGCCGCTTCATCGCCGGGGTGCCGCTCTCGTTGATGGTGGTGGACGAAGCGCACTGCATCTCGGAGTGGGGCCACAACTTTCGTCCCGATTACCTCAAGCTGCCCGAACACAGGCGCGCTCTTAATATCCCCCAGGTACTGCTGCTGACCGCCACCGCCACGCGGGCCGTGATGCAGGACATGCAACGCAAGTTCGATATCGACGATCAGGGGCTGGTGCTGACCGGTTTCTACCGCCCCAATCTGGACTTGAATGTTGTGCCTATTGAACCCAATTTGCGTGACCGCTGGCTGGCGCAGGAGATAGGGCGAGCGCCTGGCGCCCCGACCATCGTCTATGTCACCCTGCAACACACCGCCGAGGCGTGCGCCGCCAATCTGGCCCGGGCCGGGTTTCGGGCCCGTGCCTATCATGCCGGGCTGGACGCTGATCTTCGCCGGGAGATACAGCACTCCTTCATGACTGGCCAGCTCGACTGCATTGTCGCCACCATCGCCTTTGGCATGGGAATAGACAAGGCCGATATTCGCCGGGTCATCCACTACGACTTGCCCAAGTCCATCGAGAACTACAGCCAGGAGATAGGCCGTGCCGGGCGCGATGGTCAGCTCTCCCACTGCACTGTGCTGGCCAACCGGGCTCAGCTGCCGGTGCTGGAGAACTTCGTCTATGGGGATACCCCGGACCGCGCCGCCATCCGTCAACTGTTGGCCCAACTGCCCCCTGCGGGGGAGTCATGGGAGTTCGTGCTGCTGCGCCTCTCCAACGAGACCAATATTCGCCAGCTTCCCCTCAAGACACTCCTGGTCTATCTGGAACTGGCCGGCGTGCTGAGCCCGGCTTATAGCTATTTTGCCGACTATCGCTTCAAGTTCATCGCAGACAAAGCCGCCATATTGGCGCGTTTTGGCGAGGGACGTCGCCACTTTCTCGAGGCCCTGTTCACCTCTGCCCCTCAGGCTCGCAGCTGGTGCACCATGGATTTTGAGGCCCTCTGGCAGGGGTATCAGGGGGAACGCTCCCGCGCCGTGGCCGCCCTCGACTATCTGCAGCAACAGGGGCTCATCGAACTGGAGAGCAAGCAGATGACCGAGGTTTATCAGGTGCAGAATGCACCGAGCAGCCTCGATCTCCTCGCCGATGAGCTTCATGCTCTGTTCGAGCAAAAGGAGCAGAGCGAACTGGCCAGGTTGCAGGGCCTGCTCGCCTTCTTCACCTCACCCACCTGCCTGAGCCACTCCCTTGCCCACCATTTTGCCGATGAGCAAGCGCCAGCCTTATGCGGCCACTGTTCGGTCTGTCGCGGCCAGGTGGCGGAGCTGCCTGTTCACCTCGCCCCACAACTGCCCAATGACGCCGGGATCCGCGCCTGGTGCGATCCGCTGGCAAGCCTGTTGCCCCTACCAACACCCAGGGTGCTGGCGCGCTTCCTGTGCGGCATCAGCACGCCGCTCACCACCCGCCTCAAGGCGGGCAAGCTGGCTGGCTTCGGGAGGTTGAGCGAGGTGCCCTTTGCGCAGGTGATGGCACTGGTGACCCAGGCCTATGGTGTGCAAGACTCCAAATAGACTCATTTGTTCCGTCTTGGGGATTCCGGACAGCAGATACCGGTTAGCGTGCTGAAGAGGTGAGGAGGATAACAGGAGTGCCTGCGCCGAAAAAATAAGACCCTCGCAGATGCGAGGGTCAAGCCAACGGAAACGTGCTTAAACAGAGCTTTGTTTTCGGACACTGAGACGCCTTCTTGCTAAAGCAGCGCAGCACCGAACACAGGGCCAATCTAGAGCAGTCGGAATGTAGCGTCAATGTAAAAATTAGACTCGAAACTCTAAGTTTGAAGCATTACGTTAACGTTTACGTAAAGCATATTCCACTGTGATACTCCCCAAGGCACGGCTGGCCTGCCCTGGGGCGATAGCGATCCTCTCCCTCATCCCATTCGTACTTTTTTATTGAAGAATGATGAAACATTTATTTTTTATCTCTTTGACATTTACCCAGCTATCGTGGCAGAAATAATTTAACAGTCAGTAACATACAGCATCTGCTGACTGCCTCCCACCCAAAGGGCCAGGGAAGCGAGCCAACCGATTTAATCCCGTTAACGGTGATGGATTACTGGGGGCTGTTGACTAGGCTTAAGAGGAAAGTACAACAAGGGTAAGAAACCGGTCATTTTAGGGTAAGCGACTATAACGAGGGCTAAGTTATGGGCATCTTCGAGCATTACCAACAGCGTTATGAGCAAGCCAGGGAAGAGGAGTACAGCATTCAGGAGTTCCTGGACATGTGCAAACAGGATAAATCCTGCTACGCCTCCGCCGCCGAACGTCTACTGGTCGCCATCGGCGATCCCGAGATGGTTGATACCGCCACCAATCCACGACTCAGTCGCCTCTTCTCAAATCGAGTCGTTGCGCGCTATCCGGCATTCAAAGATTTCTATGGCATGGAAGAAGCCATCGAACAGATCGTCTCCTACCTCAAACACTCGGCCCAGGGGCTGGAGGAGAAGAAACAGATCCTCTATCTGCTGGGTCCGGTTGGCGGCGGTAAATCCTCCCTGGCCGAGAAGCTCAAATCCCTGATGCAGAAGGTGCCCATTTACCGGATCAAAGGCTCCCCGGTCAACGATCACCCCTTCTGCCTGTTTGACATGGAGGAGGACGGTGAGCTGCTGGAGAAAGAGTACGGCATACCCCGCCGTTACCTGCGTCCCATCATGTCTCCCTGGGCGGCAAAGCGTCTCACCGAATACGGTGGTGACATCAGCAAGTTCAAGGTAGAGAAGATCAACCCCTCCATCCTGCACCAGATCGCCATCGCCAAGACGGAGCCCGGTGATGAGAACAACCAGGACATCTCTTCCCTGGTCGGCAAGGTCGATATCCGCATGCTGGAGCATTTTGCCCAGGATGACGCCGATGCCTACTCCTACTCCGGGGCCCTGTGCAAGGCCAACCAGGGCATGATGGAGTTCGTCGAGATGTTCAAGGCCCCCATCAAGGTGCTGCACCCGCTGCTGACCGCGACGCAAGAGGGCAACTACAACGGCACCGAAGGGCTCTCTGCCCTCCCCTTTGACGGCATCTTGCTGGCTCACTCCAACGAATCCGAATGGCAGCACTTCAAAAACAACCGCAACAACGAAGCCTTCCTCGACCGCGTCTATATCGTCAAGGTGCCCTACTGCCTGCGCGTCTCGGAAGAGGTGAAAATCTACGAGAAGCTGCTCACCAACAGCGAACTGACCGAGGCCAAGTGTGCCCCGGGGACCCTGGAGCTCCTCGGCCAGTTTACCGTCTTGTCACGACTCAAGGAGCCGGAGAACTCCAGCCTCTACTCCAAGATGCGGGTCTATGATGGCGAGAGTCTCAAAGACACGGATCCCAAAGCAAAAAGCTATCAGGAGTACCGGGATTATGCCGGGGTCGATGAGGGGATGAATGGCCTGTCGACCCGCTTCGCATTCAAGATATTGTCGCGGGTGTTCAACTTCGATCATGCCGAGGTCGCGGCCAACCCGGTGCATCTCTTCTATGTGCTGGAGCAACAGATAGAGCGGGAACAGTTCCCGCAAGAGATCCACGATCGCTATCTGGAGTTCATCAAGGGCTACCTCACCCCGCGTTACGTGGAGTTCATCGGCAAGGAGATCCAGACCGCTTATCTCGAGTCCTACTCGGAGTACGGCCAGAACATCTTCGATCGCTACGTCACTTATGCGGATTTCTGGATCCAGGATCAGGAGTATCGGGATCCGGAGACGGGCCAGCTGTTTGACCGCGCCTCCCTCAACAGCGAGCTGGAGAAGATAGAAAAACCGGCAGGCATCAGCAACCCGAAAGATTTTCGCAACGAAATCGTCAACTTCGTGCTGCGGGCCCGGGCCAACAACGCCGGTCGCAATCCGAACTGGACCAGCTACGAGAAGCTGCGCACCGTCATCGAGAAGAAGATGTTCTCCAATACCGAGGAGCTGCTGCCGGTTATCTCCTTCAACAGCAAGACCTCGGCGGAAGAGCAGAAGAAACACGATAACTTTGTCGAGCGGATGATGGAGAAGGGCTACACCCGTAAACAGGTGCGGCTGCTCTCCGAATGGTATCTCAGGGTACGCAAGTCATCCTGAGCCTGACGGCTTTGCCAAGGGGGAGTTATGGCGCACTTTATCGACCGCAGGCTCAACGGCAAGAACAAAAGCGCTGTCAATCGGCAGCGCTTCATCCGCCGCTACAAGAAGCAGATCAAACAAGCGGTCTCGGATGCCGTCTCCAAGCGCAGCATCCAGGACGTAGACAAAGGCGAGAGCATCAGCATCCCGACTCGGGACATTGGCGAGCCCCATTTTCACCAGGGTCAAGGGGGAAAACGGGAGATGGTGCACCCGGGTAACGATCAATTCGTCTCCGGGGACAAGATAGACAGACCCAAGGGTGGTGGCGCAGGTCAGGGCGCGGGTGAAGGTCAGGCCTCCAATCAGGGGGAAGGAAGCGATGACTTCGTGTTCCAGATCTCCAAGGAGGAGTATCTGGATCTCTTGTTCGAAGATTTGGAACTGCCCCACCTGCAAAAGACGCAGCTCAACCAGCTGATGGAGATGAAGACCTACCGGGCTGGCTACACCTCAAACGGGGTGCCGGCCAATATCAACGTAGTGCGTTCCCTGCGCAACTCACTGGCGCGACGCATGGCACTGCAAGCGGGCAAGAAACGCACTCTGCGTGAACTTGAAGCGCGCATGCTGTTGCTTCAGCAAGATCCGAGCGAACACTTTGCTGAGATCACACTGCTTGAGAAGGAGATCCGCGACCTGAAAAAACGGATCGATGCCGTGCCTTTTATCGATACCTTCGATCTCAAGTTCAATAACTTCGTCAAACGGCCGGTTCCCTCCAGTCAGGCGGTGATGTTCTGCCTGATGGATGTCTCCGGCTCCATGGATCAGGCCACCAAGGAGATGGCCAAACGCTTCTACATCCTGCTCTACCTCTTCCTGAGCCGTACTTACAAGAATGTGGAGGTGGTCTATATCCGCCACCACACCCAGGCCAAGGAGGTGGACGAGCATGAGTTCTTCTACTCCCAGGAGACGGGGGGCACCATCGTCTCCAGCGCGCTCAAGATGATGAGCGACATCATGGATGAGCGCTACCCCACCAATCAGTGGAACATCTACGCCGCCCAAGCCTCCGATGGCGACAACTGGGCAGACGATTCGCCCCAGTGTAAAGAGATCCTGCTGCGCGACATCATGCCGCGGGTTCGCTACTACTCCTATATCGAGATCACCACCCGGGCCCACCAGACTCTGTGGCACGAATACGAGTCGGTGGCGAGCCACTACTCCTACTTTGCCATGGAACATATCCGCAAGGTGGAGGACATCTATCCGGTATTCAGGGAACTGTTCAAGAAGCAAGCGGCCTAGGGGGGCATATGACAGAGACAGCCAGAACCTTTGCGCCCTTCGATGATGGGCCAGACTGGAACTTCGATCTGCTGGAGATCTACCACAAGGAGATAGCGCGCGTCGCCAAGCACTATCGCCTGGATACCTACCCCAACCAGATAGAGGTGATCACCGCCGAACAGATGATGGATGCCTACTCCAGCGTCGGCATGCCCATTGGCTACCAGCATTGGTCATTCGGCAAGCGTTTCATCCACACCGAGCGCAACTACAAGCGAGGCCAGATGGGGCTCGCGTATGAAATAGTGATCAACTCGGATCCCTGCATCGCCTATCTGATGGAGGAGAACACCATGCCGATGCAGGCCCTGGTGATGGCTCACGCCTGCTATGGCCACAACTCGTTTTTCAAGAACAACTATCTGTTCAAGACCTGGACGGATGCCTCATCCATCATCGATTACCTGTTATTTGCCAAAAACTACATCACCGAGTGCGAAGAAAAGCACGGCATAGACGCGGTAGAGCGGCTGATTGATGCCTGCCATGCTCTGATGAACTTCGGGGTGGACCGCTATAAACGGCCCCAGAAGATCTCGTTGGCCGAGGAGAAACGACGCCAGAAGGCCCGTGAGGATTATTTGCAGACCCAGGTCAATGAGCTGTGGCGCACCCTGCCCAAGCAGCACAAGTCCTCCAATGTGGCTGACAGACACTACCCCTCGGAACCTCAGGAAAATCTGCTCTATTTCATCGAGAAGAATGCCCCCCTGCTCGAGCCTTGGCAGCGGGAAATCGTGCGCATAGTGCGCAAGATAAGCCAGTACTTCTATCCCCAGAAACAGACCCAGGTCATGAACGAAGGCTGGGCCACCTTCTGGCACTACACCATACTCAACCACCTTTATGATGAGGGGAAACTGAGTGATCGCTTCATGATGGAGGTGCTGCACAGCCACACCAATGTGGTCTACCAGCCCCCCTATAACAGTCGCTACTACTCGGGGATCAATCCCTATGCCCTGGGATTTGCCATGTTCATCGATCTGCGGCGCATTTGTGAGCACCCGACCGAAGAGGACAGGCGCTGGTTCCCCGACTATGCAGGGACCAACTGGGTGGAAACCCTCCACTTTGCCATGCAGAACTTCAAGGATGAGAGCTTCATCAGTCAGTTTCTCAGCCCGAAAGTGATGCGCGATCTGAAACTGTTCGCCATCGATGATGACGATCTGAAAAACTACCTCAAGATTGCGGCCATCCATAACGAAGAGGGTTATCACCTGGTCCGCAACGCCCTCTCGGCCCAGTACAACCTCAGCAATCTGGAGCCCAACATCCAGGTCTATGATGTGGCAGTGAAGGGGGATCGCGCTCTGACCTTGCGTTATATTCCTCACAACCGCATCCCACTCGGCGACTCCCATCATGAAGTGCTCAAGCATGTGCATCTGCTATGGGGGTTTGATGTCGTGCTGGAGCAAGACAATGGCGATCTGCCAAGTGATATCATCGGTCGTTGTCCAGAGCGACGCCCCTCCCCTTGACCCTGCCCCATGACAGATAATGCAAAGAGCGCGCCCTGGGGCGCGCTCTTTTTCTACCATCACTCGGCGAGATCCCAGAGGGGCTCAACGTCATCAGTTATCGCACAGGTTGCTCGGCATATCTGTGCGCAGGCGAGTCCATAACTTACCGGACTCAATGCCGTATTGGCGTACCGTCTTGTAGACATCTTCGTGATTCTTGGTCTCTGCCAGCGTGCGCAACACCTTGTAATAGGCATCAGCGGAGGCGCGAGCCTGAGTATCGGAGAAGTAGTAACGACCAACCCGGCTATAAAGCCCCTTGAAACCGTTCAGGATCAGGGCATAGATGGGGTTGCCCGAGGCAAACGCAAGTTGATGATGCAGACGATAGTCAAACTCGGCATAGGCATCGGCACTGTTATCGACACTGTCCGCAGCCCGCAAGATTTCGGCAGCTTGTTCCGGATTGTTGCGGATCGCGCCCCGGATGAAGATGGTGCAGATGTTGGTGCGCGCAGACAGCAACTGCGCCACCAGCTCAGGCACCTTGTCCTGATCCAGGCGGGCCAGGGTCTCGAGGATATTAAGACCCGATGTTTCCCAGAAGTTATTGACCTTGGTCGGCTTGCCATGCTGAATGGTCAGCCAGCCATCACGGGCCAAGCGTTGCAGCACTTCACGCAGCGTAGTGCGGGTAACACCGATTAATTCGGACAGCTCGCGTTCTGCCGGCAGTATAGAGCCTGGCGGAAAGCGATTGTTCCAGATGGACTCGATGATATATTCCTCGGCAAACCCGGCAGGGCTCTGCGCTTTTATAACCATGAAGTGACTCGATTCTCGTGCGTAAAAAGGCTCCCGAATAATAGCAAAGCAGGGGGTCGTGGCAAGCAGAAGGTCAGTCCTCTGCTCACATAAACGCACTGTTTTGTTATCAAAACGTATATAAATTCATCGCCCGCCGAGTTCGAGACTCATGCATGCCCCGAAATTGCGAGCAAGTCATGGGCAAGCTTCATTATGTAATTTATAGTTAGCCCCATTTTTGATTAAAATCATGGGGAATCAATCAAATAAGCGACAGCATCTTGGTGTGTGCCCGCCAGCGTCCTGGGTATCAACACAGCGTCCAACAATAATCACTGAGACTCACTATTATGCCGATTAGCCTAGGGCAAGCCTTTGCGAAGAACTTTTTAGGGCATGCCCCAAACTGGTACAAGAGCGCCATCATCGCCTTCTTGATCATTAACCCCATCGCCTTCCACCTGGATCCCTTCTTCGCTGGCTGGTTGTTGGTGGTGGAGTTCATCTTCACCCTGGCCATGGCCCTCAAATGCTACCCGTTGCAACCCGGCGGTCTGCTCGCCATCGAGGCCGTGCTGATCGGCATGACCTCGGCCGAGCAGGTCAAGCATGAGCTGGTCGCCAATATAGAAGTGCTCTTGCTATTGGTGTTCATGGTGGCCGGCATCTACTTCATGAAGCAGCTGCTGCTCTATGTGTTTACCAAGATGCTGATCCGCATACGCTCCAAGACCCTGCTTTCCCTGGCCTTCTGCCTGGTGTCTGCCTTCCTCTCGGCCTTCCTGGATGCCCTGACGGTCATCGCCGTGGTGATAAGCGTCGCCACCGGTTTCTACGCTATCTATCACAAGGTCTCCTCCGGCAAGGAGTTTGGTCATGATCACGACCACACGGATGATGTCACCGTCGCCGAGCTCAACCGTCAGCATCTGGACGATTTTCGCGCCTTCCTGCGCAGCCTGATGATGCATGCCGCCATAGGTACCGCCCTCGGTGGCGTCTGTACGCTGGTCGGTGAGCCCCAGAACCTCATCATCGGCGAGCAGGCGGGTTGGCACTTCGGCGAGTTCGCCATGCGCATGTCACCGGTCACCATCCCCGTGTTCTTCTGTGGCCTGCTCACCTGCATACTGGTCGAGAAGTGCCGCTGGTTTGGTTATGGCGCCAAGTTGCCCAATGCGGTTCGCCGTATCATGGAAGACTACAACCGCTATGAAGACGAGCGCCGAACTCCTCAGGACAAGGCCAAGTTGATTGTTCAGGCCCTGATTGCCGTCTGGCTGATCGTGGGGCTTGCCATGCATCTGGCCGCCGTCGGTCTCATCGGTTTGACCGTCATTGTGCTGGCAACCTCCTTGACTGGCATCACCGAAGAGCATGCCCTTGGCAAAGCCTTCGAGGAGGCCTTGCCCTTCACCGCCCTGCTTGCCGTCTTCTTCAGCGTGGTGGCCGTCATCATCGATCAGCAGCTGTTCAGACCGGTGATCCAGATGGTGCTCTCCGCCGATCCGGACGATCAGCTAGCCCTCTTCTATCTGGCCAATGGTCTGCTCTCCATGGTGAGTGACAACGTCTTCGTCGGCACCGTCTACATC
This sequence comes from Aeromonas sp. BIGb0445, assembly GCF_024809075.1. Lineage (NCBI taxonomy): Bacteria > Pseudomonadati > Pseudomonadota > Gammaproteobacteria > Aeromonadales > Aeromonadaceae > Aeromonas > Aeromonas sp. BIGb0445. Next base: position 659,391 of record NZ_JANUES010000002.1, read on the forward strand.
AATGAGGTGAAGACCGCCCTGTTAAACGGCGCCATCAGCCGGGATCAGTTCGACATGCTGGCGGTTGCCATCAATACGGGGACCAATTTGCCATCGGTGGCGACCCCCAACGGCCAAGCCGCCTTCCTATTCATGCTCACATCGGCACTGGCCCCTCTACTACGCCTCTCCTACGGGCGCATGGTGTGGATGGCGCTGCCCTACACCCTGGTGCTGGGTGGCATTGGCTTCATCTCAGTGGAGTTTTTACTCGGCCCCATTACCAGCTGGTACTACGAGGCGGGTTGGTTGTTGCACCACAGCAGTGCCGCCAGCAGTGCATTGCCACTGGCACACTGAGAAAAGGGCCCAGGAAGGGCCCTTTTCTTTTGCGCCTTGCTCTGCTCTAATCCGTCTCATCTTCCCCTTCAGGATCAATCAGATGATTGCATTTCTCCGCCATATTGCCTGTCAGCGCTGGGCCTGGGGCCTGCTCGCGGCCTCCGCCCTCGCCTTCGAATTGTGCGCGCTCTTCTTCCAGCACATCCTCGGGCTGCATCCCTGTGTCATGTGCATCTATGAACGCATCGCCATCCTTGGTGTGCTCACCGCCGGCCTGATTGGCATGGTCAACCCGCAGCAATGGTATCTGCGCTGGGGGGCCTTGCTGCTCTGGGTCTTCAGTGCCTTCCGTGGTTTGCAACTGGCGCTGCAGCACGTTGATTATCAAATCAATCCCTCCCCCTTCAATGTCTGCAGCCCCTATGCCGACTTCCCCAGTTGGCTTCCCCTGGACACCTGGGTTCCCTGGCTCTTCTTCCCCGATGGAGATTGCAGCGAGATCAGTTGGCAGTTCCTCAGTTTTTCCATGCCCCAGTGGCTGATCGTCATCTTCGCCGCCTATCTGCTGGTGGCCGCCGTGGTGATGATTGGCAATCTGGTCAAGGGACGCTGCTGCAACTGATCAACCACCTTGTCATGAGAAGAGGCGCCCGAGGGCGCCTCTTTTTATCCACGCCCAGCTAGATGGGAAGGATGGGGAGGGCTGGGCATGTGACAGCGAGCGCACACGGCCAGCAGGTCCAGAGCAGGATCCCGTCGCTGGGCGGATATTCAGAGCCAAAAAAAGCCGCCCCGAGGGCGGCTTGCGTTTGTGTGCTACTCAGCGTGACTTAGCCCAGCAGGGCATTGCTCAGGATGAAGAGTCCCCCCGAAAGCACCATGGTCAGCGGCAGCGTCAGCGCCCAGGCGATCAAGATGGTCTTGACGGTCTGGCTCTGCAGGCCAGAGCCGTTGGCCACCATGGTACCCGCCACCGCCGAGGAGAGGATATGGGTGGTGGATACCGGCATGCCGGTCAGACTGGCGATCCCTATCGAGGTGGCGGCCGTGATCTGGGCGGCAATGCCCTGGCTATAAGTCATGCCGCTCGAGCCTATCTTCTCGCCGACGGTGTGAACGATACGGCGCCAGCCCACCATGGTGCCACAGCCCAGGGCCAGGGCGATGGAGACGATGACCCAGGTCGGGGCATATTCGGCAGTCGCAGTCAGATCCTTGCGCCACTTGGCGAGATCGGTCAGCTCCTTGCCAGGTAGCGGCAGCTTGGCGACTTTGCGGGCCGTATCATCGACACACAGCAGCAGGCGGCGTACTTCACGGCGCTCTTCCAGGCTCAGACCATCGTAGCTACGCACCTTGCCAAGCCTGTCATCCAGGGTCGCCATGGCCGACAAGGTATTCCCTGCCTCGCAATGGGTCACCGGATGATGGTTGACCTTGGCAGGACGCTGAAAGTCAATCAGACCCACCAGTTGATCCTGATTGCGCTGATAGATCTCGGTAATGCGACGGTTGGCATCCTGAGTTCTGTCGATGTCATAAGGGCGGCTGCCCATGTCGAGGGCGAAATAAGCGGGTGCCATACAGATGAGCACCAACATCACCAGGCCGATCCCCTTCTGACCATCATTGGAGCCATGCACGAAGCTCACTCCCATGGCCGATGCGACCAGGGTCAGTCGTGCCCAGAAGGGAGGGTGCTTCTTGCCATCGACCAGCAACCGCTCTTCCGGGGTCTTGTGGATCTTGCTGCCCTGCCAGACGCGTTTAAGAGCAAACAGCAGCCCGGCCGCGATGATAAAGCCCAGTGTGGGCGAGACGATGAGCGACAGCATGATATCGATGGCCTTGCCAACGTTGATCCCCTGCGCCAGGGGCTGATCGTTGATCCAGGCATAAGCGCCACCCACCCCCAGAATGGAGCCTATCAGGGTGTGAGAGCTGGACGCCGGAATACCGAAGTACCAGGTACCCAGATTCCAGACGATGGCGGAGAAGAGCAGGGAGAAGACCATGACGAGCCCCTGGCTCGAATCCATCCCGAGCAGCAGATCGATAGGCAACAGATGGACGATGGCATAAGCCACCCCCAGGCCACCGAGCATGACACCGGCAAAATTGAAGATTCCGGAGGCCACCACCGCCATGTTTGCAGGCATCGCCTTGGTGTAAATCACCGTCGCTACCGCATTGGCCGTGTCATGAAACCCGTTGATAAATTCATACGTCAGTACAAAGAGCACGGCCAGCGCCAAGCCAATGAACCACCACAAACCCAAACCGTTAATCATTTCCAACATAAAAACGAACCTGTTTATGAGTTGCGGCGGATTATGCCCAGATGGCTCGGGAGGCAATAGCCACCCCTGAAATATTTCAGTCATAAAAATAAAGCGCATTTTAAAAAACCGAGGCTGGCCCCTTGCCCCACGGGACTATCAACAACTCATTAACACAAGAAGCACATTCAACATTCGGGCAAAAAAACGCGAACGGAGGGTAAAACAAGCTCAACATTTGCGATATCGTGGCCAACAATACGGATCACGCCAAGTTTTATGACCAGGAAATGGCACACGATAGCCACATGTTGACGACACATAGCTCATCAGTCGGGGCCAGTGTCCCGGTCAGGATGAGTCGATTGGACACCGCGAGCGGGACAATCTCATCGGCTCAGCCAGCACAGTCATGACAAAGAGTGCAATGCGACTCAGCGCAGCTAACTGCCATCACGCACAGACATCATGGATCCCTCTGCCAATGCCAGCGCCGTTCCACCTGATCAGGCTCACGACGCCACGCTGCACCGGAATGATCAGACCGCTACAGGAGCACAGAACGCTGTCTGGGGAAACAGGCAGTAAAAAGGCGCCACAACAGAGGCGCCTTTGCAGGGAAAATTGTCGACTCAGTCTTCACTCATACGGCTGGCGACCGCACCTTGCTGACTCTTGTACTTGGCATTTTCACGCTTGTTGTAGGGGCGGGCCGCGGCGCCGGAGAGCATCTCGAAGTTGAGCGCCCCTATCTTCATCTTGGGACGCAGCGCCAGCGGCAGTTTGCCGCCGTTGTAGAACTCGAGCACGATGCGGCCGGACCAACCCGGATCGATGCGGTGTGCGGTCACGTGCACCATCAACCCGAGACGGGCCAACGAGGAGCGGCCATCGAGCCAGCCAACGATATCGGCAGGCAGGGTCACTGACTCATAGGTCACCGCCAGGGCAAGCTGACCTGGGTGCAGATAGAAGGCATCCCCATCCGCAATGTGGATCTCCTCGCTCATCACCCGATCGATGGCACTGGCCATCTCGCTGCTCGGGCCGCTGAGATCGATGAAGGGGGCTGTGTGGTCGCGAAACACCCGGAACTCGTTGCCAAGCAGCACATCGACGCTGACGCCGCTGATCCGCTCTACTCCGGGCCTGGGTTCGATGACTATCTTGCCTTCGTCCAGATGACGTTCGATATCGGTATCACAAAGACGCATTCTGCGACTCTCCTGACAAAAATGGCATTTAAAAAAGCCGGGCAGTGACCCGGCTTCCTCATGTTGTTAACCCACCAGCATGTGGCGAATACGCGCCTTGAGCATGTCGATGGCGATGCGGTTCTTGCCGCCTCTGGGCACTATCACGTCCGCATACTGCTTGGAGGGATCGATGAACTGCAGGAACATGGGGCGCACGGTTTTCTGGTACTGCTTGAGCACCGAATCCATGGTACGGCCACGCTCTTGCACATCGCGCACCAGGCGGCGCACCAGACAGATGTCCAGCGGGGTATCCATGAAGATGGAGGCATCCATCAGCTCGCGCAGCCGGCTGTCAGTCAGCAACAATATCCCTTCGAGGATGATGACCTTGCGCGGTGCAAAGTAGCTGGTCTCGCTGATGCGGGTATGTTCCGTGTAGGAGTACTGGGGGATCTCGACCCCTGCCCCCTTGATAAGCTGCACCAGATGCTCGACCAGCAGGCTGTGATCCATGGCGCTGGGGTGGTCGTAGTTGGTCTTGACCCGCTCTTCCATGGTCAGATGGGTCTGATCTTTGTAGTAACAATCTTCGGAGATCACCCCGATCTCACCCGCCCCCAGTTCGGCCACCAGCTCTTCGTAGATGGTCTGGGCGATGAGGCTCTTGCCGGACGCTGACGCCCCTGCAATGGCGATGATCACACACGAATGTTGAGTATCAGACATGACAAATACCTAAAAAAGAAGCGCTGCGGGAAAGGTTTAAACCGATCCATTATATGGAAAAGGGTGGGACCTGCCCACCCTAAATACCCACTGAACCGCCAACCGACGATTATTCGTCCACCGCCAGGGTAAACAGGGGGGTCGCAATCGGTTTACCGCTGAAATAGAGCGCAGCAGCGACCCGACGAGCCAGCTTCAAATAACTCTGAGCCAGCTCACCTTCCGGGGCAAAGAACACCGTCGGACGGCCATCATCCATGTGCTGACGAATATCGATGTGCAGCGGCAATTGACCAAGCAAGTCCACATGATACTGCTCAGCCATCTTCTGGCCACCGCCGGTACCAAACAGGGCTTCATGGTGGCCGCAGGCGCTGCACAGGTGATAGCTCATGTTCTCGATGATGCCGAGCACCGGCACATTCACCTTGTTGAACATGGCAATGCCTTTGCGTGCATCCGCCAGTGCCACATCCTGGGGGGTAGTGACGATGACGGCCCCCGAGGTCGGTACCTGCTGGGCCAGGGTGAGCTGGATGTCGCCGGTGCCCGGCGGCATGTCAACCACCAGATAATCCAGCTCGCCCCAGCGGGTTTCGTGCAGTATCTGCGCCAGTGCCTTGCTGGCCATGGGACCACGCCAGATGGTGGCGTCCTGCTCGGCCACCAGATAACCGATGCTGTTGCTCTTGAGGCCACACGCCTCCACCGGCAGCATGGTCTTGCCATCCTGGCTGCTGGGGCGCTCTTGCTGGGAGCCCAGCATGATGGGGACCGAGGGACCATAGATGTCCGCATCCAGAATGGCGACCCGCGCCCCCTCTTTTTGCAGCGCCAGCGCCAGATTGACCGCCGTGGTGGATTTACCCACCCCCCCCTTGCCCGAGGCGACCACCAATATGTTGCGGATCCCCTGCACCGCATTGAGATGCTGGGCCCGGGGCATGCTGGCCACATCGATGTCGCATTGCCACTCGATCTGGCTCGCCCCGGTCAAGGTACGCAACCTGTCATCAAACTCTGCCTTGATCTGTTCAAACCAGGAACCGCCGGCAAAGGGCAGCACCAGTCTGATCTGCAGGGTCTGGCCCTGCTCGTTGATGGCACGGACAAAACCGGCGTCAACCAGGCTCTTGCCCCAACCGATTGGCTTAAATTCGGCAAGTACCTGTTTAACTGAATCAATCACCATGAAATCCTCATTATGTCGTCATTATGCTGAGGGTGAGTGGAGAACCTACCTCATAAGGGCCAAGCCCGCGCCCATGAAGGGCCGCAGACCTAGGCAGGCCGCCCCCAATTCGGGTAACATGCTCGGCACTGTATCATCCCAACAGGCACATAAAGAACGTATTATGGCAACTGATCCTCGTACAATGCTGGTAACCTGCGCCCTCCCCTATGCCAATGGCTCCATCCATCTTGGCCACATGCTGGAACACATCCAGGCCGATATCTGGGTTCGTTATCAGCGAATGCGTGGCCATCAGGTGCATTTCGTCTGTGCCGACGATGCCCACGGCACCCCCATCATGCTCAAGGCGCAGCAGCTCGGGATCACCCCGGAAGCGATGATCGCGGCCGTGTCCGAGGAGCATCAGACCGACTTCGCCGGCTTCAACATCAGTTTTGACAACTATCACTCCACCCACAGCGACGAGAACCGCGCGCTGGCGGAGCAGATCTACGGGCGGCTGAAGGATGGCGACTTCATCAAGGGCCGCACCATCACTCAGCTGTTTGATCCGGAAAAGTCCATGTTCCTGCCGGATCGCTTCGTCAAGGGCACCTGCCCCAAGTGCAAGTCCCCCGAGCAATACGGTGACAACTGCGATGCTTGCGGCGCGACCTACAGCCCAACCGAGCTCATCGATCCCAAGTCCGCCGTCTCCGGTGCCACCCCGGTGATGAAGGACTCCGAGCACTTCTTCTTCGACCTGCCCCAGTTCGAAACCTGGCTCGCCGGCTGGGTGCGCGGCTCCGGCGCCATCCAGGAAGAGATGGCCAACAAGATGCAGGAGTGGTTCGAGAGCGGCCTGCAGCAGTGGGACATCACCCGTGACGCCCCTTACTTCGGCTTTGAGATCCCGGGGGCGCCGGGCAAGTACTTCTACGTCTGGTTGGATGCCCCCATCGGCTACATGGCGTCGTTCAAGAACCTGTGCAACAAGCGCGGCGACATCGATTTCGACAGCTACTGGCGACAAGACTCCACCACCGAGCTCTATCACTTCATCGGCAAGGACATCGCCTACTTCCACTGCCTGTTCTGGCCGGCGATGCTGGAAGGGGCGGGTTTCCGCCAGCCGACCAAGGTCAACGTGCACGGTTATGTGACCGTCAACGGCGCCAAGATGTCCAAGTCCAAGGGCACCTTCATCAAGGCGAGCACCTACCTCAAGCACCTGGATCCGGAGTGCCTGCGTTACTACTACGCCGCCAAGCTCAACAGCCGCATCGACGATCTGGACTTGAACCTGGAAGACTTCGTCTCCCGGGTCAACGCCGATGTGGTCAACAAGCTGGTCAACCTGGCCTCCCGCAACGCCGGTTTCATCACCAAGCGTTTCGATGGAAAATTGGCCGATAGCTGCAGCGAACCCGAGCTTTACAACGAGTTCGCCAGCGCCAGCGCCTCCATCGCAGAGGCCTACGAGGCCCGCGAGTTCAGCCGCGCCATCCGCGAGATCATGGCCCTGGCCGACAAGGCCAACCGCTACGTCGATGACAAGGCGCCCTGGGTGCTGGCCAAGCAGGAAGGCGCGGATGCGCAGCTGCAAGATGTCTGCTCCGTGGGCATCAACCTGTTCCGGGTGCTGATGGCCTATCTCAAGCCCGTCATGCCACTCTTGGCCGAGCGCGCCGAAGCCTTCTTGAATGAGACCCTCAGCTGGGAAGGGGTGGCCCAGCCGCTCACCAATCATCAGCTGGCCCCGTTCAAGGCGCTGTTCGCCCGCATCGAACCGGCCAAGATTGAGGCCATGATCGAAGCCTCCAAGGAAGATCTGGCCAAAGAGCAGGCCCCCAAGCCCACCGGCCCGCTGGCGGATGACCCCATCAGCCCGACCATCTCCTATGAGGATTTCGCCAAGATTGACCTGCGGGTGGCACTGATCAAGAAGGCCGACGCGGTGCCTGAGGCCGACAAGCTGCTCAAGTTGCAGCTGGATCTCGGTGGTGAGACCCGTCAGGTGTTCGCCGGCATCAAGTCCGCTTACAACCCGGAAGATCTGGAAGGCAAGCTGACCGTGATGGTGGCCAACCTGGCGCCGCGCAAGATGCGCTTTGGCATGTCAGAGGGCATGGTGCTGGCCGCGGGCCCCGGTGGAAAAGATCTCTGGATTTTGGAGCCCCAGGACGGCGCCCAGCCAGGCATGCGGGTCAAGTAAACTCCGCGCCATTACCAAACAAGGGGCCCAATGGGCCCCTTGTTTGTCTCACCCTCGCCAAGGCTGATGAGTGGCAATCCCCGCGCTTGATTGGCCGCCGCGCCTCAATCGACCTTGAGCATCAAGAGGCTCAACCCAACGAGTTCACCGCGCTGACAGGAGAGCCGTTGTAGCTGCCAGCCCCCTTTCTTGCGCAGGGCCCGCAACAGCCGTTGCTGCTTGGCGGTGCTCTTTTCCCGGCGCAGCCGCTTGTACCACTGCCGGCCATCTTGCAGCTGACCCAACTGCTCCTGCCAACGGCCAAGCAGGGTCAACCAATCCGGATCCCCCGCCCCCATGGCCACCAAGAGCTCGCAGCCATAGCGGAGTTGCTTGATCTCGACCCGGGCCTTGTGCCATTGGCGCAACAGTTTGTCATTCTTGAGCTTCTTGGATTTGGCGCTCTGTTCATCATCACTCTGGTTGAGCAGCAGGCTCAGTCGCAGACCAAGCTGGAGCCGATACCAGGGCAGTGGATCAAAGCCTGCTGGCACCTGTTGTACCGCATCGAGCCAGCCGTCGAGGGCCACCGCCAGCATGTTCACCTTGGGTGGCACAGGCTCAGCTACTGCCCCCTTGCCCTCCTTCTCATCCCCTTTGTTCGCGGCCTTATGATGCAAGAAATGGCTGGCGTAGACCTGTTCATCCCGCAACGGGGAGAGACGGCGCACCGAATTCAGCAGCCGGCGCTCCAGCCTGGGGTGGTAAATGAGCGGGCGCCACAGGGCCAGCAGGGCATGGAGCCTGCGCGCCGCGATGCGGTAGCCATGGACTTGCTCCAGGCCCGCCTGCTGGCGCAGGGCCAGGGTCGCGGCCCAATAGTGATTGATGAGGGCACGCGCCTGATCAAGCAGTCGCTCGCGTAAGGGATCGTCCATGAAGTCACTCCTGTTTATTGCCATGCCCATCATGGCAATGCCAACGCACCGGCACTGTCACCCCCAGGGGGGCGGATCTGTCACCTTGATATGACCCATCACCTGCCCGGAACCGCCAACAAGCAGGCCGTCCGGGCGTGATGGCCTAGCGCTAATTGATGTGAAAACCCGCCCTGACCTCCCCCTCATGGGCCAAATACTCGATATGGGTCACGGCGGCGGTGCGCGGACCGTGTTCGAGCCAACCCAGCATCATCTGTACCTGCTCCCTGGGTCCGCAGATCACGACCTCGACCGAGCCATCCTCCAGGTTATAGGCATGCCCCCTCAAGCCCAGTTGCAAGGCTCGCTCCTGAGTGAAGTAGCGAAAGCCCACCCCTTGCACTCGCCCAAACACCTTGACCGAAAACGCTTGCTCTCCCATTTTTCACACCTTTTCCTTAAGCAATGAGAGGGCAAGCCGATAATGATGCCGACACTCTCTGTTGTGCAGGATGCAAATACCATTATGAAAGAAGTAAAGTTTCGTTGGGTTGACCGCTATCTCATTCATCTCACCATCAGTGAAAAATTCCTCATCACCTTCTGGTGCCCGCTGATCTTCATCGCGGTACTCTCCTGGTATCTGCTATCGAGCAGCCACGCCCAGCAGATGCAGCTGCGCCTCGACGCCTTGCAAAGCAAGGTGGAGACCACGGCGCAGCTGGTCAGCCAGCAACCGACCCTGACCCTGCCTGCCGGCTTGAGCTTAAGCCCCAGCGGTACTCCTGGCATCAGTGAGCAGGGCGAGCACCGCAGCGTCACCGCCAGTGCCGGTCAGGCGGGCTACCTCACCGCCACCCTGGATGCCAGCCAGTTCTCCCCCTGGGACAACCAGGGCAGCACCCTCACCGTCATCGCCCTGGTGGCCGCGCTGATGGCACTGGTCACCCATTATCTGATGACCTTCGTATCCGGCGCCCTCTACTCCACCAACAAGGCCCTGCAGACGGTGGCTGACGGCGATCTCACCCATCGCCTCAACTTCTTCCCGGTCCGGGACGAGTTTTCCGTGCTGGCGGGCAGCATCGACAGATTTACCGACCGTCAGCATAAGATAGTGCAATTGGTGGAAGAGTCTGCTGAAGCCCTCACCATGGCCGCCGACGAGTTTCGCGAACATGCCAGTGACGGCGAATCCCTCGCCATGGATCAACGCCAGCACATGGACTCCCTGGCCGCCGCCATGGAGCAGATGTCCGCCGCCATTCGCGAGGTCGCCCGCAATGCCAATGACTCCCTGGCCCAGACCCGCCAGTCGAGTGACGAGGCCAACCAGGGCGCCAACCGGGTGACCCGTACCATAGAGGCCATCAGCACCCTGGCCAGCGAGATAGGCAATGCCTCTGGCGCGGTGGAGCGGTTGACCCACAACGCCAATCGCATCAACGAGGTGATCGCCGTCATCAATGCCATCTCCCAGCAGACCAATCTGCTGGCGCTCAATGCCGCCATCGAGGCGGCCCGGGCCGGTGAGCAGGGTCGTGGCTTCGCGGTGGTCGCCGATGAGGTACGCACCCTGGCCAGCCGCACCCAGCAAGCCACGGTCGAGATCCAGAAGATGATCGAAGAGCTGCAAGGGGGCACGGGCGCACTCAACGACATCATGGAAAAAACCGTCGAGCGCGCCGAGCAGAGCCAGCGTCTGATCGCCGAAGTGGGGTTGGATATCGAGAAGCTCAGCCACCACAGCGATGCGGTGCTGGAGATGAGCACCCAGATAGCCACCGCCTCCGAGCAGCAGAGTTCGGTGGCCGAGGAGATCAGCCGCAATCTGGACCGGGTCCGTCACGAGGCGAGCCAGGTGGAAGAGTCCGCCAGCGCCTCGGTGGCCGGTACCGCAGGCCTCAAGGCCACGGCAACGGAGCTGACACAGGCTCTGCGTGGTCTCAAGATCTGACTCAACCCATCACCACTGCGTTTTGCCTTTGAGTTTTTGGGAGGGGCCACATAGAATGTGGCCCCATTTCTTTTGACCATCTGGCAACTCCCATGAGCGCTTCCATCTATCTCGTCAAAGGCCGCGAAAAATCCCTGCTGCGCCGTCACCCCTGGATCTTCTCCAAGGGGATCGACAAGGTGCAGGGCAACCCCATCGATGGCGACACCGTCGAGATCTACTCCAACGATGGCAAGTGGCTCGCCCGGGGCGCCTGGTCCGGCAGCTCCCAGATCCGCGCCAGGGTCTGGACCTTCGATAAAGACGAGGCCGTCGATCTCGACTTCTTCATTCGTCGCCTCTCCTATGCCCAGGAGTCCCGGGATCCGCTGATCAAGCGGCAGGGCCTCACCGGTTATCGCCTGTGCGCCGCCGAATCCGATGGCCTGCCGGGTCTGACCATAGACCGTTACGCCAACTTCCTGGTGTGCCAAATTCTGTCTGCCGGTGCCGAGCTCCAGCGCGAGCTGATCACCCAAGCCCTGCGTACCCTCTACCCCGAGTGCAGCATCTATGAACGCTCCGACGTGGCGGTGCGCAAGAAAGAGGGGCTCAAAGAGCGCACTGGCGTCATCTATGGCGAGACACCGAACGAGCCTGTGGTGATCGAGGAGAACGGCGGCGTCAAGATCCTGGTGGACATCCGCAACGGTCACAAGACTGGTTTCTATCTGGATCAACGCGACAACCGTCAGACCGCCGCCAAGTACGCCGAAGGCAAGCGGGTGCTCAACTGCTTCTGCTACACCGGCGGCTTTGGTATCTATGCCCTCAAGGGTGGCGCCCGGGAAGTGGTCAACGTCGATCTCTCCCAGAACGCCCTGGACGTTGCCCGTCAGAACGCCGAGCTCAACGGCCTGGATGTCTCCAACACCCAGTTCGTGCGCCATGACGTGTTCAAGCTGCTGCGCGAATACCGCGAGAAGGGCGAGAAGTTCGATGTCATCGTGCTGGATCCGCCCAAGTTTGCCGACAGCAAGGCCCAGCTGCTGGGCGCCTGCCGTGGCTACAAGGACATCAATATGCTGGCGTTCCAGTTGCTCGCGCCGGGTGGCGTGCTGCTGACTTACTCCTGCACCGGCTTGATGGAGCAGAGTCTGTTCCAGAAGATAGTGGCCGATGCGGCCCTCGATGCCGGTCGCGATGCCCAGATCCTGGAGCTGCTCACCCAGGCCTCGGATCACCCCATCGGCACCGCCTATCCGGAAGGCTTCTACCTCAAGGGCATGGTGGTGCGCGCCCGCTAAGGGCGCCCTCCCCGACATCTCTCCTGAGGGGATGACCCACCCAAAACATGCCAAAAAGAGGCCCGCGATTGCGGGCCTCTCTCTTGTGCCAGGTGACGACCTGCCATCGGAGATACCGGCGCCACTCGCCATCACAGTGCCGGTCACCATTGGCCTGGCCAATGTCGCTAATCCCGCGCGGGCGCCCCGAGCGGAAAATAGTGGCGGTAGGGGCGCGCCTCGTCCACGGTGCGCGCGATGGAGGGGTGACTCAGCAGCCGAGCGCGATAGTCCCGCAGCCGGGTATAGAGAGAGGGGATCTCGTGGGCCCAGTCGGCATAAAAGAGTGAGGGGGCGGCGGCGCAATCGGCCAGGGTGAAGCGATCGCCGGCTATCCAGCAGCGTCCGACCAGGCGATCGTCGAGCCAGGGGTAGATCCTGCCCAGCAAATCGCGCGCCTGTGCCACCCCAGAGGCATCCTTGTCACCATCTGGACGCAAGCCGTCCAGTACCACCTTCTGCATCGGCGTCATCACATAGTTGTCGAACAGGCGATCGAGCATGCGAACCTCTAGCCCCGCCTCCCCCTCCGGGATCAGCTGAACGGGGCTGGGGTGACAGTGCTGGAGGTACTCGATGATGGTACTGCTCTCGAGGATGGTGCGGCCATTGTCCAGCAGCACCGGGAAACGCTTGAGCGGCCAGAGGGCGACAAGCTCGGCGTTGGCCGCCGGATCTTCGAGGTTCCGATAGTCAAACGAGATGGCATTCTCGTAGAGGGCGATCAGCACTTTCTGGCTGTAAGACGAGAAGGGGTGGGCGTAGAGTTTCATGAGGCATTCTCCTCAAACACTGTGATGGGCTAGATCCAGTCTATCCCTTCTCCCGACCTTTACCGTCCGGCAGCACTGGACAGCCCATATGTGGCACCTAGCGAGCCCTCCCTGGTTAACTCCCTGTCACGTCGACATCGCGCCAATAAAAAAGCCGCCTGACTGGCGGCTTTGTTCGTTATGAAGCGCATCTCAGCTCTCGGCAGATCTCGTGGCCAAGGCCTGATCCAGTTGCTGCAAAAAAGCACCATCCGCATCATTGTTGACCGTCATGACCCCCAGATGTATCGCCTCCTTGGCGGAGAGGCGACCCGCCAGCAAGGCATCGATGGTTGCCTCGCTCAGCAGCACCACCCTGTCACCCTCGACGGGCCCCTGGGTGTGACTCTGCAACAGCAGGGTCTGCTTGCCCCTTAATCGTGACCAAAGCCCGGAGTCGACCAACAGTATCGACACATTGCCCGGGATACCGGTCGTTTTCAGGGTTGATCTAAGCTGGTTCAGCCATTGATAACTACGGCCAAATCCCTCTTTTCCCGTGATGGCCAAAATGGGATCCAATTTGTTGGCAGAGATGGCAGTTGCCGTCGCCAGCGCAACATCGAAAGAGCCTGGCCAACTGAGCTGGAAGGGATTATCCCAGGCCATGTCATAGCCGCAAGCCCTGGTCGTGGGGGAAGCCCCCAGGACCAGGGCGCAGAGCAGGAGTCGAGCTAATGGCTTGATCATGGGGTAACGATGTTGAACCAGAACTCGAAGTTGTCCAGATAGCTGAGCACTTCCTTGAGTTTATCGGCATTGCCGTTGATCTTGATGTCCCCTGCAGCCACCGCCTGTTCGAAGGTGGTCTGCTTGAGCAGCAGGTTATTGAGCACATCGCGCGAGAGCGTGATGGTCGCATCGGCCTTATCGTCCTGGGCATTGGCGGTGTTGTTGAGCACACCATTTTCCAGCTCGATCTTGTACTTCCCTCCTTGATCACCGAAGTCGAAGTTCAGCATTGCATGGGCATTGCCCGCCTTTTCACTGTTCAGACGCACTGCCAGGTAGTCAAAGAACATATCCAGTGACATGGCACGCACCGTATCCGGGCTGGCGGTATTCGGGGTAGCCAGCTTTGTGACACCCCCGCGTAGCTCCTTGGCTCCAGTCAGGTAGAAGTTGCGCCACGGGCCGGATTCGGCCTGATAACCCATTTGTTCGAGGGCATCGGCTTCCAGGGCGCGAGCCGCCTGGTTATCCGGATCGGCAAACACCACTTTGCTCACGACCTGAGCCACCCAGCGATAATTGCCTTGAGCAAAATCCTCTTTCGCTTTTTTCAGGATATTGTCGGCTCCCCCCATGTAATCGACATACTTCTTGGCGGCCTCCACCGGCGGTAGCTCATCCAGGGTGGCCGGGTTACCGTCAAACCAGCCCAGATAGAGCACATAGGTCGCCTTGACGTTGTGGCTGATGGAGCCATAGTAGCCCCGGCTTGACCAGGTGTTGGCCAGGTTGTCCGGCAGCTTGAACTTGGCGGCGATTTCGTCACGGGTATAGCCGTGGTTGATCATTCGCAGGGTTTCATCGTTGATATAGCGATAGAGGTCGCGCTGGGACTTGAGCAGTGTCGTGACCTCCTCGTTCCCCCAGGTAGGCCAGTGGTGCTGGGCGAAGATCACCTCAGCCTTGTCGCCCCACATGGTCAGAGCCTGATTCAGATACTTGGACCAGGGCAGCGGCTCGCGGATCTTGGCGCCACGCAGGGAGTAGGTGTTATGCAGGGTATGGGTGGCATCTTCGGCCGCAGAGATGGCCTTCTTCTCTTCGATGAACCAGAGCATCTCGGCTGGCGCTTCGGAGCCCGGTGCCATCATGAATTCATAGGTCAGGCCATCGATACTCTCTTTCTGACCCGTCTTGGTGATGTAATTCGTTGGCGCAATCAGGGTCACGGTACCGGCGGACGTGGTGGTACCAAGCCCGGCCCCCACCTGCCCCTTGGCATCAGGCGGCAGCAGGTTGCCATACATGTAGCTGGCGCGGCGACTCATGGCGTTGCCAGCCATGATGTTTTCGGCTACGGCCGCCTCCATGAAGCCCTCGGGGGCATAGACCTTGACTTTGCCGGACTTGACGTCCTCTTCATTGACTACCCCTTTGACGCCGCCATAGTGGTCGACGTGGCTGTGGGTGTAGATCACGGCCTTGACCGGTTTGTTGCCGCGATGCTTGTAGTAGAGATCCAGACCAATTTTGGCTGTCTCCGCCGAAATCAAGGGATCCACTATGGTGATGCCATCCTTGCCTTCGATGATGGTCATGTTGGACAGATCGAGGTTGCGCACCTGGTAAATGCCATCCGTGACCTCAAACAGACCACTGATGTTGATCAACTGCGACTGGCGCCAGAGGCTGGGGTTGACGCTATCGGGTGCCTTGTCCCCCTCCTTGATGAAAGCGTATTTGGCCGGATCCCAGATCACATTGCCTTGCTCGCCCTTGATCACTGCATCTGGCAGCGCGGCGATAAAGCCTTTATGGGCATTGGTGAAATCTGTCTTGTTGGCGAAAGGGAGCTGCTTGTAGAGGGCATCATTGGCCGCCTTGGTCGCTGTCGTTGCCTCTTTCTGAACGGCAGATTCTGCCGCGAAAGCGGGCCCCTGCATGGCAAGCAGGATGGCGCTGCTCAGCAGCAGTCGCCCCTTCATGGCCGATTTTTTAGGGAGATTGACACTCGAATTCATAAGGTATTCCTCTGTCATGGTTAATGTTTTTCCAGAAGGTCGTGCTATATGAAACCATCGCACATCAGCCTAGTGCAATTGAGGACTGTGGGGATCATTAAGATAAATACCGTCAGGTCAGGATCCGACATGGGACACGCCCGTTCCCCCTTGACCCGACGTCACTCTCACCCCTTGCCCCCGTCATCATGAAAAAAAACCAGCAAACGCAGCCACAGCGCATGAGTTGTCTGATGTAAAACCACGATGCAGGGGGAGGTCTGGATTTGATAAATTGCGAAGACCCCCTCGGCTCCAAACTACACTTAACCATGTGTTTTATCAAAAGTTTCTTTTTACTTACTGCTATGCCGTACAGCCTTGGTTAATGCCCGTCCTGCCGCCCTCATGGCATGCGCGTTGTCAATGGCAACCCACTTAAATTCGCCTCGCCTCGGACAAGTACCGACATAGCCGCCACCCTGCCTGGGTCAAATTCCAGTTCGAACCCCTTATCCCCTTTGTGGCATAATGTCCCGTCCTGTGGCCCTTGGCGGGGCTGCTCTGGCGCACCTTGTCGCCCCTCCTCCCCGTCCGGCCTGGTTGCCATTCATGGCGACCTGACATCGCTGCCCCCGTTGGCACCGAGGCCACCCGTATTTGCGGTGCATTGTTGCGATACCGGCTGTTGCGACAGAGCCCGCGCGTTTATCAAGATGGCGCCACGAGCGCCTCTGCATAAGGGGTAACTATGTCTTCCATTCGTCTGACCCAATACAGCCACGGCGCTGGCTGTGGCTGCAAAATCTCTCCCAAGGTGCTCGACACCATTCTCAAGAGCCAGATCCCGGGCTTCGATGATCCCACCCTGATCGTCGGCAACAGCAGCAAGGATGACGCCGCCGTGGTCGATATCGGCAACGGCCAGGGCATCGTCTCCACCACCGATTTTTTCATGCCCATCGTCGATGACCCTTTTACCTTTGGCCGCATCGCCGCCACCAATGCCATCAGCGACATCTACGCCATGGGCGGCAAACCCATCGTCGCCATCGCCATCCTCGGCTGGCCCATCAACACCCTGGCGCCTGAAGTGGCACAGCAGGTGATCGATGGCGGTCGCCAGGTGTGCCACGAGGCGGGGATCTCCCTGGCCGGCGGTCACAGCATCGATGCCCCCGAGCCCATCTTCGGTCTGGCGGTGACCGGCATAGTGCCGCTTGATGCCATCAAGCAGAACGACACCGCCCAGGTGGGCGACATTCTCTATCTGACCAAGCCCCTTGGCATCGGCATCCTCACCACGGCCCAGAAGAAGGGCAAGCTCAAACCCGAGCATGAGCAACTGGCCCCCGAGGCCATGTGCACCCTCAACAAGATTGGTCAGCAGTTTGCGGCCCTGCCCGGCGTGCATGCCATGACGGATGTGACCGGTTTCGGTCTGGCGGGCCACCTGCTGGAGATGTGCGAAGGATCCGGGCTGCGCGCCAGATTGAACTTCAAGGCGCTGCCGCTGCTGGACGAGGTGGATTACTACCTGGATGAGGGCTGCGTGCCGGGCGGTACCCTGCGCAACTTCGACTCTTATGGTGACAAGCTCGATGCCATGAGTGATCGCACCCGCAATATCCTGTGCGATCCCCAGACCAGCGGTGGCCTGCTGGTGGCCGTCGGTAAAGAGAGCGAGGCCACGCTGCTGAGCATCGCCCGTGCGGCCGGGCTCTCCCTCTCCCCGGTCGGCGAGCTGATGGTCAAGGATGGCGAACGCTTTATCGAGGTCATTCAATGAGTTCGCTGCCACTCGCCACGGACTTGGCCACTATTTTCCTCAAGGATGTGCCACTCATCGACCTGCGCGCCCCCGTCGAGTTCAAGGAGGGGGCCTTCCCCCATGCCGTCAGCCTGCCGCTGATGACCGATGAAGAACGTGCCAAGGTCGGCACCTGTTACAAGCAACAGGGCCAGGCGGCCGCCATTGCCCTCGGCCACAAGCTGGTGGGGGGCGCCGTGCGGGCAGCGCGTCTCGATGGCTGGCTGGCGCAATTGCGCCAGCAGCCCGATGCCCTGCTCTACTGCTTTCGCGGCGGCCTGCGCTCCCAGACGGTGCAGCAGTGGCTCCATGAGGCCGGGGTCACCCGCCCCCGGGTGGCCGGTGGCTACAAGGAGCTGCGCCGCTTTCTGATAGATACCCAGGAGAGCGCCTCGGCCGAATGTGGCTGGACAGTGCTGACCGGCATGACCGGCTCCGGCAAGACCCATATGCTGGAGCAGGTTGTCCAGGCGGTGGATCTGGAGGGCCATGCCCATCACAGGGGCTCCTCCTTTGGCCAGTTGCCGGGAGGCCAACCCAGCAACATCAACTTCGAAAACAAGCTGGCCATCGAGCTGCTCAAGCGTCGTCACCTGGGCGAGCGGGCCTTCGTGGTGGAAGACGAGAGTCGCCTCATCGGCCGCTGCGCCCTGCCACTGAGCCTGTATGAGGCCATGTGCCAGGCCCCGCTGGTGGTGGTGGATGTGCCCCAGGAAGAACGTGCCGAACAGATCCGGGTCGACTACGTGCAGGATCTCTGGTCACGCTACCAGGAGATGCACGGGCCAGAGGCTGGCTGGCCGCTGTTTGCCGGCTACCTGACCGAAGCCCTGGCGCGCCTCAAGAAGCGGCTCGGCGACAAGGATCACCGGGAGCTGGATGGCTTGATGCAAACAGCCCTGGCGGAGCAGGCCAGCAGCGGCAATACCGCGCTGCACCTGGCCTGGATCCGGCTGTTGCTGACTCGTTACTACGATCCCATGTATCTCTATCAGCTCAACAACAAACGCGAGCGGATCCGCTTTCGCGGTGACAAGCAGGCCTGCCTCGCCTTCTTCGCCGAGCAGCATGCCGCCGAGATCAATCAGGAGCGATCCCCATGTTGAAGTTCGAGGTGATCCCGGTCACCCCTTTCGCCCAGAACTGCTCCCTCATCTGGTGTGACGAGACCCGCCAGGCCGCGCTGATCGACCCCGGTGGCGAGGCTGACAAGTTGCTGGCCGCCATCGCCCGGCACGATCTGGTGCTGGCGAAGATCATCCTGACCCACGGCCACCTCGACCACGTGGGCGCCGCCGCCGAGCTGCGCGAGCAGACCGGGGTCAAGATCATCGGCCCCCACCAGGAAGATGCCTTCTGGCTCGACATGCTGCCCCAGCAGAGCCAGATGTTCGGCTTCCCCCACACCCCCGCCTTCAGCCCGGACGGCTGGCTGGCGCAGGGCGACAAGGTGACAGTCGGCAACTGCGAGCTGGAGGTCTATTTCTGCCCCGGCCACACCCCGGGTCATGTGGTATTGCTCAGCCAGCGTGAGCGGCTCGCCTGGGTCGGCGATGTGCTGTTCGCCGGTGGCATAGGTCGCACCGACTTTCCCCGTGGCGATCACGCCACCCTCATTCGCTCGATCACCGAGACCCTGTTGCCCCTCGGCGATGACATCGTCTTCGTGCCGGGTCACGGCCCCAGCTCGACCTTTGGCCGCGAGCGAGTCAGCAATCCCTATCTCACCCAGCCCGTCTGGTGATCAAGGGGGAAGCACCCCGAAGGGCGGCTCCCCCTGCTTGTGGAGGTGATAGGTGGCGGCAACCTGCCGAAACACTGAGCGGGCAAGGCACGCTCGCCACCCGCCTTTCAAGTGAAAAGCAGACATAAAAAAACACCTCCACAAGGGAGGTGTTTTTATCACGTGCTAAGCGAGGCTTAGACGCGGATGAAGTCCATGTGCACCAGCTTGGCTTTCACCGGGTGACGCTGGATAGCCTTCACTTTCACGTTGACTTCTTCACCGTTCACTTTCAGGGTCAGCACGGATTCGTAGAACTCCGGCTTGGCTTGGGCGATGATGAATTTTTTGTGGTCAACAGTGATGGACACTGCTTCTTTGCCTGCACCGTAGATGATGGCAGGAACTTGGTCAGCATGACGCAGGCGGCGGCTCGCACCTTTCCCCAGGTCAGAACGGACTTCAGCTTCGAATATGAAAGACATATTGGTTATCTCTATGTAGATGACTTTATGATGCTGACTGCGACCGATCAGCACCTCGCAAAACGAGCGCGGATAATAGCATGGCTATCACGGCAGTGACAAGACAGGTTACAGACTGCCATCGAGTCGATTGAACTGCTGATGACGCTCGGCGGGGCTGAGCGCCTCGAAACGGGCCAGCAATTGTGGCGCCGGGCAGCGCAGGGCATCCCCGGTCTTGACCACAGGCTTGACTCCCAGCTGCTGGCGATTGGTTTCATAGAGCGCCAGCAGATAGCTGTAGGTGTCCCCGCCCTCCCCCTTGGCCAGGGTGCTGGCGATGCGCCACAAGGTCTCGCCGGGTGCCACCCTGTGACAGATGCCACCGCTCTCCTCCCCTCTTGCCAGGGTTGACTCGACCCGTTCCGGTTGGCCCTGAGGCTGTACCTGCCCCTGATGGGGCATCCGGTCACTGAGCAGGGGGGATGCCAGCAGGAGGCCATATTGATTGGGAAGTGTGAACTCGGGCAGCACGGGCACATGGCTGGTGGCCTGTTCGAGCCGCTGCTCCTGATTGAGCGTGGCCGGTTTCGCCGGTTCAACGCTGGCGATGCCATAAGCCATCTCGTCGATACGCTCCAACCGGGCCAGATAGGCACGGGAAAGCTGGGCCTGCCCCTCGAACAAGTCGAATGGAGGGACCAACCTGGCCGGGAACAGCACTTGCCAATGCCCCTTGTATTGGCGACTGGCCAGGGGGGGATACTGGTTGCCGTGCCAGGCGGCAAAGATGGGCGGTGGCGCCTGGCGCAGCGGATAATATTCAGGGTTCAGGCTGACCCAGGTCTGCTCGGCAATGGGTTGATACCCACTGATGTTCACCAATGCCATCCCTAACCAGAGTCCAAGCATGCCTGCTCCTTTTTATCTCGACTAATCAATGGCTAGCAAGGCGACTTTCCCTGTCAACCCCGCCGTGCCATCAGGTTAGCACTGAGCGATGGCACTCTGCACCCGTTTATCCGAGACCGGATAGGGGGTGCCCAGTTGCTGGGCAAAGAACGACACCCGCAGCTCCTCGATCATCCAGCGGATGTTGGCCACCTCGGGGGGGATCGGCTGGGACTTGGGCATCTTGGCAAGCAGCGCCTTGTAATCGTTCTCGACACTCTGCACCTTGAGCATGTAAGCCCTGTCCCGATTGGGATCGATGGCCAGCTTCTCCATGCGCCGCTCGATGGCGCGCAGGTAGCGCAACAAGTCAGGCAATCGCTGCCAGCCGGTCTCGGTCACGAAGCCCTTGTGGATGAGCTTGTCGAGCTGCAACTGGATGTCGGACATGGCAAAGGCGGTATCGAGCTGCATCTTGCCCTTGAGGCGCTTCTTGATATCAAAGGAGAGGGTCAGCACGGCTTCCACCTGGCTAGCCACCTCCACCACGGCATCATTGAGCTCGGCGCGCACATACTCCTTGAGCGCCTCGAAACCCGCCTCGTCCCAGGCCAGGCCGCCGTGGCGCTCGATCAGCTTGTCGCAGCCGCAGGCTATGCAGTCGTCAATCAGCTCCGCCACCTTGCCGAACGGGTTGAAATAGAGCCCCAGCTTGGCCTTGTTGGGCAGCTTCTCCTGCAGGTACTTGATGGGAGATGGCACATTGAGCAGGATCAGGCGGCGTTGGCCCGCCCACATCAGCTGCTGCTGGGTCACCGGACTCTCCACCAGCTGGATGGCGACCGAATCTTTCTGATCCACCAGCGCCGGATAGGCCTTCATCTCAAAGCCACTGCGTTTCTGGCTGTACTCCTTGGGCAGCTCCCCGAAGCTCCACAGGGTAAGGCCGGACTGCTCGATGTCATCATCCGCGACCTGGGAGAGCGTCTCCTGCACCCGGCCACGCAAGGACTCTTTGAGCGCCTCCAGATCCTTGGCCTCAGCCACCTTCTTGTGTTTGTCGTCCACCACCCGGAAGGTGAGTTTCAGGTGATCGGGCACCGCCGCCCAGTCCCAGGCCTCACGGGGCACTGTGATGCCGGTCATGCGCCGCAGTTGGCGCTCCATCTCGTCCAGCAGCGGCCCCTGCTCGGGATTGATGCTGGCGAGCAGCGCATCGGCATAGTTGGGGGCCGGTACGAAGTTCTTGCGCATCGGTTTGGGCATCGACTTGATGAGGGCCACCAACAGCTCATGACGCAGACCCGGGATCAGCCACTCGAAGCCTTTCACTTCGACCTGGTTGAGCAGCGGCAACGGGATATGCAGGGTGACGCCATCGGCCGCCTCCCCCGGCTCGAACTGGTAGGTCAGCTTGAGCTTGAGGCGCCCCTGCTGCCAGAAGTTGGGGTAATCGAAGTCGCTGATGTGGGCGGCATTCCCCTTCATCAGCATCTCTTTCTCGAAGTTGAGCAGATCGGGGCTCTGCTTTTGCGCCTCCTTCCACCACTTGTCGAAGTGACGGCTGGAGATGACATCCTCCGGCAGCCGCGCATCATAGAAGCGGAACAGGTCTTCGTCATCCACCAGGATGTCGCGGCGCCGCGACTTGTGCTCCAGCGCCTCCACCTCAGCCAGCAGTTTGCGGTTGTCGCTAAAGAAGCGGTGGCGGGTCTCGAAGTCCCCCTCCACCAGGGCGCGGCGAATGAACAGCTCGCGGCACAGGGCCGGGTCTATGGTGCTGAAGTTGATGAGACGCTCATTGACCAGCGTCAGGCCGTAGAGGGTCACCTTCTCCTTGGCCATGACGGCGCCGCTTTTCTTCGACCAGTGGGGATCGCTGTGGTGCAGCTTGATGAGGTGCGCCGCCAGGGGTTCCACCCACTCGGGTTCAATTTTGGCGTTGACCCGGGCATAGAGGCGCGAGGTCTCCACCAGTTCGGCGGCCATCACCCACTTGGGCGGCTTCTTGAACAGTCCCGAAGCCGGGAAAATATGGAAGCGACCATTGCGAGCGCCGAGAAACTCCGGCTTTTCCAGATCCTTGTTGCCGATGTGGCTGAGCAGGCCGGTCAGCAGGGCGCAGTGTACCGTCTTGAAATCCGCAGGCTCGGCATTGCTCTTGAAGCCCAGCTCTTTCACCGTCTGGCGCAGCTGGAAGTGGATATCCTGCCATTCGCGCACCCGCAGGAATGAGAGGAACTCCTTCTGGCACAGGCGACGGAACGGGTTGCTGCCCAGGAGATCCTGCTGCTCTTTCAGGTAGTTCCACAGATTGACGAAGGCGAGGAAGTCGGACTCCTTGTCCTCGAAGCGCCTGTGCTGCTCGTCGGCGGCCTGTTTCTTCTCCATGGGGCGCTCGCGAGGATCCTGGATGCTAAGGCCGGCGGTGATCACCATCACCTCGCTCAGGCAGCCGGTTTGCGCCCCGGTGATCACCATCTTGGCGAGCCGTGGATCGAGAGGAATGCGCGACAGCTGGCGACCGGTCTCGGTCAGTTGCAGCTTGCCGTCCTGCTCCCTGTTTGCAGGCAGCGCCTTGACCGCCCCCAGCTCGTTGAGCAGGGAGAGGCCATCCTTGATGTGGCGCGACTCCGGTGGCTCGACGAAGGGGAAGGCCTCCATGTTGCCCAGCCCCAGCGCCAGCATCTGCAAGATGACGGAGGCGAGGTTGGTGCGCAGGATCTCGGGATCGGTAAAGGCGGGCCTGTTGTTGAAGTCCTCCTCCGAGTAGAGGCGGATGCAGATACCGTCGGCGACCCGGCCACAGCGGCCCATGCGCTGGTTGGCGCTGGCCTGGGAGACGGGTTCGATGGGCAGGCGCTGCACCTTGGTGCGCCAGGAGTAGCGGCTGATGCGGGCGGTGCCGGGATCTATCACGTAACGGATGCCTGGCACCGTGAGGGAGGTCTCCGCCACGTTGGTGGCGAGCACGATGCGCCGCCCGGCGTGCTGCTGAAACACCCTGTTCTGCTCGCTGTTGGAGAGGCGCGCATAGAGCGGCAATACCTCGGTGTCACGCAGCCCCAGCTTGTTCAAGGCATCGGCGGTGTCGCGAATTTCCCGCTCGCCATTCATGAAGATGAGGATGTCCCCCAAGCCCTCTTTGGCCAGCTCCTGCACCGCATCGAAGATGCCCTGCAACTCATCGCGATCGTCACCCCCTTCCGGGCGCGGCTGATAGCGCACCTCCACCGGATAGGTACGGCCCGATACTTCGATCACCGGCGCCTGGTTGAAGTGGCGGGAGAAGCGCTGGGGGTCGATGGTGGCCGAGGTGATGATCACCTTGAGATCGGGGCGCCTCGGCAGCAGCTGCTTGAGATAGCCCAGGATGAAGTCGATGTTGAGGCTGCGCTCATGGGCCTCATCGATGATGATGGTGTCGTACTGGGTCAACATGCGGTCGTGCTGGATCTCCGCCAGCAAGATGCCGTCGGTCATCAGTTTGATGTGGGTCTGCTCGCTCACCTGATCGGTGAAGCGCACCTTGTAGCCGACATATTGGCCGAGCTCGGACTTCATCTCCTCGGCGATGCGGGCCGCCACGGTGCGGGCCGCCAAGCGGCGCGGCTGGGTGTGGCCGATGTAACCTTTCACCCCGCGTCCCAGTGCCAGACAGATCTTGGGGATCTGGGTGGTCTTGCCCGAGCCGGTTTCCCCGGCGATGATCACCACCTGATGTTCTTGAATCGCCTTGGCGATCTCCGCCTGCTTCTGGCTGACCGGCAGGTTGTCTGGATAAGTAACGGCGGGCACCCCGGCCAGGCGAGACTGGTAACGCTGCTCGGCGGCGTCCAGATCGGCGGCAATGGTTTCCAGCACAGACTCTTGCTTGTCTTGTGGCAGCTTCTTGACCCCATGAAGTCGACTGGATAGACGGCGGGCATCCAGATTCATGCAGGCAGAAAGACGGCGGCGCAGCGCCTCGATAGAGAGAGACAAGGTACAGATTCCTTATAGAAAGCCCGCTGGGGGCCATATCGATAGCTGGGGCAGATCCTAAAGAGCGGGCGGGAGCGGTGCAAGCATTAACGCGGTCAGGTTGCGGGTCAGGATAAAAGCAGGGGAAGACCCCTGCCTCGGTGAAGAGCTGTCAGTGGTGAGCCCGGGGAAGGAAGCAGGTATCGAGCTGATTGTGAATGGCCTTCATCACATCATGGCGACTGATGACCCCCACCAGGCGGCCGCCCTCCAGCACCGGATACATCTTGGGTTTCTGACCCAGCATCATCTCGGCCAGCTCCAGCATGCTGGTGTCAGGGTTGACCGTCAGCACATCCTTGCGCATCACATCCTTGACCTGAGCCACCTGCTCGCAGTGATAGGCCTCCTTGAGCATGACGGAGATGCAATCTTGCTCAGAGACCCAGCCTATCAAGTGACCTGCCTCATCGATGACAGGGCCGCCCAGTTGATTGCTGTTGATAAACTTGGCGACGGCAGATTGCACCATCATCTCAGCCTTGAAGGTGATGGGCCTCACCTGCATATAGTCCTTGGCCATTAATGCTTTCATGTTGAACCCCCTAAGAAATCTGGCTCGGCCGCCTTATATTGGCGGCCTCATGTCTAGCATAGCTCGCCGATGTCAGGAGATGGATTGCAGCAGCAACAACAGCTCGCTCTGGCTGTGACAATCTGTCTTCTTGAAGACCCCTTTGAGGGTGGATCGCACCGTTTCCACTTTCACGCCCCGTAATTGGGCGATGTCATTGCTGCTGTATCCCTTGCTCATCAGCATCAGCAGCTCTTTCTCCCCTATGGTCAGTGGATAGAGACTGGCCAGGGCCTCGATATCGGGATTAAACGCATGCTCAGGGTCGCGCAGCACCAACTCCACATAACGCTCGAACCGGGTCAGGCCACTCATCAGGGTGCACTGGATCAACAAGGGCCTGAGATTGGATTGGCGGGGCACGGAAAGATAAGCGCTTGCCCCGGGCAGCAGATATGCAAAGCCGGCAAGCATCTCTTTGAATTGACGCTGCAGCTCCTTGCTATGCAGGGAGAACAAGCCCGTCAGGGTGCGCAATTCCACATTTTCATCCGTGATGCGGTTAAATGCCATGTTGGAATAATGGATATAACCCTTGCCATCAATGATGGCGCTCGGCTTATTGTGGTTACGCACCAGCTGTTGCAGCTGGTAATTCTGGGTTTCCAGAGCAAGCAGATTCCAATAGTGCTGACTCCAGGCCGCAAGACCGGCATAGGTATCGGCAACCAGATGCCTCTCTTGCAGGTTGAAATCGCTCTGGGCCCCACTGCGATAACCGCACAGAGAGCTCAAGCCATGATCCTTGACCCGGCACACGCCCCCTAAGGCAAACTGGGCGCCAAAGCTGGCGAGCAGGCCGGCGTTGTCGGAGATCTCGTTGGCGCTGACCACCCCCTGGCATCCTTTATCCAGGTAGTGATTGAACCAGAGATCCTGACGATGATGCTGCAGATAGAAATGCTGCTGAGCATCGTTCAAGCCGCTGGCAAACAGCTTGATCCCGTCGCTCTTGTCATCATCGCGCAATAAAAACAGGGTTGAACTGCCACCGAGATCATGACGAAACTTGTCCACGACCAGCTTAATGTCAGAATCATTAATACCGCATTCATATAATTGATTTATATAAGGCGATACCCTCTCGCTTACTAATGTTTTCACACCCGAACTCCTAATTCTTATTTTTATTGAGCAGGCATCTTACTCCGCATTGACTACAGCGAAAAGTAGCCAAATGAATAATTACAAGAGCAGCTGCCTCATTATATTTACAATTAAGTGTTCATCAGTCATCGCTTATTAAGCAAAGGCCCATACGATGTCGTCCCCCTGCCCTGTTGATCGCTTTCCTCCGCTCCCGCCTTGTTCGCTCTCCTTCTTAATAGGCTCCTTTCATGCTCCCCACACCTGGCTATCTGTCTGATCGCACCGCCCTGCTCTGTCGGGTCAAAGCCTGAGCAGTGTCATGGGGTTAGATAAGATCATAAAATCGACACCTACAAAAAATCTGCTTACAGAGGGGCATGGCACCGTATGACGGCCAAAAACAGCGCTCGGCGACAACTTTTGACTGGGCTGGATCGCCATTTACGCTCTCTAAAAGTGGGAAAACCTAAAAAGCCTCATTCAAAACCCATTTATAAACCTGTTATCAATGAACAATAAGCTATTGAAAATAATGGATTTAAAATAGTTTTCCGTCGAAACATTCCATTAACCACATCGACTTGGGTGCATTTCAAACACCAGCATGCAAAAACGGTCGCTTGGTTGCTCAAGCCATAAAAATGCCCCATTTATCACAAAGAGCCATTGTTTTAATCTCTCTTTGTGTTATCTTGGATCCATCAACAGCCAGCCAGGGAGAAAAGATATGACCGAATTCTTAGTTACAGCAGTTTTCACTGTGTTTTTCACTCTGGTCGCAGTTTCCCTGCCTTCACTGTCCCAGTTTTGAGCCATGCGAGGCGCCTTGTGCCTCACTGACTGACCAGAAAACGACTGTTTAATCGACACCAACTGTGACTTTTTCACGGTTGGTGTTTTTGTTTGTGCTTTTTGTGCCATTTCTGCATTTCCCCATGCTGCCCATGCTCGTCCGACCTCTTATGGGCGGCCCCATCACCGATTTACTCTGCCCCACCCCAGGGCCACAATAACCCTCTTCAGTTGTTCTCGGGATCCGTTATGACTATCGACACCCTGCGCCACTGGCGCCGCGATCTGCATCGTCTGCCAGAAGCCGCCTGGTGTGAATTTCGCACCAGCGCCCTCATCGCGCACCGCCTCAATGAACTCGGTTTCACCGTCATGCTGGGAGATGCCCTGCTGGCCAGTTCCTTGGTGATGGGCCGTCAGATCGATGTAGCGGCGCAGAAAGAGCGAGCCCTGCGCCAAGGTGCCAACCCCGACTGGCTGGCACGCATCGAGAGTCTGACCGGCGTGATGGGCCTGTGGGATAGCGGACGGCCCGGCCCGACGCTGGGGTTTCGTTTCGACATAGATGCCGTTGAGGTGGACGAAGAGAGTGGCGAGCAGCACCAACCCACCCAGGAGGCATGGCAGTCTCACAATCCCGGTTGGATGCACGCCTGTGCCCATGATGGCCACACCGCCATCGGCCTGGTACTGGCAGAGCGCATCATGACCCAGGCCGAGCAGCTTGGGGGACGCATAAAGCTGTTCTTCCAACCGGCGGAAGAGGGATGCCGTGGCGGCAAGGCGCTGGCGGCAGGTGGCCAGCTCGATGATGTGGACGTGCTGCTGGCGCTGCACATAGGCATTCATGCCACCAGCGGCGAGCTGGTCCTCAACCCTACCGAGTTTCTCTGCTCGACCAAGTTTGATGTGGAATTTATGGGGGAGTCGGCTCACGCCGGGCTCGAGCCCAATTCGGGCCGCAATGCCCTGGCGGCGGCCTGTATGGCGACCACCGCCATGCTCGGCATCCCCCGTCATCGCGACGGCATGACCCGCATCAACGTCGGCCAGCTCAGTGGTGGCAGCGGTCGCAATGTGATACCCGGCCAGGCTCGCCTGCAAGGAGAAACCCGGGGCGCCAGCCCGGCGCTCAACGACTATGTCTTTGGCCAGGTACAACGCATCGTCGAGGGGGCCGCCCTGATGCAGGGGGTGAGTTATCTCATTCGCAAGCAAGGGGAAGCCATCGGCATCCACAACAGCCCTGAGCTGATTGAAGAGCTGCTCCCCCTGGCCGCCGCCATGGCCCTCAATACGGTGCACACCCGCCGCTTCGGTGCCAGTGAAGATGCCGGTTTCCTCATCGAACGGGTGCAGCGCAATGGTGGTCAGGCCGCTTATCTCATCCTGGGTGCCGATCTCAGTGCGCCTCACCACCATCCCGCATTCAACTTCGATGAAACCGTGATGGAATCGGGGGTCAATCTGCTGGCGCGTTTTATCCAGCACAGGCTGGCCCGGCCTGATGAATAGGGGCAGGATCCCGCAATGACATAAAAAAACAGGCAGCCAACAAGAGGCTGCCTGTTTTGTTGAGCGGGACATCGTTGTTTTATCCCAGCATTATTACCGCCGTTATCCCAGGACTATCTCGGCCAGATGGCTGAAGTGGCGGATCTCGTGGGTCGGGGCACAGTCCCCCGCCTGACCCTGGGGGTTATACCAGCAGGTGGCCAACCCCATGGCCGCCGCGCCGGCTATGTCTGTCTTGGGATTGTCTCCCACCATCAGCACCCTGGCCGGATCCGGTCTCCCCATCAGCGCCAGACTCTGCTCGAAGATGGCCGCCGCCGGTTTGGTGACTCGCACCTCGTCCGAGATGATCAGCGGTGCGAACCAGTCGTGCCAACCAAGTTTGGCCAGACGGCCGCGCTGGGGCAGGCTGAAACCGTTGGTGATGATGCCCATGCTCACCCGCTCTTTCAGTTGCAGCAAGGTTTCCAGTACGCCATCCAGGGGCTGACTCAGGGCAATGATCTGCTGCAAAAAAGTATTATTCATGGCGAGGGGGTCGAGCCCTGCTGGGACGAAGGGGGAGAAACGGGTCTGTTGCAGATGCTGGGCATCTATTTCACCACTGTTGTACTGACCCCACAGTCGATGATTGAGCTCACGGTACTCACTCATCCGCGCCTCGTTCGCGACGATACCGTGCAGCTGCAAGGTCTGCTCCAAGGCGAGATCCACCGGGAAATCCAGCAGGGTTTCATCGAGATCAAAGAGTACCCAGTCATAAGATGGCGTCTTCATATCAATCCTTTACTACATGGAAAATGAACGCTGGCGCTGACCCGGCCAAACGGGCTCAACTGTGGTCAACCCCTGGCAATGAGTGGCCTTTCGAGGCCAAAGCCACTCATCTTTGACGAACGGGCCGACAAGCAGGGCACCATTATCAGCCAGGGCGCGGACGGGATCCAGTCAGGATCCCAGCTTGCCGGCCTGCCATTTCGCCAACAGGCTCAGCGTGAAACGTACCCCAAAGCCCGTTACCTCGCTGCCCACCACCCCATTGCCCCCCTTGTGGCGGTAGCCGGACAAGTCCAGATGTAACCAGGGGGTGTTGGCTGGCACGAAACGGCTGAGAAAACGGGTCGCATCGATATGATCCGGAGAGGCACCGGGGGCGCACTGCAACAGATCCGCCCATTCGCTCTCCAGCACCTCATCATAATCACTGTCGAGCGGGAAGGGCCACACCCGCTCCCCGCTCTCTTGCCCAAGCGCAATGAGGCAGGTCAGCCACTCGGCCTGGTTGGTGAAGGCACCGCTGTAACGGCTGCCCAGCGCCCGCTTGCAGGCGCCGGTCAGGGTGGCGTAGTCGATGATAAGATCCGGCTCGTCTCGCGCCGCCAGCGCCAGGGCATCGGCCAGCACCATGCGCCCCTCGGCATCGGTGTCCACCACCTCGATGGTGGTGCCATTGCAGGCGGTCACCACCTCACCAGGGCGATAAGCCGCCGGGCCTATGTGGTTTTCGGCGATGGCCAGCCAACAGTGCACCCTCACCGGCAGCCTGGCCCGGCTAATGGCGAGCAGGGTTCCCAGCGCCACGGCGCTGCCACCCATATCCAGGTGCATGCCATACATGGAGCCCCCCACTTTCAGGTTGTAGCCGCCCGAGTCGTGACAGATCCCCTTGCCCACCAGGGCCAGCTGCCGGGTGGCCCCTGCGGGTTCATAACTGAGCTTCACGATGGCGCCCTGGCCATCCTGAGAGCCGCGGCTCACGGCGAGAAAAGCCCCCGCCCCCAGTGCCTTCAAGGCTGCCTCATCATATTCCTGACACTGCCACCCCTCGACACCGGCCATCTCTTTCACCCGTTGCCGGTAGCCGGGCGCATCGAGCACGGAGGCGGGCAGCACACCAAGATGGCGGGCCAGGGCATTGCCTTCGGCCTCGGCACACAAACGCGCCACATCCAGGGGAAATGCGGGGGAGCTGGCGAGCAGGCGATAAGGGGTCCTGGCCTTGGCCTCGCGCTTCTGGCTCGGCAGCGTCACGTTGGCGGCCAGCAGGGAGGCAAGCAGTACCTCTCCGAGTCGGGCCCTCTCGGCGGGTTCGAACCCTTCCAGATGCAGACTCAGCTGCTCGGTCTGGTATTGGGCAAGGGGGGCTATCCATTGCCGGATCTGTTTGAAGCGCTCATGGCCTGTTCCCAGCGCCGGGCTGAAGATCAGGATAAGCAGCCCTTGCTGATCAGAAGAGTCGATGATCGGGCACAGATAAGGCCCCTCCTGCCCCAGGGCCGCTTGTAGGCTGGCCGCAACCAGCTCGGGGCGCGCAAGCAGCGTCTCTTTCAGACTCTGATGGCAGATCAATAACTTGAGGGGGGAACTCAGTTCCATAAACTGATCGAGATCCCGAGGATCGTTGTCTATCTTGGGGGCCTGATAGGAAAAATCGAGCATATGGTGCAGCCTCATCCATGAAAAAACAGAAGAGCGCCGATGATACCTGAGTGAAGGCAAAGATCGCCATGCTGCTAGCTCATTGAGCGGAGCGCTGATGGGATACAGACAATGAAAAAGGGCATAGATCAGTGACAGGCAGCGCGGTCGAACAACGAGCAGGCAACCCCGATGAGGGAGTCTAGCCAGCTAAAGGGGGAGCAATGGAGAGAGACGAACAGAATAAAATGGTTGCGGGGGCTGGATTTGAACCAACGACCTTCGGGTTATGAGCCCGACGAGCTACCGAGCTGCTCCACCCCGCGTCCGAATTGTCCCAAACTGGCAGAGCAGTTGCCAGCTTGAGTGCGCCTTGATGTTCATAGGTGAACAGCAAGACTGTGTGTGGTTGCGGGGGCTGGATTTGAACCAACGACCTTCGGGTTATGAGCCCGACGAGCTACCGAGCTGCTCCACCCCGCGTCCGAATTGTCCCAAGCTGGCAGAGCAGTTGCCAGCTTGAGTGCGCCTTGATGTTCATAGTTGAACAGCAAGACTGTGTGTGGTTGCGGGGGCTGGATTTGAACCAACGAC